>NZ_BFAV01000140.1 GCF_002933875.1 Desulfocucumis palustris | reverse complement strand
TCCCGAACACGGTAGTTAAGCCCTTCAGCGCCGATGGTACTTGGGGTTAACCCCTGGGAGAGTAGGTCGTCGCCGGAATAAATTTTGAGGACACATTTTGTAATGTGTCCTCTTTCATTGTGCGCCCCGCCGGCCATGCCGCGGGGACCTTTTAATATTTACAGTCCCTTTTGTACATCGGGACATCAAAAAGAAACGTGTTCCTTTTCCGTGCGCCTAACGGCGGCATTTGCCGTAGGCGGCGTGATTGGTGGGGCCCACGTACTTATTTAAGGGAAAGGAATTTCTAATGGCTTCGGTTATAAAAGCCTTGGCTGTTTGGAGAGCCTCTTTCACGGTTTTTCCTTTAGCCAGCTCGGCGGTTATTGCCGCTGAATAGGTACAGCCCGCGCCATGGGTATAGGTGGTGTCAATTCTATCCGACTCCAAAAATTCAAAGGAATTGCCATCGTATAAAATATCAACGGCCTTATCATGTTCCAGTTTGGCCCCGCCTTTAATTAATACATATTGGGCTCCCAGGGATTTTATTTTTGCGGCGGCCTCCTTCATTTGCTCAATTGTTTTAATGGGGGCAAGCCCGCTTAACTGCGCCGCCTCAAATAAATTGGGGGTGACCACCAGGGCCCTGGAAACCAACAAATCACGCAGGCTCTCATTGGTTTCCGGGTGTAATGCCTCGTCGGCGCCTTTGCAGACCATAACAGGGTCCACCACAATTGTTTTCAATTGGTATTGGTCAATTTTTTTGGCGACCAGCTCGATAATGCCGGTGGAACCCAGCATGCCTGTTTTTAAAGCGTCGACGCCAATACCGCATAAAACAGTTTCCATTTGCGCCTCAACAATTTCCACGGATTGCGGAAAAACATTATGGGCCCAGTTATGGTGAGGATCCATGGCAACTATGGTGGTAATAGCGGTCATGCCGTATACGCCCCGCTCCTGAAAAGTTTTCAGGTCGGCCTGTATGCCGGCGCCTCCGCTGCTGTCCGAACCGGCAATGGTAAGTGCTTTGTAAATACCCATAAAAAAACCTCCTTGGGAAAGTGTGAAAAAAATTTTTGTGATGATATGTTTGATAACGGGCAACCGCCTTATCATAGAGTACATCAATGAAGCCAAAAAAAACAGTATCCCGGTGCCAAATAATATTTAATTTAGCTTTCTCACTTGAAAAATTAGTCTAAAGTCTTGGCATAATTGTATTTATTGGGACTATTTTGTGTAAGAGGACAACAAAAGGCATCCCCGTCTTGTAAAATAGAGAGTTGCTAAAAAACCATTTCAACAAGACGAAAGGTATTTCCTTTTCCACAGCTGGTTTGCCTTTTCGTCTGTTATCCGCGAGGTGCGTGGACATCGTCTCCATGTGTTATGCGTGGTGAAATCAACAAAAAAGGATTCATTACACTTTCGGCACCCTTTATAAAGAACTTCTTAAAAAACTTGATAAAGCTGAGATTTTAGCAAATGCCACTGTTTAAATTGGCAAGGCCTCGAAGGGGTATTCTGTTCCGGCACGGATTCAAGAAAATGTCTGGCCTTTACAACTGATTTAGAGTTGACTGATGAAGAAATTATTTGTACTTATGGAGAACGCTGGGATATATTGAAGTATTTTTTAAAACCGTCAAATTTTTTTAAGCCTTCTGCGAAAGTTATTTCTATGGACTAGTTAGTTATTAAGACGATATGTCCAATTATGGAGGGCTAAGCTGTAACAACAAGCTACTTTTGTGTTTTCTGTGTCTATGAAAGGGGATAAACTGGTTTTTTTGTTTCTTTTCTTCGTGCTATAATTTAGACTATCAGAAAAACCTCTTTATTCGTTTATTATCTTTGGGGGTGTGCTGGAATGGAAATCGCTGTAAACCAGGATAATGATGTGGGATTATCTCCTTGTGTGCTTGATTATTTGAAAATTGGCATAATAATTTGTCATCGCCCCCAATGGATGATTCAATATGTCAATTTGCCCGCGGCACAATTGTTATGCTTTGGTGCAGGGAAGTTAGCAGGAAAGTCTTTGCTCGACGGGGCCGGGAATATCAACATGTCCATGATATTGAAAAAGCTGTTGGATAGCCCGCCCTTGACAGAGGTAGTATATCAGCAAGGTGAGCAGGCATGGTCCATTGAATGGAAGGAATGGTTACCTGAACAGGCAATTGTTATTATCCAAAAAAGACCGGAGGTTATGCTTAAAAAAGAACTGGATGCCATCCTGGATTGTCTTTATGATGGTATTTGGATAACCGATGGACAAGGAGTTACTGTAAGGGTCAACAAGGCCCTGGAGAATATAGCCAATATTGATGCGGGGGAAGTTGTGGGACGTCATGTTCTGGAACCCAGGGATGAGGGAAAGTTTTCCGTTTCTGTGAATTGGCTGGCCATACAGGATCGGAAACCGGTTACCAGTCTTGACGAATACTGGTCGGGTAAATGCTGCCTGACTTCAAGTATTCCGGTTTTCAACGACCAGGGGGAGATATGGCGTGCCGTGGCAACTGTACGCGATATAACTCTTCTTCAGGAATCATATACAGAATTGTTAAATGCAAAAGAACAGGTGCGACTATATCGTGATGAACTGGACCGGCTGGAAGAAGAGCGCCAGTTGGGCGGGGAATTTGTGGGTAATAGCGCGGCGGTTCAGAAAGTCATCTCAACAGTCCGGCGCCTGGCTAAAGTGGATTCCACCGTCCTGATCCTGGGGGAAACCGGAGTAGGTAAAGATGTAGTGGCAAAAATGATCCATAATCTCAGTTTCCGTGCAGATGCTCCCTTTATTAAGGTGAACTGCGGCGCGATTCCGGAGACTTTGATTGAATCCGAGCTGTTCGGTTACGAAAAAGGCTCTTTTACCGGCGCCAGGCGCGAAGGAAAACCGGGTATGTTTGAGCTGGCCCAGGGGGGAACGATTTTTCTTGATGAGGTTGCGGAACTGCCTCTTCAATTACAGGTTAAGCTTTTACAGGCCGTGGAGGAACATACTATCTTCAGGATTGGGGGAATTCAACCGGTCAAATTGAATTTGCGAATTATTGCCGCTACCAACCGCAATCTTGAGGAAATGATAGCCAAAGAAATGTTTAGGGAAGATCTATACTATCGGTTAAAGGTTTTGCCTGTATCTATTCCTCCTTTGCGTGAACGAAAAGAGGACATTCCACTGCTGGTAAACCATCTAATTAAGAAGCTTAACGAAAAAATGGGATTGGCCGCTAAGCGGTTTGCTAAGGGGACCGTCGACATAATGTCTTGCTATCATTGGCCGGGTAATGTCAGGGAATTGCGCACGGTGATAGAGCATTTGCTGGTAATGGTGGAGGGAGACACGATTATTCCGGATGACTTGCCGTCTAGTCTGCGGCGGTCGGCCGGTCAGGAGTCGGTGGTTAATATTCAGCCCCTAAAACAGGCTGTGCAGGAACTGGAGAAAAAAATAATTTCTCTCGCCATAAAGCAGTACCGCAACAGCTACGAAGTAGCAAAAGTTTTGCAGGTCAACCAGTCTACAGTAATTCGCAAAGCAAAAAAATATGGGATTTATTTAAATAATATTTGACATGTAAAAATCTCCAGGCAACAATGCATTTAAAATGCGTTATTGCATGAAATAAAAATAGGGCTTTAAATGCTCTTAATGCCAAAAAGCATTCATAGAGCCACTATAAAAAAACGGAAGATGCCTTGTTTATGAGGCATCTTCCGTTTTTTAGTCCACATAAAAGTTGGTACAGGAATTGCTTTTATATAGTACTGATGTTTGGCATGGCTATTAAAAGATGCTCGGAGGGAGGAGGCGCATAACAAATGATTTGATTTGACCTAAACATCAAAAAATAATGAATGGAGGAAAGTGTATGGAAAACAGGGTGGAACTGAAAAAGACATTAAAACCCATGCATGTATGGGCCCTGGCAGTTGGTTCAATAATTGGTTTCGGCTGTTTTGTTCTTCCCGGGAGCTGGCTTCCCAAGGCCGGGCCTATGGGCGCCGCTATTGCCTTTGTATTAGGTGCGGCTTTTATGCTTGTAATTGCCTATAACTACGGTTTTATGATTAAAAACTTTCCAGTGGCGGGAGGGGAGTTTGCTTATGCCTACGAGGCCTTCGGGCGGAACCACGCCTTTGTTTGCGGCTGGTTTTTAACTCTTGGTTATCTGTGTCTTATTCCCTCAAACGGAAGTGCCCTTGCTGTGCTGGGAAGATACGTGGCTCCCGGATTTTTTACCCATGGCTACATGTATTCAATTGCCGGGTGGGATGTATACCTCGGAGAGATTTTGCTTGCTTCTGCCGGAATTCTTATATTTGGTATTTTAAATTACCGTGGTGTGCAGGCAGTTGGATCCATTCAGATAGTAATGTCGGCTTTGTTGTGCGGATCGGTTTTGCTGATTACTGCAGGCTCTTTCTTAAGCCCCGAAAGTTCGTTCAGCAACCTGGAGCCGCTTTTTGCCCCGGGCAAATCGATTCTGGCCAGCGTGGCAGTGGTGCTTGCCATAGCTCCATTCCTGTTTGTGGGGTTTGACACCATTCCCCAATCGGCTGAAGAATTTAATTTCTCACATGACAAATCATTGAAGCTCATGGTTACAGCAATAATTATAGGCGGACTGATGTATGCGGCAGTTTCCCTTTCTACCGCCGTGGTAGCCCCCTGGCAGCAATTGATAGCGGGGAAACCGGTATGGGCCACCGGACAGGCCATGCATCAAACTCTAGGCGCATTTGGCTTATTATTTTTGATGATTGCGGTCTTAATGGCGATTTGCACCGGTATTAACGGGTTCTATATGGCCACAAGCCGGCTGCTTTTCAGTATGGCCAGGTCCAAAGTGATACCGTCCTTTTTTGCGGACGTACATCCCAAGTATAAAACTCCTTACAAAGCTATTCTGTTTATACTGGTTATTTCATTGATAGCTCCCTGGTTTGGGAGGCAGGCAATTATTTGGATTGTGGATATGTGCGCGGTGGGAACAGCCATAGGTTATTTATATACCTGTCTGGCGCCCTACGTCTTGCACAAGTCGAATCCCGGCCTTGAGGGAGGTTCAAAGGCAAAAATCGTATCGGTATTGGGCTCTCTTTTCTCTATAGTCTTCCTTGTATTGCTGCTGGTACCGGGGTCACCGGCTGTTCTGGAAATCCCCGCATGGATAGCCCTGGCTGCATGGGTGGCCATGGGACTGGCTTTTTATGCGACTATGGCCAAGAGGTACCAGCAAATACCCAAAGAGGAGCTTGATTATCTGGTTTTAGGCGAATTGTCCCCCAATACTATCAGGAGGAAAGTTTAAATAAGCTTTTGACCTTGACATGCAAAAGGATTTTTTCTTTTTAGGTAATGTAAGTGCATCAATAAATTGATGCGCTTACATTATACAAAAAGCACAGGAGGTCTTAAATGAAGATATAGGAGTGTTTTGCTCAGAAAGTTAATGGTTGGTTCATGTTTTTGTTTTGTGACCGGACAAAAAATTAATAGCATTGGAGGATATTTGGATATGATAGTCGGCGTTCCCAAGGAGATAAAAAATAATGAAAACAGAGTGGCCTTGACGCCTGCCGGTGTAACAGCGCTGATTCAGGACGGGCAAAAAGTATTGGTGGAAAAATCGGCAGGGGCAGGCTCCGGTTTCAGTGATGAAAGCTACGCTGAAGCGGGGGCAAAAATTTTAGAATCAGCCAAAGAAGTGTTTGATGGATCAGATATGATCGTAAAGGTGAAGGAGCCCCTTCCCCAGGAATATACCCTTTTTAAAGAAGGTCAGGTTCTTTTTACCTACCTTCACCTGGCTCCGGAGAAGGAGCTTACGAGAGTTCTTTTAGAAAAGAAAATAGTTGGCATAGCCTATGAAACTGTTCAAATGCCCAATGGCTCCCTGCCTCTTCTGGCGCCCATGAGTGAGATTGCCGGCAGAATGTCAGTCCAAGTCGGAGCTCATTTCCTGGCTAAACAATATGGCGGCAAGGGCGTGCTTCTTTCAGGAGTCCCCGGCGTTCCTCCGGCCAGGGTTACCGTGGTGGGCGGCGGTGTGGTAGGCGCCAACGCGGCTGTAATGGCTGTTGGTTTGGGCGCTGATGTGACCATAGTTGAGAAGAACCCGGATCGTTTAAGAGAGCTGGATACCCTTTTCGGATTCAGGGCTAAGACCCTTATGTCGAATTCCTACAACCTGATGGATGCCGTCGCAAAATCGGACCTGCTGATAGGGGCGGTTTTATTGCCCGGCGCCAAAGCACCGAAGCTGGTCACCGAAGAAATGGTAATGCAGATGAACGAGGGGTCCGTTATTGTGGATGTAGCCATAGATCAGGGCGGTTGCGTTGAGTCTGTCGACAGGATAACCACACACGACAACCCCACCTTCATCAAGCATGGTGTTGTTCATTACAGCGTTGCCAACATGCCGGGAGCTTTGGCCAGGACCTCCACGCTGGCCTTGACAAACGCCACCCTGCCATACGTATTGAAGCTGGCCGCCATAGGCTATAAGGACGCTATAACGAATGATCAGGCCGTCTTTAAAGGCGTCAACGTATATAACGGCAAGGTAACCTGCAAAGAGGTCGCGGATGCCCTGGGATTTGATTATATTCCCTTAAACCAGTTGCTTAACTGATAATGTCCGGGCTTATTTAACTTGAATTCAAAGATATGAGGGGGTAGAAATAATGACCGATATAAGCATGAATGCTGATCAGCTGGTAAAGCTTGATCGTGAATGCATGTGGCACCACATCATACAGCATAAAATTTTTGATGCCGTTGAACCTACAATAATGGTCGAAGGAAAAGGCTGCATGGTAAAGGACGTCCACGGCAGGGAATATCTGGACGGATTATCCGGCGGTGTATGGTGTATTAATGTTGGGTACGGTGAGGATAGGGTTTCCGATGCTATTCACCGACAACTGAAAAAGCTGCCGTATTATGCCGGGTCGGCCGGAAATCCCCCGAGCATATTGATGGCCAAGAAACTGACCGAGCTAATGCCGTACCTGCAAAGGGTTTTTATTTCAAACAGCGGGTCGGAGGCCAATGAAAAAGCATTTAAAATATCAAGACAGTATAACCGCCTCAAAGGCAAAGACAAATATAAAATCATTTATCGCGAAAGGGACTATCACGGAACAACCTTTGCCGCTATGAGCGCCACCGGCCAGCCGGAAAGGATAATGGGCTATGAGCCCCTATTGCCGGGATTTTACGGCATTCCCCCCGTATACTGTTACAGGTGCAGCCTTGGCAAAACTTACCCCGGCTGTGATATTGCCTGTGCCCGGGCGCTGGAAAAATTAATTCTGGCTGAAGGGCCCGACACCGTGGCGTCCGTTATTCTGGAGCCTATTACGGCGGGCGGCGGTATTATCGTGCCGGTAGATGAATACTTCAATGTGATCCAGGAGATCTGCAAGAAATATGATGTCCTCCTTATTATGGACGAGGTTGTGAACGGCTTCGGCAGGACAGGAAAGATGTTCGGCCACCAGCACTGGGATGTAAAACCGGATATGCTTACAACCGCCAAGGGGATTGCCAGTTCATACATGCCTCTTTCGGTGACTATGGCCACAAACGATATTTTTAAAGTCTTCCTTAACGATCCGGGAGACACGCTGGCATACTTCAGGGATATAAGCACCTATGGAGGCTGCGCGGCGGCTTGCGCGGGAGCCCTGGAAAACATAAAGATTATTGAAGACAGCAAGCTCTGTGAAAACAGTGAAAAAATGGGCAGCTACCTTATGGAAGGCCTAAAAGAGTTCGAAAGCTTGCCGTTTGTTGGCCAGGTACGGGGAAAAGGCCTGTTCGTAGGGATTGAGCTGGTGGAGGACAAAAAGACCAAAGCACCGGTAAGCGAGGGGCTTGCAGGGAAAGTAGTCGCCGCTGTCAAGGAAAAGGGTGTACTGATAGGAAAGATGAACAGAAGCATTTCAGGGTACAACAATGTGCTGACAATGGCTCCTCCTCTCATAATCAAAAAGGACGAGATTGATAGAATTGTCACGGCTGTCAAATATGCCTTGGAAAAGTGCCGGATTTGAGATATTCCCAGCTTGCATACCGGAAATACATTCGTGGTTTTCAAGGGCGCTGAGGAAAAGCGTTTAGCCAAGCTTTTCTTTTTACAAGTGCCTGGATATAAAGTTCGTTAAGGAGGATAAATAAGCATGGATAAAGAACGCACATTCACCCGTATTCGTAATTTTATCAACGGAGAGTGGCAAGAGGAAACCAATGTTCAATACAAACCGCTCTATAATCCCTCCACCGGCGAAATCATTGGCGAGGTCCCCATGTCGTCACCGGAAGCATCCGAGGCGGCTATCGAAACCGCATATGCCGCCTACCCTGCCTGGAGAAAGCTGTCGCTGCCCAAACGGGTTCGTTATCTTTTTGACATTCGCCAGGCAATGGTTGACCGGTTGGAAGACCTGGCCTACGCCATTGCCCTGGACCAGGCCAAGCATATCAGTGAAGCGCGCGGCGAGGTCCAGCGGGTGATAGAAATCTTTGAAGCAGCCTGCGGTATTCCCACATTAATCCAGGGTGAGACATTGGAAGGTATCAGCGGTACAATCAACGGAAGGGTGATCAAGCAGCCGCTGGGTGTTTTCGGGGGAGTCGCCCCGTTTAACTTTCCCGCCCTGGTGTTCGGTTGGTTTATCCCATACGCCATCGGCGTGGGCAACACCTTCGTGTTCAAGCCCTCGACGCAATCGCCTCTTTTTATGCAGCGGATGGGGGAAATATTCCAGGCGGTGGGTCTGCCCAAGGGTGTTGTCAACATCATTCACGGCAACCGCAGTGTGCCCGAATCCTGGTACCAGCACCCCAAAATGGCGGGTGTCTGCCTGGTGGGCTCAACACCGACCGCCAAAAGCATTGCCGAGGGCTGCGGCCGGGGCGGCAAGCGCACCATGCTTCTCGGCGGGGCCAAGAATTACCTGGCGGTAATGGAGGACGCCGACCCCGATATTTTCATCACCAATTTCATAAATTCCTGCTACGGCTCCGCCGGTCAGCGCTGTCTCGCAGGCTCTATCGTGGCGCTGGTTCCGGAAATCTATGATGATTTTCTCTCCAGAATGGTGGAAGCCTCCAGGAAGGTCAAGGTAGGCAATGCAATGGATCCGGATACCGACATGGGACCTGTTATTTCGGCGGAGGCTAAGGCCAAGATCGAAAAATATATTGAGATCGGCGTGTCCGGAGGGGCGAAACTGATTCTCGACGGACGTAATCCAAGGGTGGACGATCCGAATGGATACTATGTGGGGCCAACCATTCTGACAGATGTGACTCCCTGCATGCGGATAGCCCAAGAGGAGATCTTCGGCCCGGTGGTATCCGTGGTGCGTGTCCAGGACATCGACGACGTACTGGAACTGATCCGCCGTCAGGAGTTTGGCAACGGCGCATGCATTTTTACTCAAAACCAGTATTATACAGAGAGGTTTATTGCGGATGCTGATGTCGGCATGGTTGGTGTAAATGTGGGCATCTGCGCTCCGCACCCTTACCTTCCTTTTGGGGGAATTAAAGATTCATTGATAGGCACCGACAAAGTTCAGGGAAAGGATGGCATTGACTTTTTCACTCAGAACAAGATTGCCACCGTTCGCTTCGCACCGCCAACCGGGACTGCCGCAAAGCAAAAAGACAGTTCCCCGACTTCCTCCGAGGCCAATCAGGGAAAACCGGCTGTGCGCAGTTGCGTGGCTTCCTAATGAGAAAGTCTTAAAAGAAATTTGGTAGAAAACGGAATGAGGTTTTAAAGCTGTTGTGGCTTTAAGGCAGTGTATGGCCTATGGAGCCGCCCGCGGGGGTCATCTATAGGCCATCACTGTCTGCAAACAGCCCTTAGATATAGATAAAGGATGAATACAACATGGAAACCCGTTATTTGTTTGGGCCAGTTCCATCCAGGCGATTGGGCGTATCCCTGGGGGTCGATTTGGTTCCCTTTAAAACATGTAGTTTAGATTGCGTTTATTGTGAGTGTGGAAAAACTACGCATTTAACTATTAGCCGAAAAGAGTATGTTCCGGTTAACGAAGTTTTAAAAGAATTGGATGAATATTTGCGAAAAGATCCTCAACTTGACTATATTACCTTTTCCGGTTCCGGGGAACCCACATTATACAGTGAAATAGGACAGGTCATTAATTACATTAAAGATAACTTTCCCCGGTACAAAGTTGCTGTTTTAACCAATGGTACGCTTTTGAGCTGCAGTGAGGTAAGTGATCGGCTGAAAAGGGCCGATATGGTTATCCCTTCTTTGGACGCCGCTTCCGAGAATACGTTTAAAAAAATAAACCGGCCTCATTCCAGTATTAAATGCAGCGATGTTATATCCGGGATTGCCCGTTTCCGTCACCAGTACCAGGGAGATATCCGGTTGGAGGTATTTATTGTCCCTGGCCTTAACGACACGGAAGTGGAACTGAGGCAACTGAGAGAGGCTATTCAGGAAATTAGACCCGGGTGTATTCAATTAAACTCACTGGACAGGCCGGGAACAGAAAATTGGGTTAAACCGGCAGACAGCTTAGAAATGCGGAAAATTGCCGCATATTTGGGTGATGCTGAAATTGTTGGACATTTTAAACCCCGGCAAAAGATAGCCGCTTTTAGTAAAGATAAGGAACAGAGTATTTTGCTGACCTTAAAAAGAAGACCATGTACCGCTGAGGATCTTGAACATATTTTAAATTTGCACATGGCGGAGATTCAAAAATATCTGCAGGCACTTTTGGAATCGGGGCAAATAGAAAACGAACAGCTGGGGCGGGGGGTCTTTTTTAAAATAAAAAAATAAGGTTGTCGCTGCCCAGGCTGATAACAGCTATATCACCATAATAACCTTTTTTATTCCGGATTGCCTTTGGTAAAATGCAGGACAAATTGATTAAATGACGAGGAGAATTTTTAATTATCATGACTATAAAAAATTTGATTGACAGCCACACTCATGCCGGCATGATACCTTATGATGGTTTTATCGCCATGGCGGCAAACGGTATCAATAAGGCGGTAAGCTGTTCCATTGTTATCTCTGCCCGTTATGCCGAAAGTTACTTTGACCATTTTAGAGCGATCAGCGGCTTTTACCGCCAGCTGGCGGCAGCGGTGGGCGTTGATCTTTACACAGCGGTTGGCGTACACCCGGCGGGTATACCCGGAGATTGGGCAAGGGTTATCGATAAACTGCCGGAATTTTTAAAAGAAGAGACAGTTGTGGGAATTGGAGAAGTGGGTATGAATAATGCCTCCCCGCTGGAAAAAGAAGTTTTAAAAGCTCAATTGGAAGTGGCCAGGGACAACAATGTTCCGGTTATTATCCACACTCCCAAGGAGAACAGACAGACTATCGTAGGCATAATGCTCGATATGGCGGCAGGGGTGGGAATTAACCCCGGGTTGCTGGTGATTGATCATGCCCACCTGGATATCATCGGCCAGATTAACGAATTCGGGGCTGTTCCCGGATTAACCATCAGGAAGCAAAACCTTACCCCCGGTGTACTTGTCGACAACCTGGAGTTGTTTATAAACGGCATGCTGAACAGTGATTACAGCAATATTATGCCCAATGACCCGGCCGGGATGATTGAAGCGGTTAAACATATGCAGCAGGAAAATGTGGATGCTAATATAATCAATGAAATGGCCGGAGGAAGGGCGGCCAAACTATACGGGATTAGTTAATCTTGCTTGCAGGTTTCAGGTTCTGCCCTAAAACAATTAGAATAGCTTTGAGGCAGAAAAACCAACCTGGAATAAAAGGTGTTGGGAAGGTATAATCGGTTTCTGCGCTTAGCGACATTAGGAATAATATTGGCCAAAAATAGGCATGCGGAACCGCGGATTAAGGAGATCGTATCAAATGAATAAGTATAGCAAATCAGTTGTTACTAAACTGTTAACACCTATAATAATTTTACTGGTTATAAGTTTTGCACTACTGGCTATAGTAAACAATTATGAAATGAAAAAGCTGGTATGGTCGGGTATAAAAACCAGCGGCACAGAATCCTCTAAAAGGGCAGCCGCAGAAATTCAATCCTATTTGGAACGATATTCCGGCATGGTAATGGCTTTGGCTAATTCCAGAGAAATTATTGATTTTGCTAAAATAACTAAAGAACGCAGTCCAAAATCTTATCAAGGAAGTGATAAATACGTTAATTATCTTTTAACTATTAGAAATGTAGTAAGCAAAGATTCTAATATATTTAACCTTTACTTTGGTTCGGAAAATAGTCAGACATTTTTTGATATTCAAGAATTTGAAGTTCCCCCGGATTACACGTGTGATAAACGTTCCTGGTATGTCGAGGGAAAAAAGGCAAATAGAATTTATGTTACTAAGCCCTATATAGATAAGGTCACAGGTAAACAAGTTGTGTCCATAACTGCTCCTGTTTATGAAGGGAATAGTTACCTTGGCCTGTTTGTAATGGATCTTTCCTTGGAAACGGTAGATAAAATTGTTGATACAGTCGGCACATATAATGGAGGATACGCATTTTTAGTGGCTCAGGACGGGACTTTTTTGGTACACCCTGAAAAAAAATTAATAATGTCTGCAAAGGCTACTCAAATAGAGGGTGAATTTAGTAAAATCGGCAGTGAAATGGTATCCGGGAAAGATGGTTGGGGATTATCCAATTTTAACGGTGAAACATTATATACATTTTATGACCCAATCAAATTGGCGGATTGGTCTATAGGTGTCAATGTTCCTGAGGCTGAAATAACCAGGCCAATTGGTAACCAAACAAAATTAATTATTATAATCAGCGTTATTGTTGGAATTATGTGGATCCTGGTTGTGCTGTATTTTGTGCGCCGCACATTAATCCCCCTGGGCACTCTGAATAAACTTTTTGGTAAAGCCGCAATGGGTAATCTGGCAATTAAGATAAATGATGCAGGATCTGATGAGATAGGTCAATTAACAAATAGTTTCAATATGATGATTACCAGCCTGAGAGATTTAGTTAATATTATTTTGACACTTTCCGGCCGATTGGTTTTACATAGTCAAGAATTGGCTGCTTCCAGTGAAGAGGTCAGCGCAACTGTTGAAGAATTAGCCGGTACTACTAATGAAGTTGCGGCAACCTCGGCCCAGGGGGCAGAAATTGCGGAAACAGCGGCTAAAGAATCAGACCAGGTAAGGCAGGTTGCAGAGGAAGGCAATCTGGCTGTGCAAAAAGTGGTAGAAAAGATCAACTCAATAGCCTTAGCTGAACAAATGGTTGCTGGCGCCATTAAAAAGCTGGGAACTCAATCTGAACAAATTGGCAAAATTATTGAGACAATTACCGACATAGCGGAGCAAACGAACCTTCTTGCTTTGAACGCTGCCATTGAAGCTGCCCGGGCCGGAGAACATGGCCGTGGATTTGCAGTAGTGGCTGAGGAAGTTCGTAAGCTGGCTGAGCAATCTGCTGGTGCCTCCAAGGGGATTACAGACTTGGTCAGGGAAATTCAGATTGGGGTTGATGAAGCCGTATATGCAATAGAGAATGGAGTTAAGGAAGTTGATGAAGGGGTGCAGGTGACTAATAATGCCGGTGCTTCGTTGAAGCAGATTATTGGAGCCGTGGAGAAAAATACAAAAATGATTCTGGAGGCCGCTAATGGTTCTAAGCAGGCCAATGAAGGAACGCAACAGCTTACAGCATCCAACGAGCAGATTGCTTCTTCTATACAGCAGGTAACCAGCGCCGCCCAAGAGTTAGCCAATATCGCGGAGGAATTGCAAAAAACAGTAGCTAAGTTTAAAGTTGATGAAGCATAAATGACAATATAAGGCCCGCCTGGGCGGTAACAATTTTATCTCCCACTGTGCCATGGTTGCCGGGGGCAGCCTGGGAGATAACGTTTCTGTGCGTCCGACTCGGTGGTGCTGGAACAGGGCCTGGCGGACGCTCTTCCGCAAGTGACGGAAGATGAGAGGCGCTTTTCCTCTGAAGTTGCTGAAATAAATCAAAAATTACTAAAGGGTTATTCCTTGTCAAAGCGAAGCCGAGAATTGTATAAGGGACGGAGTGATTTTTATGTCGGCTCAGACGCAGATTTTGTTTACCGGTGGAATTTTTCTGCTTACCTACGCAATGATCATGCTGGAAAAAATTCATCGTACGGTGGTGGCCCTGGCGGGCGCCATGATAGTAATTTTAGCCGGGATTGTCAGCCAGGAGCAGGCTGTTGAAAGCGTTGATTTCAACACCATCGGCCTGCTGACAGGCATGATGATCATAGTGGGGGTAACCAGGCGTACCGGGGTGTTCGAGTTCATGGCGGTGTTTGCCGCCAAGGTCGCCAAGGGTGACCCGGCTAAGATAATGATTTCCCTGGCTACCATCACGGCGGTAAGCTCCGCCTTGCTGGACAACGTTACCACGGTGCTGCTCATAGTGCCGGTAACCTTTGTAATTGCCAAACAGCTGGACGTAAATCCCATACCCTATTTAATTGCCGAGGTGGTCGCTTCCAATATAGGGGGCACCGCCACCCTCATAGGAGACCCGCCCAACATTATGATCGGCAGCGCCACGGGACTTGGGTTTATGGATTTTGTATTGGCCCTGGCCCCTGTCATTGTGGTGATTCACATAGCCGCTATGATTTGGCTGAAAGTATTATACAGAAAAGATATGGTTACCCGGGAAGAGCTGAAAAGGAACATAATGGCGCTGAATGAAAAGGACGAAATCAAGGATGAAAAACTTTTAAAAAAATGTCTGGCGGCTATCGCCATAACCGTACTTGGTTTTGTACTGCACCAGTACCTGCACCTGGAGTCCGGCACCGTGGCCCTGGCCGGGGCGACGCTCTTGCTGCTGATAACCGGGGATGAGCCGGAACACGCCCTGTCGGCGGTGGAATGGCCGGTTATATTCTTCTTTGTGGGACTGTTCATTATTGTGGGGGCGCTGGAGCATGTGGGAATCATCGAAGCCATCGCCAGAAAGTCACTGGAAGTGACCGGCGGGGCCATACTGCCCACAGGGCTGCTGATACTCTGGCTTTCCGCCATACTGTCGGCCTTTATAGACAACATACCTTTTGTAGCCACCATGATCCCGCTGATCCAGGAAATGGGGCGTCTGGGGGGGATAGCCAATTTGGAGCCACTGTGGTGGTCACTGTCCCTGGGAGCCTGCCTGGGCGGCAACGGCACCCTCATAGGAGCTTCCGCCAATGTGGTTGTGGCCGGCATGGCGGAAAAGAGAGGCGCATACCTTACATTTATACATTTTACCAAGGTGGCTTTTCCCATGATGATTATGTCGATAATTATCAGCACCGGCTATCTGGTACTCTTTTATTTAAGATAAGCAAGGAAAAAACCGTTAATCAGGGTTTGCTGGAATAGCTATGAGATCCAGTAATAACAAAGGATTGACGATATTTTTGCCGAATTATTATCCAAGGAAAACAGGTTCAAACATGTAAAAGGCTTGCACTTGGAGGTGGAGAAATGTACCGGACAAGGATACACCGGATCGATAAACGCATAGTCAGCAGCTCTCAGCCCCATGTGCGTCCCATAGTAAGAGGCAAGACCAGGGCAGAGACCGACTCCGGGGAAAGGATGACATTGACTTTTTCACTCAAAACAAGATTGCCACCGTTCGCTTCGCACCGTTAACCGGGACTGCCGCAAAGCAAAAAGACGGCTTCCCGACATCCTCCGAGGCCAATCAAGGAAAACAAACTGTGCGCAGTTGCGTAACTTCCTAGTGAAAAAGTCTTAATGGATTAGTGGAAAACATTTTCAATCAGTACAACAAAATGATAAAATAACCGGGTCAGGAAAAACTATTGCCAATGGTTTAGAATGGTGATAAGAATATCTATATGTCGGGTACATTCCTTTTCAAATTTGTAAAGAAAGAAAATGTTTTTGCAAAAATATGGAAGTGTGCCCCTGACCATAATAAGGAGGAACTTTAAGTGGCGGAAAAAGGAACCTGGACAGTTAAAAAAGGTTTGGCGGAAATGCTCAAGGGCGGGGTAATAATGGACGTTACAACCCCGGAGCAGGCAAAGATAGCCGAAGAGGCGGGGGCATGCGCGGTCATGGCACTGGAGCGCGTTCCGGCGGATATCCGGGCGGCTGGCGGTGTGGCCAGGATGGCGGATCCCACAATAATACAAAGAATAATGGAGGCAGTTACCATCCCGGTGATGGCCAAGGTGCGCATCGGTCATTTTGTGGAGGCCCAGATACTGGAACACCTGGGGGTAGATTACATAGATGAGAGTGAAGTGCTTACTCCGGCGGACGAACATCACCATATAGATAAAAATGCCTTTAAAGTACCCTTTGTTTGCGGCTGCCGCAACCTGGGCGAGGCGTTAAGGAGAATAGGCGAGGGCGCGGCCATGATCCGCACCAAGGGAGAGCCCGGCACCGGCAACGTGGTGGAGGCGGTCCGCCATATGCGCATGGTAATGGGCCAAATAAGGCGCATTCAGAATATGCCCGGGGAAGAGCTGATGTCTGCGGCCAAGGAAATGGGCGCTCCTTATGATCTGCTGCTTCAGGTAAAGGAACTGGGACGTCTGCCCGTGGTGAACTTTGCCGCCGGCGGTATTGCCACACCGGCTGACGCCGCTTTGATGATGCAATTGGGCTGCGACGGGATATTCGTGGGATCGGGCATATTCAAATCAAACAATCCGGCAGCCAGGGCCAAGGCCGTTGTGGCCGCCACCACCCACTACAACGACCCGCAGATTCTGGCGGAAGTATCCAAGGATCTGGGGGAGGCTATGCCAGGAATTGAGATTGCTTCCATTCAGCCTGAACAAAGGATGCAGGACAGGGGCTGGTAGAAATGCTGATAGGGGTGCTGGCCCTGCAGGGGGCTTTTATAGAACACGAAAAGATGCTGCGTTCCCTGGGAGTGGATACGGTTCAGGTAAGACTTCCCGGGCAGCTTGATAAACTGGACGGGCTGGTTATACCAGGCGGGGAAAGCACCACCATGGGAAAATTAATGAATGATTTTGGCCTTTTTGAACCCATCAGGGAAAAGGCTGAAAACGGATTGCCGGTTTTGGGGACCTGTGCCGGGATGATTATGATGGCCAGGGAAATTGCCGGCTCCTCCCAGCCCCGGCTGGGACTGATGGATATTTCCGTGGAGCGCAATGCTTTTGGACGGCAGGTGGATAGCTTCGAGGCGGACATTAACATTGAGGCTATAGGAGAAGAGCCCTTCCGGGCGGTTTTTATCAGGGCGCCCTATATACTGGGCGTAGACGGCAATGTGCAGATTTTGGCCCGCCACGGCGATAAAATAGTTGCAGCCAGGCAGGGAAGATTTATGGTGCTGGCGTTTCATCCGGAACTTACCCGGGACAACCGGCTGCACAAATATTTTTTAGAAAATATGAACATTTAGCAAAACAGTAATTATATGTTGCAAAATGGTTTTCGATGTTGTATTATTTATTTCAAGTTCAAAAAAAACCTTATGCAGGGGTAAAGTAACCAGCAAGGTCTTTCACAGAGAGCCGGTGGCAGGTGTAAACCGGTAGGGCGGCTGGCGAAAGAGCTCTCCGAAGGGGGCCCGCTGAAAGCAAAAGTAGGCGGGCACGGGATGATACCCGTTACAACGATGAGTGGGCTTGGGCTGGTTTTTTGCCCTTGCCAAAAAGGGTGGCACCGCGGG
This sequence comes from Desulfocucumis palustris, assembly GCF_002933875.1. Classification (GTDB taxonomy): domain Bacteria; phylum Bacillota; class Desulfotomaculia; order Desulfotomaculales; family Desulfocucumaceae; genus Desulfocucumis; species Desulfocucumis palustris. The sequence continues at coordinate 57,151 of NZ_BFAV01000140.1, read as the reverse complement.
AAAATACCTCTCGTCCCTATTGGAAATATCCAAGGGGAGACGGGAGGTTTTTTATTTTGTTTCCCCTTTGGGGTAAAGGTGGGGTCAGCTATTCGATAAGGATTCTATTTTATTCTAAATATGGGGACAATTGTTGTTTTTTAACTTATAAATAATTTTAATATCCGGTGATTTTTAACCGGCTGTGAACACGAAAGGGGTAATTTAAATGCAGGGAAAAAATTATTTAATGATTCCGGGACCCACGGCTGTTCCTCCCTCGGTGCTGGAGGCGATTTCCCGGCCCATGTTCGGCCACCGCACAGAGGAATTCGCCGCCATGTATAAAAGGATAGTGGAAAAGCTCCAGGTGGTGTTCCAGACAAAAAACGATATATTCGTGCTGACCCAGACCGGTACCGGCGGCATGGAAACCGCCATTGCCAATACCGTCAGCCCCGGGGACAAAGTTCTGGCTCTGGTAACCGGTAACTTTGGCGAAAGGTTCGCCAAGCTGGCCAGGATTTACGGCGGTGAGGTGGATGAGCTCAAGTTTGAGTGGGGCAGCTGCGTTGACGTAAAACAGGTGGAGGAGAAGCTGTCCGCCAACCGGTACAAGGTGGTTCTGGCCACCCAGAATGAAACTTCCACGGGTGTTTTGAACGACATTGAAGCCATAGGCAAACTGGTGGCAAAAACCCCGGCGCTGCTGCTGGTGGATGGGGTCAGCGGAGTGGGCGGCATCGAAATAAAAGTTGACCAGTGGAATGTGGACATTCTGGTAACCGCGTCCCAGAAGGCCATGATGCTTCCCCCCGGGCTGGCTATGGTAAGTGTCAGCCCGAAAGCCTGGGCTGTAATTGATAAAAATACCTCCCCGAGATTTTATTTCAGCCTGCCGGCCTGCAAGGGTAAAATAGACAGCTGGAATACCCCGTATACACCCGGCGTGTCCCTTTACGTGGGACTGGACGCGGCCCTGGAAATTATGATGAATGAGGGCATGGACAACGTGTATGCCAGGCACAAATTACTGGCTGAGGCCACCAGGGCCGCCGCCAGGGCGCTGGGTCTGAAATTGCTGGCTGAGGACGCCTGGGCTTCTCCGGTGGTAACGGGCATTTATAGCCCCGAGGGCATGGGAGCCGACGATATCCGTAAAATAGCCAAGAAGGAATTTGCCGTAACCTTTGCCGGAGGCCAGGGCAAATTAAAGGGTAAGGCCTTCAGAATAGCCCATATGGGATTTGCCGACAGAATGGACGTAATAATAGCCATTGGCGCTCTGGAGATGGCGCTGAAAAAAGCCGGCCATGCCATGGAACTGGGGACCGGCCTTAAGGCAGCCCAGGAAGTACTGATGGGAGGGAGCAAATAATGAAAGTTCTGGTTATGGATGGTGTTTCCGAGGAGGGTTTGAAACCTCTCCGGGAAAACCCCGAAATAGAAGTGGTTATAGGGCAAAAGATGACCGAGGATGAATTATGCGCCGCCATTTCCCAGTACGACGCCATGATAGTGCGCAGTGCCACCAAGGTTACCGCCAAGGTTTTTGAAAGCGCCGCCAATTTAAAGGTGGTGGGCCGCGCCGGCGTCGGGGTTGATAATATTGATCTGGAAGCCGCCACCAAAAAAGGGGCGCTGGTGGTCAACGCCCCGGACGGCAACACCATTGCCGCCTGCGAGCACAGCATCGCCATGATGCTGGCCCTGGCCAGAAACGTTCCCCAGGCCGTGGGTAAAATGAAGGAAAAGGTCTGGGATAAAAAGGCCTTCTTAGGCGTGGAACTAAGGGGAAAAACCCTGGGTGTTCTCGGATTGGGCCGGATCGGCTCCGCCGTGGCCAAAAGGGCCCAGGCCCTGGAGATGAATGTTATCGCCTACGACCCGTTTATCACCGAGGAAAACGCCTCCAGGCTGGCGGTGGAACTGATGCCCCTGGAAGAGGTTTTTAAAAAGTCCGACTTTATAACCATTCATATGCCCAAAACCAAGAACTCCTATCATCTGATCAATGATAATACCATAGCTCAAATGAAACAGGGCGTGCGCATCGTCAACTGCGCCCGGGGCGGCATAGTGGACGAGGAGGCCCTGTATAAAGGAATGATGTCCGGCAAGGTGGCAGGGGCGGCCCTGGACGTGTTTGAAAAAGAGCCTAATTTGGAAAGCCCGCTGCTGGAACTGCCCAACTTTATCGCCACCCCGCACCTGGGCGCCTCCACCAGGGAAGCGCAGCTGAACGTGGCTGTGGACGTCGCGGAGGAAATAGTCAATGCCCTTACCGGCAAGCTGGTGAAAAACACAGTAAACATTCCATCCATCAGCCCCAAGGCCCTGGCTGTTATTAAACCCTACCTTGGCCTGGCGGAAAAACTGGGCCGCTTCCATGCCCACCTGGTGGACGGAAGGATTAAAAAGGTTGAGGTTGTATACAGCGGTGAACTGGCCAGCCAGGATGTTATGCCCCTTACCACCGCCCTGCTCAAGGGCTTGTTGGACCCCATCCTCCAGGAAAGCGTTAATTTCGTCAACGCTCCCCTGCTGGCCAAAAACCGGGGCATTCAGGTGTTCCAGACCACTGACGGGGACTCGGAGGGATATGCCAATCTGATTTCCATAAAGGTTTATACCGACAGCGGCGACAAATGCCTGGCGGGAACTCTTTTCGGACAGAGCGACGCCCGGCTGGTGATGATAGACGGCTACCGCATTGACGCCGTGCCCAGCCAGCATATGCTTTATATTCCCCATGTGGATAAGCCCCGTATAATAGGTCCTGTGGGGACGCTTATCGGCGAGCACAACATCAATATCGCCGGTATGCAGGTGGGCCGCAAGGAAATAGGCGGCAAAGCGGTGATGATCCTGGCGGTGGACGGCCTGGTGCCGGACGAAACCCTGAAAGAAATCGCCGCCATTGACGGGGTCATTGAGGTGAAGATGATTAACCTGTGATTTCCCCCAAGCGGCTTTCTTTCAGCATTTAAATAAGGTTTTCATATAAAAACGGTTAAAGGCAGGTGTCTTTAACCGTTTTTTTAACAGGTTCACGAAGGGATGTTCCCGGCTTACGGTAAATTATTATGGGCGGCCTGACGGCTCAATTGGAAGGTTTTCTTGTTTTTGAACAATTTCGCCGGAGAAAGTCACCAGGCTACTGTTTCTTGCTGAAATATCTGTGTTATTATTACTAATGACGGTCTGCATTTAATGGGGTTGTCAGGTTGTAGTGCCGGCATAAATTGGCAATAATAGTACTTACCTGGTGATTATAACCGGCTGGGCCGGAGAAATATTATATTATGATCTGTGGCGGAGGTATGATACCATGCTGGATTTAAAATTTGTGCGCGCTAATCCTGAAGAGGTTAAGGAAGGATTGGCCAGGAGGGGAGCCGACGTATCCCTGCTGGATCCCTTTTTAAAGCTGGATGAAACCCGCCGGGAAAAGCTGCATGCGGTGGAGCAGCTGAAAAACCGGCGCAATGTGGTGTCCGAGGAAATCGGCAGGCTGAAAAAAAGCGGACAGGAAGCGGAAGACAAGGTGCTGGAAATGCGCCAGGTTTCCCAGCGGATAAAGGAAATGGACGACGAGCTAAAGGATCTGGAGGAGCAATTGCAGGCAACGCTGCTGACAATTCCCAACATCCCCAACGAGACTGTTCCCTACGGCAAAGACTCCAATGACAACGTGGAGGTGCGTCGCTGGGGCCGGCCCGCTGATTTCGGTTTTGCGCCCAAGGCTCACTGGGATATAGGAGAATCCCTGGATATATTCGATTTCGAGCGGGGAGGCAAGGTAACCGGCGCCAGGTTCACCTTTTACAAAGGTCTGGGAGCCCGGCTGGAAAGGTCCGTTTTTAACTTTTTCCTGGACCTGCACACCCGGGAGCACGGATATGTGGAGGTATTTCCGCCTTTTATGGTGAACAGCTCCAGCATGGTGGGAACAGGTCAACTTCCCAAATTCGCGGAGGATATGTTCAAGGTGGAGGGAACCGATTATTACCTTATTCCCACCGCCGAGGTTCCGGTGACCAACCTGTACTCCAATGAAATACTGGACGGCGGCAAGTTGACTATTTCACACTGCGCCTACAGCGCTTGCTTCAGGGCTGAGGCCGGGGCGGCCGGCAGGGATACCAGGGGGCTTATCCGCCAGCATCAGTTCAACAAGGTGGAAATGGTTAAATTTACCCGCCCGGAAGATTCTTACGAGGAATTGGAGAAGCTTACCCTGAATGCGGAAAGAGCTTTGCAACTGCTGGAGCTGCCCTATAGAACCGTTTGCCTGTGTACCGGGGATATGGGCTTTAGCTCGGCCAAAACCTACGATATAGAGGTATGGCTGCCCAGTTACAACGATTACAAGGAAATTTCCTCCTGCAGCAATTTTGAGGACTTCCAGGCCAGGAGGGCGAATATACGGTTTAAGGATGGAAAGGCCAAGCCCAGGTTCGTGCATACCTTAAACGGCTCCGGGCTGGCGGTGGGCAGGACCGTGGCCGCCATACTGGAGAATTTCCAGCAGGAAGACGGCAGCGTGAAGGTACCGGGTGTGCTGGTACCCTACATGGGAACAGAGTATATAAGGAACTGACAGATGGGGCCACCCGGACCGCTTTGTTAAAGCTTTAAGCCCGGCGGCTGGGAAGTGCCGGAGCGGGAGGGTTTATGGCGGGATTGGATGTTCAACTTATAGTTTACTTATATTGACAGGAACAGGGGCAGGGCTTTTATTGACAGGCATATTAGGCTATGCTATACTGATATATGCCGCTGGGGAAAGCCTGCCTGGAGGGGTGTCCGAGCGGTTGAAGGAGGCGGTCTTGAAAACCGTTGAACTCTTGCGGGTTCCGTGGGTTCGAATCCCACCCCCTCCGCCAATATGAAGCTATATGGAGAGTTGGCCGAGTTGGCTGAAGGCGCTCGCCTGCTAAGCGAGTATACGGGCATAAACCTGTATCGAGGGTTCGAATCCCTCACTCTCCGCCAGATAAAATACCAATATGCCGCACCGCCGGAAGGTGCGGCATTTATATTGCTTTTTAGATTAAATAATCGAGTATAACCACCACAGCCACTATCAGCAAAAATATACCAACCAGCACGATGGTTCTGTGGCTGTTTTTAGACAGTTTTTTTTGTTTTTCACGCTGACGGAGTAATTCCTTTTTTTCCGGCGAAACATAATTAACGTCTTTTAATTTCTTTTTTTTCCTGGGCTCAAATTGTATAACCTTTTGAGATTTATTCATTTTTTTTACCTCTAACGGGTGTTTTAACAAAATTATATAACATCAAGGAGGCCGGGGAAAGTTTGACGGCATTAAAAATCAATTCCGAAACGCCTCATAAACCAGTTATCGTCCCTGCTGCGCCTTGACAGATAATCTTTTCGCTGCTCCCATACATTGCTCAGGCATATCGAGGATAAAATTTGTTCAAAGCCGGCATGTTTTTTTAAAATGTTAAAGGCTTTGGCCAGGCGCTCCTCGTTAAGGTGGGAGCAGGCCAGGCGCAGAAAATTATAATGAATGTGTGTCATGGTGACAGGGTAGGGGTGCCTGGGCCGAAAAAGGTGCAGCACCTTCACATCGGGCTCCACGTAGAGATTGTGCCCGAATAACCACATTTTAAAGGATATTTCCTCGTCTTCGTGGCCCCATACCAGGAACCCCCGGTCAAATCCTCCCACCCGGTCAAAGGCTTCCCGGCGGAAGGCCATGCAGCCCCCGGGCAGCAGGGCCACCTGGGTGAGTCTGTTAAACTTTGTGCTCAGCCATTTGCACTCCAGTTGCCCGTTCCAGGTCTGGCCGTAGCCCACGGCGTTGGGATCCGCCATTGAGCCGATGCCCGGTGAAACGCCGTCCACAATGTCGTGGGAAAAATCCGTGGAGAATACCGCCAGCCAGTCCGGCGGGACGGTTATATGGGCGTCGCAAAACACCAGAATATTTCCCCGGGAGTATTCAGCCCCCAGATTTCTGGCGCCGGCGGCGCCCAGACCCGGGGATTTTACCAGTATGACTTTTTCGTAACCTTTATTCCTGTATCGTAAAAAGTCGCAGCAGCCGTCGTTGGAGTTATCGTCAACCACAATTATTTCGTGGTTAATGTCCGGGTTGGCCTGCAGCATGGAGTCCAGCGTCATCTTAACGTTTTGGGTGCCTTCGTTTTTTACCGGTATAATCACCGAAAACATTACTTTTGACAAAAGGGCCACCCCCTCCCCGCTTTTATATCACATTAACATTAATATGCGGGAACGGGGATAGAAGACACGGTTTATTGCGGAAAGCGCGCCTTATCCGGCTGGCGCCTTTATGTTACGGGGCGGGGAGATTACTGGTTAATCTGTCAGATATATATAGCGGATAAGTTCTTGACTTGGGTTATGTATTTTGTTACAATATAATTCGCCGGTGAACGCCGGACATAATACGTGCCTGTAGCTCAGCTGGATAGAGCGTCTGACTACGGATCAGAAGGCCGGGGGTTCGAATCCCTTCAGGCACGCCATATGCGCCCGTAGCTCAGGTGGATAGAGCAGCGGTTTCCTAAACCGCGTGCCGGGAGTTCGAGTCTCTCCGGGCGCACCATGGGAAATAAACCCCCGCAAAATTTTGCGGGGGTTTTCTAATTATGGGTTAATAGTTGTTACATATTGCAGCTGTCCGCTTTTAACCTGCATAATTACACCGGACTTTATGGGATTGCCGTCTTTATCAAAACTAATGCCGCCTGTTACACCCGGGTAATTACCGATGCTTTTTAAGGCCTCCCTAATTTTGACCGGATCATTGGAATTAGCCGTTTCAATGGCTTTCAGCAGCAGTCCGGTGGCATCGTAGCCCAGGGCCGCAATTATATCGGGGTCGGAGCCGTACTTTGCCCTGTATTTTTCAACCCAGGCCTTTACCTCGGGGCGGGGATCGTCGTTGGAATAATGGTTGGTAAAATAGCCTCCCTCCATTGCCGCATAGTCCAAATTCGGGGAATCCCAGCCGTCGCTGCCGACAAACACGGCTTTGACGCCTTTTTCCCGGGCCTGCTTGCCGATCAGGCCAACCTTAATATAATAGTCCGGCAGGTATAGAACATCCGGGTTCTCTTCGGCGATATCAGTCAGCACCGGGCCGAAGTCCGTGTCATTTCCCTCATAGCCGATATAGCCGGTAATTGTTCCGCCCCCGGTGGTAAAGCTTTCTTTAAAGTTTTCGGCCAGCATCAGTGAATAGTCGTTATGTTTATCATACAAAACCGCGGCGGTTTTTTTGTTTAAATTGTCCAGAGAGAATTTTGCCGCCAGTTTGCCCTGGTAGGGATCTTCGAAACAGGCCCTGAAGGCGTACCCGTCAATGCTCCCTTCGGTGACCTTGGGGCTGGTGGCGGTGGGAGTAATCATCGGTATCTTTTCCTGGCCGGCCAGTGTTGCCAGCGGGATTGAACATCTTGAAGTCAGGGAGCCTATCAGGGCATTTACCTTGTCTTCTTTGATCAGCTTTGTGGCCATGCTGACCGCCTCGGTGGGGTCGTTCCGGTCGTCCTGGGTAAAAGCAGTGACGGTATAGTCCCCTATTTTGCTTTTTTCTTCAACGGCCAGAATAAATGCCTTTTCCAGGGACTGCCCGAAGGAGGAAACATCTCCGCTGAGAGGGGCCAATAAACCTATATTTACCGTTTCTTTTGCCGCTGCCTGTGCCGGTGTCGTAATGCCGCCGCCGGGGGTCGACTGGATATAAACGGTTTTGGCTGTATCGTCCCATTTTATGTCCATCCCCAGGGCCTCACCAATGGACCTCAGGGGCACAAGGGTGCGCCCGTCCATAATTATTGCCGGCACATCTCCTTTTAGCTCTTTCCCGTCCACCGAAACCTTTACCACCGGGTAGCCCTTATACTGGCTGCTGCTGTCGGCGTATGCCGGGGCAGTAAGGGCGGTCAGCAGGAAGGTAACCAGTAAAATCATTTTTAAACAACGAAACATTAAAATAAATCGCCTCCTGTGAATTTTTTAATATTATAGTTTCATATGCAAATGAAAGTAAGAAGATATAATGTCAAAATGCGCCGAAAGTGGTTTAGCCAATAATAACATATTTATAATTGTTATTTAACCGGGTAAAAAATAAATATACCGATGGCGCAAGGCATTTTGCGGGTGTTATACCCAAAGAGGATACCCGGCCAGGCACCGGCTTAAAGGAGCTCGACGGCAGGGCAAAAGATATCGAGGCTGATGAAATGCTGGGTGAAGGGGACTAGAAGGGATTTTTTGTACTGTTAAATGCATAGAGGAAAACCGTGGCTTTTGTCGAAGATTACTTGGATCGCGCATTTTTATGTTGTGAACGGGGGTATTGATTTGAGTTTCGTTACAGTGTTAAAACATCCTTTGGCAAGTCATCACATCCGGATTCTCCGTGACCGGGATACGGACATTGAAATGTTCCGCCGGTCCCTGAAGGGTCTGGGTTTATTTTTGGCCGTGGAGGCCACCAGGCAATTACAGGCAGTATCTTCCCCGGTAATTACACCCCTGGATGTGGAGGCTCCGGGAGAAGCGGTAGAATCAGGCAGAGTGCTGCTGGTGCCGGTGTTGAGGGCCGGCCTGGGATTCCTGGACAGTTTTTTGGAATTGCTTCCTGCCGCCAGGGTGGCCCATGTGGGCGTATCCAGGGACCATGAAACCCTGCAGGCCTGCACTTATCTTAGCGTAATACCGCAAAACCCGGAATTGTTTGATACCGTTTTCGTGCTGGACCCCATGCTGGCCACGGGCAACAGCAGCGTAAAAACCCTGGAGATACTTCAGGACGCCGGTTATTCCCAGGAGAAAATTATTTTTGCCTGCGGATTTGCCGTTGAGGAAGGCATAAACCAGATTAAGAGCAAATTCCCCGCCATTGGCATAATTGCCGGCACCATCGACTGGAAGCTCAATGAGGTGGGCTATATAGTTCCCGGACTGGGGGACGCCGGTGACAGGCTGTACCTTATATAACTGTGCAATGTTCTTATGTTAAGCGGATAGCGGTTAAGGCTATATTAACGAATACAGGTTATGTTATCGGCCGGACATGGATTATGGCATACTTGTTTTTAGTCCGGTCCGCGGATCATAGTATAAAGGGGATGTACCGGTGGATCATCCCGATTATATGCGGGAAGCCCTGCTGGAGGCTCAAAAGGCTTACGACCTGGGAGAGGTGCCCATAGGGGCGGTGGTGGTCCGGGAAGGCCAAATTATCGGCCGGGGCCACAACCTCCGGGAAATACTTGCGGACAGTTCGGCTCACGCCGAGATGCTGGCCATGAGGGAAGCGGCCCGCCGCCTGGGTGACTGGCGGCTGAACGAATGCACGCTGTATTCCACCATAGAGCCCTGCCCCATGTGCGCCGGCGCCATGGTCCAGTTCAGAATTAAAACCTTGGTATACGGCGCCGCGGACCCTAAGGCCGGAGCCGTGGACTCCATAATGGACGTGGTCAGAGAGCCCAGGTTCAACCACCGGGTGGAAGTGATCTCCGGTGTGCTGGCGGAGGAATGCGCCGCCATTATTAAAAGATTTTTTCAAGCCCTGAGGCAAAGACATAAAATTGACAAATAATTTATTTCTGAGAATCAACAAAAATTTCCCGGAAGGCGCCCAACGGTCCGGGTTTTTTTATGTTCAAACTCCCTCTTAGGCAGAGTAATATATCAGGTGCAAAAAACGCTGTATTTAAACTGACCCCCGATGAATTGCTAAAAATAACCCGGGGCGATATAGTGACGGTAAAATAGCTATGATAATAACTGACAGCGCCGGTTGTGTTGTCAACCGGCACCGGTGTGTGTTATACTTGTTTTTGCTGGGAAAATGTAAAATGGAGAGATGGCCGAGCTGGTCGAAGGCGCTCGACTCGAAATCGAGTAGGCTGTGATGAGCGGTCTCCAGGGTTCGAATCCCTGTCTCTCCGCCAGATTACATGAAAACCAAGTGGGTTTATCGCCAGTTACAGCGATAACCCACTTGGTATTTTTATAGGTAAAATCTCATGCAGCCAACGGGAGAGCCGACGGTGGTCATTATCCGCTCAAGGAGTTCATAAAACTACATACTTTTTTAACTGGCAAGCTTTTTGGGGAGGGATTCTACTTTGCTAATAAGCTTGATGTCAAGGGCATCTAAAATTCTTTGAGCTTTTTCAATTGTCATTCCATGATACTCATTACGTTCATCTTTTGAAACCTGGGCCTCGGAAACACCCAAACGATTAGCAAGATCAGATTGGGAAATACCAATCGCTATTCTAGCACCAATTAAAATTCTACCCAATCCGGACAAGTTTTCAAGGGCATCAAATTCCCCTTTTTTAATACGCTCATAGTAGGCAACCTCTTCTTTGAGTTGCTGATGAAAGCTAATAGTAGGCTCTACAACCCGTTTTATTTGATCTTCTGTTAATCCCAATTTTTTTAGTTCCTCTTCTTGCGCCTGAATTAATTTCTCATCCTGAAGAAGCCGTTCTTTCATTGCCGAATATTCTTTATCAGTTCGTATCACTATAAACACCCTTTCTTTATATACAAAAATAAATTTCCAAAAAATAAATGCCATATCCTTTGAAACACTGTACCTATTCTGCTTTCCTGTGTTGATCATCTGATGATTTTTATGATCCCCTTAGGTTGAAATGTATCACGAGTTTTCCTGAAAGCTGCGGGGAATTGTTGATTATTCCCATGCTCATCCAATATACCTGAAAAAATACCATCACAATGTGGGTAGAGTTCAACACGGTATTTATGCCACATTGGCAACTGTGCTTTTGTATGACCTTTGTAGGGTTTTCGACTCTTAGGATCCCATGTCCAGATTCCGGGATCAAAAGAGTTCAGTTCTTTATGTAAATCACCAGTTGCAAAGCGCATAAGATCAGTAACGAAGTAGCCATCGATATCGTTGGGGTGCAATTTGTCTTCGACAAATGAACCATTGATAAAAATTTCCGTTATTCCTACCGTCCATAATTGACTGACCACTATTTCCAGCTGGTTTACCAAATACAGACGCCACTTTATATCCCAACCTATGACATCCTCAGGTCCGTTGACGAGTAAGGAACTTCTTAAGTCACTAATGGCCAATGGGTAATCACCCGGAGGCAAAAGCCCATCGCTATTAAATGCCAACATTGTGGGTGCTCCTTTGCTATATTATATTCAGTAGCTCCTGTGTTTATACCTATATATTAATATTAACCAATGGGTTAAGTCAATTTTTTTGGTGCAATTCGTTTCTCCTTTCTCAGGATACTAAAAGGCCCCAACCTCAGTATTTGAGATTGGGGCTTATGCGGTGCCGGCCTGTTCCTCCAGCCACTGTAGGGCTTCATCGTCTGCTGCGTCCGGAGGGCAATATATGTTTATGGCGTATTCGTTGTTCAGCACAATCACCAAGCTGTAGAATTTCTGGCCGTCCCTCTCCATGAGTTCCACCCACTCCGAGGCTGCTCCCAACGGGCCGCCGTCTTCTGAGTTCAAGCCGATTTCTTCCAGGTCACGTACGTTGTCGCCGGGTTCAAGCACCACGATGGGGCCGATGTCCCGCAAGCTGAATTCTTCGATGCTAGCGCCTTCATTGACATTCTCATAAACGGTTGTGAGCTGATGCTCAGTTTCGTCCGGCAAGACTGGCGAAAGCGCTCCGGCTTGCCTCAGCAGGCTAATGTCTTCCATTGTTTTGATAATCCTCATTTTCTACACCTTCAAGTGCTGGCCGGGAAACATTTCCGTGACGAGCGCCTGAGCATGAAAGGCATCCCACCCAAGCTGCGCAGTATTATTGACGCTTATCTTGAATCAAAGGGGATTGAGGTAAAGGTAAAACCCATTTCTATCCTTGACGATGATTTTCAGAAACAGGTTGGTACGCGCAAGCGAACAAAGACCAAGGCTGCAGAAGTTGAGCACGCAATACGCCACCACTATGTTATCATACACGAGCTTGCTCATCTCATCGAAGCAAACCATACGCCCAGGTTCTGGAACATTGTCCGAACACAAGCTCCGACGATAGAGAAGGCAAAGGCTTGGTTAAAGGAGTACGGACAATTGCTAGAACAAGCGATTGAATTTATAGGGGTTGGATTTGGTTTTGGTATGATTAGTGAATGGAGGGTTGTGAATGGCTATTTGGCTCACCCGCGCCGGTTCACACGGGGAATATGAGCAAAAATTTATTCAGGAAAATAGGGTTTATGTGACTTGGGAAGACTTAGACGTAAACTTAGGCAAGCTTAAGCATAGAGCGGATTTGACTGCGGCGATGACCGACTATTACCCAGAGGCAAAGCCCAAAGCGATTCAGAAAATACCTAGAAAGCCCTCCACACGACTCGAAATCGAGTAGGCTGTGATGAGCGGTCTCCAGGGCTCGAATCCCTGTCTCTCCGTTAGAAATAATAACCAACAAGGGATTTTCACGAGGGAAGTGGGAATCCCTTGTTGGTATTTTTATTTATTTTTCCATTGCACTTCTTACCAGCGAAGTATAAACTTTTAGCGGCAACATTGCACGTATAGAAATCATTTCCTTTGAATATCCTGTGGGATACCGTAATTTTGTACTGTTATCCGTAGCTGCTTTATAAATAGTTTTGGCAACTCCATCCGGGCTGGAGCCCTTTTCTCCGTTTTTTAAAATATTTTTTACAACTTTTTGAGAATATGATTCATACTCTTTTATTTCATCATCCTGCATCACAGTCATGGAACGGCCGTAAAAATCGGTTTTGATGACACCGGGTTCAATAATTTTAACACGTATATTAAATGGCCGTAATTCATATTGTAATGATTCAGAAAAACCTTCCACTCCCCATTTGGTGGCATGATATAGAGTTTGCAGCGGGATGGAAATTATTCCTGCGATAGAAGATACATTGATAATGGTACCGGATTTTTGTTTTCTAAAATGAGGGACTATTTCTTTGGTAACTTCGATTAATCCAAATAAATTAGTGTCAATTTGCCGTTTTATCTGTTCATGTGTTGCAGCTTCAAATGGCCCAAGGATATAATATCCGGCATTATTAACCAGAACATCAATATTGCCAAAAGCTTTTATTCCTTCGTTTACAGCAGTTTTAATGCTATTTTGCTCCGTTACATCACACTGTAATATTTTTATGTTTTTTAATTGTACCAATTCTTTTTCCGCCTGGGGATTGCGCATGGTGGCAATAACATTCCATCCCCTTTCCTGAAACAGTTTGGCTGTTTCCTTACCAATTCCCGAAGAAGCACCTGTAATAAACACTGTTTTCATTATAGAACCTCCTTGTATTCACTTTTAAATTTCGACAATTTTACAATTAAAAAAGTTTGCAATATAAGAACACTATCAAAACCGGAAAAACTCCTCAAATGCCAGTGGGCCAACCACCCTGGTTATATCTGAATTCCGCCAGTCACAGGCAAATACTGTTGATGTCATGATTTTCAAGAACCGGTTTTGGAGCTCCCCGCCTGGCGACTTTGATCATCGCACGCCCCACATTTTCTGTTGTTGTGACATGCCTCGGGAAAAACGTCTTCCACGCGGGATAGAGCGGACCCAGCACGGCATACAGCGCCCTGTACAACTTTGTCTTTGATACAATTCCATGCATCGGTTGAATGTATGCGGGGCGGAACATATACGTTGCCCTGAATGGCAAACACAGCAGCGCATTCTCGGTCTTACCCTTCACTCTGGCCCACATGACGCGCCCCCGCCCGGTGTTGTCGGCGCCGGCTCCCGACACGTAGATGAACGTCATGCCGGAGTTAAGTTTAACCAGATTCCGCGCCACTGCCAATGTGATCTCATAGGTCACGCGCTGATAGTCTTGCTCCGTCATACCTGTTGAACTTACCCCAAGGCAGAAAAAGCATGCATCGTAATCCGAAAGAGAGCCTTCGATTGTGGAAAGATCCTGTAGATCCTTATGTACTATCTCACGCAACTTACCATGTTGCAGCCCTGTCGCACTGCGTCCAACCGTCAGAACGGCTTGAACCTCAGAGTCAAGCAAACATTCCCGCAAAACACCCCGGCCGACCATCCCCGTAGCTCCAAAAATAATAACTCTCATGAAGACCCCTCCAAAAATTTGAATTTATTTTTTACTTTATTTGATATTTTTTAAATTTGATAAATATCAAAGTTTAAAATAAAAAATATAATTGCCCATAGCCTTCTAAAAACTGCTTAAGCCGCAATTCGGGAGAATTAGATTATTTAGTGGATTGCCGCAATGTTAACAGCTTAATTATTTCAGCTACCAATTGTTCATTAACCCGGCAGGTTAAAAATTTCCCTCTTTTTTCCGTGATGATTAAATCAGCGTTAGCCAATTCTTTAATATGGTGCGAAATAGTGGGAGCACCAATATTTAAAGAGTCGATGATATCAGTGACGAAACATTCACCGCTCGTTTGAAAATCGGATTCGCGGGCGTCAGCAATTTTTAAATATAATTCTAATCGATTCGGATTGGAAAGAGCCTTAAATATTTTTGCCATTTTCTTAATATCCACATTAGGTGAGCTCCTTGTCAATTATATTACATTTCGATAATTTTCAAATTGATATTAGCCTATTTTAACATTCTTGTCAATAATCTTTCTCTATGATCCTTGCTCCTGTGGCAGTGGCAAGAAATATAAACGCTGCTTCGGCAACTAAATTGGAACCAAAAATAAAGAGGCACAAGGAACCCGAAATCAGGTAGACTGTGATCCGGGTTGGAATCCTGTCTCTCAGCCAGATTGTTTGTAAAGCAAGGGGTTATCGCTTTTTGGAGCGACAACCCCTTGCTTATTTTTTCCGTAATAAATTGTATGAACTCCTAATACAGGCTCCTCAATATATAAATAGTCCAGGGTGCAATGTTTGTTTCATTAAGCCATTGGTACGGCCCGCTTTCTTGGCGTATGCCCGGGCACATTTTGCATCCGCATGGCAGTTAACGGTCGCCATAATATGCCTCCCTTTACTTATAGCGTCAGCTGCATCCAAATGACATCGAAATAAATACCCTTTTTTCGGCCTATGCCGGGAAAGCGTCCGCATTCTTTAAACCCGCGCCTGTGGTGAAAACGGATGCTGTCCTTGTTAATGGAGGATATTTCCGCCAGTATGTTCCGGATACCTGTTGATTTGGCTTCCTCCAGCAGGAACCCGAGCATAAGGGTTCCCAGTCCCCGGCCTGTCATATCGGGTTTGATAAAATAAGTGATTTCGCACGTGCCCCGGAAAGCGGGGATGGGGTTATACGGGCGAAGCAGGGCAAAACCAACAACACTTCCATCCTGATTCTCCGCAACTATCCTGGGATAACCATCGCTCCTTAGAAATATCTCATCGAAGTATGCATAGGGTATTTTTTCCTCCGGGAAGGCAGCAAAGCTTTGCTCAACATAATGATTGAAGATGTCAATAACAGATATACGATCCTCATTATTCATCCGGCGAAGGGTTGCCATTTCTCTCACCTTTCTTTAATAAGGTCGGGGGACACAACTTCTTTGTTAGTGATAGTAACCTTGTTTTTATAAAATAGAAAGGCACAGTTTACAGAAAGTTGACCTGTAACAGTTGTAAAATTACCATTACTGTTTTATATTGTTTGGAATAAGCGGTGGGGAGCTGTGATGGGAATAAAAAAGTATGACCAAATTATGCGCAGAATTGAAGACCTTATCAGTCTGAATACAATAAAAGATGGTGAACGGGTACCCTCTGTCCGCTCCATGGCCAAACAAATGGGGGTTAGTGTAATGACCGTCCTTGAGGGGTACCGCCGGCTGGAAAGCCTGGGGCTTATTGAAAGCCGGCCGCAAAGCGGCTACTATGTTCGTCCCGGGGCTCTGCACGCTTCACCCCCCTTGGCCCGGCCCCCCCGGGTAAGCCGGTCTGATATTGCTCTCAGGACCGAATCGGTACTGATTCCGGAGTCTGTGGAAAGGCTTTTAACCCAAGCGTTAAGAAAGGATGTACTTCCCCTGGGCAGCGGGATGCCCGCGGCGGATTACTATCCCAGTGAAGAGCTGAGTATTTGCCTGGCCCGGGTTGCCCGCTCGGACCCCGAACTGGTAAACCGATATTGCATTGGCGGGGGGCAGGGCGTTTTAGTTGAAAGGATAGCCAGGTGGATGATGGAAGCCGGGTGTGTTACCCCGGAAGAAGAAATTGTTGTGACAGCCGGGGCGACCCAGGCCCTAATGCTGGCTATCAGAGCAGTGACCCGGCCCGGAGATACCGTTGCCGTTGAATCACCCGGATATTACGGTTTTTACTCCCTGTTGCAGTTTTTTAATTTGAAGGCGGTTGAAATCCCGTGTGATCCGCAAAGCGGGCTGGCGGTGGACGCCTTGCAAACCATATTGCGCCAGGGGCTGCGCCCCGCCTGCGTAATACTGTCGCCGGCTTATTCAAATCCCACAGCGGCGGTAATGCCCGACACAAATAAAGAGGAACTGGTTAAACTTTGCTTAGACTATAACCTTCCCATCATCGAGGACGATACATTCGGAGAACTGTCCTATGATACTTACCGGCCGCGTCCTTTAAAGGCGCTGGCCCCGGATACGGTGCTCCATGTGGGGAGCTTTAGTAAAGTGCTGGCCCCGGGATACAGGGTCGCCTGGCTGGCCGGCGGGAGGCACACCCGGGACATACTGCGCTGTCATGCCATGTCCGTGCTTGCCACACCCGTGGTAACCCAGCTGGCACTGGCGTCATACTTAAAGGGCGGAGGGCTGAAGCGGCACCTGCGGCTTCTGCGAAAGAAATACCAGGTAAATGCCGGGCTGCTTCAGGCCAAAATCGCCCTGTGCTTTCCAGCCGGAACCCGGACATGTAATCCCCGGGGCGGTCATTTTTTATGGGTTGAACTGCCTCCGGGGCATGACGCCGTTAAGCTTTCTGTTGCCGCGGCTGAGGAGGGAATATCCATCGCTCCCGGTGTTCTTTTTTCCTCCCGGCAGCACTACAGAAGGAACTTCCGGCTTAATTTTGCCGTCAAATGGAGTGAGGAAGTTGAGAAGGCTATTGAGCGGCTTGGTGAACTTTCTGCGGTGAGATAATAAAAAAAACCCCTGCAAAATACTTTACAGAACTGGAAATCGGGCAGGCTGTGATGAGCGGTCTCCAGGCTTTAAAACCCCTGTCTCTTCGCCGGTAATTGGCGCCAAAGGTAAAGTCCGGCCCTTGCTAATGGGAAAGGCCGGATTTTTTATTTTGCTCAACTTTCCCGGGGAGTGGTTGACAAAAAACAAACAAAAACATAAAATGTTTAAAGTAAAGCAATCAATATGCGGCAATGTTTGTCCTGCTGAGCTGTTTTGGCCTGTTTTGGAATGTTTCTGCTTAAAGAGCTCAAAAACGGATATTGGGGACAAGGGATAAGAAGGGATTGCGGATTTTTAACCGCCCTTGAGAAAATCAAAAAAAGATTAAAGGGAAAAATACATGTGAAAATGTATTGCCCAATTAAATTTTAAAGGACGAAAACAACAATGGATGAAACAATCACCAGCTCTTCTTCTGCCATCAAATCGAAACCGGAAATAATCAGAGAAGACGCTAATTCCCGGCAGCAACATTTTGACAGTCAACCTGTATGGCGCTCCATGCTTATTTTTCTCATACCGCTGATTTTAAGCAACGGGCTGCAGTCGGTGGGCCAGTTGGTGGGCAGCATTGTCGTGGGCAGATGGCTGGGCGTAGCCGCCTTAGCCGCCATTTCAGCCTTCTTTCCGCTATTCTTTTTGATGGTTTCCTTTACCATTGGCATAGGGGCCGGCAGCTCAATACTGATTGGGCAGGCATTCGGCGCGCGTAATGAGGAGAGGATGAAGGCAATCGTCGGGACAACCCTTACCTTTACCTTCCTGCTGGGCCTGGTGCTGGCGTTAATTGGCGGCATATTCACCTGGGACATACTGCGCTTGATTGGAACCCCGGCCAACATTATCGCCGTCAGTGTACACTATGCGCGGATATTGTTCTGGTCCTTGCCGGTCATGTTCTTGTATTTTGCCTACACAACCTTCATGCGCGGCACGGGTGATTCCAAGACCCCATTTTACACTCTTTTCGTGAGCACCGTACTGAACCTGTGCCTGCTGCCCTTTCTGATCTTCGGGTGGCTGGGCCTGCCCAGATTTGGGATATACGGCGCGGCGTACGCATCGGTGTTCTCCACGGTGATTACCTTTATACTGATGCTCATTTATCTCGGCAAAGTCAAACATCCGCTGCAATTTGACGCATCCGTGCGTCAGCATCTCCGGATAGATTTTGGATTGCTGAGGTTGCTGCTGCGCCTGGGCATTCCGTCAAGCATCAGTATGATACTGGTGTCACTTTCTGAAATTGCCGTTATTTCCTTTGTGAACCGGTTCGGCTCCGACGCCACCGCGGCCTATGGCGCTGTAAACCAGGTTGCCAGCTATGTCCAGATGCCGGCCATCAGCCTCGGCATGGCGGTATCGATTTTCGCCTCCCAGTCCATCGGGGCAAACCGGCTTGGCCGGCTCAAAGATGTGATCCGGGCCGGGATTTTGCTCAACTACGTTATCGGCGGATGTTTAATCATACTGGTTTATCTTTTCTCCCGGGATATCCTGTCCTGGTTCATAACCAGCAGGAATACGCTTAATATTGCCCATGGTCTTCTCATGATCACCCTGTGGAGCTATTTGATTTTTGGACATGCGCAGATTATTACCGCCACCATGCGGGCCAGTGGAACCGTGCTGTGGCCAACGGTTTTCGGTATTGTTGCCATCTGGGGCGTGGAGGTTCCGGTGGCCTACCTGCTGTCCCGCTATAGCGGCCTGGGCATCCGGGGCATATGGATCGGGTACCCGGCGGCTTTCATTGTAAGCCTGGTTCTGCAATATTCCTATTATCAGTGGTCATGGAAGAAAAAACGTATTACCCGCCTCATCCAGTAAAATATAAATGTGCCTTGGGTTTGTCAGGGGGTATTCCCCTGACAAACCCGCGTTGGAGACATTCCTCAGGGCCTCTGCCTATGCTTCAAATAGAGGCGCGTCCCTCCGGTTAATTTCCCGGGCCGATGCGGGATAGAGCTGGGGGGCGACATGGTGAAGCCGGCCTATCGCCCGGTCCCGGTTAGCCCCTCCGAAACATAATCTATAATTAAGTCCATAATTTTGGGAAACAAATCAGCGCCTATCCTGTCTTTAATAAGTCGAAGCATCATAACGGCACGCATGACCCCCTCAATTACCTCGGGATCCTGTTCTTTCAGTATGCCGCGCTGAATTAAAGACTGAACGAAAAGTATCCCTTTTTTTGAGTGACCCTGGGAAAAGCCCTCTATGAGATGTTTGGGTAATTTACGGGTTATGCGTTCATGTTCCCCATCCTGCAGCCATTGCTGTAAAAGGGGATTATCGTCGGCCAGCTGAAAGGCCAGGTGAAAGAAGGAGGAGAGCATCTCTTTGGGAGGAAGACTTTCTTTAAAGTGCTCTCCTAACAGCCTGTTTGTAATTTCTTCCTGGTTATTCAAAATGACATAAAAAAGCTCTTCCTTTGAGGAGTAAAATTTATAAAAGGAACCCTTGGCAATCCCGCAGGCCTGAACAAGGTCGTCGATGCTGGTTTTTGAGAGGCCATATTGAATAAAAAGCTCCTTACCTTTCGTTAAAAGGCATTGCCTTATTTGTTCCTTCTCACTTTCAGTAAATTTAGACATCTACGACTCCTTATAATTTATTTGGTGAATATCGATTGACATTTAGTCACCAAGTTTTTATAATATATCATATCAGCCGGATCTAGAAATGTAAACCTTGGGCTGCTTTTAAGAGCGGCTTATTTTTTGACTATTGCATGACTATGAGATCTAATTTAGTCACGAGGTAATTTTCAGGTCATGACCACCGGTGGATCGGAATGGAAAAAAATTATTCAAAAGAGCTGGGAAAACAAAATAATTACCGGGAGGAATAGAGTATGCCGAGTCTGCAAAGCAATCTATTTCGTTTCATATTGAAACACAGCCATTTATTGCACTTTCAGTTGAAAAGGAGAGCGGTCATTGACTTTAATACATCGATACCCCGTTTTCGCCGGGATTGTGAAAAAGCTGCCGGATTATTCGGCAAGATTCCGCCCGGGATTGAAGTGTCGCCTGTGATGATAGACGGCATCAGGGCCGAATGGATTCAGCCCTCCCGGGCGGCGAAAGATAAAGTAATACTTTATACCCATGGCGGCGGATATGTGTCGGGATCATGCCGGGATCACCGGTCAATTGTGGCCAGGGTCGTAAAAGGCAGTGAAGTGGGCGCGCTGCTGTTTGAGTATGGTTTAGCCCCTGAGAATCCTTTTCCCGCCGCTATTGAGGATTCGGTGGCGGTTTACGGCCGGCTGCTGGACCAGGGCATACCAGCTTCGCGGATCATTATTGCTGGAGAATCCGCCGGGGGGGGCTTATGTTTAGCCATGCTGCTTGCCCTCCGGGATCGAGGCGTTCCCCTTCCCGCAGCCGCGGTGGCGCTCTCTCCCTGGACCGATCTTAAATGTACCGGAGAGTCCTACCGGACCAAGAATAAGGTGTCCTTGGCCCCTGCGGAGTCATGGACCGTTTTCAGCAAATATTATGTGGGAGACAACGATCCCTGCTTGCCGTGGATATCCCCTCTTTATGGGGATCTTCACGGGCTTCCGCCCATCCTCATCTATACGGGCGAAGATGATGAACTGCTGGATGACTCAATATTGTTTGCCGAAAAAGCCGCAGCCGCGGATGTGGACGTCACCCTGAAGGTTGGCCGGGGAATGGTTCATTGCTATCCTTTGCTGCCTTCTTTCATACCTGAGGCCCGGCAGGCAATGGAGGAGATTTGCACTTTTATAAAAACACGCATTGGCAAATAAATTACAGGGATGAAACAAAAACAGGTGCAAGGCGGAGGACGTTTCCTTTGACAAACGGGGGATTTTCACTGTAAAAGGTGAGAATCCCCCGCTGCTTTTATGGGCAGAATCAGCTATACAGGCGGAGAGGGCAACCTAAAATATATTTCCGCAATTCAACAGCCGGAAGCGGGATCTCCATGGAAGGAACTGACCGCCCCACCGGCTGCGGATAGAAGGTATTGTCCGGTGCCTTACCGAAACAGAAGAAGAGGAAAGATGTCCATGGGGGAAGGGAGCAATATGAATCTATTAACTGCCGATAATATTTCGAAGAGCTATAGTGAAAAGAAGCTGCTTTATAAAATAAACCTTGGAATAAATGAAGGGGACAAAATAGGGTTAATAGGTGTTAATGGCACGGGCAAGACCACACTGTTAAAAATAATTGCCGGTGTGGAAAAGGCGGACCAGGGAGTGGTGGTTAAAGGAAATTCGGTCAGGATTGAATATCTTCCCCAGAATCCCGATTTTGAGCCTGAAGCCACGGTGCTGGAGCAAGTTTTTAAAGGGAACACCGTTATTATGAACCTGATAAGAGAGTATGAAGAAGCCATCGGCAGCCGGGATGCTTCCAGTGAGAAAATTTCTAAACTTGCCCATGATATGGAAGTAATGAACGCCTGGAATTTGGAAAGTGAAGCAAAAACAATTCTTACAAAATTAGGTATTGGGGATTTTAACGCAAAAATAGCCGGCCTGTCCGGAGGGCAGAAAAAGAGGGTAGCCCTGGCGGCGGCACTGGTGAATCCTTCAGAATTGCTAATTTTGGATGAACCCACAAACCATCTTGATAATAGCGCCATTGATTGGCTGGAACAATATTTAAATAAAAGAAACGGTTCCCTGCTGATGATTACCCACGACAGGTACTTTTTAGACCGGGTGGCAAATCAGATTATAGAGCTGGATAACGGCAGCCTTTTTCTGTACAAAGGCAATTACAGCTATTTTGTGGAGAAAAAAATAGAAAGGGAAGAAATAGAGAGTGCCGGTGAGAGAAAAAGAAAGAGTCTGCTAAGAAAAGAGCTGGCCTGGATTAAAAAGGGCGCTAAAGCCAGAACTACCAAGCAAAAGGCCAGAATAGACCGCTTCCAAAAGTTAAATGAGCAGACCGGCGGAGGAAAGGTTGAAAAGATCCAGATTTCAGCGGCCTCCAGCCGCCTGGGCAAAAAAATAATAGAGCTGGAGCGGATAAACAAATCCTTTGACGGTATCAGGATTATAGATAATTTTGATTTTGAGCTGCTTAGAAATGACAGGATTGGCATAGTGGGGCCAAACGGAAGCGGCAAGACGACCCTTTTAAATATAATATGCGGCAGGGTTGAGCCGGACAGTGGAAGGGTTGAAACGGGAGAAACGGTAAAGATTGGACTTTATTCCCAGGAAATTCCGTATATCGACGGGAGCTTGCGGGTTATAGAATATATAAAAGAAGTGGCGGAATATTTGAAAACGGCGGAAGGACATACACTAAGCGCGTCACAGATGCTGGAGAGATTTTTATTTCCGCCGGCACTGCAGTGGACACCTGTGGAGAAGCTTTCCGGGGGCGAGAAAAGAAGGTTAAACCTGCTTAAAGTACTTATGGAAGCGCCAAATGTACTGCTTCTGGACGAACCCACTAATGACCTGGACATTGAAACACTGACAATTTTGGAAGATTATCTTGAGAGCTTTAAAGGGGCTGTTATTGCCGTTTCTCATGACAGATATTTCCTGGATAGAATGGCTGAAAGAATTTTCTCCTTTGAAGGCAATGGAAAAATAGTGCAGTACCCGGGAAATTATTCAGATTACAAAGAAAACAGCAGCGGGAATTGTCAAGGCGGTTTTAACAAAACACCGGCTAAAGTTGGAGCGGCTGTTGATAAAAAATCCGACGGGCCGGGTAAGGTTGAGCCGGGGAAAAAAAGGGAGAGGCCTTTAAAATTTTCTTTTAATGAACAAAAGGAGTATTCGGAAATAGACGGTATAATTGCCGGGATTGAAGATAAAATCAATCAGACAAATGAGAGGATTAACGAGGCCTATGCCGATTACGTTCTCTTGCAGCAATTAATGGCTGAAAAGGAGGAACTGGAAGGCCAGCTGCAGGAGAAGCTGGAAAGATGGGTTTATCTCAACGAGCTGGCTGAAAAAATATCAAAGGGAAAATAGTTTTTTAAGGTTTGAACATTTGCCGGGAATACCTCGCTGTGAAATGCCGACAGCACCGGACAGGCTATTATCCTTCCCAGGATTACAGCCTGTCTTTTTTATTTCCGGGAGAGTGGCGGCTGCCCGGCCTGCCATTTAATTTTTACCAATCAAAACAGCGGGGAAACCACCTCAAAATATGGTTAACATATTAACAATATGGTGGTAAAATAAGTGCAATGGTTCAAAATAATAACCGGTGCCAACAAAAAACTCTTTCCAAATAACAGGAGGGGGGATGGGCGGTAGGGGAATAAAATTTTAATTGACCCAAAAATAGTTTTTCCTTTGTAAAGGAAAAATGCGCTTGAAAGGATGTGAATCAATTGGAAAAAACCAATACAATGCTGGCGCAAATTGAACAGGGCAAAGAGTTTCTGCAGGGAGCCAGGCCGGAGCTGATGAACAAATTCAACCAATTTCACAATGAGGTTTTTCAAGACGGCACACTTTCCGCCAGGGAAAAGCGGCTGATCGGTCTTGGCATGGCCCTGGCCCTAAAATGCGATTTTTGCATTGCAGTGCATTTAAAGGCTCTGAAAGCGATGGGCGTCAGCCTGGAGGAAGTGCTGGAAGTGTGCGGAGTGGGGATGCTGATGCACGGGGGCCCCGGCATGGCTTACAGCACCCTGACGGTCAAAATGTGGAATGAAATATAAATGGGGGGACTTGACATGATTTGCGCTAAATGCCTGGAAGAAATTCCGGCGGGTGAAGAAATGCAGCTGCATGGCCAGACCCTGTGTGAAGACTGCTTTGTTATCGCCGTCGAGCCGCCGAAAACTTGCGACGTGGCGGCTGTGCACAGCGCCGTCACTCACCGCAAAATGTCCGGCCAAAGCGGTACGGAGGGATTAACCGGGCTGCAGAAAAAAATATATGAGTTCGTGAAGGAAAAGGGCAAGGTGACCCGCCCGGAAATTGCCGCTCATTTTGAATTGAAAGATTGGGAATTTGAGCGAAATTTCACCGTGCTGCGCCACTGTGAGCTCCTGAAGGGCACCAAAGAGGGCAATACCATTTATATTACCATCATGAATTAATCAGGGGCAATTTGGAGTGAATAAAATTTCGCTGATAATCAAAAATTTTGCCCCTTCCTGGTTTGCCAGCGTTATGGGCACGGGCATCGTGGCCATAACCAGTTTTTTTTACTCCCGCCACTGGGCCTGGCTGCAAGATTTATCGGTTGCGCTCCTGGTATTTAACCTTTTGCTATTCGGGGTGCTGTTAGTTCCCTGGCTCCTTAGAATTGTTTGTTACCCGGGGGAATCCGTCAGGAACTTGCGGGAACCGGTGACCGGGCAATTTTACGCCACCATGCCCATTGCCTGCCTGGTGCTGGCCGCCGACCTGCTGATCATCGGTGTTCAACACCTGGATACCGGCCTGGTTGTCCACCTGGCCAAAGGATTCTGGGTAACTGGCGTAGTTCTGGCTTTAGTACTGGCGGTGGCCACCCCCCTGTTGAATTTTGTCAACCGGGAGGTAAAATTGGAACAGGTCAACCCGGCCTGGTTTATGCCGCCGGTAAGTTTAATTGTCATTCCGGTCCCCGGTGCCAGGCTGATATCCTACTGGCCGGACGGCTGGCAGCAGTTGCTGCTGGTTTTTAATTACGTTTCCTGGAGCGGCGGTTTTTTTCTGTTCTTGTTTCTGGAAGCTATTTGCCTGTACCGGTTCTTCTGCCGCCCGCCGCTTCCGGGCCCATTGGCTCCCACCGCCTGGATCAACCTGGGACCTATTGGGGTTGGCACCATTGCCCTTTTTAACCTTGGGGCTGCCAGCGCACCCTTTTGGGGCGGCCAGGTGCTGCCTATGATCAGCCTGCTGGCCCTCCTGCTGTGGGGATTCGGCTTTTGGTGGCTTATCTGCGCCCTTGTTTTAACCATTTATTATATCCGGCAGGGCAGCCTGCCTTTTTCCCTGGCCTGGTGGGCCTTTACTTTTCCCCTGGGGGCTTACACCGCCGCTACTTACTTAATCGCCTCTTACATTAAATTGCCGGCTATTGATCTATATGGCTTTATTTGTTATTTACTGCTGCTGGCCATCTGGTCGGTGGTGATGGTGCGAACCGTCCTGGGATTAATTAAAATGGAGTTTTTTTAAAAAACACTCCCCCGGATAAGGCTCACCGTGGTTAAAAAAATAAGTAGAAAAGTAAATATCACTGAAAGGGTTAAACATATAAAAGCCGGGGATTTCCGCTTAATGGCGGAAATCCCCGGCTTTTATTTTATTTGCAAGGACTTATAATTTTGATTCCGGTAATTTTGATTCCGGCTCTTTTAAAGAATCAAAATTTATACTGTTGTAGGGTGTCAGCCGGGGTACGGTAATCCGTACGGTTGGGTCCGCCTGGGCATTGCTGGTCATTATTAAGGACAGGTTAATAAGCGTGGCATTCTCTTTTTTGTAATTCACCGTGAACCTGGCGTTGGAATCCGAATCGTCCGTTCTGTTTTTAAACTGTCCGGCTATATTCACGCCTATGTTGGTATTGTCGCTCTTGTTCTGCATGGTAAAGCCCGCCGTGTAATTCCCGGTCAAATTGCTCTTGCTGCCTGAAAAATTAATATCCAGGACCATTTTTCCATTGGCGCCGGATTCATCTGCAATGTTGAAAGCGGCGTAGATCTTACTTAATCCTCCGGGCAGCAGGGGGAATTCACAGTGAAGCTTTTCCAGTTTGAAACCGTCCAATTTTTGCTTAATATATTCGGGGCTGTCAGGGTAATTGCCGCCGGCAATGCTGCTCTCTATTCCGGCAAGAATTTGCTTTTTGATTTCACCGGGGTCGACGGACGGGTCAACGGCCACCGCTGTTTCCGCGATAATGTCCGCGAACCTTTCCCTTTCATTTTTTACCTTCTCGGAAATAGCAAACAATAAATCGTAAAACCCGTTGCTGTCAACATCCAGTAAAATTTTCTGCTGGCTTAAGGAAAGGGTAATGTATTTATCCGGCACCGCTTCCAGCAGGAATTCCATCAGGCTGTTAAATTGCTTTACGGCAATCTGCTGGTTGGTCATCTGTTTGGCAAACTGTTCCCAAAATTCTTCCAGCCCGGCTTGTGAGCCGTAAATGTAGCTTATATCCTTGTTCGGAACTTCTTTAAGCAGCAATTCTTTTATAATTGGGGTGGTGGCGGAAATTATATAGGTATTACCGTCTAAATAACCGGCTCCGTTATAGTTTTCGTTGTCAAATTTTACCTTATAATCCGCGGCAATTTTTTTCTCCGGGGCGTTTAATTTATAATCCAAGGCGAGACTTGAATCTTTAAATTTAGGAAGCATGTCGTCCATTGCGAGCAGTGAGCCGTCCAGCGTTTCAATTTGCAATGTTAAAGTGCCCTTGGATTTTTGATATTGTTCGTTGTTATAGGTATAAAGTTCATTGTTTTTTAACTGGTCTATTAGAATCTGTTTGGTCGAAAGGGTAGTTTCAGCGAAGGCCGGCGACAGGGTCAGCAAACACCAGGTCATACAGAGAATTACGGCGATTAGCTTTTTTTTCATGGAAATCCTCCAGTTTTATTATTTCTATATATTATATTATTTAAACAATGCATTTAATTATTCCTGCTCTTGTAACCTCTTTTCTTATGGACCAGGATGACGATATGGCATACAGGATACCAAAACCCTTAATTATCAGCTTATCATTAATGTTCAAATACAGGCGGGTAATTTAGCTCCCGGCCGGTGGAAGGTAAAAAATTGGGCGGCACCCTGGCACCGGCAGTTGTTCAGGATGGCAGGAATTATCATGCGCACAGCCGCGGCGGCCATTTCGGCCATGATTCCATTGGTTTCCGGTGTGTTCCGGGGGCCGGTGGCCGTGGCCGGAGGTCAACCGCCGGCGCCTTCTATAAAAGGGCTTTTTTCACCGGTATAGTAAAGGCAGAGACGGTGGAGCGCCCTGGTGCAGGCCACATACAACAGTTTTTTGTCAAGCCGGCCGGAATAATTCTCCCGGCCGGCATCGTGTACAATCACCGCGTCAAATTCCAGCCCTTTTGCCAGGTAGGAGGGTATTACCAGCGCCCCTTTTTCCACCCTCCCGTCCCGGGCCTGAATCAACTTTGCCGGAATTAATTTTTTTAATCCGGAGTGAACCTTATTGGCCTCCTGCTGGGTTTTGCATATCACCGCCACTGATTCATAGCCCTCTTCCATGAAATCCCTCACGTCAGCGGCAATGGCCCGGTCAATTAATTCTTTTGTTTTTTTCTTTTGTATCACGGGTTCTTTTTCGTGGCGCTCAAAGGGGACGAAGTCCTGGCCCCCGCCCAGCAGCCTTTGGGTGAAATCGTTTATTTCATAAGAGGATCTGTAACCTTTATTTAAAGACAGCTTTATTGTTTTTTGTTTGTTCAGTATTTCCGAAATATCTTCATAAATGGAATTATCCTTCTCCTTTTCGATGGTCTGGTTAATGTCTCCCAGCACCGTGTATTTGGCATCCCCGAACAACAGCTTAAAAACCTCGTAATGCAGGGGATAATAGTCCTGGGCTTCATCGATGACCACCTGTTTGATTTCTGAAAAAGGTTTATAGCCGTCAATTTTTAATTTAAGATACAAAAGGGGCGCCGCGTCCTCGTAACGCAACAGG
Source organism: Desulfocucumis palustris (assembly GCF_002933875.1). Classification (GTDB taxonomy): domain Bacteria; phylum Bacillota; class Desulfotomaculia; order Desulfotomaculales; family Desulfocucumaceae; genus Desulfocucumis; species Desulfocucumis palustris. The sequence goes on along the minus strand of NZ_BFAV01000140.1, from coordinate 29,353 downwards.
CCCTTTTGGAGGCTTGCCCCGGTGGAGGAGATTATCCGGTGGATATCTTCCGGAAGCTCCAGTCCCCGGGAGAGCTCAAAAAAAAGTTCCCGCTGCTGGAAAAGTCTTTGGTACAGTTTAAGGTAATCAACCCTTGTGAATTTATGGAGCCGTTTTTGAAACTTTCCGGCTTCCTTAATCGACAACAGCCTGCTGAAGGACTTTACTTCAAATTCGCGCCCGTCGCTTTGGGCAACTATTTTTTCTATTTTCCTAAGCCTCTTTTTCTGTAGGGGGTGAACCTTGTCCAGCAGCATATTCTCAATTCTTTGAAGCTGCCTGGCCATGGGTATGCCGGTTTTGTTGTTTAAAAAACGATTTTTCAACTGCTGCTTCGTTTCCAGAATTACCCCATTATAATATACGTCTTCGAAGGGAATCAGGCGGCGTCCGCAATACGTAAGCAGCCTGTCAAGTATTTCGGCAAAGGTTTTTGACCCTTTAAAAATAATGCCCTGTCTCCTGGCCGCTATTTCGCCGCGGTCCCGGCCGCCTATTACGGCTTCAAGCTGAGCCGCTCTATTTTCCACCGTAAGCCTGTTTTCAAAAGCCTTTGCCGCGATATCGTCAAAGGTGGCCCGCCTCACGTTTTCTTCTCCAAGTTCGGGAAGGACATTGGAAATGTATTTGCTGAAAACCGCGTTGGGGGAAATGATAATGACATTGTGGGAGCCCAAATTTGTTTTCAGTCCGTCATAAAGCAGGTAGGCAACACGGTGCAGGGCGATGGAGGTCTTGCCGCTGCCCGCCACGCCCTGAACAATCAAAAGATCGCTGCCGGTGTCCCTGATAATGAGATCCTGCTCCTTTTGAATGGTTTCCACAATATTTCTCATTTTTGCCGAGGCATTGCGGCTTAAAATTTCCTGAAGTATTTTATCGTTAATCAGGATATTGCAGTCAAAAAAATATACCAGTTCGGAATTCCGGATTTTATACTGCCTTTTTAGCAGCACCTCTCCGGCAATTAATCCGGCAGGGGCGGTATATTCCGCCCTGCCCGGCTCATACCGGTAAAAAATGCTTGAAATGGGCGCCCTCCAGTCATACACCCGGACAGTATTTGTTTCCGAATCCATCACCGTATAGAGGCCCACGTAGATCTTTTCCTCGTTCCGGCAGCCGTCTTCCGTAAAATCAAACCTTCCGAAATACGGAGATTCGATTATTTTCCTGTATCTGTCCACCTGCCTGGAGGTATCCAGGTAGCTTGCCGTTTGGCTGTTGACCTCCAAAAGATACTGGCTCATTTCCACAAGCTTTGTAAAGTCGTTGGAAGAGTGAGCGGTATTCTCCCACATATCCTTTCTTGCTTCAATTAAATTTCTTTTTCTATGGGATAGCTTTCCGGATTCCGTTTCCAGTTCCTTCTGGATAACCTTTAATGTTTTCTCAAGATAAAGCTTTTCTTCCCGGAGATTCTGCCGGTAGTTGTCCACATTGTCACCCCGCATTTTATATAAAACCATTGACATTGCTGTTTTTTTGTGATAATATTATTATAAGTACTGTTAGATAATGCCTTTGTTATGTCCAATAATCTATTATATGCAAAAACAGCACCGGGGTAAAGAGGAATTTTCAGGCAATCAGAGGATTGCCTTTTTGATTTTTATATTCCGGTAATTAAAATTTAGGGATTTTGGTAAGGGAGAAACCTGTGTTTTTTAGTGTCCAGGGCTGCCGGCGGGGCTGACGGGTCCGCTTTGGGAAGGCAAAGAGCTTAAACTGATTTGATGTATAGACTAAATGGCTGCTACAATTATGTTGGTCAGTGAAAAGATATTGACAAAGGGAATGTAATTTGGAGGACTTTTAATGAAATTACTGGTGTTGGCCGAAAAGCCCAGTGTTGCCCGGGAAATAGCCCGGGTGCTCAATTGCGGCGTAAAGGGAAAGGGATATATGGAGGGCCCCGGGTATGTGGTGACCTGGGCCCTGGGGCATCTGGTGACCTTGGCGGAACCGGAGGAATACGACCCCAAATACAAAGAATGGCGGCTGGAAGACCTTCCCATGGTTCCGGAACAAATGAAGCTCAAGGTAATCCGCCAGACTTCCCACCAGTTTCAACTGGTTCGCAACTTAATGAAACGAACGGACATTGGAGAACTGGTCATTGCCACCGACGCCGGGCGGGAGGGCGAGTTGGTGGCCCGCTGGATAATGAAGCTGAGCAACTGGAAAAAGCCCTTTAAGCGGCTGTGGATTTCCTCCCAGACGGACGCGGCCATCCGGGAGGGTTTTTCCAGATTAAAACCGGGAAAGGAATATAACAATCTGTATGATGCCGCGGTTTGCCGGGCTGAGGCGGACTGGCTGATAGGACTTAACGTTACCCGGGCATTAACCTGTAAATTCAACGCCCAGCTTACCGCCGGACGGGTGCAAACCCCTACCCTGGCCATGATTGTGCAGCGGGAGGAAGAAATTAAAAAATTTGTGCCGGTGGATTATTGGACCATCCGGGCGGATTTCGGCGATTATTTCGGAGATTGGCGGGGAAAAGAGGGAAACCGCATCTTTGATTACCCCAGGGCGGAAGAGCTTATTAATAAGTTGAAGGGGCATCCCGGCAAAATAGCCGAACTGCGCCGGGAGAGCAAGAGTGAGCCGGCGCCCCTGGCCTATGACTTGACCGAATTGCAGCGGGACGCCAACAGGCGTTTGGGGTTTTCCGCCCAGAAAACATCGAGTGTATTACAGGATTTGTATGAGCGGCACAAGCTGGTTAGCTATCCCCGTACGGATTCCCGCTATATCTCCGCCGATATTGTGCCCACCCTGCCGGCCAGACTTAAAAGTATAGCCGTGGGTCCATACGCCGGGCCGGCCGGTCAGCTTTTGCAAAAAAAGCTGGCTCCATCAAAACGTTTCGTAGACGACAGCAAGGTGTCCGACCACCATGCCATTATCCCCACGGAACAACCGGTGAAATTGTCGGAGCTGAACCCGGAGGAAAAGAATCTGCACGACCTTATAGTCCGGAGATTCCTGGCAGTGCTTTATCCTCCTTACCGCTATGACCAGATTACATTGGTCACCACTGTAAACGGAGAGAAATTTTATTCCCGGGGCAAAGTGGCCATTGATCCGGGCTGGCGGGCGGTGGCCCGTAATCTTGCCGAGAGGGAAGACGGGAAGGAGGATGCCCTGCCGGAGCAAACCCTCACCAGCCTGAACAGGGGCGAGGAGCGGCAGGTTAAAAGTATAAAGGCCAACAAGGCCAAAACCAAACCCCCGGCCCGGTATAACGAGGCCACATTGCTTTCCGCCATGGAAAGCCCGGGTAAGTTTATAGAAGATGAAGAATTAAGAGAGACCATGAAGGGCAGCGGTTTGGGAACCCCCGCCACCCGGGCGGAAATTATAGAAAAACTGCTTTACACCAACTACATAGAACGCGGCGGCAAAGAATTGGTGCCCACCTCCAAGGGCATACAGCTCATTAATATTGTAACTCCCGAGTTAAAGAGCCCGGAGCTTACCGCCCAGTGGGAGCAGAGCCTGACCAATATTGCCCGGGGCAAAGGAGACAGGGCTGATTTTATCAATGGAATAAGGGAGAAAACAGTGGAGCTGGTACGGAGTGTCGCCTCGGATACCTCTGTTTATAAAGCGGACAATATTACCAGGACCAAATGCCCGGCTTGCGGCAAATATATGCTTCTGGTCAAGGGTAAGCGGGGCAAAATGCTGGTATGCCAGGACCGCAGCTGCGGGCACCGGCAGCCTGAAAAGGAAAACGATTTTGGCTTTGGCAGCTCAAAGCGGGCCAGCAGGGTTAACCAGAAATTAATCGCCAGATACAGTGATAAAACGTCCATCGGCAGCAACCTGGGAGAGCTGTTTAAGGCAGCGCTGGATAAGGAAGGCCGGGATAAATAATTTTGAGCTCGCCTCGCTTGTGATGTTTTGGTGGCGCTTAACATTTTTACAGGCTAATAGGTAAAACCTCCTTTTGGGGTGCATTATGTGATTTTATATTTTTATTTATGGGTAAAGGCTTTTTAAAACTACCCTAAATCCCTTGCAATTAAACAGTTCAAGATTTTGAAATTGCTATATTTTATATATATGAAAATTCTTATATCAGCAAATATTTTCAAAACGTGGCAGTATAAATTTCAATTGTTCAAAAAACTAGCCCTTGATTTTACTGGATTTTCGCCCCAAAAACCGTTATAAATCTTAAGTAATTGCTAACTTGAGTTAAAAGAAAAGCCCAAATAAATTCAGTTGTAAATTTTGTATAATACTATTATGATATGCTAAGAATAATGATTCTAAAGTAGTTATAGGGTATTGCGATGCTTTCTTTTGTTGATATTTCTGGTGATTTTGGATCTAAGCCAGAAAAGGAAAAATATATTGTGGCTTCTGCTGTTATAATTAGAAAGCGCTCTATTGGAGATATAACAAGATTGATACATAATTTCAAGCGTGATATTCTTAATAACGTTTTTTATGAAGCCAAAGCAAATTCATTTATAAATAAAGACACTCTAAACAATCCGGAAAAGAATAAATATAACTATATTCAGCATGTATTTGACTATTGTATTGATAGATACGATTGTTTTTATTCCTCAGTAGTGATTAAAAATGAAGATATAAAGCCTATATTTTCAGGCGACCGTTTGTCTAAACATTATATTTATTTAATGCAAAGAATCCAAAAGGTTGTTCAGAGGGAGCGCTGTGAGAGTGTTGTTGTAATAATTGATAATGATAATAGAAGAATAGATAAAGGAATAGCACATGCATTTAACAGCTATTTATATCGAACAATAGATGGACAGAGCCTGGATCGAATTCTCCAAGCACCCATTTTCGGGGACTCGGAAATGACGGTAGGTATACAGCTTGCGGATTTTGTTGCCGGGACACTTAAAAAATATTATACCACGGGATTAAATGTAATACTGCCGGACGTTGACGAGGGCTTGTATCAAAAAAAATTAAGAGAATTTTATGGCATTATCTATAGTAGAACCCCTAATTTTCCTGGGTTGCCAGGTATCTATGAAGCGCCTCCAGATTTTTTATCAAAGTATTACGTATAATTTATTGCATTTTAAGTTAATAATATGTATATTATTAAATAGAGACTGTGGTTGGAACGTCTGTATCCACTTAAGCACTGTCTAGTTGCTACCAGTCTCTTTGCCTGAGAGTAAGGTAAGATGTTTTTGACATCTTACCTTTTCCTTTTAATGGGAGTTATAAAATCTTTTGATGATAGATGAAAATTTAATTTTCAGGATGGTGACGGCACATATTATAAATTGGCCTCAAAACTTTCGGATAAACATGCCGGCCTTTTCATTGTCCAAAAATTCATAGATATCCTCCACGCCCAGTTGCTTTAAAAGTTCCATAACATATTTATTGTCAACCGGGGTTTGTGAAAGGGCCTCGTCTCCGTAGCTGTCAACCAGCTCCCGGCCCAATCCGGGAGCAATTAATGCCTTTGGTCCTCCCACGCAGCCCCCGGCGCACCCCATCCCTTCCAGGAAATTGGCATCTATATTGCCCTCCAGTACTTCTTTTAACAATTTTCTGCACTCCTGCAAGCCATCAGCCTGTTTGGCCCGTATTTTTAAATCCCTGCCGGGGCTTATGCGGTTCAGGGTATCCTCCACCGCCCGGCTTACACCGGCGGTTCTCGCGTATATCCTGCCCGCCCGGGAGGAATGCTCGCTGACATCCTCCTCCAGTTCCGCCGGTTTGATGCCCACTGCCTCAAATATTTGCTCAACCTCCCGAAAGGTTAGCACGGCATCCACGGCGTCCTTTATATCCGGTTCTTTGGCCTCTGCTTTTTTTGCTATGCAAGGCCCCACAAAAACCACTTTTGAACCGGGGTGCAAATGTTTGATTCCCCTGCCACACGCCACCATGGGTGATACGGAGGGTGATATATGGGGAACCAAATCCTTAAAAACCCGTTTTACCATGGAAACCCATATGGGACAGCAGCAACTGGTAAGTAAGAAGTCGTCGTGCTTTGTGACATGGCGGTCAAATTCCAGCGCTTCTTTTAAAGTAAGCATATCGGCGAAAAGAGCAACTTCCACCATCCCGTAGAAGCCCAGCCTTTTAAAGGCGGTCCTCATTTTTCCCGGGGTGGCCCCGGGGCCGAATTGACCGATAAAGGCCGGGGCCACTATTGCAAAAACCGGAACGCTGCGATCCTTTAAAAGCTCAATCAGAGGTATAAATTCCTTTTTATCAACCAGGGAGAAATCCCTGCATACTTCCACGCATTTTCCGCAGCCGGCACAATTATTCTGCTGGATAACAACGTTGCCCTCCATGTCTCTGACAATGGCATTGAAGAGGCATGACGCCTGGCAATCCTTTTCATCATCGCCGCAGGCGTTGTTGCAATCCTTTATCTTGAATACCACCCTGTCCGGTTCCCCGCCCCCCGAGGCGTAAAGCAGGTAATCGTCGGTAAATTGATCGCCCTCTTGACGGATTTTTTCAATCTCTTCGGGCATGTTTCCCCTATAGCCGGATTTCACAAGCTTTTTAAAAATATCTTCATAAATTGAGCCTGTCATGTTATATCCTTTACCAATTTTTTGTTACTATCTACTGTTTTATGGTTTTTTATTCCAACCCCCCCGCAATATTTTTTTGCAAATCATGGAAAGGATTACTGCTAACCGGTGCTGTTTAATTGCTTTTGCGGTCGCGGGCCGCGTGCGGCCGGGCTTTGCGGGACAGTTCGTTCCAATGGCCGCCGATGGCTTCCATGGGAAAAGAGCAGGCAAAGGTTAATTATTTTCATGGTGATGGGAAAAATATTTATAAATTTATACTTGAAAGCGGGGATTATGTGGATATCGACAGGGCGAGGAAGATATTAAACACGAGGGGAACGGTGGAAGTGTTTCGTAACGGGCTGCCCGTGTGGATAGAGGGTGTTGATGAGGTAAACAATACCGCGTCGGTAAGGCCGTTAAACGGCCCCGGTATGGTCAGCGAGGTGCCGGTGGCGGAGTTGGTGGAAGGTTAGTTTTTTCCCTGCCCGGAGGCTCCCGGGCCAATGTCTGACATAAATTGCATTAAACAATATTGCGGCGTTTTATTGCAATTTGTAAGTGGAGATGGTATTATAACTGCAAGCACCATCCTTACTAAAGACACGGTTTAACGGAACGGCAGCGTTTTTGGAAGCTTTGCCTTTTGTTACTCGGTTGACCAGTCCAGGGATAGTGTTTTTTGTTTCCAAGTTAGTGTATGACGGTTTTAATGAACGGTAAGTGTGTCCCGACGTTACTTTGGGTTCAGAAGAGGCAATTGGTTTAATCCGAACGGAGTGTAGATGCAAAGGCATGGGAGTTACTCAACTGTAAGGATGGTTGCCTATTGAGAGAAGGCCGCGGGCCTTCTCTCTTTTAATTAAGCAGGTTTTAGCGGCTTTACGGAATAGGGATTTACTCCAGGTAATTACACCTGCTGGCGCATGTGCTGGTGAAAGGTTGCCAATTCTCAAAAACGCTTGCATCGGAGTCCAATTATATGTATAATAATCTAGTCGCAGTAATTTGCGGAATGTTGATTTTCCGCTTAAATCAATAGGTTTTACTTTTTGGAGTCCACGGAGAGATGGCCGAGCGGATGAAGGCGCACGCCTGGAGAGCGTGTGGGCGGGTAACCGCCTCCAGGGTTCGAATCCCTGTCTCTCCGCCATTTATTTTTATTTGAAAATTGGCCGTGCTAGATGGGGAGGTAGCGGTGCCCTGAACCCGCAAACCGCTATAGCGGGATTGAATTCCTGCCCCAGGGTTTAGCTTGTGGGGTCCGGCCCCTGTAAGGGGTGTTGACGGTTGGGTCTTGCGCGACGGGGGCTCCTGAACCGTGTCAGGTCCTGACGGAAGCAGCACTAAGGGAACACCTCCGGGTGCCGCGAGGTTGCCTGACCCGAGCTACCTGCAGGGGTAACGCCCGGAAGTTATTATTCAAAGGCAGGTGCACGGCCTGCAAGATTATAAAAGAACTGTTCCTGACCGGAGCAGTTCTTTATTTTTTATTTAAAGGAAAAGGCTTTTGGGTTATAGAATTTTACTTTGACCTTTTCCCCCGGGCCAGAAACGGAAGGTTCCAGCCCGGTTTACATTGGGAAAGGCAAAGGTGTATAAATATTATATGGTTTTGCTTTGAAACTACTTCTATTTGTAACGGAGTGTTAAAACTATGGCCTACATGGCTTTGTACCGCCAGTGGAGACCCCGGACCTTTCAGGAGGTGGCGGGGCAGGAGCATATTGTCCGGACCCTGCAAAACGCCCTCAAAAGCGGCCGGGTGACCCATGCCTATCTGTTTTGCGGTCCCCGGGGCACCGGCAAGACCACAACCGCCAAGATTCTGGCAAAGGCGCTGAACTGTCTTGACCCGCGGGAGGCGGAGCCCTGTGGCGGGTGCAGCAATTGCCTGGAAATACAGGCCGGAACCTCCATGGACGTAATAGAGATTGACGCCGCCTCAAACCGGGGCATTGATGAGGTCAGGGAACTGCGGGAAAATATAAGGTTTTCCCCAACCACCGGAAACAAAAGGGTATACATAATTGACGAGGTGCATATGCTCACGGACCCGGCTTTCAACGCCCTGTTGAAGACCCTGGAGGAGCCCCCGGGGCACGCGGTTTTCATACTGGCTACCACTGAGCCCCACAGGGTCCCCCTGACCATACTGTCCCGTTGCCAGCGTTTTGATTTTCACCGCATCAGCCCCCCGGTGATGGCCCAAAGGCTAAAGGAAGTGGCCCGGGGAAGCGGTATAGAGATCGAGCAGGAGGCTCTGGAATTAATTGTTAAAGCTGCGGACGGGGGCTTAAGGGATGGCCTGGGCATGCTGGATCAGGCCGGCTCATTGGGGAGCGGCCGGGTGGGAGCGGAGGATATTCACCGCATGTTGGGCACTGTCCGGAGGGATGTGCTGGAGAAATTAAAGGATCTGATTATGGCAGGGAAAGCAGGGGACTGTCTTGTCCTGCTGGGGGATATTTTTCAAAGGGGGCTGGACCTGCGGCTCTTCGTCAGGGAATTTGCCTCTCATGTAAGGGCTTTGATGCTGACAAACCTGTCCTCCGGAATGGAACAGCCGGATTCCGGGGGTGGTCCGGAGCTGGGTAAACTGCTGGAGGTGCTGGATATACTCACCGGCGTGGAGCAGGAAATGAAATGGAGCAGCCAGCCCGGGGTGCTGCTGGAAGTGGCCCTGGTGCGCTGCGCCAGGGTATATCTGTATGGTGAAACCGGGCACCGGCAGGAGGACTTAAGGGAACTGTCCGCCCGGGTGGCCGAATTGGAGGCTTTGCTGCCGGGTTTGGGACCGGGCGGCGGGGAGCGTGGCGGCTATCCCCTTCCGGACCCGCCGGAGACTGTCAAGGCCCCGGCTCCGGCCACGGTACCCGGGGAGGGAGGGGTGCCGGCGGTAAAGGATAAAACCTCCGGCCCCGGCCGGGACGTGGGGGATGCCGGGAATTCCGGTGTCCGGCCAAAGTCGTCTGACCGGGGCCAGCAGGCCCCGGTTGTGAAAAAAAAGTCCGGCGGGTCCCGGACGGCTGAAGAGCAGTCCGTTCTCCAGGCGGTGCAAAAGCCGGGGGAAGCGCCCGGCCAGGCCGCACAGCTGCTGGGGAAAATAGCCGAGCGCTGGGAGAATATAATGGACAGCGTTCATCGTTCCAAAAACTGCGGCAACATATATTCCTACCTTACCGGGGGTGCCGGCGCCTGGCCCGCCACGGTTGCCGGTAAAGTGCTGACGGTGGCCTTCTGGGAAAAGGACCCCTATTCTTTCCTGGCCGCCAACAATATGGAAAACAAAGATAACAAGGACATGTTCACAAAAATATTAAAGTCCGTCTGCCGGGAGGACCTGGAGGTACGGTTTGTTATTTCAAAGGAGGAGCCGCCGGCCGGCAAGCAGGAAAAAACCGAGGAGGATATTTCCCACGACGAGGCGGCGGGCCTGTTCCAGGGCGAGGGGCAGGAAATACTTGAAGACAACCCCTTTGACGAATAAATTTACAATAAAAGGTTATTTACATGAATATATTCTGTGAATAATGTAATAAACAACTTTACCGGGGAAAGTCCCCTGATTGCTAAAAGTATATAAATATTGAGGAGGTTTTTTCGATGATGGGTGGCAATATGTCCAAAATGATGAAACAGGTGCAGAAGATGCAGTCCGACATGGTGAAAATGCAGGAGGAACTGGGCGGCCGCACGGTGGAAGCCACCGCCGGGGGCGGGGTGGTAAAAGTGGTGGCCAACGGCAAGCAGGAGCTGGTCTCCGTGGAAATAAACCCCGAGGCGGTGGACCCGGAGGATGTGGAAATGCTTCAGGATCTCATTCTCACCGCGGTAAACGCGGCTCTGAACCAGTCCAGGGACATGGTGACCAAGGAAATGTCCAAATTAACCGGCGGCCTGAATATTCCCGGATTGTTTTAAGCGGGAAGAGGGAAGCGGCAAGGATGTGGTAATAGATGCACAATACCGGGCCGGTGGCCCGACTGGTGGATGAATTCGCCAGGCTGCCGGGAATAGGGCCTAAAACCGCCCAGCGCCTGGCCTTCTATATTTTGAACCAGCCCGCCGAAACCGCCGGCAGGCTGGCTGCGGCCCTGCTCGAGGCCCGGGAAAGCACCCGCCGCTGCACGGTTTGCCTGAATCTCACCGATCAGGAGCCGTGCGCTGTTTGCGCCGACCCCAGGCGCACCCCCGGGGTTATATGTGTGGTGGAGCAGCCCCGGGACGTGCTGGCCATGGAAAAGTCCAGGAGCTTTAAAGGGCTTTACCATGTGCTTCATGGCTCCCTGTCCCCCATGAACGGTATCGGCCCTGATGAATTAACGGTGCGGGAGCTGTTGAAAAGGATAGGGGAGGGGAAAGTTAAAGAAGTTATATTGGCCACCAATCCCAATGTGGAGGGGGACGCCACCGCCCTATACCTTTCCAGGCTGATTCAGCCCCTAAACGTCAGGGTTACCAGGCTGGCCCACGGACTGCCGGTGGGCGCCAGCCTGGAATACGCGGACGAGATAACCCTTTCCAAGGCCCTGGAGGGAAGAAGGGAGCTTTGAGGCTTGCCCCGCCGGGTAAAACCGGTTAATTATCCCGCAACAGCCTGTGCATGTTCGGCAGGGGAATAACCCCTTCCGAACCCAGGGCCTACTTATATTGAGCGCTGTGATTTAAAATATAGTAACTCCGGGCAGAGTAATATTTTTCCATTCCACGGCATAATTTGTTAGGGGACATTTCTTAGGGAGACTTGTTGAAACGCAAGGGATATAAGCCGCCCTAAGAAGGTGTGTCCCCTGCCCCGGGTTGGGGACATCCCTTCGGGAGATTGTTTGGGGATATGAGGAGGGAAGCTGTAATGGAATGGAGTGCGGCGCTTTTAATAATGCTCGGGCTGTGTGTCCTTTTTTTGCTGGGAACGGTTCTGGTGAAGCCTGTGATGCTGCTTCTCAGGGCTTCCTTTTACCTGCTGGCGGGTCTATTGCTGCTGGTGCTGGTTAACGCGGTTTTGGGAAGGCTCGGGATGCACCTGGCGGTTAATCCGGCCACCATACTGACAGCGGGCGTTTTACACGTTCCCGGGGTTATACTGCTGCTGGTTCTGGAGGCTCTGTTCGTATAAGCCCCATGTCCGGGGCGATTATCCGTTTAATTGACTTTGGTATAACTTTTGCACTATACTGAAAATGTCTTTTGCCGTAAGAGCGGGCGGGGCGCTAGAATTATAGCTCCCTCCGGCTTATTTTATTTATCTCGCTAACAGCCTGTAACACCCCTTCCCTGAAGGCCGGGGATAAACAGGCAATTAAGGAAAGGGGACACACCTCTCTTTGGAGCGTGGCTTTCGGGGCAGAGGAATGTCCCCAACGCGAACTAAGTTCGCTCTAAGGGTTCGGTAGGGGAATAACCCCTTCCGAACCCAAGGCTCACTTATATTCTCGATATATCCCGGGGAGGCTTCCCGTAATATTTTTTGGTAATATTCTGTATACTTAAAGGGTTTCTATTGTTTTTTGTGAACATTATGTAATAAAATTATTTTTAATAATTTTTATAATTTAGAATGATAATTTGGAATGAAAATTTTGCAATTTTATTAATGGAGGTGAGGCATAATATTTCCAGTAGGATAGTGGAAGCATATATAGGTGAATATGCCAGCGGCAAAAGCGAGATTGCCGTCAACCGGGCTATTATGCTGGCCCGGGGCGGGCATCGGGTTTCACTGGTTGACCTGGATATTGTGGAGCCGTGCTATACCTTAAGGCCCATTAAAAAGCAGCTGATGGGAATGGGCATTGATGTACTGGCCTGGGAGACCAGGGAAACATTGGGCCTGGGCGAGGTCGGGAATATTATGCGGCCTGCCAACCGCTGGGCGCTTAAAAGGCCCGGGGACATTATCCTTGATATCGGTTACGGGGTGGAGGGTTCGCGTACCCTGAACCTGCTGGAGGGGGCCGGCACGGACCCGGACCTGAAAATAATGGTTGTGGTCAACGTTTCCCGGCCAATGACCTCATCCGTGGACGACATAGTGGAATATATAGGGCAGCTGGGACGGGTGGACGCACTGGTAAACAATACCCACCTGGGGGATGAGACCACCCCGGAGGTGATTCAGGAAGGCGCCAAAACGGTGGCCCGGGCGGCGGCGGCACTTGGCCTGCCGGTGGTGGCCACCACCGCCGTGGAGGAAGTGGCGGAAAAAATCGGGCCTAAAGATTGCATGGGTAATCAGGTGTGGGCGATAAGGCGCTATATGCCGCACACACTTTGGTAAAGGCTGTTTTACTTACGGCCGGGCAATAGATTTAGGAGGTGTTTTAGTTTAATGGCAGATAAGCCTATTCAGGGAGAGAAGCGGGTCTTTATGACCGGCAACGAGGTTGTGGCTTACGCGGCGATGGCTGCCAAAGCCGAAATTATGTACGGTTATCCCATTACGCCCCAGAATGAAATAATGCATTACTGGACCAGGATGGCTCCCAAGTACAACCGGGAGTTCTTACAAACAGAGGACGAACTTTCCGCCGGGTTTACCACCCTGGGCGGGGTGCTGGCGGGGAGAAAAGCGTTTACCGCCACCGCCGGCCCCGGCAATACCCTGATGCAGGAACCCATGTCCATGGCGGAGGCCATGCGGCTTCCCTCCGTGGTGGTGGTGCAGCAGAGGGGCGGCCCCTCCACAGCTACCGTTATTTATTCCCAGCAGGAGGTCACCATGACCACCCTGGGAGGAAACGGCGAGGGACTGCGGGTGGTCTATTCCACTTCCACCCACCAGGAATTATTCGATTATACCATCAAGGCGTTCAATACGGCCTGGAAATACAGATTCCCCACCTTCGTGCTGGGCGACGGCTACCAGGCGAAAATGAGGGAGTCTCTTACCATGTACGACCCCGAGGAAAGAGGCATAGAATTGTTGCCGGCCCAGCCTTACATGGGCAAACCCGGCACCCCCGGCGTGGACAGGCCGCCCTCCCAGTACCGCAACACCTATAATGTTGAGGAAGAGCTCTACGAGGTGCTGCAGGGCTATTTTGAGGATTACGCCAAAATGGCCCCGGAAGTTGCCGAGTATGAAAGCTTCGGAGTGGATGACAGCGACCTGGTGGTGGTGTCCCACGGAGTCGTGGCCCGGGCCTGTAAGGAAGCCGTCAAGGAACTGAGAGAAGCGGGGGTCAAGGTCGGCTATTTCCGTCCCATAACCCTTCGTCCGCTGCCGGAGAAACAGCTGCGTGAAGCTGCTGAGAAGTCCGGAAGATTTTTGGTGGCTGAATCAGCCCAGGGACAGCTTGACCGCTTGCTCAAGGAAGCCTTGTTCGGCGCCAAAGTGGAAATGATCCCCATGTACAAACCCGGTGTGGGCATTACCTCGGAAGAGGTCGCGGCCAGGGTTAAATCCGTTATGGGCTAATTTTAAGATTTAATATTTACAGAGAGATTTTTTGAGAGAGATTTCTAAAATCTTCCATGATCATACCGGGCATTGTACATATGCCCGGCCTGCTGAAATTGAAAGGAGGCTGTTCCATGTCTGTGCAACCTGCCATGCCAAAAAGCTGGCGCCTGGATACAAAACCACACAAATTCTGCCCCGGCTGCGGCCACGGACTGGTGTTAAAAGCCCTGGGCCAGGCCATTGACGAATTGGGCATACAGGACCGGGCTGTTTTCGGCTGTGATATAGGATGTTCCCTTTTGTCCTGGGACTTTTTCAATGTGGATACCATACAGACTCACCACGGGCGGACAACCCCGGTTGTCACCGGGATGAAGAGGGCAAACCCCAACCTTATAGGTATCGCCTACATGGGTGACGGCGGCGGCTATGCCATCGGCTCCCAGCACCTGGTCAACGCCGCGGCCAGAAATGAAAGAATAACCGTAATACTGGTAAACAACACCCAGTATGGCATGACCGGCGGGCAGATGGCCCCCACCACCATGCCGGGTCAGAAAACTGAAACAAGCCCGTACGGAAGGGACCCGGAGAAAACCGGTTATCCCACCCAGGGACCGGAAATGGTTGCCGCCATTACCAAGGAAGGGGCCTACGTGGCCCGGGGGACGGTGGCCAACTTAAGGCAACTCAAAGGATTTATCAAAAAAGCTCTGGAAAACCAGATCAACGGGGGAGGCTTCTCCTTCGTGGAAGCCCTGTCCACCTGTCCCACCAACTGGCGTACCAATGCCGAGGAGACCTGGAATTTCGTGGAGAAGGAAATGACCAAGTACTTCAAGGTGGGAGAAATTAAGGTGCCCGGACCCCGGCAAGAGGAGGGAAATTAAACATGGCTAAGGCGGTTAAGATCATCCTGGCAGGGGAAGGCGGCCAGGGTGTGCAGTCGGTGGCGGAAATTATTGCCGAAGCGGCCAACGAGCAGGGCCGTGAAGCCCTTTACATTCCCAACTTCGGGGTGGAGCAAAGGGGCGGCGTTTCCGTGGCCTACCTTCAGATCGGCGATGAACCCATCGGCGCGCCTAAATTCCTTACAGGAGATATTGTTGTGGCTCTTAGCGACCGGGCGGTACACCGTACCCGCCAGTATGCCGGCCCGGAAACGGTTTTTGTATATGATTCCGGTATTGAAGGGGTGGAGGACGCCATTCCCACCAACGCTAAAAAGGTTTTGCCTATTCCAGCCATAGAAGTGGCCAAAAATGAATTGCACCCCAGGGTTTTCAACATCATAATCATGGGCGCGGTAATCAAGGCTACCGGCGTGGTGCCCGAGCAAAGGGCCAAGGACGCCATTGAGAAAAAACTGGGCTACAAGTTCGAGAAAAACCCCAAACTCCGGGAGCTGAATTTCAAGGCTATCGACCGGGGCGCCGAACTTGTCGCCGGTGCGCTGTAAAGGAGGGGCATTGATCATGACGCAAACCTTTAATGGAAGGACCATAGAAGGGGACAAGGGGTTCTGGACCATTTTCCCCGGACTGTGCAAGGGCTGCGGCCTGTGCATACAAAAGTGCCCCAAAAAGTGCATGTCCTGGTCGGATGTACTGGGAGTATACGGGACACCCTCGGTGGAAATAAACAGCGAGGAATGCATCGCCTGCGGCACCTGCCAGACCTTCTGTCCCGACACCGCCATAGCGGTGGAGCGTAAGAAAAAAGAAAAAAAACAATAGGCTATAAGAATAAAACCACCGGAATAATATCCGGTGGTTTTTATTATGCGACAATTAACGGCAACCGATGTGCACAGCTATTCATTCGATATAGTGGACCACCTCCGGTGCAGGGCATGAGGGGTGTCGATAAAGGATGTATTGACAATGTAAATACATCCTTTAATCCGCATGTGGATTAAAGAGAAAATTAAAACTGAAGTCTGAACAACAAGACTCCGACTCTTTAAAACCTTTAAATAAGGGAAGACAACTCTTGGATTAATAATATATTCCAACACTGGTATTGCCAAGAAATAGACAACGTAAACCAGCAGGCCCCTATGATGTTTCGTTGATTATTATTCAGGAAAGAATAAGTACTGATTATCGCGATTACGGGGAGGTTAAGGCATGCCTGATGTAAAATTTATAAAAAATATTGATTTTGCCACGGTTTTGGAAATGGAATCCCTGGTTGACTACCAGGAGGGCAGGGTGATCAGCAGGACCCTGGCCCAGGGCCGGGCCATGAGCGTGACGCTGTTTGCCTTTGCCCGGGGGGAGGAAATAAGCACCCATTCCTCTTCGGGGGACGCCATGGTTTACCTGCTGGACGGCCGGGCGGAGGTTGTGGTGGGACAGGAAAAATTCGTGCTGAAAAAGGGGCAGACCATAGTGATGCCGGCCAACGTTCCCCACGGGCTCACCGCCATTGAAAAATTCAAAATGCTGCTTGTTGTGGTTTTCGAAAAGTAACCACCGGATGGGCCGGGGCATATTTTTAATAAATGCCCTGCCTTTTTGGGCCGGTGGTTATACTTTATACGGGTGGTGTTTTTTTTGAAAACCAGCTATTGCGGACACGGGGTTTTCCCCCTGCCCGCCGAAAGGTGCCTTCTGTGCGGCAGGGAGGCGGGAGCCGCCGCATTGGGGCTGCGCATCAAGGGGAAGCATATTTGCGCCAATTGTGAAAAGGCCCTGATCGGGTCCTGCTGCCGGGATGAAAATTACAGCCATTACGTTAACGGGCTCAAAAATATATGGCGCTGCCCGGTGGCCTGACCCAGTCCCATGTTTTCCTTTTTTTTAGCCAGCCTTATGCGCCGGTGGGAAAGCTCTATATCGTTTCTGATTTGCTGCAGGGTAACCGGGTTCAATCCTGTGAGCCGGGCTATTTCCAAATCGGTACGGCCTCTTTTCCAGGCCCGGATCAGGGTATGCACATTGGTGCGGTATTTTTTGGAAAGACTTTTTTCGTCGATGGTAATATCGCCGGGCAAATCACTAAAACCCCTTTCTTTAAATATTGATTTTGCGGGATTCCTCGGCATGCGCCGGGGCTTTCCGGCCCCGGCTGTTTAGTTTGAGACGAGGGTCTTTTTTTTCTTAAAGATATTTTGCTTAAAAATCCGGCAACTATAATTAAAAACTGCTGGTAAAATATAAAGTGGGGCCTGGTGGCGGCAATTACTGGCATTATGTTAAAATAATTAATAAAATAATAAACGGCCGGGTGGTTTTTTGTCTTTAAATCAAAAGGAAACGCCACTGCTTGGCGCCATGTTGAAAATAGCCGCCGGCAATGCGGGAAGGTTTCACGTTCCCGGCCACGGCGGCACGTCCGTTCCGCCGGAGTTGCTGGCTGCGCTGGGGCCGGGACTGTTCCGGGCGGACCTGACCGAGTTGCCCGGACTGGATGATTTGAGCAGTCCCTCCGGGGTGATTGAATACGCCCAACAACTGGCTGCCGATGCCTTCGGCGCGGACAGTACTTTTTTTCTGCTTAACGGCAGCACCCTGGGGTTACAGTCCCTGGTGGCGGCCTGCTGCCCCCCGGGCAGTAAAATTATATTGCCCAGAAATATTCACCGCTCCCTGCTGGGGGGGTTAATAATCAGCGGCGCCCAGCCGGTTTTTTTGAATCCGGGCCTTGTGCCGGATTTTAATTTTGCTTCGGGATTGTCCCGGGAAACCGTGCGGCGGGGGCTGGCGGACCATCCCGGGGCCCGGGTGCTGCTGCTGATACATCCCAGCTATTACGGTGTAACCGGGGATACCGCCTCCCACGCGGAGGCGGCTCATGAAGCCGGTATTCCGGTTATCGCGGACGAGGCCCACGGGGCTCACCTGAGGTTTCACCCCGGACTTCCGGAGGATTCATTGTCCCTGGGGGCTGACGCCTCGGTGCAAAGCATGCACAAAACAGGGGGGTCCCTTACCCAGACCGCCCTGCTGCATTTGAAAGGCGGCCGCCTGGACCGGGGGAGGGTTGCCGGGACACTGGCGCTGCTGCAGACCAGCAGCCCCTCATACCCTCTGATGGCTTCCCTGGACGCTTCCAGGAAGCGCCTTTTAATGGAAGGAGACCTGTTTGGGCGGTCCCTGGAACTGGCCCTGGCCCTTAGGGAAAAATTGATTAAAATTAAAGGTATTGAGGTTTTCGGCAGCGAACATGTTGATGGCGACGCAGTGTACGGCTTTGATCCCCTCAGGGTGGTGGTATCGGTTCGGAAGGCGGGCCTTACGGGTTACCAGGCCGCCGGCCGGCTGGCCCGCCGGGGATTGTTTGTGGAGATGGCTGATCAGCAGAATCTGGTGCTGGTCATCGGCCTGGGGGTGGATGCCGTTCACTGTGAAAATTTGCTCCAGGCATTAAAGGAAGCTGTAGAAAATAACAGCCGTAATGGAAAAAGAGCGCCGGGCTTCGGGATGGCGCCTTCGGCCGCTGCCCGGATGTCTCCCCGGGAAGCGTGGTTCGCCCCCTCCAGGAATGTGCGGCTGCCTCAGGCTGCCGGCAAGGTCAGCGCTGAATGGGTGGCGGTGTTTCCGCCGGGCATTCCCGCGCTTATACCCGGTGAAGAAATAAGTCCGGAGATGATAGAGTTTCTCACCGCCGTAAGGGCGGCGGGAGCGCATGTACAGGGACCCTGCGACTCTTCCCTGGTTTTTTTGCGGGTGGTTGATGAATGATTGGCGGGACAGGCAGATTTATAGTATTTGAAGGTATCGACGGCTGCGGTAAAACCACCCAGCTCTCCATGCTCAACAGCGCTCTGGGGGGAATGGGGCACAGGGTTTTATGCACCAGGGAGCCCGGGGGAACCCTGCTGGGGGAACAGATCCGCCGGATACTGCTGACTCCGGGAACACCGCTGCACCCGGAGGCGGAGGCCCTTCTTTTTGCCGCGTCCAGGGCCCAGAATGTGCGGGAGGTTATCCTGCCGGCACTGGGCAGCGGAATAACGGTACTTGCCGACCGCTTCACCGATTCGACCTTGACCTACCAGGGCCATGGCCGCGGGCTGGACAGAGAATTTTTAATTCATTTGAATAATCAGGCGGCCGGGGGGCTGGTTCCCGGTCTTACGGTTTTGCTTGACATCGACCCTGCCGCGGCCATGGCCAGGCTCCGGGGACCGGCGGACAGGCTGGAGCTGGAGCAGGTGGATTTTTTCAGCCGGGTCAGGGGAGGATATTTGTCACTGGCTAATTCCCGGGTTAAGCCCTACCTGGTTTTAGATGCCCAAAGGGAGCCGGAGCCGCTGCACCGGGAGATTCTGGCGGCGGTGCTTAAATTGCTGGAGGAAACCCCATGATAAAAAGCCTGGGAGAAATTATCGGCCATAAAAGGGCCGTGGAAAAATTTAAGCTGGCGGCTTCCTCCGGGCGGGTTTCCCATGCCTACTTGCTGGCGGGGCCCCCGGCCGTGGGCAAGGAGACCCTGGCCCTGGCCTTTGCCCGGGCGCTGCTGTGCCGGCAGCCCCTGGAGGGAGACAGCTGCGGCGCCTGTCTCGGCTGCCGGCAGGCAAATGACGGGGTTCACCCGGACCTGACGGTTACGGGACCCTCCGGGGCCACCATAAAGATTGAGCAGGTCAGGCTGCTGCAGCGGGAGACCAATTCCGGCCCCCGCACCGGAAAGTGGGCTGTAAATATTATCACCGGGGCCGATGCCATGACCCCGGAGGCGGCCAATTGCCTGCTGAAAACCCTGGAAGAACCGGTTTTGGGAACCGTGTTCATACTGGTCACGGCAAAACCCCAGCTGCTTCTTCCCACGGTGGTATCCCGCTGCCAGCAAATTTATCTGCAGCCCCTTTCCCGGGAAGAACTGGCTGAGGGATTGGCCCGGAGCGGGGTCGGGGGGATCGGGGAACTGCCCCTGGCCCTGGCCGGGGGCAGCCTGGGCAGGGCGCTGGCCCTGGCGGATGGCAGCGCCGCGGCTGAAAGGGACCGGGCGGAAAACCTGGCCCGGCGGCTAACCGGTTCCGGAGCCGGAGGCGCGCTTCGGTTGGCGGAGGAACTGTCCGGCGGCTCCTCCCGGGGAGCGGGCAAAGCCCCGGACAGAAGGCATATGAACAATATGCTGGATTTGCTGTTATTGTGGTACCGGGATATAATGTTGGAGAAGGAATCCGCGGGCGGTGAAAACACCGTTAACAGGGATAGGGCCGGCGATATTAAAGAAATGGCCCGTTTTTACACCACCGGGCGGATTATTGAAATAATCAACCATATTGAACAGGCCAAAGGTGCTTTGGCGGCCGGAGCGAATATCCGTTTAACCCTGGAATCGCTGTTTTTAAAGCTTTCGGCGGGTACCGGCCGGGGGAGGTAAATTATATGCCCTACCAGGTAGTGGGGGTCAGATTTAAAAAGGCGGGAAAAGTTTATTATTTTGACCCGGGGGAATACAATCCTCCGGTGGGGTCGGGAGTTATAGTGGAAACCGCCAGGGGAGTTGAATACGGCTCCGTGGTGGCCGGTGTCATGACTGTTCCTGATGAGGAGATAATGGCGCCTTTGAAAAAGGTGCTTCGTATAGCCAGCCAGGAGGACACCCTTCAACTGGAGTCCAACAGGGAAAAGGAAAAAAGGGCCTTTCAGGTGGGGCTGGACAAAATAGCCGCCCACGGCCTGCCCATGAAGCTGGTGGGGGTGGAGCACACCTTTGACGGAAATAAAATAATATTTTACTTTACCGCGGATGGAAGGATAGATTTCAGGGAGCTGGTAAAGGATTTGGCGGCGGTTTTCAGAACCAGGATAGAACTGCGGCAGATAGGTGTAAGGGACGAGGCAAAAATTCTGGGGGGGCTGGGCTGCTGCGGCCGGGAGCTTTGTTGCTGCTCATGGCTGGCGGATTTCGCCTCGGTATCCATCAGAATGGCCAAGGACCAGAATCTGTCATTGAATCCCACAAAGATATCGGGTATCTGCGGCCGGTTGATGTGCTGCCTGAAATATGAAAACGACATTTATGAACAGGCCAGGGAAGAGTTCCCGGAGGTGGGCAGCAGGGTGCAGACGCCTCTCGGGGAGGGCCGGGTCACCGGAATCAATATCTTCAAAAAAACCGTCAGCGTGGAGCACAAGGAAAGCAAGGCCATTAAGGATTATCCCTATAAAGAAGTTACTTCCCTGGGGGCGAGGAACGAAAATGACACATCCGCTGGGAACAATAGTCAGGCAGCTGGAAATGAAAATACAGGACATATCCAGGGATCTGTCCAAGATTAAAAAATATGTGCATACCCTGGAAGATGAAAATTTAAAGTTAAAAGGTGAGCTGGCCCGCCAGATTCTTGGTGATGCCGGTGTGGAAATCGCGGCCGGGGAAGTAATAACCGATGAAACCACCGGTGAAGGGATCGCCAATCTCACCCGCCTGTATGAGCGGGGATTTCACATCTGCAGCCTGAACTTCGGCTCCAGGCGCGGCGACCAGTGTCTTTTTTGCGCCGCCCTGTTGCGGAGGCCGGAGGGTGATTGAAATTGCCTGAGGAAAAAGGCAAATTATATCTTTGCGCCACACCCATCGGCAACCTGGAGGACATATCCCGGCGGGTGCTGAGGGTGCTGGGGGAAGCCGACCTGGTTGCCGCGGAGGACACCAGGCAGACCATGAAGCTGTTCAGCCGCTTCGATATTCACACTCCCCTCACCAGCTATCACCGGCATAACATAAAAACCAAGGGGGAGCACCTGCTGCAGCAGCTGCTGGCCGGCAAAAGCGTGGCCCTGGTTTCCGACGCCGGAATGCCCGGAATATCGGACCCCGGTGAGGAACTGGTGGCCCTGGCCGTGGCCGCGGGGGTGGACGTGGTGCCCCTGCCGGGCCCCAGCGCCGCCCTTACCGCCCTGGTGGCTTCGGGACTGCCCGCCGGCAGGTTCGTGTTTGAAGGGTTTTTGCCCGCCCGGGGCAAACAGCGGAAGCTGCTGCTGGAGGAATTAAAGGGAGAAAAAAGGACCATCATCCTTTATGAATCTCCGCACAGAATAAAGAGCACCCTTGAAGATTTATTGGAGGCTCTGGGGGATCGCCGGGCTGCGGCGGCCCGGGAGCTGACCAAAAAATTCGAGGAAATCCGCCGGGGCACCCTTTCGGAAATTTTGGCCCGGTGCCGGGAAACCGTTCCCAGGGGGGAATTTACCCTGGTGGTGGCCGGGGCGGAATCTCCCGCCGGAGAGGAAAGCGCCCCGGCGGATAAAACACCGGAAGAACAGGTCCTGGAACTGGAGGCCGCGGGTATTGCCCGCAAGGAGGCCATTAAAAAAATAGCCCGCAGCCGGGGAATGGACCGGCGGGAGCTGTATAAAATAATGACCGGCGTAAAAAATGGGGATTAACAAAAATTAAATCCCAAAAGCAAAAAGGAGGAACTTATCCTCCTTTTTTTGCAACTTTTTACCTCCGGGTTTCCAGTCAACTACATAGCTTTAGCGTTGTCCACCATGGCCAGGGCGCATTCCCGGCAAACAAGCTTGCCCTTGTAATTTTGCACGTTGGAGGCGTTGCCGCAGAATACGCAGGCGGGCTCGTACTTTTTCAGTATTATTTTTTCATTGTCAACATAGATTTCCAGGGCGTCCTTTTCGTCTATGCCAAGAGTCCGTCTCAATTCTATGGGAATAACTACCCGTCCGAGCTCGTCCACCTTTCTAACGATACCAGTGGATTTCATTTTAAATCTCCCCCCCTCTTAAAAAACATATTACAGGATTCGACAAAATACACTGCATGTCCAACTAAATGGTACCAATGGTACCAGTAAAAGTCAATAGTTTTTTAAAAAATGGTTTAATTTGTATAAGCCGGTGAATTTTGCGGAAAACTTGACAACCGCCCCGGGCCGTTGTTAAAATTAGCCTATAATATTGACAAAAGATATTGATGGGGAAGAGTACGCCGGGTAATCCGTACCAGAGAGCGGGGTTGGGTGAAAGCCCGCCGGGCCAGCCGGTGGAACATGGCCCCGGAATCTTTTTGCGCAAAGTCCCGGACTTTTTCGGGGCCGGTAGGCAAAAACGGGATGAGCTCCGTTAAAGCGCTTACGGTATCGGAGATTTTGTGTCTCCCGTACCTGTTGAGGCTCTCTCCCGCAAGGGGGAGGGTAAATTAGGGTGGTAACGCGGAAAAAACCTCCGTCCCTGGCAGGGGACGGAGGTTTATTTATTTTAAAGACGATGTTCGAAAAGTCCGCGGGATATACACTAAAACTCCAGGTTAAACTTAAAAGGCCTAAAGGAAGGATGGTTCCATGAGCAAGGGCAATACTTTTTACATCACCACGCCTATTTATTATCCCAGTGACAACCTGCACATCGGTCATGCCTACACCACCGTGGCGGCGGATGCCATGGCCAGGTTTAAAAGGCTTACCGGGCATGAGGTCTGGTTTTTAACCGGCACCGACGAGCACGGGCAAAAAATAGAGCGGGTATCCCGGGCCAAAAACAGTACCCCCCAGGAGTACGTGGACGGCATTGTGGCCGGGATAAAGGATCTGTGGAGCAAGCTGGAAATAAGCAACAACGATTTTATCCGCACCACCGAGGAAAGGCATAAAAAGGTGGTATCCGCCATATTCCAGCGCCTTTATGACCAGGGGGACATTTACAAGGCAAGTTACCAGGGCTGGTACTGCACCCCCTGTGAGGCCTTCTGGACCGAAAGCCGGCTGGAAAACGGCAACTGCCCGGATTGCGGCCGGGGAGTGGAGCTTTTACAGGAGGAAAGCTACTTTTTCCGCATGTCCAAATATGCCGACCGGCTTTTAAAGCATATAGAAGACAACCCGGAATTCATCCAGCCCGTATCCCGGCGCAACGAGATGATCAGCTTTATCAAAAGCGGGCTGGAGGACCTGTGCGTATCCAGGACCACCTTTGACTGGGGCATACCGGTTCCCTTCGATTCCAAACACGTTATTTATGTCTGGGTGGACGCCCTCTCCAACTACATTTCCGCCCTGGGCTACGGCACCGAAAATGACGGACTGTATAAAAAATTCTGGCCCGCGGACGTCCACCTGATGGCCAAAGATATTGTACGCTTCCATTCCATTATCTGGCCCATCATATTGATGGCGGTGGATCTGCCCCTGCCCAGGCAGGTACTGGCCCACGGCTGGCTGCTGCTGGACAGCGGGAAAATGAGCAAATCCAAGGGCAACGTGGTAAATCCCTGGCTGCTCATCGACAAGTACGGCGTGGACGCCATTCGTTATTACCTGATCAGGGAACTGCCCTTCGGCTCCGACGGCTATTATTCCGAGGAGGCGCTGGTAAACAGGATTAACAAGGATCTGGCCAACGACCTGGGCAACCTGGTCAGCAGAACCCTGGGCATGGTGCAGAAATATTTCAAGGGCCACCTGCGGGCCCCGGGGCCCGCGGAAGGCCCGGACCGGGAGCTGAGCGGCCTGGCCGCCGAAACTCCCGCCGCGGTGGAGGAATTAATGGAGAAAAGGGAGCTGTCCAACGCGCTGGGAGCGCTGTGGCGGCTGGTCTCCAGGGCCAACAAGTACGTGGATGAGACCTCTCCCTGGGTGCTGGCCAAGGACCCGGAAAAGGAGGAGCGCCTGGGCACGGTGCTTTACAACCTTGCGGAAAGCGTGAGGTTCATCACGGTGCTGGCCTCGCCCTTCATGCCCCTGATGGCCCCCAGGGTGTGGCCCATGCTGGGCATAGCGGACCGGCCGGACCTGCACACCTGGGAATCGCTGCGCTGGGGCAAACTGCCCGGGGCAATCCAACTGGGCCGGGGCGAGGCGCTGTTTCCCAGGATTGATCCGGCCACCCTGGAATAGCCGCGGCCTGTTTTGTAAATGAACCCCGGCGCCGCCCGGGGCGGCGCCGGCTGGGAAAGAATGTTTCATCCGGAGAAAATGTATGGGGAGTGAAAGGCTCTGGCCGAAATAATGGACGAAAAAGACCGATTTCTGGTGGACACCCACGCCCACCTGGACATAGAAGAATTCGACGGGGACCGGGAGGAGGCAATCCTCCGGGCCAGGGATGCCGGGGTGAGGTATATTATTAACGCCTCCTTCGACCTTCCTTCCTCCGAAAGGTCAGTAAAACTGGCGAATCAGCATCCCTTCATATATGCCCTGGTGGGGGTGCACCCCCACGAAGCGGAAGACCTGCCGGAAAACTACCTGGCCAGGCTGGGCGGGCTGGCGGCCGGTCCGGGGGTGGTGGCCATAGGTGAGATAGGCCTTGATTATTACCGGGATTTAAGCCCCAGGCCGGTTCAGCAGAAGGTGTTCAGGGAACAACTGGCCCTTTGCAGGGAACTGGACCTGCCGGTGGTTATCCACGACAGGGACGCCCACGGCGATTTAATGGATATTCTTAAAAAAGACGGCATCAGCCGCCGGGGCGGCGTGCTGCACTGCTATAGCGGAAGCTGGGAAATGGCCGGGCTGTGTATGGCCATGGGCTTTTACATTTCCATCGCCGGCCCGGTTACCTTTCCCAATGCTGCCAGGTTAAAGGACATAGCCGGCAAACTTCCGCTGGAAAGGCTGCTGACGGAAACGGACTGCCCCTATCTGGCGCCCCAGGCCCGCCGGGGCAAAAGAAACGAGCCGGCCTATGTGCGTTATGTTACGGAAGAAATAGCCTCCCTGCGGGGAATGGAAACGGATGTTCTTGCCGCCGCGGTATTGGAGAATACCAGGGCGATTTTCGGTATACCGGCGGAATAGATTTTAACAGAGGGGGTAGTTGTATGCCGGATACAAAGGGACTGGTGATGGTTTTTACCGGCAATGGGAAGGGAAAAACCACCGCGGCCATGGGCATGGCGCTCAGGGCCTGGGGCCAGGGACTGAAAATACTGATGCTGCAGTTTATCAAGGGCGGTAAAGGCTACGGCGAACTGAAAGCCGTGGAGAAGCTGCCGGGATTTGAAATAGTCTCCATGGGCGAGGGTTTCGTCAGGGACGCGGGGGAAGACAAAATGGCCGGCCACCGTGCGGCCGCCCGGGAGGCCATGGCCCGGGCCCGGGAGGAAATAAGCTCCGGCAGGTGGGATATGATTATCCTTGATGAAATAAATTACGCGGTGGGCTTCGGGCTGCTCAGCGAGGGTGAGGTACTGGAGCTGATAGATATGAAGCCTCCCGAGCTTCACCTGGTGCTCACCGGCAGGAACGCCACCGGGAAGGTCACCGAAAAGGCGGATCTGGTTACCGAGATAAAAGAGATTAAACACCCTTACGCCAGGGGAATCAAGGCGCAAAAGGGAGTGGAATTTTAAGGCAAAAATTTTTGCGACTATTCATGTCATTCTTTCCAAGGATTGTGCATAGACTTATATTAAAGTATACTTTTCAGCTATTAAAATTTATTGCCGGGATTAAAAGTTCCTTGTGAGAAAGGAACTTTTTTCCGCCATTCCCAACAACTTGGAGGTTTTTTTCGGTTGCCGGCAACCTTGAAATTTATTCGACAATACTTTTGGCGCCTTCCGGGCAGGAAACGGAGGAAGAAGATAGAATTATTAAGATTATGTTATAGGGACATTTCTTTTTGGAACTGCTAAAAGAGAATTAAAGCCGTACAAAAAGGTGTCTTAATAAACAGGTTACCGGGGCCTGTGCGGTAAAGGAGGCTTTACGCATGTCTTTGACGGATTCTTTAAACGCCGAAGAAGGTCAGAAAGCCGCTGGGAGTAGAAAAGGGATTTTCCGTATCGTGCCCCCCCCCATAGTTGCCATGATCATAGTCCTTATCCTGGCGGGCGTTGTTATTGCGGGGTTCGCCTGGGCTCAGAAAACCGTTACCCTGGTGGTGGACGGCAGGGAGACGGTGGTAAAGACAACATCTTCCACGGTGGGTAAACTTTTGAAGGAAAAAGGAATTGTTCCCGGGCCAAAGGATAAAGTAGACCCGCCTGTTAGCGAACAGCTTAAGGAAGGTTCCCGGGTGGAGCTGATGGAATCTCATCATGTGACAGTTGAGGCCGGGGGGGAAATAACGGAGTTTGATACCACCGCAGCTACGGTGGGGGATGCCCTGAAAGAGAAGAACATAGCATTAAACCAGGGCGACCTGGTTGCGCCGGAATCCGGTTACAGGATTGCCGGGGACGTTAAAATCAAGGTGACCAGGGTGCGGGTTGCGGAGGAAGTAAAAAATGTCCCCATACCGTACAGTGTCAGAAGGGACAGCAATCCGGAAATGGCCAGGGGCATAACCCGGGTAATTAAAAAGGGAAGCAACGGTGTCGAGCAGCAACGCTGGCGGGTCACCTACCACGACAGCCAGGCGGTGGAGCACAGGCTGGTGGATAAAAAGACCGTTACCGAGCCGGTTCCCGGAATAATACAGGTAGGCTCCGGACAGAGCGTATCCCGGGGCGGGAGAGATATTCGCTTCAGCCGGGCAATGGAAATTGTGGCCACGGCCTATACCTACACCGGGCGGAATACCGCTTCAGGCAGGGCTCCGGGCTACGGTCTGGTGGCTGTGGACACCAGTGTAATACCCTTTGGCACCAAGCTATATATCGACGGATACGGCTACGCGGTGGCCGCGGACCGGGGCAGGGCCATAAAAGGCAACAGGGTGGACGTGTTTCTCGAGTCGGAGCGTGATGCCCGACGATGGGGTGTCAGACGGGTTAATATGTATATATTGCAGTAGGAGGGCCACAACCCTCCTGCTTTTTTGTCCGGGAACCGTTTCCCAAACCTTCCCCCGGCATCCGGGAAGCGGGAGGTTGAGACCGCAACAGTTTACCGGTTCCTGTCAGGTTAATTTTAGTTTAAACTATAGTTCAATTGAAAAAAATAGTATAAAATGCATTTAGATATTCAGCATGGATAATACGATTTCCGGAGGAACAATGTCGGAGCTGACAATGCCTTCCCAGGTTAAAAACCTGATGGCAAAATACGGTTTTAGCTGCCGAAAAAGTTTGGGGCAGAATTTTTTGGTGGATGCCAACATAGTAAATAAAATAGTGGGGTCGGCGGGTATCACCGGAAACGATACGGTGGTGGAGATAGGCCCCGGGCTGGGGGTGCTTACCAGGGAGGCTGCGGCAATTGCCCGCAGGGTGGTGGCGGTGGAAATCGACCGCCAGCTAATACCCATATTGCAGGAAACCCTGGCTGACCTGGAAAATGTGCAGGTTGTCCGGGGGGATGCCCTGGAGACTGACTTAAACAGGCTGGTCTACGGGGAAAATTGCTCTCACCCAGGCAGCAGACCGTTTATAATAATGGCCAATTTGCCTTATTATATAACCACGCCACTGATTTTACACATATTGAACGGCGGTTATAATTTTAAAGTTATGGTAATGATGATACAGCATGAGGTGGCCCGGAGGCTTGGCGCGGCCCCCGGCACCAAGGATTACGGCTCCCTGACGGTGGCCGTCAACTATCATGCCGGGGTGGAATTCCTGTTCCAGGTATCCCGCACCGTGTTCATACCCAAGCCGGAGGTGGATTCCGCGGTGGTCCGGCTGACCAGAAGGGAAAAGCCGGCAGTGGATGTTCCGAATCAGGAGCTATTTTTTAAAGTGGTCCGGGGCTCCTTCGGCCAGCGCCGTAAAACCATTCAAAACGCCCTGGGCAGCGCCTTTAATTCCGTTGACCGCGCTGCGCTTTCGGATATTCTCAATGCGGCCGGGGTGGAGCCGGGCCGGCGGGGCGAAACCCTGTCCCTGGAGGAATTTGCCCGCATTGCCCGGGGGCTGGCCGGGCTGCCGGAATATAAATCATAAAAGCCCTAATACGGGCTTTGCAGCCTGTTTAGCGGGAGAAAGTTAATATTGAACACTCGGGAGGCGCAGTTTTTTGTATTTTGTCAGTCCCACCAGAGGCAGGATGACCTTCGATCAGATGATGGCTGATATATCCCAATTTATTATCGGTTTGCCGTCCTCTTCCTACAAACTTATCATCGGTTCGGATTCCCAGGTGAAAACTGAGACATGTTTTATCACAGCCGTGGTGATCCACCGGCTGGGCAAGGGAGCCCGCTATTATTACCGAAAAAAACTTCAGAGAAAAATTAAAAGCCTGCGCCAGAAAATATTTTACGAAACAGCCCTGAGCCTGGAAGTGGGCGGTATGATTGCCAAATATCTGGCGGAAAGCGGGCTGGACGATCTGGAGGTGGAAATCCACATTGACGTGGGCAAACAGGGTGAAACCCGGGATTTAATCCGGGAGGTGGTAGGCATGGTGGCGGGCAGCGGATTCCAGGCCAAAATCAAGCCGGAGGCCTTCGGGGCTTCCAGCGTGGCGGATAAGCACACCAAATGACCGGTATAAATCCGGCGGCCGGTGTGCTTTTTATATTTTAGGGTTTTTTCACAATATCCCACCTGTTTC
>NZ_BFAV01000139.1 GCF_002933875.1 Desulfocucumis palustris | reverse complement strand
CTCCAACGGCAATCAAAAAAGTGAAAAAAGAGAAAACGATTACTCCTGGGGATACTCCTACGATTACGAAAACAGATTAATCAGAGTAACCAAAGGCGGCAATGAACAGGCAAGAAACCTCTATAACGGCGACGGGCAGCTAATGGGAGTAATAGATGCGGCCAACGACAGCACCACCTACTACCAGTATGACGGCAGCCAGGTAATAGCCGACCGGGACGGGGCCGGGGCGCTGATGGCCAGCTACACCAGGCTCCCCTCCGGCAAAC
>NZ_BFAV01000138.1 GCF_002933875.1 Desulfocucumis palustris | reverse complement strand
TCTGCTGCGTTGCGGCTGCGGCCTCAATGCTCGACGTACTATGAGTACGTTTCCGCTTGAGGCCTTGCCGCGCCTTGCATCTGGAGCTTTTTGAACAGCCTCGGGCGGTAGTTTAGCAACATGTTTATTGTTTTTTCAATGTGTTTTTCAACACTCTCCTAGTCTGCCAAACTTTTACTGTGGCAATATTTATATTGCAAAATGCAATAGCTCCTTTAAAACCATGACTCTTGCAAAATTTAAACAAATAACTCGCAGAAAATTAATATTAAAAGAAGAAATCATGGCAATTATGAATTGCCTATTAACATTTTATTAAAATTTTCTTAAATCATTATTTACTTTGTTGTTTTAAATTAAATAATTTGATATTATCAGCTACAAGCACTATTGTTTATGTAATAATAGTTTTAGCTGCAATTATCAAAATAAAGGTAGTTATACAAAAAATATTGGGATCTATTAAAATTATCGGAGACAACTTGATGATAACAAGTAGTTTGCTGTATTGAGTAAATTTATGGAATTATTTTAATAATTGCCCTGCTAATACAAATTTTCAACAGAAGGAGTTATAAAATATGTTCTCTTTTTTTAACTCTAACCGGTCAAAAAAAATTTTTAAGGAACAAGAAATCTGTGCCAGGGCTGATTTTATGGCTGCCCTTACTTGTTTCTCCCTTGCTCACAATGAGCTCGTTGCATATGCCGCATCTTTAAAAATCCGGGAGGTTGCCGAAAAAGCAGCTGATCTGGCCGCAACCACTGAAGAAATATCCGCAACAGCAGAAGAAACTTCGGCTTCAACCCAGCAGATAAGCGCCGGAATGCAAATAGTAAAAGAAGGCGAGCAGAATAACTTTAATAAAACCAGCTCGCTTGCGGAAATGGCAAAAGACGCAAACCTTATATTGAACAACATGGTAGGAAACGTCGAGCAATTGGTTGAACAGATTAAGAACATAGAAAATATTAGCCAAAATGTTTCTGAAATCGCTGACAAAACAAACCTTTTATCTCTTAATGCCGCTATAGAAGCCGCCCGTGCCGGAGAGCACGGCAGGGGGTTTTCCGTGGTGGCGGAAGAAGTGCGGAAACTTGCCGACCAAACCAAGACAGCGGTAAAAGAAGTAAAAAATATATCTGACCAGATGAACAAAAAAGCTGTGAGCACTGTTGAGGCCGTTGGGAGTGTTACGAATACTTTTGAGCAATATCTGACTGAAACCACAAATGTTGCCGGGATAATGAGCGAAAACATGAGGATGGTTGAGGAATCCACCGGCTCGGTGGATAACATCGCAAAGGCGGCCCAGCAGCAGGCGCTGGCTACTGAAAATCTTGCAGAAGTCTCCGAAGAATTGGCCAATAGCGCCGATTTCGGCGATATCCTGGAAGATGAGGCTAAAAAAATAGATAAAGTAATAACCCCATACATGAGCTTTTATCAATGTGACCACGTGTTAAGCATCCTGGCCGGAAGGCTTAATGATCACGCCAACTTTCTGAGGAAAGTTATACAGAACGCCGGAAAAGGCTTTAAACCAACCAGCCATCACCAGTGTGAATTTGGCAAGTGGTATAAGAATGAATATGACAGATACAAAAATATCAAAGAATTTGTGGATATTGACGAACCTCATAAGCGCTTCCATGATGCTGCCGAAGCTTTTTCCATGGAAGTAAGTTTGGTGAATGTGAATAAAATTATTGATTCTTCGGTGGATATACTGGAAGCTTTCCTTCGGCTATCAAGGGTTATAACAGACAATTGATAGAATTTATGTTAATATCATTATTTTGTATTTAGTAATAATATCTTTCGGTAAGTTGTATTTTTAGATGGGGCCTTTCTGAAGAGTAAGAGATACGAGATAGATAAAAATAACTAAATATGTTGCTAAAAAGTTATTACTTTTTGCTCTTGTGCGCTTCGGACATGCAGGGATGCCGAAGCGCACTTTTTTTATGGGCACACAGGCTGTCACCCATTTATTACCAGCTGAATAAAATGTCTCTAAAGAAACTTTTGCCAGATGGAGGAGTCACCATGGGAGGATACTATATTGGGGTGGAACCCCACGTAAATATCTATGTGGAAGATGTCAACCCCGGGGGTGGGAAGCCAATCTTATTTATACACGGTTGGCCGGCAAATCATAAAATGTTTGAATATCAGTTTAATCAGCTTCCCAATATGGGATATAGATGCATCGGAATGGATTGCAGAGGATTCGGAAAATCCGATAAGCCTTGGAAAGGCTACGACTACGATCGAATGGCGGATGATATCAGATGCGTGGTTGAAGCGCTCAGATTGCAAAATTTCACACTCGGGGGCCATTCCACGGGGGGAGCTATTGCCATTCGATATATGGCCCGGCATAACGGATACAAGGTATCAAAGCTGGCCCTTTTTGCGGCCGCGGCTCCCAGTTTAATTCAGCGTCCATATTTCCCCTATGGCCTGGCAAGAGAAGATGTAAATAACATCATTCAGGAAACATATAACGACCGACCTAAAATGTTGCGGGGATTTGGAGACATGTTTTTTTTCCAGTATGTGACCGAGGCTTTCTCCGATTGGTTTTTTCAATTGGGGCTACAGGCGGCAGGCTGGTCCACCGCGGCGGTTGCAGCCTCCTGGTTGGACGAAGAAAGCCTGTTCTCTGATCTTGGGAAAATACGTGTTCCCACATTAATACTTCACGGTATTCACGATAAAGTTTGTCACTTTCCATTGGCTGAAGCGCAAAAAGAAGGAATAAAAAACTCCAAACTTGTGCCTTTTGAATGCAGTGGACACGGATTGTTCTATGATCAGCGGGATAGATTCAACAAGGAATTGACACAATTCATTGAGCTGGAGGATTGTGGGCGGGCCTGACCTTCTGATCTGAAATAATTTTTATGCCTTTTTCTTTTGCGACAGGGGACGGTTCTCAGCTGTCGCATTTTTCGTTAAGGAAAAATTGCCTGGTGAAAAGTAGGAAGATTTATGGCGGGCATTTTCTGTAAAATAATTTGTGATAGAATAATTGTCGGAGGAAATGTAATGAAACCGGTTTTTGCCCTGGGCTGTGCGCTCATGCTCTATGAACCGGAGCTTGCTGAAAAAGTATTGGAATTTCTGGGCAGGGATTTAAGTGGTATTCGCACTGCACATGGGCGGTAAAAAGCCACGCTATATTGTTGCTCTGTTATTGGGAGAGGATACTGGAATTGGTGTATTTGAACCCGATGAATACAGAAAAAATGCGGAGGTGAATTGTAGTGCAGATCTGTTTCTATGAATGTGACATAGGTAGAATAGGCATAGCCGAAAATGCCGGCAGAATTACCAACCTGTATTTCACTAATGACAAATTGCCGCGGGAAATACAAATATGTGAAACGCCCATACTAAAAGAAGCGGCACGGCAGCTGACAAGCTATCTTGCCGGTGAGCTTAAAGAGTTTTCCCTGCCCCTGGCGCCTGCCGGCACAGCTTTTATGAAAAAAGCCTGGACAAGTCTTTGTGAAATACCCTATGGCAAAACGGCAACCTATAAAGAGATAGCTGTAAGGATAGGCGCGCCTGACGCTGCAAGGGCTGTGGGGCTTGCCAACAACCGCAATCCAATTCCAATATTTATCCCCTGTCACCGTGTTATAGGCTCAGACGGCTCACTAACCGGTTATCGTGGAGGACTTGAGTTGAAAAAAAGATTGCTTGATTTGGAAAATGGTAGAGGTTGATTCTCTCAGCCGGATTGCACATGTTTAATTTCCCCTGGGCCAAACATTTCTTTTAATAATATGGAAATGAGAGTAAAAACTAAAGATGTCCTGAACTTCCAAAGTATCTTGCTCAGCTATTTTGTCCACCGCTTGACTGCCGGCAGAATAAGTTAATAAGTTAAGAGCCTGACCCCTATGGTTGCTTTCGCAACTATATTGTGATATAATTCGAAAAAGGATCAAATTATGGTAAATAAAGGTCAACATAAAAAGTCATTTATTAAAGCAATTTCGGCCATCTACAGATACAGCCAGATATATATTGGAGAGAATATTAAAAAATACCATATCGGGAAAGGACAGTGGAGTTTTTTAACCCAATTGCTTTTTAAGGCGGACGGCTTGACCCAGGAAGAGTTAAGCGAAAAGCTGCATATTGATAAAGCCAATACGGCCAGAGCAGTAAAGAAATTGGAAGCTGAAGGCTATGTCTATTGGGAGGGAGATCCCCGGGACGCCAGAAAGAAGCGGATCTATGTAACCGGTAAGTCTTTGGAATTTGAGGAAGAATTCCATCAGGTTTTTAAGAACTTAAACAAAATATTGTCCAAAGGCTTTACGGAGGAAGAAAGAGAGATTACCAGGAACTTATTGTTCAGAATGCTGGATAATATTGTTGAATATAGGAGCAGTCAGGGCAAATAACCGGATAACATCCGGCTTAAAAGGATTATTGGTGCGTGATGGAAATTATTATGCGACCCATAGGGTATATTCGATCCCCTTTTAAAGAAAAAAAGGAGATTCCCCGGCAAAGCACCCTGGCGGAGAATCAAAGGGCAAAGATAGAAATTTTGGAAGAATATCAAGAGGGTATAGAAGATATTAAAGCGGGCTCCCACGGGATTGTATTGTTTTATTTCCACCAGTCGGAGGGTTATGCCTTAAAGACGGTTTCCCGGAAAACCCAGGAGCGTTTAGGTGTTTTTTCCACCAGATCCCCCAACAGGCCAAATGGAATCGGTATGTCCATTGTTAAGTTCACCAGGATAGAGGGCAACTGCATCGAATTTCAAGGAGTGGACATGCTTGACAATACGCCCGTGCTGGATATCAAACCCTATGACCAGACCCTGAATCCCACGGGTTAGGCATTGATGATTGATAATGTAAAAATGAATATGAAGAAGATAGGTTCGGCAGATATTTGTTTATCTCCGATTAAAAGGGAAGTGGGTGCAAAGCCCACGCGGTCCCGCCGCTGTAATAGAGGAGTTTTTGCAAAAAGCCACTGGGTAACCGGGAAGGCTGCAAAAATGATGATGCTTGAGCCAGAAGACCTGCCTGTTTTTTACGTACCGGGGGTACTCTACGAGCGATAGGGCGGTATATATGGATTTGCCAGCTAATTAGTTGGACAACTCTCAGCTTCTAAAGGATTGTAGGGGCTGGGAGTTTTTTATTTTATCAATTTGTTTCTGGGAGGTGCACGGGCGCAATCAAATAAAATTTTTTAGCCGGTTTCCAAGAAAACCTAAAAAAAGAAAGGAGACAATAATGGGAAAAACAGCAAAAACAAGTATCGCCTTATTATTTATTATGGCCTTGCTCGTTTCCCTGGCCGGGTGCGGCTCGTCAATTACAGCAGGCAGCTTTACGGGTGCGGCGGCGGGTTATCACGGAGAGCTTGCGGTGACCACCGAAGTTGCTGAGGATGGAAAAATTACCGGTATTACCGTGGGTAAGAGCAACGAAACAAAGGGTATCGGAACCGTCGCCATGGAGAGAATACCCCAACGCATTATTGAAGCGCAGTCGTTGGATGTGGATGTTGTTTCCGGCGCTACGCTCACAAGCAACGGCATCATCAACGCAGTTGCCGATTCATTGAGGGCTGCCGGCTTGGATCCCGCAAAATACGGGTATGTTTCTCCCTCTGAAGAAACAGAAGAGGCAATCACCGCCGTAAATAAAGATGCAATGCCTGTAAAACAGAAAATTACAGGCTCTGTAACGGTAACAGACGCAAAGGGCAGGAAGGTAACCATTGATTTGCCGGTTTCCTCCTATGCAATAAGCACCATGGATGTTGTCGACTACATCATACCCCTTAAGGGCAAGGATGCCTTTAACATGCTGGTGGCTTCCGGACAGGACGGCGGCGGGGGCATACAAAAATATGGCAAGCTGTACACCCCCACCATGGGCAATTACCTGGCGCACCTGGGACAGATATCCGACCATAACGCTCCCTTTGACCTGGAAATGATTCTATCCATGGATCCCGA
Source organism: Desulfocucumis palustris (assembly GCF_002933875.1). Lineage (GTDB taxonomy): Bacteria > Bacillota > Desulfotomaculia > Desulfotomaculales > Desulfocucumaceae > Desulfocucumis > Desulfocucumis palustris. The sequence goes on along the minus strand of NZ_BFAV01000138.1, from coordinate 19,073 downwards.
TGTTCTCATCGTCAACTCCGCAATGTCCGCCCATAATTATGCGCTGGAAATAGAAGAACAGCTGACCAGGGCGGGAATCCCCATTGTCTTGATCAATGTCCCCGGCAAAAATTTGGATAAATCCGTTCAGCAGACCATGAAGCTGCTTGGCCAGGTATTCCAGGAGGAAGAGAAGGCTGCCGCGGTGTCGGACTTTCTTGATGCGCAATATGGATTGATCGCTTCAAAGAAGCTTTCCCAGCGCGGGGACAAGCCGACGGTATACTATGAAAAGTCGGGGTACTCCGAAATCTATGGAACCACCGCCACCAGTGTCACGGGCTGGGGGTTGCCCATCAGCATTGCCGGGGGTGAAAACATTGCCGACGAGCTGCTTTTGGGCACCGCGGCCTCAGGCGGGGGCGGCAATAATGTTGATCCCGAGTATGTTCTCAAAGCCGATCCGGATTACATTATCCTCAGCGGTGTTAACGACGGGTGGCTGGATTCCGTCAAAGAAACAAAAGAATGCCAATATGACATCATCAACAGGGTTGGCTGGCGGGATTTGACGGCTGTTAAAAACGGGAATCTGTACGAATTTGCGCATGCCACCAGCCGGTCCATTTACGCCTTCTATCCCTGCCTGAAAATGGCCAAGATATTCTATCCCGAAGAATTTAAAGAGGTTGATCCGGAAGCGGTTCTTGATGAGTTTTTTGAGCGGTTTATGCTTCTTGACAGTGATATCACCACCTGGTTTACGGGTCTTGAAGATTGTACGGAGAGTAAATAGCAAAGGCCGTACGTTTATTTGTTAAAAAATACACAGCGGAGTAATACAAAATAATGGAATACCAAATAAGGAGTAAAGAGAGCGCAAACCGGAGGCTGTATAACAACCTGGTAAAGAAAAGGATTGTACTGCTCGTAGTCCTCTTTATCGGGCTGGCCTTTTTGACAATCCTGAACATTTCCATCGGCTCGTCTTCCATAGCCATCCGGGAAATATTGAGCGTGCTGTTTACCGGCGGAGGGGACGGGCATAATCCCATGATCATCAGGGAGATCCGCTTGCCCATGGCCCTTATGGCAATGGGCATCGGGGCGTCCCTGGGTATTGGCGGCTGCGGAATTCAAACAATACTGCGCAACCCCATAGCCAGTCCCTTTACACTGGGCATATCCGCCGCCGCCTCCTTTGGGGCCGCCATGGGACTGATATTGAACGCAAACCTGTTTCATGTTTCGGATACGCTGGCCGTGACGGTGAATGCCTTTGCCTTTTCGCTCCTGGTGGCCGTGGGGATATACATGTTCTCACGTCAGAGCAATATCAGCAAAACCGCCATTATTTTATTCGGCATAGCGCTGAATTTTCTCTTTAACGCCCTCACCATGATTTTGCAGTACATTGCAGACGAAGATGAACTCCAAAGTTTGATCTTCTGGACCTTTGGCAGCCTGCTGAAAACCACCTGGAATAAATTTTTTATTGTATTTGCCGTGCTTGCGGTGTGTTTTTTTATCCTGTTTAAAGATGCCTGGAAACTGACCGCCATGACCCTTGACGATACGAAGGCCAAGAGCTTGGGCGTGGATACCGCCAAAGTGCGAAGAAAGGTTATTTTTGTGACTTCCCTGCTTTCCGCCGTGGCTGTCTGTTTTGTGGGAACCATAGGCTTTGTGGGTCTTATCGCTCCTCATATCGCCCGTCAGCTGGTGGGTGAGGATCAACGGTTTTTTATGCCGCTTTCAGCATTAACGGGCGCATTTATCATGTCCTTCGCCTTTGTTGCAAGCAAGGTCATTATAAAGGGAGTCATACTGCCCATAGGATTGATAACGGCTATAATCGGAATTCCGTTTTTTGTCACCATCATATTCAGTAAAATGAGGACGATGCAATGATTACAGTAAATAATCTGCACTTTTCCTATAAAAAAAGCAAAGGAGCGCACAAAGTATTTGACGGTTTAAATATTGCTTTTGCCAGGGGTTTCAATGTAATCCTCGGGCCCAACGGCGCAGGGAAATCCACCCTGCTTAAAGCCATTTTCGGATTGCTGCATTATGACGGGAACATAGTATACGGCCAGGAAAGCATTACCGCCATGGATACCGAGGACAGGATCAAACTGATGTCCTATTTGCCTCAGATGGATGTGGAAATATCCACCCTAACCGTTTTGGAAATGGTCATTTTGGGGAGATTGCCCGAGCTTGGCCATAAAATATCGGACGAAGATTTGGACATTGTGATGGATACGCTGGAATCTCTGAATATCGCCGCTCTGGCCGCCCGCAACTTCAGTGAATTAAGCGGAGGACAAAAAAAGCTTGTCTTCATTGCCCAAACCCTGGTGAGAAAACCGAAACTGATTCTGCTGGATGAGCCTGTGAATTCACTGGACTTGCAAAAGCAATTGGAGCTGTGTCAGCTTCTTCAGAAAATCGTGGACAAACAAGGGGTGGATATCATCGTTGTGCTGCACGACATCAATCTTGCGGCAAGGTATGCCGGGCATATCGTGGTTATGGATGAAAAGGGCTCTTTTTACAGTGCGGGCAGGCCGGATGAGGTCATTACCCCGCGTATGCTGAAAGAAGTTTACGGCGTGATAGCCAATGTAACCTGTGATGAAAAAGGCACCCCCATGGTCTCACCGGTATGCTCGGTGCGCCGGGTCTGAGGGGTTTCCTTATTCCGGCGGGTCCCCGCCACCGACGGATGAAGGCTGCCGGATGGGGAACTGCAAAAACAACAGGCGGACAGCAATAAGGAGAGTGCCCGTTGAAGAATAAAAGTATATGCCGGATCTTTATGGTTATCTTTTCCAGCCTCGGCTTTCTGGCCGGCTGCGGCGGCAACCCGGAAATTCCCGTGGAAGAACAGGGTTTTTATATGGGGACGGTGGTAACGGTAAAAGCCTATGGCCCAAAGGCGCAAAGGGCGGCTGACGAGGCAATGAAGCGCATTAGGGACTTGCAGGACAAAATGACCATCCAGGCGCCGGACGGCGAAATCCAGCGGCTGAACGCATCTGCCGGAAATGGCGCCTATGTGCCATTGAGTTCCGATTCCATCCATGTTTTAAAGACCGCTTTGAAATATGCCCGATTAAGCCGGGGTTCCTTTGATGTGACCATCGGGCCGCTGGTTCAGGCCTGGGGAATTTCCACGCAAAATCCGCAAGTACCTTCCTTAACTGAGATTGAACGGATTAAGAAAATGATTAATTATCAGGATTTGGAGATTAACGAAAAGGAAAATACGGCCAGGCTAAAAAATACCGGGCAAATGGTGGACTTGGGCGGAATCGCCAAAGGTTATGCCGGGGATGAAGTGGTTAAAATTTTCAAGGCTTACGGGATTGAATCCGCCTTCGTCAATCTGGGGGGCAATGTTGTTGCCCTGGGCGGAAAGCCTGACGGCAGTTCATGGAATGTGGGCATCCAGGACCCCGGGGCGCAAGACGGGGGATGTACTGGTGTCCTGAAGATCAAGGACAGGGCTGTGGTTACTTCAGGGGATTATGAAAGGTATTTTGAAAAAGACGGTCTTCGTTATCACCATATTTTAGACCCCAAAACCGGGTATCCCTCCAAATCAGGTCTTAGCTCCGTTACCATCGTAACAGAGAAATCCATGGACGCGGACGCGCTTTCCACGGCCGCCTTTGTCCTGGGGCTGGCTGAAGGCCTGGAATTGGTGCAAAGCCTGGAGGGAGTCGAGGCCATCTTTATCACCGGGGACAGACAAATACATATCACATCCGGGTTAAGGGATAGTTTTACCCTTGCCGATCCCGGAGGAACATATCAATGCCATGAAAAAACATGATGTTATCCTTGTTGCCGTCATTATCTTCATGGTGCTCACCGGTTTTGGCGGTTTGAAGGTGTATCAGCGGCAAAATGAAAAGGAACCCCGGTTTGCCGTAATCACGCAAGATAACGTGCTGGTGGAGCGCATTGACTTAAATGCTGTGGAGGAACCGCGGGAAATTATCCTTCCCGGGCCGTACCACGAAATTCTTCGGGTGGAAAAGGGGCGGATCCGTTTTAAAGAAGCAGACTGTCCCGACCGGATTTGTGTCCGCAGGGGGTGGCTGCAAAACCCCGGGGAGATTGCTGTTTGTCTGCCCAACAAGGCCGTCGTCCGTATTACCGGGGACTAAGCACTACCTTGCCGGAGCCGGATATCGGCCGCGCTTTGGATTTAAGCAACCTCGTCATAACGGAAATCTGAAGGATCTGCTTGCCTTAGCTTCATTCCGGTGGTCAAAAATTATCCTTTTTCCATCTCCGTCCGATGTGAATTTGCGTAAGCGCGAAAGGAGGCCAGGGTCAATGGGATTGGCGGAAAACATGACATCCACAAAGAAACTGGCCCTTATAGCCATACTGGCAGCGCAAGCGTCCGTTCTTCATTTTCTGGAGAGCATGTTTCCCAACCCGCTGCCCCTACCCGGAGTCAAGCTGGGTCTGGCCAATATTATCACCTTGCTGGCCCTGATTGTCCTGGATTTTAAGACCGCCTTGCAAATCACCGTCCTGCGGACAATCTTCGGCTCTCTGCTCAGCGGGACTCTATTCGGCATAGGTTTTTTTATGAGTTTCTCAGGAGCCGTAACCGCTACTTTCGTTATGGCGCTCCTGCTCCGTTTGTTCAGAGGTTGCGGCATAGTCGGAGTCAGCATTGCCGGGGCTGCGGCTCATAATCTGGGTCAGTTGGTTATGGCGGCCTTGATTATCCAATTTGCCGGGATTTTTTTCTACCTGCCCTTTATGCTGCTGTTTTCTGTGCCAACCGGATTCCTGACCGGTCTGTTAACGAGGGAATTGGTCAAACATATAAAAGCAGCAAAGGGTTGTTTGACAGGGGGACAGGGGAAAATTTAATGGGCGGGGGAACAAGCATGCTTTTGATAAAAAATGGCCCTGACGGTTGCCAGAGCCATTTTAAGTGGAGAAAGAACCTTAATCCACCTTTACATTACTGTTGATCCACGCCACGATATCTTCAATGGTGGTGCCGGGAGTGAAAATTTCCTCCGTCCAGCCGCCTTCCTTGAGTTCCTTGACGTCCTCTTCCGGTATTGTGCCGCCTCCCATTACCATTATGTCGTCGGCGCCGTTCTCCGCCAAAAGCTGCTTTATCCTGGGAAAAAGCGTCATGTGGGCGCCTGATAATATGCTTAAGCCCACCACGTCGACGTCTTCCTGGATGGCGGCTTCAACAACCTGCTCCGGCGTCTGGTGCAGCCCGGTATAAACAACCTCCATGCCGGCGTCCCTGAGCGCCCTGGCTATAACCCGGGCTCCCCGGTCATGGCCGTCCAACCCCGGCTTTGCAACCAATACCCTGATTCTTCTGGACATTATAGTAATCCTCCTTCCGGTGGTCGATAAATATAAATTTAGAAAATGGGCTTTTCCTTGTATTCCCCGAATACTTCCCGCAGCACCTGCACGATTTCTCCCTGGGTGGCATAGGCCCGGACTGAATCCAGTATGAAGGGGATCATGTTATCCGTGCCTTGAGCCGCGTTACGCAGCGCTTCCAGGGCACCGTTCACCCGGTTGTTGTCCCTTTCCTGGCGCAGCTTTTGCACCCTGGCCACCTGGTCCAGCTCGATTTGGGGGTCGATCTTCAGAATATCAATGTCAACCGATTCATTCTCGTTGACGAATTCATTAACACCCACCACGATGCGCTGCTTTTTGTCCACGGCCCGCTGGAAGTGGTAGGCGGCGTCGGCAATTTCCTGCTGGAAGAAATTCTGGTCAATGCTGGCCAGAACTCCGCCGCGCCTTTCGATTTCGGCAAAGTATTTTTCCGCCTCTTCCTCCATTTTGTTGGTCAGCGCCTCAACGTAATAGGAGCCGGCCAGGGGGTCTATCACATTGGGAACCCCGGTTTCGTAGGCGATAATCTGCTGGGTGCGCAGGGCTATCTGCACGGCCTTTTCGGTGGGCAGGGCCAGCACTTCGTCCATGGAGTTGGTATGCAGTGACTGGGTGCCTCCCAGTACGGCGCCCATGGCTTCGTACGCCGTGCGCACGATGTTGTTTTCAGGCTGCTGGGCGGTGAGGCTGCAGCCTGCGGTCTGGGTGTGGAATCTCAATAGCCAGGACTTGGGGTCTTTGGCGCCGTATTTTTCTTTCATGCGGCGGGCCCAGATCCTTCTGGCAGCCCTGTACTTGGCGATTTCCTCAAAGAAGTCGATGTGGGCGTTAAAGAAAAAGGAAAGCCTGGGGGCAAAATCGTCCACGTTTAGCCCGGCTGCCATGCCCGCCTCAACATAGGCAAAGCCGTCGGCCAGGGTAAAGGCAAGCTCCTGGACGGCGGTGGAACCGGCTTCCCGGATGTGATAGCCGCTGATGCTCACGGTGTTCCACTTGGGCACATGCTTGCAGGCGTACTCAAATATATTGGTAATCAGCCGCATGGATGGCTCCGGAGGATATATCCATGATTTCTGCGCAATGTATTCTTTCAGAATGTCGTTTTGTATGGTTCCGGTCAATTTCTCCGAGGGGACGCCCTGTTTTTCCCCGGTGGCTATATACATGCACCATAGTATTGAAGCCGGAGCGTTGGTGGTCATGGAGGTGCTGACCTTATCCAGGGGAATGCCGTCGAAAAGCGTTTCCATGTCCTGCAGGGAGTCGATGGCCACGCCCACGCGCCCCACCTCTCCCAGGGCGCGGGGGTGGTCGCTGTCGTAACCCATGATGGTGGGCATGTCGAAGGCCACGCTTAAACCCGTCTGCCCCTTGGACAGCAAATACTTGTAGCGCTCGTTTGATTCCCGGGCAGTGGCGAATCCCGCAAACTGCCTCATAGTCCAGAACCTGCCACGGTACATGTTGGGCTGAACACCCCTGGTGTAGGGGTATGAGCCGGGCATGCCCAAATCCCTGGCGTGATCAAAATCAGGTATGTCCAGGGGGGTGTACAAATCGTTTACCGGCATTGAGGAAACAGTTTCAAATTTAAAATCCCGATCCTTTAATTTAGATCTTTTTTCCTGCCATTTGTCCCTGTCCTGCTGGATTTCCGGTAGTTTATCGCACATAGGACCTTCTCCTTTCAGGGTAAAAATTTCTTTAATAAGTCACCGGCTGCGGCGTATGGGTCAATTTCCCGGTTAACTAATTTTTCCGTAAGACTGCTCATTTTTCCGTTGGATAATAAATCTTTTTCAATAATTTCCATTAATTTCCGCTGGATGATTTCAGTCACCTCGAGCCGCAGGCGTTTTTCCGCCGCTTCCCGGTAAGTACCCGTGTCAATCATGTGCCGGCGGTGCTTTTTGATGGTCTCCCATAAATTGGAGATGTTTTTCCCGTCCAGTGTTGAGGTGGCCATTACCGGGGGGCGCCACCCCTTGAGCAACGGGCTTAAATCCAGCATTCCCTCGATGTCCGTGATCATTTTTTCGGTGCCGCCCAGGTCGGCCTTATTGATTACAAATATATCCGCTATCTCCATTATCCCGGCTTTGATGGTCTGGATATGATCCCCGGCTCCCGGTGTCAGAACCACCAGGGTGGTGTCGGCGTAATGCATTATATCCAGTTCGGATTGTCCCACCCCCACGGTTTCTATAATCACAATATCGCACCCGTAGGCGTCAAGCACTTTAACAACATCCTTGGTGGCGCTGGCCAGGCCCCCCAGGCTGCCCCGGGTGCCCATGCTCCGGATGAACACGCCGCGGTCCAGGGCGTGCTCCTGCATGCGTATGCGGTCGCCCAGCAGGGCGCCTCCCGAAAAGGGGCTGGTGGGGTCCACGGCGATAATTCCCACCTTAAAATTCTCAGCCCTTATCTGTTTGGTTATTTCGTCCACCAGGGAACTTTTGCCGGCGCCGGGGGAGCCGGTAATGCCCAAAACGTATGCCTTCCCCGTGTTGGGATAAATGCGGCGCATAACTTCCGGCTTATCCGCGCCGTCATTTTCGATCAGGGTGATTATTTTCGCGGCGCTCCGCCGGTCACCCTGAAGAAGCCTGTCAACGTATTCAATCATGAAAATCGCCCCCGGTTTCAGTATTCTATACCCTGACGGGCATCCACGCCTTTGTAGAAGGGGTGGTTGACCAGGGTCATTTCAGTTATCAAATCCGCTGCCTGCCTTATCTCTTCGGGAGCCGACCTGCCTGTAAGGATAAGCTCCACATGGCCGGGCTTGCTCCTGATCATTTCCAGAACATCCTCCAGGGGGATCAGCTTGTAGTCCAGGGCAACGTTTATTTCGTCCAATATAACCACGTCGTAGTTGCCTTCACGCACTATTTTCTTGGCGGTTTCCAGTCCCTGGGCGGCCATCCTGATATCTTCGGGGGAGGGATTGTCTCTGTCAACAAATGTTTCCATGCCGGACTGTACAATTATCAGGTTGGGCAGGAATTTTTCCGCAGTCTGCAGTTCGCCGTAATCGCTGCCTTTCATGAACTGCAGCATGAATACTTTATAGCCGTGTCCTATGGCCCGCAGGGCAAGGCCCAGGGATGCGGTGGTCTTTCCCTTGCCGTTGCCCGTATAAACCTGTACAAGTCCTTTTTCCAAATGGGGCCGGCTCATTTATACCCCTCCTTTACCCTTTGACGAGATTTTTGGCTATTACCATCCTCTGGATCTGGTTGGTACCCTCATAAATCTGGGTGATTTTGGCGTCCCGCATCATCCGCTCCACGGGGTATTCCCGGCAGTAACCGTAACCTCCCAGTATTTGCACCGCGTTGGTGGTTACCATCATGGCGGTGTCCGTGGCGTACATCTTGGCCATGGAGGCTTCCTTGCTCAGGGGCAAGCCGCGATCCTTAAGCCTTGCGGCCCGGTACACCAGCATTCTGGCGGCGTCAATCTGGGTGGCCATGTCGGCCAGCATGAATGCTATGGACTGGTGTTCAATGATTGGCTTGCCGAACATTACCCGCTCCCTGGCATAGGCCAGGGCCACATCAAAGGCTCCCTGGGCGATACCCAGTCCCTGGGCGCCTATGCCTATGCGGCCGCCGTCCAGCAGGGCCATGGCCACCCTGAACCCGTCGCCTTCCACCCCCAGAAGGTTTTCCTTGGGCACCCTGGCATTGTCGAAAATAAGTTCACCGGTCAGGTCGGCGTGCAACCCCATTTTGTCTTCTATCTTACCTATGGAGAAGCCCGGGGTGTCCTTATCCACCAGCAGGCAGGTGATCCCCTTATAGCCCTTGCTTGCCGGGTCGGTGCGCACGAAGGTCACATAAACGCTGGCCACGCCGGCATTGGAGATGAATATTTTAGAGCCGTTGACGACATAGTGATCTCCTTCCAGCCGGGCGGCGGTGGCCAGGTTGGAAGGGTCGGAGCCCGCATTGGGCTCGGTAAGGGCGAAGGCCCCGATGTATTCGCCCGCGGCCAGTTTGGGCACATATTTTTTCTTTTGCTCTTCCGTACCGAACAGCAATATGGGGAAGGTGCCCACGGAGGTGTGCACCGCCAGTATTACCCCGGTGGAAGCGCAGGCCCGGGAGATTTCCTCGATTGTGATAATGTAAGACAGGTAATCGCAGCCCGCGCCTCCCCATTCCTCGGGAATGGGTACCCCCATCAGTCCAAGTTCGGCCATTTTTTTGATGTTTTCCCAGGGGAATTCGTGGTTCTGGTCGTACATGGCGGCCCTGGGGGCGATTTCGTTGGCGGCAAGCTTACGTACCATGTCCCGTAACATAAGCTGCTCTTCATTAAGATCTATGGGCATTTTGGCATGCTCCTTTCCGGGTGAAATACTATTCGACTTTTACCATAACCGCATCGCCCTGGGCCGCGCCGCTGCATATGGCAGCCGCGCCGATACCTCCGCCCCTGCGGCGCAGTTCGTAAACCAGGGTCATCAATATCCGGGCGCCGCTGGCTCCTATGGGGTGGCCAAAGGCTATGGCCCCGCCGTTGACGTTTACCCTGTCGGGGTTCCAGCCGGCAATTTTTTCGCTGACCAGCGCCACCGCGGCGAAAGCCTCGTTAATCTCCAGCAGGTCCAGCTGGTCAATTTTCATGCCCTTTTTATCCAGCAGTTTGTTTATGGCCAGGCCCGGCACCGTGGCGATATAGGCGGCCTCCCGGGATACCGAGGCGTGTCCCAGTATGGTGGCCAGAGGTTTAAGACCCAGTTCCTTGGCCTTTTCCCCGGACATTATTACCAGCGCTCCGGCGCCGTCGTTTACTCCCGGGGCGTTGCCCGCGGTAACGGTGTTTTCCGGATCGAAAACCGGCGGGAGCTTGCTTAAGGCTTCCAGGCCGGTGTCCCTTCTGGGTCCTTCATCTTTTTGTATAATAACCGGCGCTCCCTTTTTTTGCGGTATGCTTACCGGCACTATCTCCTCATCCAGCCGCCCGGCATCCATGGCGGCCACTGCAAGCTGCTGGCTCCTTAAGGCCCAGCGATCCTGTTCTTCCCTTGATACCCCGTATTCTTTGGCCACGGTGCCGCCGTGAATGGCCATGTGTTTGTTGTGGAAAGCGCACCAGAGTCCGTCGTGCACCATCAGGTCGATGAATTTGGTGTCACCCATGCGCAATCCCCAGCGGGTACGGGCGAAATAAGGGGCGTTGCTCATGCTTTCCATCCCGCCCGCCACTATTATATCGGCGTCCCCGGCCCTGATAATCTGGTCTCCCAGGGTAACGCAGCGCAGGCCGGAAGCGCAAACCTTGTTTACTGTTTCAGAGGGGATTTCCCAGGGAAGCCCCGCGTTTATTGTGGCCTGGCGGGAGGGTATCTGGCCTGTGCCGCCCTGCAAAACCATGCCCATAAGAACATTGTCAACTGTGGCGCCGTCAATGCCGGCCCGTTCCACGGCTTCTTTAATAACAATTCCTCCCAGCTGGGTGGCGGTAAGAGGGGTGAGGCCTCCCCCCAGCCTGCCGAAAGGGGTCCTTGCCGCGCTGACGATGACTGTTTCTCTCATAAAAGATCAGCTCCAATCTCCATAGAAAATGTGGAATTATTTTAGCTTTCAATATTTAAAATGTTCGATATTTTAAACTTTTTGCAATATTCATACCAAGTCTTAAAGACCCGATTATTTGTTTTGAAAACGCCATGATTGTAGACATGTTGGCCGGGATGCCGGACTTCAAGCGGAGTTTTACAGGGGGTTATTGCCAGAAAGCATTTTCTTCAGGCGGGGGAGACGGTAAAATAAAAAAAATAGTGTAAATATATGTTTACATTTAACTTAACGTGGACACTGCCAGGGGCGAAATTGCCCCGGGGAGATTAAGAAAAACCGGAGAGTCTGTAAAATAATTTTGGGTGAACCTGAACGCAGGTTAAATGGGAAAGGTTGAAAGCCTATCCGGCAATAGGCGGTGTTATTTTTTTATATATGACTTTTTTATATGCAGCGTCAAAAAAACTGACCGGCAATAGCGATGGAAGCAATAATCCCCCTCAATGAACCGGGGGGATTATTGCTTCCTTATAACCAATTTAAATAGTGCTTTTAAACTTGTCCTGCGGAAAGTCCCCATCCGGAACCTTTCTTGCTCGCGAAGCGAGAGCGAAGGGAGGGGGTCACGGGCGTGGGTTTTTAAAATCCGGGAATTTTCTTCGCCAGTAGAAATATAATAACAGCCCCATGCCGAAAAACACTCCGGTAAACAGGCCCCAGGCCAAAATTTCCATTAGCGGCAGCCCCCTTTTGCGGGTGTCGTACATCACCCAGAGGGCGGAAATAATCATTATGGCCAGTATTATGATATAAACAACCTGGGCAATTATCTCGCGGTTCATGGTGACACTCCTTTGCGGCGCGACGGATATTAGAGAGCCTCGGTTCGTAAGGGGTTATTCCCTTTCCGACATGCGTTGGGGACATTCCTCCGACCCTAAAGCTATGCTCAAAAGAGAGGTATGTCCCCTGACCTTATTAATTTCGAGCCTAACAGCCTGTTTATCCCCGGCCTTCAAGAACAGGGTCTTACAGGCTTTTAGCGGGATAAAGATAGCGGCTGACTCTATTTTGTCGCTAATAATCCATGCTTACTCAATAAAGCCTTGCCCTTAATTAATAATATCCCAGCGCTGGCAGCGGGCGCCCCACCTTCCAATCACCCTGTCACCCTCGTATATCTCCGCTATTTCGCAGCCGTTGGGACAGCCGCCGCATTCAAAGCTGCCGGTTTTGTAAGTCAGCCCGGTGATGTGGAAGCCTTTGAATTTGGTGCCTCCTGTTTTTCTGACCTCTTCCCCGGCCAGTTGGGCCACCCCGATGGCCCCCATTATATTGTGGTATTCCGGAATGATAACAGGCAAATTCAGAAAACGCTCAAAGGCGGCCTTTATTCCCTTGTTCGCGGCCACTCCTCCCTGAAAGACCACCGGGGAAAGTATTTCTTTGCCCTTGCCCACGTTATTGAGATAATTGCGCACCAGGGCCTCGCAAAGCCCGTTAATAATATCCTGCAGGCTATGGCCCATCTGTTGTTTGTGAATCATGTCCGATTCCGCGAAAACGGTGCATCTTCCGGCTATTCTCACCGGGGAGGCGGAGCTGAGCGCCAGGTCGCCGAAATCGGTTATGGGTATGTTCAGCCGGGACGCCTGCTGGTCAAGGAAGGAACCGGTTCCGGCGGCGCACACCGTGTTCATGGCAAAATCGGTAACAATGCCGTTGCGCATAATAATTATTTTGGAGTCCTGCCCTCCTATTTCCAGTACTGTCCGGACGTCGGGAACAAGCAGGGAGGCAGCCACGGCATGGGCCGTGATTTCGTTCTTTATGACATCGGCGTTGACCATGACTCCCGCCAGGTACCTGCCGCTGCCGGTGGTGCCGGCAGCTTCGATTTCTATATCCGGGGGAAGGCTCTCGCCCACCTGGCGCAGGCCTTTTAGCAGCGCCTCAATGGGTCTGCCCATGGTGCGTATATAGAGGCCGGCGTGAATTTTACCGGCCTGGTCCTGAACCACTATGTTGGTGCTTACCGACCCCACGTCTATGCCCAGGTATGCTTTCATAAAAGTTGTCCTTTCATTAAAATAATTCTCCGCGGCTATATATTTACCGCAGCCTGTCCGGTTCCGGGTTCTTGCCACTTTTTCCTTTTCATTAAATCAACGAATGCCTCCAGCCTTGTGGACATGCCCGCTTTACCGGTCTGCTCGTCAAGAAAGAAAGTAAGCACCGGGATGCCGTATTCCCTGCTTACGCTGGTGAGAATGGTCCGGGCCACTATTTCCGGAATGCAGGTGAAGGGCGCCATTTGAATGACGCCGTCAAAACCCCGTTTGGCGTATATTACGGTGTGACCCACGGATTCCCTGCCGTGGCCGCCGATGCATAGAGGTATATAAGGCATGGCGGCGTCTTTTACTGTAATAATCTCGTGGGTTTCCTGGCCGGTATTGTCCTTTGTCCAGCCGGTTAAAAACATTGAGCGCTCCACTTCAACCCCCAGGTTTCCAAGGGTTTCCTCTATTTCAAGATTGCTGGCGGGCTCTAAAAGCACGTAGATTTCACCAACGATTCCCACTTTAAGTATTTTTCTTTCCGGGTCCTGTTCCACGGATTTGATGGCTTCCAGGGCGGCGGCGTGGGCCTCGCTTATTTCCTTGGAGGTGTAAGAGCGGTCGATCCATTCCAGCGCCTTGCGGTAAGCCCTGGTGGTGGCGCCCGGGACCGTTTCCCTGGGGCGGACCACGTGGGTTAATTTTTCCGCCTCGTCCAGGGCGGATAATTTTTGCCAGGCTCTTTTAATGCAATCCCAGATGGCCCTGTAGGACAGGCGGTCCGGGTTAAGTTTCTGTATATTGCGCAAAAAGTCAATGGGGTGAAACCTGGGCGGCTCAAAAACCACAACATCCACGGGGAAACCAATATCCTGCAAAATCTTTTTGTGCATTTGCCCGTAGTGCCCGGCCCTGCACGGACCAACACCCCCGCTGGTTACAATAATCTCCGCTCCCAGGCGGCAGGTTTCCACGTAGGTGCCCATCAGTATTTTTAAAGGAAAGCAGGCGAACTCCGGGGAGTATCTAACGCCGTGGTCCAGTGTCCTCTTGCTGGGCCGGGGAGGGAGGACCACATCGTTGCCCAGGTCATTCAAAAGCATTTTAAAGCTGCGGTATGATTCACCCATATGAGGGAAGGTTACCCGGGGCATTATTTAAACACCTCCTTTTTACGCCTTACCATGTCGGTGAAGGCCTCCAAACGGGTGGATACACCCGCGTCACCGCTGTGTTCGTCTATGGTCAGGCTCATAAAAGGAATATTTTTATATTTTTTGGATGCCAGCTCCATAAGTTTGTCCACCATGGAATCAGGACCGCAGCCGAAGGCCGTGAGGTGAATAATTCCGTCCACGGAACCTGTTTTAAAAAGGTAGTGGGTGCCCCTGAGCACCCAGTCGCTGAATGTCCAGAACATTATCTTGTCCAGGTCGGAGTTCTGCCTTGATAACGGGCCCGCAGGGAGGTTTTCCATGGTGATAACCTTAACCCCAAGCTTTTTCAACTTATTTACCACACCGACACTTATATAATCGTCGTGAACCTCGTAAGGGTAGCCGAGAACGGCAAAGGTGAGATCGTGCTCTATTCCCGCGGGAGATTTTTTCCCGCTGTCAGCAGTGTTTAATACTATCTTCATGGCCTCCGGGGGAAGCAGCCCCTTTTGCAGCAGGGATTGATAAAAGGCCGCTTTTTTCGCGGCTTTATAATAGGCCGTAAATGTTTTCCACCTGGTTGCCCCAAATATTTCGCCTATACCGGTATATGCCTTGAGAAGGGAAAGGCGGCCTTCCCTCACATCCATTTTCATGTCGATAACAGGCGGCATACCGGACAATCCGTAACGGATCATATCAGGCAGCCCGAGAAATTTGGGGCAATATATGGTCCTGCGGTTGAGGCAGACGACCCTGGGGATAAAAAGATAATCCACTTTATCCTTAAGGGACAGGGCATGGCCGAAATAAAGCTTGACCGGAACGCAGGCGTCGGCCAGCGCTTCCTTCACTCCTTCATCCAGGAGGTTTTTATTCGAATTCCCGGAGATAACAACTTCCACGTTTAATTCATTGAAAAAAGTTTTCCACATGGGGAAATGCATGTAATAAAGCAGCGAACTGGGAATTCCAACCCGGGCGGTCAAAATAAGTCCCCCTTTTTGAATATAGACAATATATAATTCACTGAAGCTGAAATTATAACGGGATTATATTTATCAAATAATATCAGTGGTTTTCAGAAACAATACCTGCAGCCTTAAAGCGAATATTTCTATGGGTTATGGGGAAATTCCTCCAAAGAATCGGCGAACTATCCGGAGTCCGGCGCAAAGAATCGCCTTTTTCCGCAAAAAGCACCCTGGCGCCTGCAGGAAACGGTTGCCGGCAGGAGAAATTTATTCCTGGAAAATTAAAATACTTAATTCAGTTAAAACGGGAGGTAGCCATGGCGTATATGAATTTAAATCCGGCCCATGACAAAGCTAAGGAGGAGTTTGCCAAATCCGATCCGGCGGTGATGGAAAGAAATTCGGGTCTGAAATTTTACCCGGACAGGGGAGTATACCAGGTGTCTTTTCTGGGAAGGGATTATCTGGTCCATTATCCCGAAGGCGTAGTTGAGGCGGCGGACGGCGGAGCCGTGCCCCTGGAGAATAAAATCTGTATCCTTCATTATTTAACCCATGCATCGGATGCCGGGCTGGAAGGAAAGCAAATATCTTTCAGGGAATTGCCCAGCGGGTTTATTTACGTGACCCCTTTCACCAACCGTTGCATAAGACCCCTGGTGTCTATTTTTGGAAAATCACCGGAGAAATTAATACCGGCCGCGGAAATGCTGGGAGGCAGGAGGGAGGAGATGGGAGACGCCGCCGTTACCATTCCCGTTTTTCCCAAGGTGCCCGTTACCTTCGTGCTCTGGGAGGGGGATGACGAATTTCCGGTCAGCGGAAACGTGCTTTTTGACGCCTCCGCGCCGGCCCACCTGGAGACCGAGGATTATGCCTTACTGCCCGGACTGGCCATTTTTACCATGAAAAAGTTGGCGGGAATTTAGCTTTTTAGGGCGGGGCTGAAAATAACTGACAAATTAGTTGTATTTCGACACGATATGTCAGATTTATCCAATATTTTTTCTTGCCAATGCATGATTTGCAAAATAGAATAAATAGAAGGTAAAAAAAATGGATAATATGCCTTTAATTGCCGTGTTTCTTCAGTCAATCCCCGAGGAGATGGTATTGTTTTCTTTGGCCTCGGTGTTCCTTGGACTGAAAATGCAATGGAAAAGAATAATAATGGCGGCGGTTATTTCTGCCTTTGCTTCGTATTTTGTAAGGCATTTGCCTATTTATTTCGGTATGCATTATTTTATCGGCTTGATTGTCAATGGTATGCTTATTTATTATTTCTTTCATAAAGATTTCTTTTACAGCTTTTGTACTTCGTTAATTGTTCTTGGCTGCCTCTTTATGGCGGAGAATATAATTACATACCCGATAATATATGCTTTGGGATATAATGGCTTTCAAGAAATATGGGATAAAACACTGTTAAGAATTATTATTGCTTATCCTTCACTGATTGTGTTGTGTATTGTTGCCTGGATATTAAAAGTTAAAAAGTATAATATATTTGGTCAGAGAAAAAGCGGAAATGAATAAATTTTTAATTGTCACTGGATTGTTAATAGCATTTATAATACTGGTAGCCATAAAGTTGTTAAATATATTTTATGTAATCCCGTCTATTTATTTTAATGTTGTATCCATATTTTGTGCCATATATTTAATTTTTGCTATTTTTTCCGTCAGAACATTTCAAGACAGAGAAATGCTTAAAGAACTGGTTAGAAAACAAAAGGAGCACACTGATAGTCTTAATGGTTTCATTATGGCTTTACGCGCGGAGAGACATGACTTTATAAATCATTTTACCGTGCTTGGCGGTTTATTATCGTTGGAAAAGCCGGAATTGGCCAGTCATTACCTGAAAGAGGTGTTGAATCAGACTAAAATTAATATTAAAATTATGGCTTTAAAACAGCCGGTTTTAATTGCGCTGTTAAATGGCAAAATAGCCCGGTCCAATCAAAAGGGAATAGATTTTCAAATTGAGATTAAAAGCAGCTTGGAAAACCTCCCCATAAATCACACTGATATTACTGCGATATTTGGCAACCTGATTGACAATGCCATTGAAGCCGCTATTTTAGAAAAAAATAAAAAATTTGTATCATTTAAAACCAGTGAGGATTCTTCCACCTACAAGATCACCGTAAGCAATTCCGGACCTGACATCCCGGAAGATATTGAAAAAAGTATCTTTGCTCCCGGGTTCTCCACAAAGGGGCAGGGCAGGGGATTTGGCCTCAGCATAGTTCTCAAAGTCGTGGAAAAGTATGGCGGGGTTATTTTAATAGCCTCGAATCCCACCGCTTTCAATGTTGTTATTCCGAAGAAGGTGATGAATAATGATTAAAGAATATTCTGTTAAGATTGGAGAATATTTGGCTTGCGAACTCTCCCTTGATCAGAGGAATAAGAATATTACGGTTTTCGGGCTGGAAGTGATAATTGGCGCTATTGTTAAAAGTTGTGTTTTTTTAGTAATAGCATTTTCTCTTGGCGTTTTTTATGAAGCCCTGGCCGTTACCATTGTCAAAAGCTCTCTGCGCTGGGTGGCCGGTGGACCGCACTGCAGTTCATTTTTTAACTGCACAATTGTGTCTTCGTCCTTGATATTCGGCTTTACCTGGATTGGTTTCCTACTGGCTGACATTATATTGCTAAAGCAATCAATGATAGCGGTTTTCCTTTTTGCCCTGGCGGTAAACCTTCTGTACGCCCCGTCCGATCCTCCTCAAAAACCTATTAACAACCCCGGTAAAAAAATCCTGTTAAAGTTGGTTGTGTGTGCCCAATTAGCCGGCTATATGTTAATCGTCAACTTGAATATTCTGCCTTCGGATATAGCATGTTGCATCCTTATGGGAATATTGCTGGAATCGTTGACGCTGTTTCCTCCCGGCGCCGGGTTAATTCAGCGGTTGGATCAATTAATGACGAGGTCGTCAGAAAGGAGGTGTGCCGCATGAAAAAAATACTGCCTTTTCTCTACGGCATGGTGACCAGTGTGGCTCTATTTGCCGCTTTTATCGGTGTACGTCCCACATCCTGGGGAGATCTCTACCAGCCGGAAATACCGGAAGAATTAAAATAGCAAAATAAACATTTCAGGCTCCGCTTTTAGGCGGAGCTTTTTTTTGGGAAGGAATAAAGCGACTACCGGAGAAATAAAACGGGAAAATATAAAATATCAAATCCGTTTTTATGAAGGGAAGGTTTTGTTTCCATGTCCGTTCTTAATGAAAAAAAGCTTTCTTCTCAAACAGTTTACAACGGTAAAATAATTAATTTAAGGCTTGATGAAGTGGAGCTTCCCAATGGGAAAAAAGGAACCAGGGAGGTTGTGGAATACAACGGGGCTGTGGCGGTGGTGGCTTTGAACAGCCGCCGGGAGGTGCTGATGGTCCGGCAGTTCCGCTACGCGGTGGGTGAAATACTGCTGGAAATACCCGCGGGTAAGATTAACCAGGGGGAGGAGCCGGAGAAATCAGCCCGCCGTGAGTTGAGCGAGGAGACCGGTTATAACGCCTCGGAATGGAGGCAGCTTACAGCCTTTTACTCCACTCCGGGTTTTACCACCGAAAAGCTATATGTGTATCTGGCCAATGGGCTGGATTTTTCCGGGCAGCACACGGACGACGATGAATTTATCCAGGTGGAGAGCTATCCCCTGGAGGAGCTGCTGGGGATGATTGACCGCCAGGAAATAAAGGACGCCAAATCCATAGTGGGGCTGCTTTCGGCCAAGAGATTCCTGGACAACGCCCGGGATTGAACATCAGGTGTTTTGACAATGGCGGCAGGCCCTTTTCATATTCCAACCCCTTATATTGGACAGAAAAAAACACCGCTTCTAGGAGACCGTTGAAAAAGTCCATCTGCTGCGTTGCGGCTGCGGCCTCAATGCTCGACGTACTATGAGTACGCCTCCGCTTGAGGCCTTGCCGCGCCTTGCAT
>NZ_BFAV01000137.1 GCF_002933875.1 Desulfocucumis palustris | reverse complement strand
CAATATTGCAGACTATATCCGGTCATCTGCATGGACGAAAAACCGTACCAACTTCTTGATGAAACCAGGGAACCGATACCGATGAAGCCCGGGAAGGCTGAACGCCGGGACGGAGAATATGTTAGAAACGGAACCTGCAGCATCTTTGTCTTCACAGAACCGCTGGCTGGTTGGAGGCAGGTGACGGCCTGTGAAAGAAGAACTCGGGTTGACTGGGCAAATCAAGTCCGGGAAGTGCTTGAGGTTTATTATCCCAAAGCGCATAAAATCCGATTAGTAATGGATAACCTGAACACTCATACCATGGCATCGCTTTACGAAGCATTTACGCCGGATGTAGCCAGGAATCTGGCCAAACGCTTGGAAATCCACTACACACCGAAGCACGGTAGTTGGCTCAACATAGCCGAAATCGAACTGAGCGTAATGACCAAACAGTGCCTGGATCGCCGGATTTCTTCAATTGATTCCCTCCGTCTTGAACTAGCGGAATGGGAAACCGCAAGAAATAGAAACCAAAAAGGTGTTGACTGGCAGTTCACGACCGATGATGCAAGAATCAAACTAAAGCGGCTTTATCCACAGTTTAAGAGTTGACACTGTACTAGTACTGTTATTGTCTTAGCAGCATTTGACATAAAGCAGGGAAAGTAATAACGCACAGTCATATTTAAAGTATCCGAGTAACTCACGTCGTTACCAGTTACCCCCTTCGTGGAATAATCGGGCACATGAACTTGAACTCTATCTGTCTCCATAACAACTACCGATGGCTCCACGGCATCACCAACATTTACTATCCACTCGTTGTTAACCAACACTACGGGGTAGGTCTTTATGCGCTCTTCACCAGCCAAAACATACCTAACTTTAACGTTAACCATGTCTTCGCCACACTTCTCACTAGATAGTATAGTTATCTTTTCTGCAATCATTGCTTGTTCATGTTGCAGCTCGATAGTATTTCTTCGCACATCTTCGCTCATCCATTTGTCTATGGAAACTCTATTCAAAGTGTCATAATCTTTATTTTGAACTGCCGTAAAAAAATCATAAACACTTTGTTCGGCAGACTCTATTTCATTGGAATATTCCGATGAAGGTACCTGTTCGGTAGACTTTTCTTCATTAGCATAAACCAATGTACTCAAAGACATTACAAAAATCACCGTAAGCGTAAGCGATTAAAAACAGAGTGCCTTTAAACATGAACTCAAATCGGTTATAATGGCGATCGTCAACTGGAGGATTATTTTTTGCATTCAGCCTGTA
>NZ_BFAV01000136.1 GCF_002933875.1 Desulfocucumis palustris | reverse complement strand
GCCTTTAGAGCCTGTGTTACAATAAAGCCTGTTGAAAAGGCAAAAAAGCGAATAAAAACGCTGCCTAAGCAGCGTCACCTATTAAAAGACCCCAAAATAAAACAGAATAAGCGGGCACTCTCCGACCGGCAAAAAAGCAGAACCCCAAAGCAAGGGCGGAGTGTGCCCCCATAGCGAGCCTGACGGTCTTGACACCCCAAAGGAATACCCCATAACAAGACGGTCAGGCGGCCTTCCTGCCCAAACAAAAGCCCAAAAGAAAAGCCCTAACAGACCCCATCACCAAACCACAAAGCCGCGCTCCGCCGGGTACCCACGGTGGCCAGCACCGACCCCAAATATACTCCCCAAAGGCTGGCCATGAGCGTTAAGCCGAGACCGCAAGACCCCAAATAAAAACCTAAAAGGCGGGCTCGGTAGCGAAAGAGGGTGGCGGGAATTAGCGCCCAAAAAAAGAATCTGTTAACCCCAAATAACATCCTTCACCCTACAAATCCACAAAAAAGCATTGCCACGGCTCCAGCCCAAGAAACGAAAGGCTTTAACGGCTCAATTACTAAAATTCGTGCCACAAAGCCAAGCCACACCCTAAACCCTTGGTAATACAGAATAAATTACAACTATTTCTTAATAACGTGCCACAAATATTTGCCCGTGACACAAAAAACTGCAAAATTTGGCATAACACCAATGGCGACAAGGATTTAAGCCGTGGCATGGCTGTGAAGCATAGCCCCAGATATTCCACGTGGAATAAAATGAATTCACCTCACATACAGCTCATCCAGCAAATCACGCCTATTCTTGCTGCTCTTTTCCTTCTGGTCCGCCGGCTGCCAATTAATGTCCCGGTATTCTTTTTTCGGTCCCGCCCTGGAAACGTTGTTGTTATTTTCCCCTTTTTCTTTAAGAGCCGGCTTTCCCGGGATGTTCACATAATTATCGCGCAGCGCAGCCAAAAGCAAACCGGGCAGATTCCTGATCTGCCCGGCGCCGGCGCCGATTAATTCAATTTTTTCCTTGATTCGCTCCGGTGGATATTCTCTTAGCAATCCAGCAATAAAATCAGCAGGCAAATCAGCCGCGCAGTTTCTCCGGGCGACTTCCTGAATCTCTTGAATGGAGCTTTCCGATATCAGTTCCTGTTTCGGTTTTAGTTTTGTCACCAGATTTTCAAAGTTTGATATTGTTGCTTCGTTGGAATTTTTCTCCTGCTCTCCTTCAACAACAACAACATTATTATATTCTTTATTCACAAGGGTGTGTGCATCTTGAATCACAACCCCTTGTGATTCCGGATGCACACACCCTTGTGATTCCGCTGTTTTCAAGGCTTCCGGCTGTTGTGTTTCACTATTTTTGGGCCTTATCACACCCGATAAATTATTAACATAGTAAATATTTGGCTTATTCAACCCCTGGCGCTTCCAACTAATGAGCCCGTAGTCACGTAATTCTTTTAGGTATTTCTCAACTGTATTTTTATGGCAGTCAGCAGCTTCGGCAATCTTCTCCTGGCCGGGCCAACACCCATTTTTCTCCCAGGCGAAAGAAAGCAAGACAGCAAACAAGCCCTTCGCGGCCATCGACAAACCCTTAGCATATAGAACGCAATTTGGAATTGCTGTAAACCCCTGTTTAAGTGTTGGGTCAAGAATAATAAGCGTTTTTTCTTCCATGTTACCCCCTCATAAGAAACAAGGATATCATTGGTATGTGTAGAATATCATTAACCATACCAAAACAAAGGACTGATATCATGCCCGCCAGGACAAAAGAAATAACCGAATACATCACCCATATAATCAACTATCTCCGTCGTTCCCGGCAGGATATTGAAAGAGAGAAACGGACCGGAGAAGATACATTGGCCACCCAAAAAAAGATAATGATAAAGGTGCTGGACGACCTTAAAATACCCTACGATCAGGTTGAGGAAATCGGCTCCGGAGACAAAATAGAGACTAGGCCGATATTTCTCCAGGTACTAAAAAGCATTGAGCAAGGTAAATACAATGCCATAGCAGTAAAAGAAATACCCCGGCTAGGCCGCGGTACTTATACAGACATGGGACAGATTTACGATTTACTAGTATCAAAAAGAATTTTTATAATTACCCCTTATAAAATTTATGACCCACAGAATCCTGCCGATGCCCGGCAAATCCGGTTTGAGCTGTTCTTTGCCAGAGAAGAATTTGAGATGATCAAAGAAAGGCTCGTCAGCGCCAAATATAATCTTGCCCATGAAGGCAAATGGATCTGCGGCCAGGCTCCTTTTGGTTATAGACTCAACAACAGTACACAGAGACTAGAAATTGACGAAGATGAAGCACAAATAGTTAGATACATATTTACCCTGTACGTCTATGGTTTGGAACAAAACGGCACCACCAGGGAAATAGCTTTCCGGGCTATAGCCAGTTACCTGACTAAAATTGGAATACCCACACCACGGCGGGCCATCAGTTGGAACTATTTATCGGTAAAAAGATTTATAGAGAATGTAGTATATATCGGTACCGTTAAATATCGAACTAGAAAAAGAATTGCCAATAAATATTTTAACCGTCCGGAAGAAGAATGGATTGTTGTCGAACATGCCCACGAGCCAATTATTGATAAAGAAACATGGGACCTGGCACAGAAAAAGCTACAAAAAGTAGCAGAGCAGCCTAAAGTCAAGTTAGATTTTTCACCCTGCGAATTGGCCGGTTTAGTAGTTTGCTCAAAATGCGGCCACCGTATGGTCCGCCAGTATTCTGTCCAAAATTATAAAAAGAAAGCCGGAGGAATAAGTAAATACCATAAGGAATTTCTATGGTGCCCCACACCAGGCTGCACCTGTGTCAAGTACAGGGATGTGGAATCTGAGATTTTAAGATATCTTGATATTTTAGACGAATTTGATACGCAAAAGTTAGACGAAATTTTCGGCCAGGTTTACCAGCAACAAAAAGAAGCCGCCGTTTCTATAGATACAAACGAATCCGTACAACGTAGAAAAGCCGAACTAAAACGCCGGCTAAAATTTATATATGAAAAATACGAAGCAGGCATATACGATGACCAGATATTTCAAGAAAGGCGCGATGAAATTGAAAAAGAATTATCCATGCTGGATGCAATAGAATCCCCAGGAACAAAGAAGCCTGTCCAAGGACAGGAAATGCTACAGCTTAAGAAAAACATTAAAACGTTCTTGGAAGCCTATCATTCAGCGGAGAACAAAACACTAAAAAACAAACTGTTATCTGATCTGATTGCTGTCGTTTATCTAAACAAGACCGGCAAAGGGAAATTCGATCTTGAAATACATCCACGTTTTACTTTTTCTCTCGCAGGTAAAAATATTACTAAAAATGACGCATACCACCATAATTCTCCAAATGGTTATTATTGACACTTAAGCACTTAATAGATATACTTCATAAAAAACCAAGGAGCAATACAGATTGTGGTCGATAAACGAAAGGAAAATGAAAAAAAGTTTCGTTCATGGACGAAACTGCCAGAAGGTGGCCGCCGATATTATTACGAAGTAAAAGGCAAAAGTGGTTGGTCGGCCAGATATGTAAAAGAAGTTAACAGCAATGAAGAAACAATAAGATTCTACCAGGAAATTTATGACCACAACGGGAACCTGGTAGAGGTCCACGAGAAATTCCCTGAAGATAAAGGTCATATAAAAATAACGAAAGGTGATAAAAATGATTACACGTCATAAAGTAGCACAAAAACTTGTAGATTATTTATTTCATCGGCTATCGCTCCCTGAGCTTGTAGATTGGGCCGAAATGTCTATGATGGAAGATGATTTTGAAGAAAAAGATTTTGATACATTAATAGACATAACGAGTCGTCTAGGACTCGCAGACGTAAAATCTTTCGGCATTACCTGGGAGGATTGCGAAAGCTTCATGAGACGCTTGGGCTATAAAATTAATCTTACTGTTACAGAACATATCGCTGAAAACGCTTCGATATAAAAAGTACTACAGGACAGGCAGTGAACACCGCGTAAAGGCAGCATTTTTGCCGCCTTATTATTTTAGTTATATGAATAGACGATCATTTCATCAGCATAGATCAAGGCGAAGCGGCCGGCCTTAAAATTACCCTCCTGGGAAAGGGAAAGTAAATTCCAAAGGAACTTCTCGTCACATTTAAGCATCTCCTGAGACGTTTAACCCTAAACCATTCATGGCATTAAAAAAAAGTTCAATATTTACCCTGGATTCCTTCCTATTATTATCATACTCGGTATAAACCGTAACCCTTTTCACCAGGGCCCTGATAAGCTCGGCCTTATCCTCCGCAATGCCGCTGTGCGCCGCATCCTTTAAGGTCTTCAAAATCAGCGAAATATTAATTGCCCGATTGGATAATTCCTGGCTTTGCTCCATTCTTGCCATCAGCTGTTCTTTGCGGTGATTCAGGGTTTCAATCTGGCCGGCCAGGGCAAGCAGCTCACCCTCGGCCTCGGCATCCGTTATTATGTTTTTTGATACCAATGATAATATTTTCTGCCTGGCCACCTGTTTTTCCAATAAGCCGTTTTCAATTCCGTTGAGTTCATTTTGCACAGGTTCCAGCTGTTCGGAATCCTGCTTAATCGTTCTCTCAATGGCCCTGGCCACTTCGTCGGGGTTGTTTAAGAAATGCTGGATGTCACTCCAGACGGCATTTTCTATGTCGGCAGCCCGGATCAGCTTGGCGTCGCACCGTTTTCCCTGGCCGTTGTTAGCGACGCCGGAGCACCTGTAATAAACCCTTCCTTCTTTGCTATTGCCGCTGCTGCCTATAAAAGCCCGCCCGCAGCCGCCGCAGTAAATCAGACCCCTCAATAAATATTCCCTGCCCCTGGAGCCCCTGGCTGTGTCGGCATTTTCAATAAGCAACCTGTTGGCTTTATCAAAATCCTCCCGGCTGACAATGGAGGGAACCTGTATTAACCGGCCCTCTTTTTGTTTTTTACTCCGCTGCATGGTTTTGTATTCCCCGATATATGCCCTGTTTCTTAGAATTATGGAGACATGCCCGGCGTGCCATTTACCTACGCTGGTGTTTTTGGTCTTTTTACTTTGTGTGGGAGTGGCTATCCCCCGGGCGTTTAGATACTCAGCTATCGGTATGGTCCGCATTCCTTCCAGGTAGAGCTTGAAAATCATCCGGATAATTTCCGCTTCCGGCTCGAATACTGCCAGCCGCTTGTCATCACTTATCCGGTATCCGAAAGGCGGCTGCCCCGAGGTCCAGCGCCCTTCTTTTATGGCTCTTTCCTTGCCCATCTGGGTCCGCTCCAGTATAGTGTCACGCTCCAATGCCGCTATGGAGGCCAGCAATGTCATGAAAAATTTACCGGTGGGAGTACTGGTGTCAAAGGCCTCGGTCATGCTTTTCAGAGCGATATTTCTCTCTTCCAGAAAATCATATGTATCCAGCACATGTTTTACCGACCTGGCCAGGCGGTCAAGCCGGTAAACAAATAAAGCATTAAATTTTCCGGCCCTGGCATCGGCAAGCAATCTTGATGCGGCCGGCCTGTCCTTTAGCGGAAGGACCCCGGAAACACCGTCATCCAGGTAATACTCGCAGCCGGTTATGCCATTTGCCGCGGCATAAAGGTCAAAATACTTTTTGGCAAAATCCACCTGGCTTTCTATATTACCTCGCTCGGCCTGTTCGTCAGTTGACACCCTGGCATAAAATGCCACAATCATGATGGGATTGTCCCCCCTCATCTCCCGCATATATGTAAAAGTATAGCATATTCCAGGAGGTGCCGGGTGTGATAATAGAAAGGCAGTACTCCAACAGCGCCGAGGACCATCAGAGGGCAATAAACGCCCTGGCAAAATTTGTCCTCCGAAAGCTGAAGCAAGAGCAAAAAAATAATCCCGGTATTTCCGGGATTTATGTGTATGAGAAAAAGCCGGCGGAACTCCGGGCAAATGCTCTCTTGGAGATTAATGCGAGTACAGCAGCTGTAGCGGCTTCACAGGAAGAATAATTAAATTATTAATTAGGATTAATATGAGCAGTTATTTAGCGTTTAGCTGCTGCACCGGCCGCGCTTCAATATAACCTCTGTATCCCATTGGCGCCAGCTGAAACCTCGGCCCATCTCCATCGGCCCATTTAAAGCCATAAATCTCCGGATTATAGTTTTTCATAACTCCCCATATCTCTTCTATTGCTTCGCCAAATTTTTTCTCATCAAAAGGCTGCCCCTGAAAAACCATCATTTTGCACGGCGGGAGTTCAACCAATTCAAAACCTTCCGGAATTTCTCCTGAAAAATCTGCAGGCACTTCAACACCTTGAGAATATTCTGATGTACCCGGTTTATGCAAGTTTTCCGGCATCCACATTCCAATAGGTTCATAAATTGCCTCTTTGATATCAGAAAGAACGTCCCATACATCACACCCGACTTCTTCGCAATACTCAAAATAATGTTTAGCTTTAATGCCGGGCTTAAAAAGCAATTTTCTTTCAGGGCGGTCAACCACTTGAACAAAGACAGTTTTAATATTAGGATTTTTACACATTTCGTTCTCTCCTTTTTGTAATGTAAGGTAATGATCACGGATGCTATCAGGAATAAAAAGCTTGAGTACAGGTTTGTCTTTACATTTGCAGTAATGCCGGGGAGTCATTCCAAACTGCCTGGAAAAAGCCCTTGTAAACCCTTCATGTGAATCAAATACAAAATCCAAAGCAACATCGGTTATTTTTATATTATTATCGCGCAATTTAACAGCCGCCTGGGACAATCTAAGTGCTCGAATGTATTCAAACGGGGCCTTTCCTGTCAGTTCTTTAAAAATCCTTGCAGAGTGCCACGGTGAATATCTCGCCGCATTTGCAAGCATGCGAAGGGTTATGGTTTCCTTTATATGTTCGGCAATGTATTCTTGCATGCGTTGAACAGCTTTTACCTTTTCCCAACTCTCCATGTTCTCACCTTCTGCTAAAAAGGATAGCACGAAATACATCTAGCTTACTTGACCTGTATTGCTAAAACATATTACCATCTATTACGGTCTCCGGACAGGTCAGAAAATGTTATTGATACGCCGCTTTTCTTCTTCTTTTTTAACTATAATCGGCGGCCAATACTTTATACCATGGCCATAAGCGCATACCTGGGGTAATTATCCTTTGATCTAAAATCACATGTTTTATAAACCTCTCAATCTTTGATAAAATATAATTGCCTTCATTGATATTAAGCAAGGAGAAAAACCTTGGATAGCCAGAAAAAACCAAACTGTATAAAATGTGAACACTATTATGTCACCTGGGACAACAGGACTCCTAACGGGTGCCGAATATATAAAATTAAAACAAGGTATATGCCCTCTTTAGAAGTATTGCGCCACACCGGATCTTCTTGCATTGCTTTTGATGAAAAAAAAAGACCCTAAACTTCTCCATTATAAAGTTTTTATATACTATTAAAATTGATTACTCTTTTAAGGTATTACGCTTACGCCAATACATCTGGTTATTTATAACCAAGAAATTGATGGAAGGGATTTATTGTCATGGAACATAACGAAATTGTTTATTATGAAGAATTCCTTAGAAAAGCTATGCTATCTGGTAATGTGGATGTCCTGAATGAACTCATTGCCGACGATCTTCTCTTCGTCAATCAATTTGGACAGATTATTTCAAAAGAAGCAGATATTGAAGTACACCGATCTGGGAATTTGAAGGTAACCCAAATTGATATTTTGGATCAAAAAATAAGACAGCTGGAAAAATCAGCCGTAACAGTTACAAAAGTATTTGTATCGGGTACATTCAAAACAGAATCAGTGGCTGGAGAATTTTATTACACACGTGTCTGGAAGTATCGTGAAGGAAAATGGCAAGTTGTATCCTGCCATTGCAGTTCTGTAACGTAAAATTATGTCACTTGCTGAGAACTCCTTTGTCAGCAAACTAAGCTAATCTATACACTAAGGCATATATATTGAGATATACAATCTGTTCCTTAAAGAGCCGGCTTGAGGGCTATCTATAAAACTAACACTTACCTCTTCCAATCCCCCGGCCACCCCACAGCCCGTTACCCGCCCTTGGTGAGGACCCGGAAATAAATCTTCCTCCATGTAGAAAAAGGAACGTTCTATAATCTTCTACCATACTATGGCAGTAAAACAAAAGGGAGGTTTTCATATGGGGTATGGTTGTGGCGGTGGCGGATTTGATGGAAGCTTTATTCTCTTCCTGATACTTATCCTCCTGGTCTTTTCAATGCCTTATGGCGGAGGCTACTGCCAAAAGTAAATGAAAACCCCTGGAGCGAGTGCCCATAAAAGGTCCTCCTGCTCCGGGGGTTTTTAATATTTTATCTCTCCCAGTCGCTCGGCCACCCTATTGCCCGGTACCCGCCCAGGCCCGCAGGAAACACCACCCCGATCAACTGCGGGCCATAAGTGTGCATGGCCCAGTCGATAGAGACGGCGCCGGCCTGTTCGCAGAGCTTCGTGATGCGGTCGGTCTTGGCATCTACTACTGTAAAAACAGGTTCTGTTATTTGGCCATTACTATTCTTAAGTTTCCAGGAATAAGGGGTATACTATTTTTTATTTCTATTACTTTCTTTTTTCTGCTTCCTTATAAGCTAATAATGGGTCAACCATCCCTTTAGATTTGGACAATTTACCTAACTCTCCCCCCTTATTACGTACCGCTATATTAGTAAGAATTTCTACGATATCCTTTACAGTTAGTTTCGGGTTGATAAGCATCATTTTTGCAGCAATATTGGCTACAACAGGGATACCAAAGGAAACACCAGAATCCGATCCTATCAGACTATCTCCAAATTCTTTCGTAACCAGTTCCACCCAACTTTCGTCTTGCCCAATTAACTTAGCCATGGCTTTTGTGGGCATATGTAGATTCAATGCACGCTCTCGATCGTCACTACTTCCTGAGGGTACCATAACATCCACAGCCTCCCCGTAACCGCGACTTGGATGTTTCTTTCCATCCAATGTGACCCCTCCTACAAGCAATGCGTTTTCTACAGGTGGGTTGTCGGGATTGCTCTCATCAATATCAATATTCCTTTTTTTGAGTTCTGTATTGTTATTAGCTCCAGTTGTTAAAAATAATACTTCAGGATGTGCTCTCACAATTTTTTGTATATCCTTTTTTGACCAATTAATGTCAAGACTAGAGGTAATGATTTTGGCATTGTGGGTTTCAATGGCCCATTTAATACCATCTGCAATATTTTTAGAATTATCAACACCTATCTGCCCTATTTGACCCCTAATATCGACAATTTTGATATTGTTCGTACCATAAGCAGCTTGCCCTGCCACGTTGGTTCCGTGAAAATCATTAATACTTTTTTTGTATGTGCTATATTCTTCTCCTGATAAAGGACCTTTGCCTTTGGGGCTGAAATCTCCCGCCGCTTTCAAATGATCAGCAAGGTATTTACTGACAGCTGCTATACCTGTATCTAAGACACCAACGACAATTTCATCCTCATTTTCCTTATCGAAATACTGATAAAACTCTGGGTCCTCCGTGAGGAAATCACTAGGGCTTTTCGCGGCAAACACCCTATACGAACCACCAAAGTTCCATCCGGCATTAATCCATTCTTCATAAGTGAACTCTTGTTTCTCACTTTTTTTAAGATAAATTTTATCTTTTTCTGTCAAATCTCTATCTTTCTCGATTATGTAGAACATTTTCTTGTTTTTAGAATTGTAATACCATCTTAATCCACCGAAAGGTTCACTCCATTTCAGCGTATCTTTGCTATCGGTTTCTTCCCATTTCCTCTGAACAACATCCGTATTAGGCGTTTGATTTTTAATTACGTTAACAGGATGCGAAATTTCATTACGCAAAGATGCTTCACCCATTACATCCGCTTCTCTCTCTAAATTCTTGTCATCGTTAATTGCCACATCATTGATTTGCTGAATCGGTTTTACCCTCTTTTGCTTTTGCTGCACCACATGCCATGCTTTATGAGGCAGGTGTTTTTCCTGGCCGGGGGCAACATGTATGTCACTTCCCTGGGTATAAGCCAGCGCATTTAATCCTGAGGGTTTTGATGAGTTATAATGAACCTTTATATCCGAAAGATCCATTCCTGAAAGATGTTCCATACCTGTTATTAGGTTATCAGGAATGTCAGTATTGTTTTCCCGGGACTCCAACACCAGATCTTTCTGTTTTTGTATATATTTATCCTCGAAAACTGCTTGAATCGGACAATGCCGTTTTTGCAGTTCTTTTTTCTCAGAATCCATTTGTTGTGTAGGCTGAACCATGTCCTGTTGTTGAATTTGGGACCTTAAAAGCTGTATTACAGCCCTATTACCGATCATACGCTGCAATTGTAAAACACTATGTGAAGAACTTAAACAGTTAGGTTCAGCTAAAACCCCCTGTAAAGAATTAGGATCCAACATATTAGCCTTATCTCGTTTTATAGGAACAGCTTTCGTTTTATTAGAATCTTTTTTTGGTGAATGAGAAAACATCCTTTTCACTCCAGTCATCTCATAAAAACTATCTACTACCAATTACCACGACTTCACATGGTTAACACTTAAGAGCAATAAAAAAAGCAACCTAAAATGCTATTATAAGTTGCTAATATGGTATTTCGACATTGATACTTATAGTTCCTTTTTTATGGAATAATTTTATCCGACCCCACCATCTCAAAACCCACCACTCCCCAAGGGTTCTCTTTACAAAAACCAGAACCCCGACCAACCGGCCAAGGGCTTTACTATTTCACGTTGAATAACCATCTCAAAATCAAAAAGACTCCCTCCCCGGCCAGTGAGAAAGGAGACTTTTGTGAGATATATGTTAATGATATTTTACCCGCAAAAATTTATTTCAACTGGATACTTTCAGAATTGCGACCAGGTCCTTTACCTCCCCCCCCCCCCCCCCCCCCCCCCCGGG
>NZ_BFAV01000135.1 GCF_002933875.1 Desulfocucumis palustris | reverse complement strand
CACGGGAGCCACGGGAGCCACGGGAGCCACAGGAGCCACAGGGACCACGGGAGCCACGGGAGCCACAGGGGCTACAGGAGCCACGGGAGCCACAGGGGCCACGGGAGCCACGGGAGCCACAGGGGCCACGGGAGCCACAGGGACCACGGGAGCCACGGGAGCCACAGGGGCCACGGGAGCCACAGGGGCTACAGGAGCCACGGGGGCCACAGGAGCCACAGGGGCCACGGGAGCCACGGGAGCCACAGGGGCCACGGGAGCCACGGGGGCCACAGGAGCCACAGGGACTACGGGGGCCACGGGAGCTACCGGGGCCACAGGACCCACAGGAGCAACGGGAGCCACAGCTCCTTCCCCGGTTTTTCAAGGGATTCAGGCCCAGCTGCAGGGAAGCCCCGGTACACTGCTTGCCGATAGTGGGAATGTGCTTTTTGACACAATCAACATCAATCAGACCGGTGGCATCAGCTACAATAGTGCTACAGGGGAATTCACCATTTCAGAAGCCGGTAATTATTATATAGCATGGTGGGTTGCTACCGATGGTTCCGCAGGGCCTGTCAATCTGGCATTTTCTGTTGTGGTTGACGACATTTCTGTCTCCCTGGGCAACGCTCCTGTTGTAACAGGACAGATAAGCGGTGACGCGCTGATTACGGTGGAAGCTGTTCCGGCTGTGGTAACACTGGCAAATCAAACAGGCGCGGACGTGCTATTTGCCAATACTGTGGTTCAGGCGAATATCGCAATACTAACAGCTTCTTTATAAGCAGACCCTTTCCCGCTGTATTGAAGATTATAATTAAATTGTCAAACTTCCCGGCACCGCACGCTGCCTGCGGGATTGAGAGGCCATTCACCAATTAAAACAATTTAAAGGGCCTCCGGTTGATTGGAAACCGGGGGCCCTTTTGACATCTCAGCCGAATAAGCAGGCGTTCCATTATTATTTATAAAAGCATATATATGTTTATAATGCTAATTAATTTTGAGGGGATAATAATGAAAGAAATAAGCATCAGCCTGTGTATGATTGTCAAAAATGAAGAAAATACCATCGCCCGGTGCTTGGACTCCGTAAAAGATATTGTTGATGAAATTGTTATCGTTGACACCGGCTCTACGGATCGGACAAAAGAAATTGTCGGCGGCTACACTGATAAAATATATGATTTTACCTGGATCGACGATTTTTCCGCAGCCCGCAATTATGCCTTCAGCCTTGCCTCCACGGACTATATATTATGGCTGGATGCGGACGATGTTATATTGGAGCCGGACCGGCTGAAATTCCTGGACCTTAAAAAAACTCTGGACCCATTGATGGACGCGGTGAACATGCCTTATCTGCTGGCCTTTGATCAGCACGGCAATGTCACCTTCAGTCTCCGTAGAAACCGGCTGGTTAAACGCAGCCGAAATTTTCAATGGATCGGAGCCGTGCACGAGTACCTGGCGGTTGGCGGACATATACTGAACAGCGATATTTCTGTTGTGCATAAAGAAGAAGCCCGTGATTCGGACAGAAACCTCAATATTTATGAAAGGCGCCTGGCCGGGGGAGAAGAATTCACTCCCCGGGATTTTTACTATTTTGCCAATGAATTGTTTGAACACCAGCAGTTTGAGCGGGCTATTGAATTTTATGAAAAATTTTTGAATACGGATATGGGATGGGTTGAGGATCGAATAGCCGCCTGTGCAAAGCTTGCGGATTGCTTTCATCGCCTGGGGGATCCCAAGAGCGAACATGCCTTTTTATACAGGTCCTTTGAATATGACACCCCCAGGGCGGAGTTTTGCTGTCGGCTGGGCCACAGCTGCCTGCAAGCCGGGAGGCTCAAGCAGGCCGTATTCTGGTATAAGCTGGCGACGGAATTAGAAAAGCCTGTGGATAGTTGGGGACATATGTACCATGCTTGCTGGACCTGGCTTCCGCATCTTCAATTGTGTGTTTGTTACGACCGCCTGGGTGAGCATGAGCTGGCCTATAAGCATAACGAAATAGCCAGAACGTTTCAGCCGGAAAATGTCAGTGTTATTCACAACAAAATATATCTGGAGGGTGTATTGGGAAAAGAAGTGAAGGAAGAAAAAAATAGCTGACGGGCCGTCCGGCAGTGGAATCCTTCACTCCCCGGTTTAAATACCGGTGTTCCCCCAGATACAAACAAGGCTTTCGGTATTCCTAAAACCGGAAGCCTTGTTTTTTTCCATAGGAGTTTTCTTCCTCACGCCTGCCTGATAATGATAAGCAATTGCCGGTCAGCATACCGGGCAACTTCTTAATTTAAAGCAGGGTATGTCTCCCGGGTGGGATGCCGTGTCCACGCAGTATTACTGCGACTTTGACGGGCACGGGAATGTTGCGCTGAATGTGCGGCGCGCGAGACTGGTGAAACGCTCAAGAAACTAACTACCGGCGGGCCGCCGAAAACCTTGCCAGCCGCATGTGGCTGCCGCATATGCAGCGGGGCCTTTGCTATTACCAAATGGGTGATTACCGGCTATCTTACCGCCACAATAAAATTTTGCTTTTTTATCGGCCAAATGACAAAAGCATCATCAATAACCTGAAACTGCTGGAGGAATTAATTGGTGGTATATGACAAGCAGCATGGCTTGTCCGGGGAAAGCAAATATTATTGGAAAAGCTGATCCGTCAGCGGATTTGTGTGTCAGGGGGTACTTTAGAGGAAAATTTGAATAACATATAAAGAGATTAACATGGGAAGGATGTTCAGCCAGTGAAAGTAATTGTCGCGGATCATCAAGATTTCCTTGCTATGATTAATGAGTTCCTCTCAGATTCCCGTATGGTTCTGGACGTTGGCTGCGGTGTGGGCGCGACGCTCAAGGATATTTGTTGTCCTGTTAAAGTCGGTGTTGATGCCTATAGGCCCTATTTGGAGAAGTCTGCGTCAGACGACAGTTTTATTAAAATCAATTTTACGGCGGAGCGTCTTAACGAGATATTCCTGGCCAATTCCTTCGATGGTGTGACATTGATTGATGTGATCGAGCATTTCGAAAAGGATGTCGCCCTGGATGTGCTGCGCCAGGTGGAGGAAATCGCCGCCAAAATGGTAATCGTCTTCACGCCCAGGGGTTTTTTTCACCAGGTCGAGGTGGATCATTACGGCTTGGGGGGAGAAAGCTATCAGCGGCACCGATCAGGCTGGGAGGTGGAGGATTTCCTAGAACTGGGCTACCATGTTGTTGTTTTCAGTAAATACCACGATCAGAGAAATTTGGCGTTTTCCCAGGTTTACGGCAATAACGCCGAGCCTATTGATGCCCTGCTGGCCTGGAAGGACTGCAGTCCGGGCGACGGTTTCTAAACCTTCGCCCGTCGTCTGGGAAGCGAGAGGTTGGAGTTGGGTGTCTTTTAGGGGTTTTCGCTTCATTTGCTCCAGCCTCCAACAGCTCTCTCCTTAATGGCGTCCCAACAGCCCCCGGGACAGCTAGACATGGGCCAACCGTAATAGCAAGGCTTCCAATTTATCGGCTGATTGCCGCCAGGTCCAGGGCCGGACGAATTGTAAGCCGGCCAGGGCAATCCGCTTCCGTTCAGCTTCCCGGGTTAATAGCTGTGCCAGGGCCCCGGTTAGCTGCTGGATATCGCCGGGGGGAACAAGTAAACAGTTCTCCCCGCTTTTTGCGTAATCCCGGTTGCCGCCATTGTCCGTGGTTATCACCGCCGTGCCGCAGGCCATGGCCTCCAGGGGCGGCATGGAAAAAGATTCGAAATGGGAGGTCGACACGAAGATATCCGCCCGGGCATAGAAAAGGGACATTTCGCGGTCAGAGGAAGCCTTCACTATTTCATAGGGAAAGGGCGCCGGGTAATTCGCCCCCTCCGGGGCGGCAATACGGACATCAAAGCAGGGAATAATCCGGGTTAAACGCCGGCAGGCTTCCCAGAAGTCATCGGTGCCTTTCCAGGTATAACCGTGTTCCTTTGAACGCAGTATATAAGCGATTTTAAGTCGTCCGCTGGAAAGGGATTCCTTGGGATGGGGGCAGAAAAAACGGGTATCAACTCCTCCGGGGATAACCGTGCTGTTTCTTCCGGTCTCTTTTATAATTAACTGCCGGTGCCATTCCGACAGGGAAACAATAGGGGCGTCTATCAGGTAGGAAGACAGGGCTTTTGTTTTGTCCGCCACCCATAAAGGTTCATAGCCAAGGCTGAGCCGGACGACCCGGCCTTTTTTTGATTCCCAGGCCGGAAAAACTGTGGGATAAAAATTGGGGAGTATAAAATCCCCAGGGGGTATCGTATCCGGAGCAAGCTCTTTGACCCGTGTGAGCTGTGCCCGCAGAGGCCAGGCCACGGAGGCGTTTTCGGGGATTACAATTTCCACCCGGTGTCCTTTATCCACCATTTCATTGGCTATTTGGTAAATAAAGCGTGTCCCCCCCGTTTCCAAACTTAGTACTGGAATAACAATTTTCATAAACTAATCCTCCTGCAATAAAGGGCTGTATGTTTCACCCGGCCTCGAGGTTGGCGGTAAGAGCGGCCATATCCCTTATTTATGTAATATTTTATGAGCAACATAGGGCAGTTGTGTCAACATGAAGGGAGCTGCCATAACTTATAATGATGGGCTTGGTGGAAGGATGGATCAAAAAATGAAAATTTGTGTTGTGGGTTTGGGCAGTATTGGCTTTAATCTTTTCACGCACCTGGGCCGGAAATTCCCAGGAGAGGTCATCGGGGTTGATGTGAATGAGAGCAGGGTGAGCGAATTACGCCGCCAGGGGTTTGAGGTTACCGCAGATTACCGTAATTTGACAGGAATAGATGTCTGGTTAATGGCGCCTTCCACCGGCAGCCGGGGACAGAATTTATTTTTGGCCCTGGAACAAATGCTTATCTGTCCGGGTTCTTTGATTTCCATTGAATCAACATTGCCACCCGGAACAATGTGGCGGGTTCGAGAATTTTTGGAGGAAAAGGGGTTCGAACTGGGTACGGATATTTTCTTGATCCACGTGCCCCACAGGATAATGTTCGGGGTTGATCAAACCGTTTGCGATACCCCCCGGGTGATGGGCGCCTTTACCGGGGCCTGCCTGGAAAGGGGACGCCGTTTTTATGCCCCGCTGGTCCCCCAACTGGTGGAAGTTCCCGATGTCCGGGTGGCGGAGCTGTCCAAGGTGGTTGAAAATGTGAAGCGCTACGTGGATATTGCCTTTGCCCAGGATATTTACTGCTATTGCGTTGATCAGGGAATTGATTTTGACGAACTGAGACTGGCTGTAAACAGTAAAAATAACGTCGAACTTCTAGGCACTGATTGGGGTATCGGCGGGGAGTGCCTGCCCAAGGACATGGGTTTTTTAAGAAGCGTTTGCAGTTCGGTGTTATTGGAAGGAGCGGAAGAGGCGGATAACCAATATCGCCACAGGATTGCCCGCCAGGTTGGCAGCGGCAGGGGGGTTTTAGTGCGAGGTTTAAGCTATAAAGCCGGGGTCAAGGATATTAAGCATAGCAGAGGTGCTGATTTGGTCAGGGCTTTAGAGGCGGCCGGGAATACTGTTTGGGTTGAAGATCCCTTATTTACTCCCGGTGAATTGGCTGAAGCGGGCTTCAGGCCCAATGATCAAGCGGAGCCGGGAAAGGAAAAACAGGAAAGGTTGACGGGCAGGGTGGTACTGGAGCGGCAAAGGGCCTTGAACCCGAAAGATGAGTGAGGGCCGGGGGAATGTCACCAGGGGAAGTGAAGCCGGAAAGCTCCGGTTTATATAATTAGCGGAAAAAGGAGCATATATAATGGCCAGAATATTGGTTACCGGTAGTAAAGGAACACTGGGCCTGCGATTGGTGGATGTTTTAAAAAAACGGGGACACGATGTTTGGGAAGTGGATTTGCTGCATCATTCCGGGGAGAGGTATATTAGGGCGGATATTGCCGAATACCGTCAATTGGAACGTGTTTTTGAGCAAAGCTATGATTATGTATACCATTTGGCGGCTGAATTCGGCCGTATTAATGGAGAGCATTATTACGACACCCTGTGGAAGACAAACGTGATTGGAACCCGCAACCTGTTGGAATGGCAATTAAAAAAGGGTTTTAAACTGGTGTTTACAAGCTCCTCGGAAATCTATGGGGAAGCCGTGGAACCCCTGCTAACGGAAGATTTGCCTTTAAAAAAGACTATAATTCAGCATAATGACTATGCCATAAGCAAGTGGGTAAATGAAGTTCAAATAACGAACTTTGAAAAAAAATACCAATCCCCCATTGTTATACTTCGCCTGTTTAACGCCTACGGGCCGGGGGAATATTATCATCCCTACCGCAGTGTTATTTGCCTGTTTGTTTATCGGGCCTTAAAAGGGCTCCCCTATGATGTTTTTGAAGGATATTATCGTGTTTTTATGTATGTGGATGATTTAATTCCCACCATGGCCAATGTTGTTAATAATTTTAAACCGGGGGAGGTTTATAACATCGGCGGAACGGAATACCGCAGTGTTAAAGAATTAAGCGACCTGGTGCTTAAATATACCAAGGGCAATCCACTTTTAGTGAGTTATCTCCCGGAAGACAAGCACAATACGGTGAGTAAACGGCCGGACATACGCAAGGCCATGGCTGATCTCGGACATAAGCCCGGGGTGGTGCTGGAGGAGGGATTGCCCATTACCGTTGAGTGGATGAAAAAGGTTTATCCGGAGGGCTGCTGATGCTAACGCCGAGAGTCAGTGTGGTCATCCCGACGTATAATCACGCCCGGTATCTCCGCTACGCCATTGACAGCGTAATCAATCAGGGTTATGCCGATACTGAGATATTAGTCATTGACGACGGTTCAAACGATGGAACAGCCGAGTTTGTGAAGCCCTATCTTTCTAAAATCAACTATGTCTATAAAAAAAACGGGGGAACACCCAGCGCTTTAAATCTGGGGTTGTCCCTGGCAACCGGCAAGTACATTTGCTGGTTAAGCGCCGATGACATGTTTATGGGGGATAAATTGTTTAAACAGGTCAGAGCCATGGAAAGAAATCCAAAGCTGGGCTTCAGCTACACCAATTTTGTTGTTATCAACGCCGAAGGCAAATGGCAATATGAGGTGAATGCGGCTTTTTTTCCCGACAGGCGGTCAATGGTAACAAAGCTTATGGAGGGCTGTTTTATTAATGGCTCCTCGGTGATGATGCGAAGTTCCGCTTTAAAGAAAATAGGGAATTTCGACGAGAGTCTGCCCCAGGCCCATGATTATGACCTGTGGTTTCGTTTTATCCGGAATTACCCTTGCGGATTTCTGGAGGAACCTTTGCTGGCTTATCGCTGGCATGGCGAAAATATGAGTCAAAACCCCGACGAGTCATGTTCTTTGATCGTTAAAGAAAGAGCTAAACGGCTTTTTCCCGAGTGGCTGAAATGAAACCGGCCAATCCTTTAAGCGGCGGCGAAAATTATCTGCGCCGGTGCCGGGATAAAGCGAAAGAATTCTTACCCGGGGAAGATTTGTTTGCCATCGCCCCGGTATTGTCGATGTTCCGGCGAAAAACAACGCCGGATTAATTTTTCACCAGGGGTCCGTTTTGATATTCTTTCGTCCCCTAGGAGGCCGTTGAAAAAGTCCATCTGCTGCGTTGCGGCTGCGGCCTCAATGCTCGACGTACTATGAGTACGCCTCCGCTTGAGGCCTTGCCACG
>NZ_BFAV01000134.1 GCF_002933875.1 Desulfocucumis palustris | reverse complement strand
TCCCAGCAGCGCGCTGCAAACTCATAAATACAACCTGGTTTACGACAGCCTGAACAGGCTGTCCAGCATAGACACCGACGACAGCGTCGGCAGCGGATCGTATAAATACCATAACACCTTCACCTATGACAACCTGGGCAACAGGCTGAGCCACACCAAAAAATGGACAATCCAAAGCGGAGGCCATCATGAAAACGGCACCTTCACCTACAACACCGC
>NZ_BFAV01000133.1 GCF_002933875.1 Desulfocucumis palustris | reverse complement strand
ACTAGTATAGCGTTTCCGTAATAACATATCAATGGATTGATTGTCATAAACATTATACAATAGAAAAATCATCTATTTTGTATTTCCAGCGATATATAGTAGGGCTATCATTAATTTCTTTAATATAGGTGTAGATTCTTTCTTTTAGCTCCTCTTTAGATTTTACACGTATTGCCCGAAGCATTGTTTGAGCCATTTTTCCAAAGAAAGATTCGATTAGATTTAACCAGGAACCATGTTTCGGAGTAAACACAAATTCAAACCTATTTGGAACAATATTCAAATATGCTCTGGTTTCTTTTGAAATATGAGCAGAATGGTTATCCAGTATTATTTTTATTTTTTCTTTATCTTTATACTGCTCATCAACCATTTTTAAGAATTCTACAAATTCACGACTACGATGTCGGTCAGTCACATTAGCTAATATTTGTCCGTTAGTTAAATCAATACCAGCCATCAAACTTAAGGTACCATGGCGAATATATTCATAATCACGGCCCACGCAGGGATGAACACCTGGAGAAGGGGGTAGATCTGGTACAGTGTTTTCGATAGCTTGAATTCCCGGCTTTTCATCGTAAGATAAATATGCGTATACCGAATTATTGCCCTTTTCAAGAACAACTTGAACTTCTTTGTAAACATATAAGACATTGGCCATTTTTTGATCAAAATCAGGGTCTTTTCGCTCTAAATAATATTGGATTTTGTGAGGTTTAACCTGATTCGCCGATAGAATCTTTGAAACTGTTCCGCGTGATAGATTCTTCAGAGATGTGTGCCCATATTCCTCACAGTATTTTCTTACATGTTTAGATAGTAAATCGGTTGTCCATAATTCGTAACTATACCCGAATTCCTTTGGCTTCTTACACGCAAGAGAAATAAGCCAAACTTTGTCTTCCATTGTAATGGATTCCGGCTTTCCAGGGCGAGGGAGATCGTTTAAGGCAACATCAATACCAAATTCCAAAGCTTTATTAATGTGACGTTCTATCTTTGGTCGATT
Organism: Desulfocucumis palustris; assembly: GCF_002933875.1. GTDB lineage: Bacteria > Bacillota > Desulfotomaculia > Desulfotomaculales > Desulfocucumaceae > Desulfocucumis > Desulfocucumis palustris. The sequence goes on along the minus strand of NZ_BFAV01000133.1, from coordinate 263 downwards.
GGTTTTTAATATTCTTGCGATGGATGATATTGACTCTCCATCATTATAAAAAAGAAAAATCTTTGCACGCTCTACTCGGCTTACACCCTCTGTACGAGCGTGGATAATTGTTTCCAGTCTATGTATTTCTTCCAGTGTCAAATTTAATTTGGCTCGGTGACTTTGAAATGGCATAGAATGATCCCCCTAACGTTAATTTCGTTAAGAGAATCGTATACCCTGCTAGATATTATTGCAACTATAATTTGGAATCACTCTACTAG
>NZ_BFAV01000132.1 GCF_002933875.1 Desulfocucumis palustris | reverse complement strand
TCCGGCTATTATCAAAAGGGCGAAGTTGTTTGAGTATATTGTCGAAAACAAGACCCTGTACATTGACGACAACTTTTTTGTCGGCAGTGTGGCTCAATATGTAGCGGGAGTTTATCCGTACCCCGAATGGAATGTCGACTGGATGAAGGATAATGAAGGAAAAGCACTTAGTCACCTGGGCGAGATGAATATCTCCGACGAGGATAGGAATATTTTTGGAGAAATAGTTAAATACTGGGACGAGCGCTGCATCTACAACCAGGCCAATAAGCTTTTCGAGGAGATTTACGGTTACAGTTCCTTGCCTGCCCAGGATACAGGACTCTTTTATGACGGCAACTCCTGGCCCGCCGGGGGAGGGACTATGAATTACAACCTGGTCCTGGTCAAGGGTCTAGGCGGCATCATCGAGGAAGTCAAAGAACGGCTGGCGGCTCTGAAAGTAAACAGTGAAGACAGGAAAAAGCGCAATTTTTATACAGCACTTTTAATCACACTCGGGGCGGTTAACCGCTTGGCGTACCGGTATGTTGAACTGGCCAGAAAAATGGCAGCCGAAGAGAAGAATTACGAGCGCCGTCAGGAATTGCTGGAAATAGCTGATATATGTGAGTGGGTGCCCGAGCATCCGGCGCGGACCTTCAAGGAGGCCTTGCAGAGCTTCCTCCTGATCCACCTTTGCCTGGAGATGGAGGTAACCGGCTGCGGGTATTCCCTCGGATACTGGGGGCAGTACA
>NZ_BFAV01000131.1 GCF_002933875.1 Desulfocucumis palustris | reverse complement strand
GTTTTTTCCCTTTCAGCCATGGAACCGGCTCAGCAGATAGCCAGCATGAATTGTTGTGCCCCGGGTGGTATTCAATTGTCAAAGGACAAGAATGAATCTAACTGACTGGTTAATTAATAGCATTTTGCTTAAGTGCTTAGGATTTAACAATTACATTATAACGAAAGAATATTAAGCATTCTTTTCTGAGGGATGAACATATTTTGCAAAATTG
>NZ_BFAV01000130.1 GCF_002933875.1 Desulfocucumis palustris | reverse complement strand
CTTAAATGCGTTAGGACATTCCTCATCCCAAAAGCCAGGCCCGAAATAAAGGCGTGTCCCCTTAAATGCGTTAGGACATTCCTCATCCCAAAAGCCGGGCCTGAAATAAAGGCGTGTCCCCTTAAATGCGTTAGGACATTCCTCATCCCAAAAGCCGGGCCCAAAATAGAGGTGTGTCCCCTTACATACGTTGGGGACATTCCTCATCCCAAAAGCCAGGCACAAAATAGAGGTGTGTCCCCTTACATACGTTGGGGACATTCCTCATCCCAAAAGCCAGGCACAAAATAGAGGTGTGTCCCCTTACCTTAGAGACGAAACGGGGTTTTATCAATGCAATTTAGCGAATTACTGCAATATTTACTCACGGGCCTTACCCTGGGCGGAATATACGCTCTTATCGCCCTGGGGTTTGTGACCATATACAATGTCACCGGCCACATTAATTTTACCCAGGGAGAATTTGTAATGCTCGGGGCGCTTATTACCGCAAGTCTGGTCAAGGGTGGAACCGGGCTGTGGCTGGCGGTTGCGGCTGCCATATTACTGGTGGGGCTTTTCGGGGCGCTGTTTGAACGGGCGGTAATTTATCCCGCCCGCAATTCTTCGGTGGTTACAATTATCATTATAACCATCGGTTTTTCCGTGGCCATACGCGGGGGGGCGCTGCTGGTCTGGGGAACCCAATCCTACCCGCTGCCCTCCTTTTCCTCCGGAGAGTCGCTGCAAATACTGGGAGCCGCCTTAAACACCCAGAGTATCTGGGTTCTGGCCTTAAGCCTGCTGGTGGTGGCGGCGCTGTTTGTTTTTTTCGAGCGCACGGCCCTGGGCATGGCTTTGAAAGCCTGTGCCATAAACCGTCTGGCTGCCAGGCTGATGGGAATCAGCCCCCAGCGCATGTCCCTGCTGTGCTTTACCCTTAGCGCCATGCTGGGAGCCCTGGCGGGTATTGTTATAACCCCGATTACCACGGCAACTTACGATATGGGTCTAATGCTGGGGCTGAAGGGTTTCGTGGCGGCTGTCCTGGGGGGGTTGACCAGCACCACCGGGGCGGTGGTGGGGGGCTTTCTGCTGGGGGTGCTGGAAGCGCTGGGAGCCGGTCTGATTTCTTCCGGTTATAAGGATGCCATATCCTTCTTGATTTTGCTGCTGGTATTGCTGAAGAAACCCAGCGGTCTGCTGGGCAAACCGGAAAGCAAACGAGTATAGCCAAACTTTGATAATCCGGGGGTTGAAAGGTGATTCAATCAGGACTATTGAGCAAAAAGGTTGCCCGGTATTTGCTATTTTTGATTTTTATAGCTATTTTGGGAACCCTTCCGCTGCTGATGCCCAATACCTATTATCTGGGCAATATTGTTTTAATAGGAATCTACTCAATTATGGTCATAGGGCTTTGCCTTTTAATGGGTTATGCCGGCCAGGTTTCCCTTGGGCACGCCGCCTTTTACGGGCTGGGAGCATACGGCTCGGGTCTGCTGACCGTGAACTGGGGCTGGCAGCCCCTGCCGGCCATGCTGGCGGCGGCCCTGATAACCGCGCTGGTGGCATTTCTAATAGGCATATCAACCCTGAAACTCAAGGAGCACTACCTGGCCCTGGCTACCCTGGGTTCCGGTGTGATAATCTATATCTTTTTCAACGAACAGGTAAATTTAACCGGAGGCCCCTCCGGCTTTTCCGGTATTCCATATTTCTCCATAGCTGGCTGGGAATTCGGCAGCGAAATTAGATATTACTACCTGGTGTGGTTTTTTGTATTGCTGGCCGTGGCTTTTGCCAGAAACCTTGTCAATTCCAGGATAGGCAGGGCTTTAAGGGCGCTGCACGGCAGTGAGCTGGCCGCCGCCTGCATGGGGGTTCCGGCTTATAAATACAAGGTTCAGATTTTTGTGCTCAGCGCCGTATACGGTAGTATTGCCGGGAGCCTGTACGCCCATTACGTTACCTTTATCAGCCCCTCGCCCTTCGGCTTTCAGGCATCGGTGGAGTTTGTGCTGATGGCGGCCATAGGAGGCCTGGCCAGCATATGGGGGCCTATTTTAGGTGTTGCGGCCGTGTTAACGCTGACGGAACTGCTGCGGGCCCTGGTACCGGTTTTGATACCCACGGCGGGGGGAGAATTTGAGATAATATTTTTCGGCCTGATTCTGGTGGCGGTGATGATATTCATGCCTGAAGGGCTGACAGGAGGGATTAAAAACCGCTGGGCCAAAAGAAAGAGCGGCTATTATTCCGGAAAAGAACAGGCGGAAGGCCCGGCCCGGAACGTGGCTTTACCCCCGGCCGCGGACGGGAGGGCAGCGGAATGATTATACTGGAAGTTACCGGGCTGTCAAAACACTTTGGCGGCGTGACAGCGGTTAATTCTGTCGATTTCCATGTAAGCCGGGGAGAAATTGTATCCATAATAGGACCCAACGGAGCCGGTAAAACCACTCTGTTTAACCTGATTTCCGGGGTGGCTGGTCCGGATTCGGGCAGTATTAAATATAACGGCGAAGAGATAGGCGGAATGCCGCCGGATCGGATTGCCGTCCTGGGGGTTACCAGGACCTTTCAAAATTTACAAATATTCCGGAATATGACGGTGGTGGAAAATGTTATGGTTGGCGCCCACCGCCTGGGGCGGAAAGGGTTGCTGCAGGCCGGGGTTCGCTGGCCCGGAGTGGCCTCCGAGGAGTCGTTTATATACGGGCGGGCAATTGCCGCGTTAGAACTGGTGGGACTCGGGGAGAAAAAGGATATGCCCGCCGAAATACTGCCTTATGGGGAGCAGAGGCTGCTGGAAATTGCCAGGGCCATGGCCCTGGAACCGGATTTAATTCTGTTGGATGAGCCTGCCGCCGGTATGAACCAGGGGGAAACCAATGGATTGGGTGAATTGATATCCCGCTTTCCGGAAATGGGAACCTCGGTATTGCTGGTGGAGCATAACATGGAAATGGTTATGGCCGTTTCACACAGGATTGTGGTTTTAGACCACGGTTCGAAACTGGCGGAAGGCACTCCGCTGGAAATTCAACAGGATTCACGGGTTATATCCGCCTACCTGGGTGAGGAGGTATTTTAAATTGCTTGAGGTTAAGAATCTTCACACCAGGCACGGCTGGAATCACGCCTTAAAGGGAGTAAGTTTCCGTGTTCCCGCCGGGAGTCTGACAGCCATAGTGGGGGCCAATGGAGCCGGAAAAAGCACTTTGCTGGGGACGGTGGCGGGAATTTACAATCCTTTCCGGGGGGAAGTAGTGCTGGAAGGCCGCCAGGTGCAAAGGCTGCAGGCGGAACAAATGGTCCGGCAGGGGATCAGCCTGGTTCCCGAACACCGCCAGATTTTTGATTCCCTGTCCGTGGAGGATAACCTGATGCTGGGGGCCTACCCCCGCTGGGGCGGTGACCGCAGGGAAATAAAAAGGGATATGGAGGACATTGTCAACCTTTTTCCAGCCCTGGGGGAAAGACTCGGGGATCCGGCCGGCGGCCTCAGCGGCGGAATGCAGCAGATGCTCGCCATAGGCCGGGGACTGATGAGCAGGCCCAAGGTATTGCTCCTGGACGAACCTTCCCTTGGTCTGGCGCCCCTTTTGGTAAAAGAGATTTTCAACACCCTTAACAACTTGAGAAAAAACGGAACCACCGTGCTTCTGGTGGAGCAGAACGCCCGGGCCGCCATGTATGTGGCCGACATGGTATACGTGATGGACCAGGGGAAGATTATGCTGGAGGGAAGGCCGGATGAATTGAAAAAAGACCGCCGGGTTCAGCAGGCATATCTTGGCAGGGGGTAGGATAAAAATTTCAGCGCGGGATATGAAGGAAGTCAGACTGCTGACTGGCGAAAATAGAGGAATTTGTCCCAAAATGTTGAATGACAAGGCAATGATTCCTATGTTTAACTTGAATCGTTGCTTTTTTATTAAGGCAACAGCTTATCGGTTACCCCGAAAGAGAGGGTATTATTAGGTAGATGCCTGAATTTGACTTTGAGGAAATGTTCAACGAGGCTCCACTGCCGGCATATATACTGCAAGATGGCGTTTTTCGCCTGGCCAACAAGGCCATGGCCGGGATAACGGGCTACAGTGCCGGTGAATTGCCCGGCACTCCCTTTACGTGGCTTTGTCACCCGGATGACAGTCCGGGCTTGATTAATGTTGTCAAAAAGTTGCTGGACGGGGGAGAGCATCCCGTTAGTCATAATTTTAGGGGTGTTAACAAACAGGGTGATACTTTGCTGGTAAAAACTTACCTGTCCCGTATTGAATTTGACGGACGCCCCGCCGTTCTCGGACAGGTCATTGACGAAACCCGGCAAAGCCTGGCGGAGGAAAAATTGTTGGCGGACCGCCACAGGTTTTTTTCCGTTTTAAATGAACTGCCTGCCGTGGTGTACCTGCAGTCCCCGGATTACACCATTCCCTTTGCCAACCGCCTATTAAGGGAGCGGTACGGCGATCCCGAAGGAAGATTTTGCTACGATATATTTCACGGCAGGAAGACGCCCTGTGAGATTTGCCGCACGTTCCGGGTATTTAAAACCGGCCGGACGCAAAAGCGGGAAAAATTCAGGGAATCCGACGGTGGGGTCTTCGAGGTGTATGATTACCCCTTCTGGGATGTTGACGGCTCTCCTCTTGTTTTGGAGCTTTGTATCAATATAACTGAACGTAAGCAGGTGGAAAGGGCGCTGCAGGAAAGCGAAGCCCGGCTCAGGCGCATTACGGATAACATGCTGGATTTAATCAGCCAGACCGATATCAGGGGCAAATACCTGTATGTAAGTCCTTCCCACGGTCCGGTGCTGGGTTACAAACCGGAATACTTCCAGGAAAAAACCATTTTTGATTTTTTACATCCGGAGGATCTAAAAAGAATCACAGAGGAATTTTACAATTCTATGCGGACATCTTCATCGGGAAAGGCCGAATACCGCTTCAGACACGCGGATGGCCGGTACCTCTGGCTGGAGACCGTAGGGAACCCGCTGTTCGATGACAGCTGGTCGGTTACCGGGGCAATATTCAGCAGCCGGGATATTACCCGGCGCAAACAGGCGGAGGAGGAGGCTGTTCGCCAGAAGGCTTATTTTCAGCAGCTTTTTGAAAGCTCTCCGGAAGCCATTGTGATACTTGGCAACAACAACAGGATAATCAATGCCAATAAAGGTTTTAAACAGCTGTTTGACTATTCCATTGGAGAAATAAAGGGCAAGTTATTAAATGATGTTATAGTTCCCGGGGAATTTTCCGGGGAGGCTGCTTTTCTTTTTGATACCGTAAGCGGCGGGCAGGTTGTACAAAGGGAGGCGGTGAGGAAGAGAAGGGACGGAACCCTTGTGGATGTGTCCATACTGGGTTTTCCCATTGTGGTGGACGGCAAGCAGGCGGGGATTTACGCCATTTACAGCGACATTTCCGAACGCAAGCAGGCAGTGAACAAGCTTACCTATTACAGCATGCATGACCAGCTTACAGGATTGTACAACCGTACTTTTTTTGAGCGGAAAATGCGGGAACTGGCGGCCGGCGCCCATATGCCTTTTGGTATAATCGTATGCGATGTGGACGGGCTCAAACTAATCAACGACACCATGGGACACGATGCCGGGGATGCTTTGCTGAAAGCGGCGGCAATGGTTGTGAAAAAGTGTTTTCGCCAGGGCGATACGGTTGCCCGGATCGGGGGCGACGAATTTGCCGTGCTGCTTCTCCAAAGCGGCAAGACGGTGGTGGAAAATGCGGTTTTAAGGATCAGAGCGGGGATAACGGGCTATAATGAAACCAATCCCGAATTGCCCTTGAGTATTTCCGTGGGCTTTGCCATAGCCGGCGGCCCGGGGGCAAATCCCGGGGATATTTTTAAAGAAGCCGACAACAACATGTACCGTGAAAAGCTGCACCGCAGCCGGAGTGCCCGCAGCGCCATCGTAAAAACACTGATGAAGGCGCTGGAGGCCAGGGACTTTATTACCGAGGGCCATGCCGACCGGCTGCAGGATCTGGTGGCCGGACTGGCTGTGGCCCTGGGGCTGTCCCGGCGCAGGATAACTGATTTAAGGCTTCTGGCCAAGTTTCATGACATAGGTAAGGTGGGGGTGCCCGACCGCATCCTATTCAAACCGGGCCCCCTGACTCCGGAAGAATTCGCGGAAATGCGCCTGCACTGCGAAATCGGTCACCGCATTGCGCTGTCCGCGCAGGATCTCGCGCCCATAGCCGATTGGGTTCTAAAACATCACGAGTGGTGGAACGGCCAGGGCTATCCCCTTGGCCTGAAGGGGGAAGAAATACCCCTGGAGTGCCGTATTCTGGCGATTGCCGACGCCTATGACGCCATGACCAGCGACCGGCCCTACCGGAAGGCCATGCCTTCCGGAGAGGCCCTGAAGGTAATAAAAAGCTGTTCCGGAACACAGTTTGACCCGTACCTGGTTAAAGCCTTTGAAAAAAACTATAAAATTTTTGAGGAAAAAAAAGGTATTTTTGAAAAGGAAGAAAAAAATATATAAAAGGAATCTTTAATAAAACGGGGAGGGGTTATATATGAAAGGCAAATTATATCTTGCTTTATGCGTGTCAATTCTGGCAATGCTGCTGGCGGCATTGCCGGCGGCGGCCGACGGCCCGGGCCTGAGCGTCAACAGCGACCCGGTGAAAATGGTCAAGCTGGAATTGAAAAATGATATTGTCATGATAGCGGCCGACGACTATGCCCGTATTGCCGGGGCGGACATTAAATATCCGGCGGAAGACAAGCTGACCATCGAGGAAGACGGAAAATCCCTGGAGATGACCATTGGCCAGACCGCTGCCCAGTTGGCCGGGCAGACATTAACCGCGCCCGGAGCCCCGGAGAAATCCGGCGACCGTGTGCTTATACCGCTTCGTTTCGTGGCTGGAATCTTCGGGTACGATGTCGGCTGGGACGACCGGCAGCAGCTGGTATCCCTTGCCCGCAAGGAAGTCAGAGACGGCATGTCCCCGGAGGAATTACTGGCAAAATCCACTAAGGCTTGCCAGGAATTCAATACCTATACCATGGAAGGCGATTTGGACATTCAAATGGAAGCTTACGCCGACGGTAAAAAGAACGAGGAAATGCCCGGCGGTTTTACCAGCAGTTTATATGGACAATATCAGAACGATCCTTTCGCCGTGTATATGAAACAAACAATAAAACCGGAGAGCCCGGATTTCCCCCTGGGAGAAACAGTGGTGGAAACCTACATGACCCAGGAAAACATGTATATCAAAATGCCCGGGCAGGAGTGGAGCAAAATGGATATGCCCTTCTCGCCGGAATTTTTCAAGCAGCAGCAGGATATCCAGTCGGATCCCCTAAAGGCTGTCGCCCAAATGAAGGAATTCGGTATAACGTTAAATTTCGGCAACAATGAAAAAATCGACAACCAGGAGTATTACGTGGTCAATGCCGCCATGGACATGGATAAATTTAAAGAGAGCTACCGGAAAATAATGGAGCAGGTAATACAAAACGTGCCCGGGGAGACGGAGAGCCAGGACCCTGGGCAGGAAATGCAGAATTTCATGCAAAGTATGTTCGAGAAAATGAAATTTGATTGTTACTATACATCTTATATCAATAAAAATACCCTGGTTTGCGATATAGTAAAATTTGACATGAAAATGAATTTCGATTTGGACCTCCCCGGGCAGGAGGCTGCTGAGGGCGACTCCGCAAAGCCCGCCCAGAAGGTGGAGATGGTGGTTACCAGCCGGGGTGACTTTAATATCAGGGACTGTGGAGAGCCCTTTTCGGCCCCGGATATAAGCGGGGCGTCCCAGGCCAACTAATCAAAAAAGGCCAGGCTGTTGCCGGGATTTACAGGCGGCAGCCTTTTTTTCAATAATAGAATATAATTTGCCACATTCAACAGGGGGGTTAAAAGTGCAAAGAAAGCATGTTTTGATATCCGGCCGGGTACAGGGCGTCTATTTCAGGGTATATACCAGGGAGGCGGCAGTCGGTTTCGGGCTCCGGGGCTGGGTGAGGAACCTGCCGGACGGCCGGGTGGAGGCGGTGTTCGAAGGAGAGGAGCAGGCCATTGAAAAAATGCTTGAATGGTGTTGGAAGGGTTCCCCTTCGTCCAGGGTGGACAAAGTTGAAATAATTGACGGGCCTTACCGGGGTGAATTCGCTGATTTTGTCATAAAGGGCTGATATTGATGTATATGCCTTATTTTTCATTGCCTCCCGGATATTAGTTGGATATAATCAAAAATAACTTTATATCAACGGGGGTTACATGAGAGGTAAAAGGAGCTGGCGGGTAAAAAAGGAATATCCCGCACTGATAAAAATTTTTCAGCACGAGCTTGGCGTTTCACCTGTTTTCGCCCGCTTGCTGATTAACCGGGGAATATACACGGTGGATGACGCCAGGTATTTTTTAGAGTCGGATACCGGGATGATGTTTGATCCCTACCTCATGGCGGACATGGATAAAGCGGTCCGGAGAATAACCCGGGCCGTGGAATCCGGCGAAAAAATACTGGTTTACGGAGATTATGACGCCGACGGCACCACAAGCACGGCCCTTCTGGTAAAGGTGTTGAGACGGCTGGGCGGAGAGGCGGGCTATTTTATTCCCCACCGTTTGGACCACGGTTACGGTCTTCACCTGGACGCGGTTAATAACGCCCGGGAGCAGGGATATTCCCTGCTGATAACGGTGGATTGCGGAATCAGCGGCTTTGCGGAGGTGGAAGCCGCGGCGTCCGCGGGAGGGCCCGACATTGTTATAACCGATCACCACGAAGTGCCTGAAAGGATTCCGCCTGCGGCGGCGGTGGTCAATCCCAAGCGGCCGGACTGTCCTTACCCCTTTAAGGAACTGGCCGGAGTGGGGGTCGCCATAAAGCTTGCCCAGGCATTGCTGACTAAATCCGGCTACGGAGAAGACGCCTGGCTTGAATACCTGGACCTGGCCTGCCTGGGAACAATTTCAGATATAGTGCCCCTCCAGGGAGAGAACAGAATACTGGTTAAACATGGACTTCCCAGGCTGGCCAATACTTCCAGCCCGGGTTTGCAGGCGCTTATTTCCGTGGCCGGGCTGAAGCCGGAACGCCTGGGAACCAGGGATGTGGCCTTCGCGCTGTCCCCGCGCCTCAACGCCGCGGGGAGAGTGGGTGAGCCTTCCGCGGCGGTGGAGTTGCTGCTGTGCGACCACCGGGAGGCGGCCCTGGAGATGGCTGCCCAGCTGAACCGGGGCAACCAGGAGCGACAGCAGATCGAAAGCCTTGTGCTGGCCGAAGCCCATGGAATGCTGGACGCCTCGCCGGAGTTGGCCTCCCAAAGGGTAATCGTGCTGGGGTCCCGGGGCTGGCACCCGGGGGTAATCGGTATAGTGGCCTCCCGGCTGGTTGATAAATATTACCGTCCGGTGCTTATGGTGGCCATGGATGGAGAGGAAGGCCCGGGTAAGGGCTCCGGGCGCAGCATCCCGGGGTTCCATCTGTACGATGCCCTTTCCGGCTGCAGAGATTGCCTTTTGGGGTTCGGCGGTCATGCCCAGGCGGCCGGATTTTCCGTAAGTCCGGACAGATTGGAAGATTTGCGCGGGGCAATTAATGATTATGCGGCCAAACAGGTGCCTGATGGAATATATACGCCGGAATTGGAATTGGACGCCACGGTTTCCCTGGGAGATATCTCCCAACAACTGGTGGAGGAATTGGAAATGATGGCGCCCTTTGGCCACTGCAACCCCGGGCCGCTGCTGGCCTGCCGGGAAGCGCGGCTGGTATCCTGCCGGGAAGTTGGGCGAAACGCCAGGCATCTTAAGTTATTGGTGGGGGAAAAGGATGTGGTTTTGGACGGAATTGCCTTCAACATGGCCTCCCGGGCTCCGGATATATCCGCCGCGGCGGCTGTGGACATGGCTTTTGTGCCTTCCATGAATTATTGGAACGGCAGGAAGTCCGTCCAGCTGGAAGTGCTGGACATTAAACCGTCAAAAAAAGGTTTTGTAAATGCTGCTGCTGAAAGTAAAGACAACCCCTGGGGCGTCGGGGATTATCTGGAGAAATTAGGCTATGCGGCTTATTTGCCCGAATATGTTTCCGGCCGCCTGGGAGCCATAGACTCCATGGCGGATATCGGCGCTTCATCCGAAGGTGGTTTTGATGGCAATATATTAAGCTTAAGCTCATCCGAAAAACCGGTGAAGGAAATCTTTCCAGTTATTAAAAATAAATGGCGTATACCTCACCGGCCGGCTAATATTAAAATGATGGCCTTCCAGCCGGGCAGAACCCTGGTGGTGGCATGTTCACCCAGCCGGACGGTGGAAGTGGCCTGTTACCTTCTTTTTTCCGGGATTTCCGCTGCCTTTCTGCATCAGGGGCTAAGCGGGGAAAACCGGGAATATTTGAAGGCCAAATTTGTTTCCGGAGATATAACCGTGCTGGTGGCAACTCCCGGAATGCTTCCCGGATTGAAAGAGGCGGAGTCCAGCAGGGTGGTATTATGCGATCCTCCCTTTTGCAGGGAGGAATTGCAAACCGTGGAGGAGTATGCCAGAGGAACGGACATTTACGCGGCATACAGCAGCCCGGGTTTGGCAGAATACAGGGAAATTATTGAAGCAAGCTTTCCCCCCAGGGAAAGCCTTGGCATAATATACAATTATCTGCGCAGGGAATGTTCCGGCGGGTTATTGGATCCGGTAAAAGCTGCGGCCCGGCTGCGCGCCGGCGGGGTGGCCAGGGCCGGCGAGAATACCCTTGCGGTCTGTCTGGCGATTTTTTCCGAATTGGGGCTGGTTAAATATACATATATTGATGGTATTTACCAGTTTAAACTGCTGCCGGTGAGTAAAAAGAAGGATTTAAGAAATTCTCCGGTTTATGCCCGGGGAAGGATAATAAGGGTTGAGGCTGAAAAATGGTGGGGAAAGCTGGAGGGTCTGACAGCCTGCCGTTAAACCCAAGGTTGACTGATTCCCGCGTCGTAGTGAGGCTTAATCACAATTCAGGAGGGAAACATGGATTTAAAACAAAAAATAAGGGTAATACCCGATTTCCCCAGGGAGGGAATCAGCTATAAGGACATTACCACCTTGCTCCGGGACGGGGCGGCATACAGGTATGCCGTGCAGGAACTGGCCCGGCAGTGCGCCGGCAAGGAAGCCGATTTGATTGTTTGCCCGAAGAACCGCGGTTTGCTGTTGGGAGCGCCGCTGGCCTACATTCTGGGACTGGGGCTGGTTACCGTGCGCAAAGCCGGGCAGCTTCCCGGAGAGGTCTTTACCTGGCATTACGACCTGGACTTTGGGGGAGAGGAGATGGAGGTGCACAAAGACGCCATCCTTCCAGGACAGAGGGTTATAATTGCCGATGAGCTTCTGGCCACCGGGGGAACAGCCTATAAAAGCGTCAGGCTGGTGGAAGAACTGGGCGGTCAGGTTACAGGAGCCGTTTTTCTTATTGAGCTGACCGGATTGGGCGGAAGACATAAACTGAGGGACTATGACACTATTTCCCTAGTGCAGTATAATTACTAATATAGTAAGTCTTTACGGGTACGAAGTGATAAGGCTTTGGCATAAGTTATGATAAATATCCAAAAGGCCGTTCAAAAACCGGTGTGACGGGATGGGAAGAGCCTGGCGGGACCGGCGTAATTGGTGAGGGGATACGCCCGGCAGCCTGATAAAGCCGGACCTGGTTTTTTAACGGCCTCCTGGCGGAGATGGCGGGAAGACGGAATGAATATCGAGGATGTTGTACAAAAATTAATACATTATAATCCCAAGGCAGACGTGACACTGCTTCACCGGGCCTATCGCTTTGCCGAGGAGGCACACCGGGGACAGCGCCGCTTTTCCGGCGAGGATTTTATCATTCATCCCTTAAACGTGGCCATGATTTTGGCAGAGCTGGAACTGGACATGGAAACCCTTCTAGCCGGTCTGCTTCATGACGTCGCCGAGGACACCAACAGGTCCCTGGAGGATATAAAGAACGAATTCGGGGAGGAAGTTGCCCTGCTGGTTGACGGGGTCACCAAACTGGGACGGCTGGAATTTAAATCCAAGGAGGAGCAGCAGGCGGAGAACCTGCGTAAAATGTTCCTGGCCATGGCAAAGGACATAAGGGTGATTTTAATTAAACTGGCCGACCGCCTGCACAACATGCGCACCCTGGTGTACCAGCCCGAGCACAAGCAGCAGGAAATATCCCGGGAAACCCTGGAGATATATGCGCCCCTGGCCAACCGTCTGGGGATTTACAAGCTTAAGTGGGAGCTTGAAGATCTGTCTTTCAGATTCATGAACCGCCGGGCTTATTACGATCTGGCCGAAAAAATAGCCAAAACCCGCTTTAAGCGGGAGGAATACATCCGGGGTGCCATAAAAGTCCTTGCTGAGAAACTTAAATCCATGGGCATCGAAGCGGATATACAGGGCCGTCCCAAGCACCTCTACAGCATATACCAGAAGATGCAGAAAAAACAAAAAGACCTGAGTGAAATATATGACGTTATGGCTGTGAGGGTGATTGTTCATTCGGTTAAGGACTGTTATGGCGCCCTGGGTATAGTTCATACCCTGTGGAAACCCATACCCGGCCAGTTCGACGATTATATCGCCATGCCGAAATCCAATATGTACCAGTCCCTGCACACCTCGGTGATGGGCTACCAGGGCGAGCCGCTGGAAATACAGATCCGTACGTGGGATATGCACCGCACATCGGAATACGGCATTGCCGCCCACTGGCGCTACAAGGAGGGCGGCCGGGGTGACAAGGAACTGGAACAGAAACTGGCCTGGCTGCGCCAGCTTCTGGAATGGCAGCATGATCTCAGGGACGCCAGGGAGTTCATGGAGACCCTGAAAATAGACTTTTTTACCGATACGGTTTTTGTCTTCACCCCCAAGGGCGACGTGGTTGAACTGCCCTCAGGCTCGGTTCCCGTGGATTTCGCCTACCGGGTGCATACCCAGGTGGGCCACCGCTGCGTGGGCGCCAAGATTAATAATAGGATCGTCCCCCTGGACTACAAGCTGAAAAACGGCGACATAGTGGAAATCTTGACCTCCAAGTCCATAGCCGGGCCCAGCCGGGACTGGTTAAACTTTGTTAAAACCTCCCAGGCCAAAAACAGAATCAGGCACTGGTTTAAAAAGGAACAGAGAGAAGAGAACGTGGCCAAGGGCAGGGACATACTGGAAAAAGAGGCCAGGAAGCACGGTATTGAACTGGAGCTTATTAAAGGGGACAAAGTGCTGGATTTCGGGAAAAAATACAGCCTGCAGACCATTGACGACGTTTATGCCGCCGTGGGCGACGGGGTTATAACCTCCCTGGCAGTGATCAATAGGCTCAAGGAGGAATCAAAGCCCCGGGAAAAGGGTACCCTGGCCGAAGAACTGCAGAACCTGGTAACCGAGAGCCGGCCAAAGCCCGACTGGGGCCGCCCCACCCAGGGAATCAGGGTGCGGGGTATAGACAATTTGCTGATCAGGCTGGCCCACTGCTGCAACCCGGTGCCCGGGGATCCTATTTTCGGCTACATTACCAGGGGCAGGGGGGTGTCCATTCACCGCCAGGACTGTCGCAATCTGGCCGTTTTTAAGCGGGCCGAGGGGGATAGGCTGGTGGAGGTGGCCTGGGACGAGGATTTCCAGGCGCCTTTTCAGGTTAAACTGGAAATATCGGCCATGGATCGGGCCGGCATGCTCAGCGATGTTTTAGCCGTCCTGCTGGAAATGAAAATAAGCGCCAACTATGTCAATGCCAGGGGACGCAAAGACTCCGCCACCATTGAACTGCTGCTGGAGGTAAAGACCAGGGAGCAGCTGGACTACATCATAGCCAAAATAGGCAGGATCAAGGATGTATACGGTGTACAGAGAACCAACTGATGGATGGAGCACCTTTATTATTGGAGCGTGGGAAAATGCGAGCGGTTGTTCAGAGGGCGGCCCGGGGCTCTGTTGTCGTGGAAGGAAAGACCGTGGGGAAAATAGGAGCCGGGGTTGTGGTACTCCTTGGCGTCGGCCGGGAAGACGGCCCGGAGGACGCCCGCTACCTGGCGGGTAAAATTGCCAACCTTAGAATATTCGAGGATGAGCAGGGCAAGTTGAACCGTTCCCTGCTGGATACCGGCGGGGCGGCTCTGGTGGTTTCGCAGTTTACCCTGTATGGTGACTGCCGCCAGGGCCGGAGGCCCGGTTTTTCTGATGCCGCCCCGGCTGAATTGGGCGGGGAACTGTATGAAATGTTTGTGGGTGAGATAAAAAGTTTGGGCCTGGAGGTAGCCACCGGGGTTTTTCAGGCGCACATGCAGGTGGAAATTATCAACGATGGACCGGTAACCCTGCTGCTGGACAGTAAAAAAACTTTTTAGGAAGCCGCCGCCGAGTTGTCTCCGGGCTCCGGCCGCAGTGTGCTTTTGCCTTGTCCGGTTTCGCCCTTTGCGCCATGCTTGTTTATTGAACGGGTTTTCGGCCGGTGCTTGAACCTTGGGCTAATTTCCAAATTTTCCAGTAATTCTATGGAGGAGGTATAATAGTGATTTTTGAAGGCTTTTCCGTGGGTCCCATGGATTCCAACTGTTACATTATCGGCTGCCGGGAAACTCTCCGGGCGGCTGTGGTGGATCCCGGCGCCGAGGGCGCAAGAATACTGAAGAGACTGGAAAGTCTAAACCTGGATTGTAAATACATAATATTGACCCACGGTCATGTGGACCACATAGGGGCCTTGCAGCAGGTGCAGGAAGCCACCGGCGCCCAGGTGCTGATACATTCCGCCGACGCCGCCATGCTCACCAATCCTTCCCGTAACCTTTCGGCCTTCATGGGGGCCAACATTAAGCTGAAGGAGGCCGACCGCCTGCTAAAAGACGGAGACACCTGCGATGTGGGTAAGATTCAGATTAAAATCATTCACACCCCGGGCCACACCCCGGGAGGGATAACCCTGGTTGTCGGCGACAACCTCATTACCGGGGACACTCTGTTTGCCGGGTCGGTGGGCCGCTCGGATTTTCCCGGGGGAGACCACGGGCAGCTAATCGCTTCAATTAAAGACAAATTACTAATTTTTCCGGAAAAAACCGGAGTATATCCCGGTCACGGACCTTCTTCCACCATTGGCGAGGAAGCGAAGCACAACCCCTTTCTTAACGGGACCTGGTAAAGCTCCTTTTAGCTTGATTGGTTTGCTAAGCAAAATTTTCTTCAGATAAACTTGGAGTCGGGGACATTCCTTTGCTGAATTAGTATGGAAATAGGAGATTATATAATAAAAAGGCGTGTCCCCTTACTTTAAATTATTTGCTAATGACAGGATAACTATCTCTGTCTTTTTTTATTTGCATAAGGAAAGAAACCTAAGGAGGCCGTGGCAATCCGGGATTTGCCGGATATAGCCAACCGGCTTCAAAAATAGGCATCAAAGTTTATAATTTAAAATTCAGTTAAATTTATTGACCCTATTCCGGGGATATACGATAATCGATTTGTAAGTTTTTTTAGAATTACCGGATATCTTGTTATAAGTGAGGGGATAGCGTGGAAAAAAGGAAATTTACCCGGGTTCCTTTCAGGGTGGAGGCTTCTGTTAAATACAAGGATATGGAATGCAGGGGAGAAGTGGAAAACTTGAGCTTAAGGGGCATGTTTTTAAGGATGCCGGAAAAAATATCCCTGGGTGAATGTGTGGATATCACCATATTACTTGCCGGGGACACATCAAAGTTGACTATTGATTTAAAGGGGAAAGTGGCCAGAACAGACCCGGACGGCATCGGCATAAAATTTCAGGAAATAGACCTGGATTCCTTTGTGCATCTAAAAAACATCGTGACATACAATAGCGGCGATGCGGAAAAAATTATGCAAGAATTCATCAATGCGGCGGAAAAGGGCGGGGAAACGGACGGTTAACAGAGTCCATTTCCCTTTAAATAATACCCCAGCTTTTGAAATTCGGCCCGTATTAATTCGTCCAGTTCCCGGCGATAAATGGCGGCGGCGGGGTGATACATGGGTATAATCGCCATATCCCCGGCCTTAAGCAGCTTTCCATGGCAGTTTCCAATATTGTATTGCTTTCCGCAAATCCATTTCAGCGATATATTTCCCAGGGTCACCACGGTTTTGGGCCGGATTATAGCCAGTTCACTGTTCAGCCAGTCCCCGCATGACGGGATCTCCCTGGAGGGGGTTCTGTTTCTTCTGCCGCCGTTGGATGTTGGCCGGCACCTGACAACGTTGGTGATATATACATCCTCCCTGGCAAGTCCCGCCAGGGCAAGATAGCCGCTTAGCTTTTTACCCGCCTCCCCCGCGAAGGGAATACCGTATTTCACCTCATTGGCCCCGGGAGCTTCCCCCACCAGTACCGCCGCCGCCTTTTCAGGATCGCCGTTGTCCCGGACCGGATTGGTTCTATCCGCGGCCAGCGGGCATTTGGTGCAAAGGGCTATGTCTTTATACAAATTATCAAGCTTTTTCAGCATTGTCTGCTTCGCTCCTGCTGTTCATAATAATTTCCGCCGGTAACCTTTTGTGTTATTGTGGTGTAAATTTCCCGCCTGGCAGGAAGATTAATTTTCACCCCCGTCAGCCCTGACTGTTACCACTATAGCCTTGCAGCAGTCCTCATTGCGGATGACGAAGCACTGCTCATTTTCCGTTATACTGTAAGGTCCGCTGGCTTCAATAACTAATCGCTCCCTGGAATAACCCTGTTTTTCCACAAAGAGCATCCTGCCCAGAGGCACGGTTTTGCTGGATGCCAGAACCGCCATGTCCAATCCCCCCAAACTTTTTTGCCGCCGGCCCCGGGCGGCGGCAAATTTATTTATAGTTCTATAACACCGCCGATAATCCTCCAGGCAGCCGGCTAGTATTTAAGGGGTTTAAGGGGCTGGTATGGAAGGAATATTCGCAATAGTGCGGAAATATATAGGTACAGGGATGCGGGTATGGGAACAAATCTTCTTAAATTACGCAAAATCTCATAATTCTAAACAATATAATATAGGAGCGTCCCCAATTTCCGGTGTGGGGACAGGTCTTCCCGGGCTACCTGATTTTCCATAATTCTAACAACCTCACGGAGCAATGTCCCTGTTTTACCAATGGAAAGGAGGAACCTACTTGGGTAATATCATTGCAGGAGCCATTCCGGGGGAACACAATCTTGGCGATTACGGAAAAGCGGTTAAGGATTTTGTTTTCGGGGAAGTTGAAAAGGAATTCAGCTGGTATACCACCGGTAACTGCAACATAGTCCATGAAGCGGTGGACCGCCATGTTATGGAGGGCGGGGGCGGCAGCCCGGCTCTTTATTATACCGACGGAAACAGGGAGGAAACGTACAGCTTTGCCATGCTCCAGGAGGATTCCAGCCGTTTTGCCGCCGTTCTGGCCAAATACGGGATAGGGAAAGGCGACAGGGTGGGTATATTTCTTCCCCGTTCCCCTGAACTTTATATCAGTTTTTTGGCCGCTGCCAGAATAGGGGCGGTGGTGGTGCCGCTGTTCGAGGCCTTTATGGAGGATGCTGTAAAAGATCGGCTGGGGGATAGCGGGGCGGTGGCGGTGGTCACCAGCCCGGAATTGTCCCAACGGATACCGTATCAGCAATTAGGCGAATTAAAACACGTATTTATAGCCCACGGAGAACCCTTAAGGCCCCAGGACATATCATGGCGCGGGGAGATGTCCGCGGCTCCTTCCTGCGCCAAAATCGAATGGGTGGACAGGGAACACCCCCTGTTTATACTTTACGCCTCCGGCGCCGACGGCAAGGCCAGGGGGCTGGTGCACGTGCACAACACCATGGTGGGCCTTTTAATCACCGCCCGCTGGGTGCATGATCTGAAAAAGGGGGATATTTACTGGTGCACCGCCGACCCCGGCTGGATAACCGGGATTGCTTACGGCTTTCTGGCTCCCTGGTTGCTGGGTATACCCGTGGTGGTCCGGGGCGGCCGTTTCAACGACGAGGACTGGTGCGCCACCCTGGCCCGCTACCGGGTTTCCGTGTGGTACTCCGCCCCCACGGCCTTCCGGCTGCTTATAGCCGGCGGGGATGATATGCTGCGCAGGTACGACCTGGGCAAGCTCAGGCATATTTTAAGCGTTGGCGAACCCCTTACCCCGGAGGTAATGGAATGGAGCATGGGCAAACTGGGGGTCCCCATATACGATACCTTCTGGATGAGCGAGACAGGTATGAACATGATTTGCAACTATCGCTGCCTGCCCATAAAACAGGGTTCCATAGGAAAGCCTTTCCCCGGCATTGTGGCCGGGGTGGTGGATGACCGGGGCGGGGAACTGCCTCCGGGTAAAATCGGCAATCTGGCCATAAAAGCCGGCTGGCCCTCCATGTTCCGCGGAGTGTGGGGGGATCCGGAGCTTTACCGCCGGTATTTCCGGTTTGAGCCCTGGTTCGTCACCGGCGACGCGGCCTATATGGACCGGGACGGATATTTTTACTTCCAGGGGCGGGTTGACGGAGTGATCAACACTTCCGGTGAAAGGGTGGGCCCCTGGGAGGTGGAGAAAAAACTTGAGGAGCACCCTGCCGTGGACAGGGCCGGGGTGGCCGGCAAGCCCGACAAGCTGCGGGGAGAAATAGTAAAGGCATATATCCAATTGAACCCCGGTATTATCTGGAGCGAATCCCTGGCCGGGGAACTGAGGGAACTTGTTAAATTCGGACTGGCTGCCCACGCGGCCCCCCGGGAATTTGAAGTTAAAGAACAAATACCTCTTACAGCGGACGGCGATGTGGACCGCAAGGCGCTGAAAGGATGGGTGCTGGGGCTGGAATAAAAAACGGCCCGCCTGTAACGGGCGGGTCGTTTTTTTTAGTGCTGTTCCAAATCATTGCAGTGGGCGCAGCCGCAACCCCTGTGATGGCCATTGTTTTGCCGGGTGTTATTCTTCCTGGGCTTGATGCCCATGGAATCCAGGGCGTCCACCAGCTGGGCGCGTATTCCCTCCAGGTAAAGCTCCCGGAGCTTTTTCTGCTCATATCTCTCGTCGTCGTTTAGCCCGCCGTCTCTTTGCTTGCGAGCCAGATAGTTGATTCTGTCCACCAGTTCCTTGGTTATTATCAAGTATATTCCCCCTTATTTTCTTTACAACCCACATCCCGCTCCTTTGGCGCGGCGCCGGCGTAAATGGAAATGGTTTGCGCGCCGGGGCTTATGGTTTTTATTCTCCTCATACAGGCTTTCCTCTACAATATACCCGCAGGCAGTGCCACAAATCAAGAGGAGGTAATGGCGCGGCGCGCCGCCAGGTGCGGGATAGCCCCGGCGGCACCGGCCGCTGCTGCCGCCGGGCAATATTCCCTTTTCCCGGGGGCGGTTTTATGGGCAAAAAAATATTAGAAAATTGTTAAAAATTTTTTTATTTTTATGAAGGAGTTTTGTTTTTTTGACAGAACTTATAATTACAAGTTAACAAGCTTACAACATGACATAAGCATGTTAGTATAATAAGTGGGAAGGTGCCCCAAAAAATTGGCAAATAATGTTGTTGCTGGGCGGGAAATAAGTACGGTGCTGGGATTGGTGCCTACGGAAAAGCTTGGCTACTGCCAGTGCCATGAGCATTTATTCATAGCCGCCGGTCATTCCGAAAAGATAAATCCCGCACTGCGGCTGGATGATTATGATTTAACCGTTAATGAATTGCTTTTATATAAAAAACACGGCGGGGTATCCCTGGTGGATGCGCAGCCCCTTGCCTGCGGCAGGATGGCCGGCAGACTGGTTGAGGCGTCACAGGCAACGGGAGTCAATATTATCGCTTCAACGGGGTTTCATAAACTGGTTTTTTATCCCGACTCCCACTGGATACACCATGTCCCCGGGGATACTTTCGCCGGCTTATTAATCGAAGAAATCAAAACCGGCATGTACATAGACGGGGACAATGAGTTGCCCGGGCAAAAAATCCCGGCGAAGGCGGGTATTATAAAGACTGCCCTGGATAGTGAAAAATTAACCGAAGCTTATAAAGGCCTGCTAACAGCAGCAGCCCGGGCCTCCAGGGCAACAGGGGCGCCTGTTATGTGCCACACGGAGCTGGGGCGGGGCGCGCTGGAGGTAATAAGACTGCTTAGGGACCACGGAGTGCCGTCCGATTCGATTATTATTTGCCACCTGGACAGGAGGGCCGACAATTTTGATTATCACCGCCGGGTGGCTGAAACCGGAGTGTTTGTGGAGTACGATACCATTGGCAGATTTAAATATCATTCGGATGAGGAAGAGGCCGGGCTGATTTTGAGGATGATTGAAAATGGTTTCGAAGACAGAATTTTATTGGGTCTGGATGTCACCAGGGAGCGCATGAAGAGTTATGGGGGAGATATAGGACTTGATTATATTTTAAGGACATTTATTAAACAGCTGTATAAACGTGGGATACCATCCAGGCATATTGAAAAAATGACAAAAACCAATCCAGCAATGGCGCTGACTATAAAAGAAAGGATTGATTAATTTGTTCGCCCTACCTGATAAAGCCACAGTGCCGACCATGTATTTTATAGGGGTTACCACAACCAAATCATCTATTATGAAGGTGTTTCCTCTCTGGGCCAAAGATATGGGTTTGGATGCCGCAATTGTAGGCATAGATATCGCTATTCACGCCGATGCCGGTGTTTACCGCGAAGTGGTTGACTTTATAAAAAACGATGAATTATCCCTGGGCGCCCTTGTAACCACCCACAAGATAGATTTATACAATGCTGCCCGGGATATGTTCGAATATCATGACCCCTACGCAGCGATGTTCGGGGAACTTTCCTGCATTTCCAAGGAAAACGGCCGGCTGAAAGGACATGCCAAAGACCCGATATCCAGCGGGCTGGCCCTGGAGTCCTTTGTGCCCCCCAATTACTGGAAGGAACATGGCGGGGAAGTCTTTATCATGGGGGCGGGGGGCTCCGCCATAGCAATGAGCGCGTATCTTATTAATAAAAACAAAGGCGGCAATATTCCTTCAAAGTTGATTATCAGCAACCGCAGCCAGCCAAGATTGGAGAATATTGCCGGGATTATCAAGGAGATTAACCCCGAGGTGCCGGTGGAGTATCATTTAACACCGGAGCCGCGGCAAAACGATATTATCCTGAAAGCTTTAAAACCGCATTCCCTGATAGTTAACGCCACCGGCCTTGGTAAGGACAGGCCCGGTTCCCCTTTGACCGACAGGTGTGATTTCCCTGCTGACAGCCTGGTGTGGGAGATTAATTACCGCGGCGATTTGAAGTTTATGGACCAGGCCCTGGGGCAAAAAGATGCAAAGGGCCTTTGGGTGGAGGACGGCTGGAAATACTTTTTATATGGCTGGACACAGGTAATCGCCGAGGTTTTTCATCTGGAGATTGATGACGGAACCTTCCAAAGGCTTGAAAATATTGCGGCGGAAATAAGAAAATAAGAATTAGCGGCAGGAATAATTAAGAAAAGAAAATAAATTTTTAATAGTATAAAGAATGTTATTATAATACCGGTTATGTAACTATTGTTTTATATTGAAATGTACAGGATGAAGGTGGAGAAAAAATGAGTATTCAGGAAGGCCTGAACATGGACCCGCGTATTCCTCTTTATTACCAGCTTATGCAGTTCTTCCGCCAGCAGATTGAAGGCGGGCAATATCAAGCCGGTGACGCCTTTCCCTCTGAAAATGAACTTTGTGAAAGATTCAGCGTCAGCAGGCCAACGGTGCGCCAGGCTATTAACGAGCTGGTGCGGGAGGGGCTGCTGCACCGCATCAAGGGAAAGGGCACCTTTGTTTCCGCCCCTAAAATTGAGCAGGATTTTATTCAAAAACTTATGAGCTTTACGGAGGAAATGCGGCAGAAGGGATTAAAGGACAGCACCAGGGTATTAAATTTAAAGGTCGCGTCCGCGTCCAAGGCAGTGGCCGCTCACCTTTCCCTGGGGATGGATGAATCTGTTTTCTGTTTGGAAAGGCTGCGTTTCATCAACGGAGAGCCGATAGTGGTGGTAACCACTTATTTGCCGCAGAAAAATTGCCCTGCCCTGGATAAACATGATCTTACCAATAAATCGCTGTACGAAACCCTGGAAAAACATTATGGAATAAAAGTATGCAGGGCCAGGAGGATTTTGGAAGTTGAGGCGGCCAACGAGGAAGACGCCGGCCTGCTGGGGGTTGAAGAGGGCGAACCGATACAATTGTCCAAAACGGTTGCCTGGAACCAGTTTGACAAGCCCATTGAATTTTCCATAGCCCGCTACCGCGGCGATAGAAGCCAGTTCACCATTGAGCTGCGCAGGTAAGCCGGTAAAGTCAAGGGGCTGTTTTTCACGCCCTGAGATGTAATAACAACATAACATTAATATAAGAGTATGTCATAATGTAAAAATATTCAAACACATTGTGATGCCCAAGGGGAGGACAAATATGCTTAGAGCAAACCTGGTTCAGCCCGGACAGTTCAGGATTGAAGACGTTCCGCTGCCGGATATCAAGGAAAACGAAGTATTGATTAAAGTAAAGGTGTGCGGCATATGCGGTTCGGATATTCACGCCTATTACGGCAAACATCCTTTTATCAGTTGTCCCGTTGTGCCGGGGCATGAATTTTCAGGGGTTATAGAAGAAATAAGAGCGAATGCGGCGGGCAAATGGCAGAAGGGGGACAGGGTTATTGTCGAACCTTCGCTGGTCTGCGGCAAATGTTACAACTGCCGTCATGACAGATATAACATCTGCAATGAATTAAAGGTAATGGGCTGCCAAAGCGACGGCGCCTTTTCGGAATATATCGCCGTGCCGGAGCAAAAAGTGATTAAACTTGACCCCAAGCTGACCTTTGAGGAGGGAGCCATGGTGGAGCCCCTGGCAGTGGGGGTGCACGCCGCGGAAAAAGCCCGGCTTAAAGCCGGCCAAACGGCGGTGGTTATCGGCGCCGGAACCATAGGGCTGATGGTGTTGCAGGCGGCTAAAGCCATGGGGGCCGGGGTGATAGTGGCGGACGTTATTGACGGCAGGCTGGATATGGCCGGACAATTGGGAGCCGATCATACAATCAACGTTAGCAGGGAACCCCTGGATACGGCTGTCAACAGGCTTTTGCCGGACGGTCCCGATGTGATACTGGAGTGCGTCGGGGCGGCGAACACGGTTAACGCCGCCATCCATACGGCAAGGAAGGGCGGCAGGATTGTTATTGTGGGTGTGAGCAGCGGCGATATTCCACTGCCGCTTGGTTTAATCCAGGATCGGGAGCTTGAGCTGGTGGGGGATTTAATGTACATGAGGCCGGATTTTATAAAGGCCCAGCAATTGGTGGCGGAGGAAAGGGTGAAGCTAAGGCCCTTGCTCAGCAAAACATTTAAATTGAAGGAGGTTGTGGAAGCGTTTAACTATATAGAAACGAATAAAGAAAACGCTTTCAAAGTTTTATTACTGGTAAACTAGGGAGGTGATGTAAAAGAAGGGGAGGTTATCGCTAATTTTACAGTGTATTAAAAAATGGCTCGAAGGAGGAAAATTATGAAAAAGAGATTTTTTGCGCTGGCCGTGTCTTTAATGATGATGGGAGTGTTACTGGCCGGTTGCGGCGGCGGTGAGCAATCGAAGGAAACCGGAAAGGACTCGGAAAAACAAATAGTGATTGGCTTCTCGCAGTATACCTTGGGAGCCCCTTATTTTGTGGAGATCGTCAATGCGGCCAAGAAAGAGGCGGAAGCCCAGGGTTGCAAATTCATCAGCGTGGACGCCCAGGACAATATTAACAAGCAGCTGGCCGATGTTGAGGACTTATTGGCACAGCAAATCGATTTGCTTATATTGAACGCCAAGGACCCTGTGGGCGCCGTACCCGCGGTTAAACAGGCCAAAGAGGCGGGAGTGCCGGTTATTGAAGTGGATAGTTCAATTGACCCCTCGGCTCCGGTGGTCACCACCATACAATCCAATAATGACGAGAACGGCAAGCTGGTGGGCAAATGGCTGGCCGGGCAGCTCAAGGGCAAACCGATTAAAGCCGCCCTCATAAGCGGGGCCCAGGGCAACCCGGTGGGACAGGCCAGGCGTGACGGTGTTTTTGCCGGGGTTATATTCGGGCAGAATCAGGCCCTGGGCAAAGAGATATCGGATGAGCAGGCGGCAAAAGGCGCCCAGGAGGTTGAAGAACAGCTTAAAAATACAGGCAAGTCCAATATTTCTGACGCCAAATTCCAGATTGTCGCCCAGGGCTGGGGCAACTGGGCCCATGAGGGCGGTCTGAAGGCAATGGAAGACATTCTTGTGGCCAACCCGGATATCAATGTGCTGATTACGGAAAATGACAGCATGGCCCTGGGTGCGCTGGAAGCCATCAAAGAAGCCAAGAAAGAAAACCAGATTCTTGTTGTGGCCGCCGCGGACGGGCAGAAGGAAGCCCTGGCGTTGATTAAGGAAGGCAAATATGGGGCCACGGGCATGAATAACCCCGCCATAATCGGAAAGACAGCGGTGGAAGTTGGCCTTAAAGCATTAAAGGGCGACAATTCATTCCCGGAAATTTACTACACTCCTCCGGTGGCCATTAATAAAGAAAACGTCGATCAGTATTATAATCCCGATGCGGGTTTCTAATTTAAGGAAGGTGGCGGGTTGGAACACCCGCCACCTTACAGCCTTAAGGGTAAAATTTTAAGGACGGAGGTTTTTGCGAATGGTAGGAATCGGAATTGTGGGCGCGGGCAGGATGGGCCAGTTGCACGCGGTAAATTTCGCCGGGCATACAGCCAAATCCAGAGTTGTCGCCGTGGCTGATGAAAACCCGGAATTGGCCGGGAGACTGGCCGGACAATACGGCGCCGCGGCCTTTGGAAAATACCAGGATTTAATAGAGGATGACAGGGTTGACGCGTTATGTATTTGCACCCCGGTTTTCACCCATAAGGAAATCTCCCTGGCGGCATTGGCCGCGGGCAAGCATGTTTTATGCGAGAAGCCCCTGGCCCTAACCCTGGATGATGCCCTGGCCATACACCAGGCGGCGGAAAAGGCCGGCGTGGTTTTTCAGGTTGCCTTTATGCGCCGCTTTGATGAAGCCTTCGTGACGGCGAAGGAGAAAATTAAAGCAGGGACCATCGGGCGGCCCGTTTTTGTAAGGTCCACGGGGCGGGATCCCGGCCTGCCGCCGGTGCCGGGCTGGGGTTCCGATCCCGACGCCTGCGGGGATATTTCCTTTGAGTTATGCTCCCATGATTACGACAGCATACAGTGGCTGCTTGATTCGGATATTAAAAGCGTCTTTGCCAGGGCCGGCATTTTATCGTCCGTGGAAGTGGCAAAATCCTGCGGCGGGAAAATGATTAACGATACCCTGGTTGTTACCGCTGAATTCGAAAACGGGGCTTTGGGGTCCATAGACGGCTTGCTGAATATTAAATACGGTTATGACGCCAGGGTGGAAGTGGTAGGTGACGAGGGAATAATAATGATTGGAAATGTCAGGCACCTGGATGTGATTACCGGAAAGGCCGATAAACACATGACTTATCCGGCAGCCCCTTCCTTTACGGATCGATTCGTGCACGCCTATGTAACCGAGGCCCGGCATTTTGTGGATTGCATATTGGAGGGAAGAAAACCCGTGGTAGGCTCGCTGGAGGGTTTAAAGGCCGTGCAGGTGGCACTGGCGGTTAATGATTCCATAAAAAAAGGATCCGTGGCGCAGGTTAAGTAAGGGGTGAAACAATGCCGGAGAATTATTGCGTGGAGATGCGGGGCATAAGCAAGGCCTTTGGGGGAGTCAACGCTCTGAAAAATGTTGATTTGGCTGTAAAAAAAGGCGAGATACATGCCTTGGTTGGAGAAAACGGAGCCGGCAAATCCACCCTGATGAAGATACTTGCCGGGGCGATTGCCAGGGATAACGGGCAAATATTGCTGGACGGCGGGGAAATATCCATTACAGACCCCAAAAGCGCCAGAAACCTGGGTATTGGAATTATATACCAGGAATTTGTGCTGGCAAAGGATTTGACCGTGGCCGAAAATATTTTTTTAAACCGTTTATCAGAGGGCCTTATCATTAATTGGAAAAAGCTGTACCGCAAGGCGAAAGATTTATTGGATAACCTCGGCTTTGACATTAACCCCTCTGCCACCATTGATACCTTAAGTGTGGCTCATCAGCAGATAGTGGAGATATGCAAGGCCCTTTCGGAGAATTCCAGGATTCTTATTTTTGATGAGCCTACCGCCGTACTGGCGACCCGTGAAGTGGAAAGACTGTTTACACTGCTGGAAACGTTGAAAAAGCAGGATGTAAGCATAATCTATATATCCCACCGGCTGGAGGAAATTTTTCGCATAGCGGACAACATCACCGTTTTAAAGGACGGAAGCACGGTGGGGACGGTCAGAACCAAGGATTCCGGCAAGGATGAGATAATAAGGATGATGATAGGACGCAATCTGGAATCGATGTTTCCGGACAGAAACGCGGAAATCGGGGAAGAAGTATTGCGTGTTGAGGGATTAAACAGCGGGCAAAGGGTGAAGGATGTCTCCTTTGTTGTCAAGGCGGGGGAGGTTGTGGGTATCAGCGGCCTGGTTGGGGCCGGGCGCACTGAAACCGTCAGGGCCGTTTTCGGCGCCGACAGGAAGGACGGAGGAAACGTTTATGTAATGGGCAAGCCCTCCAATATAAAATCCCCCAGGGACGCTGTGCGTCATGGTGTGGGATTGCTTCCGGAAGACAGGAAGGCCCAGGGCGTCTTGCTGCATTTGCCTATTAAGATTAACTCGACAATGAGTGCCATAAAAAAGATCAGCAAAGGAATGGGCTGGATTTCCAGCCAGGAAGAAAATAAGCTGGTGGAGGATTTAGTCAAAAAGCTGGCCATTAAAACCAGCGGCATCGATGCGGACGTATCCAGCCTGAGCGGGGGCAATCAGCAAAAAGTTGCCTTTTCCAAATGGCTTGCTTCCAATTGCAGGATATTAATACTGGACGAACCCACCAGGGGAGTCGATGTGGGCGCGAAGGTGGAAATTTATAAATTAATCAATGAAATAGCCGGGCAGGGCGTGGGAATACTGATGATTTCCTCGGATATGCCGGAGATAATAGGGATGTGCGACAGGGTGATGGTTATGAAGGACGGCCTGGTGTCAGGCGAGCTGGCGAAATCGGATTTAAGCGAAGAGAGTATTTTGAGGCTGGCGATAGGGGGTTAGAGACATGGGGGGTTCCAGTAGATCCGAATTGGATATCAGCCCGGGCAGTAACGTCAAACCCGGGGGCCTGGCCGTGGCGTGGAAATATATTTATAAATACAACACATTAATCATGCTGGTGCTGCTGATAATTGCGTCAAGCATGATTTCACCGGCATTTTTTACCGAAAGAAATATTTTCAACCTGTTGAGGCAGATTTCGGGCCTTACCATTATAAGCATGGGCATGCTATTGGTTATACTCACCGGGGGGATTGATTTATCCGTAGGCTCCCTTTTGGCCCTGGGCAGTGTGATCGTTGCCCTTTTTCTTAACGGGATGCCTCTCTCCGAAGCCATTTTACTCACCCTGCTGGTAGGCGCGCTGTTGGGCGGGGCATCGGGATTTTTGGTGTCCTTTGCCAAAATGGCGCCCTTTGTGGCGACTCTGGCCATGATGACCATAGCCCGGGGGCTGGCTTTTATCGTCTCCGGCGGACACCCGATTATAACCAGCAGCGAAGGCTTGAGTTCCTTTGGCACGGGCTATTTTTTGCATATTCCCCTTCCGGTGATTCTCATGTTCGTAATATTTATTATTACGGTAATCGTCCTGAGATACACGGTTTTCGGACGCATGGTGGTGGCCATAGGCAGTAATGAAACCGCCGTCAGACTGTCCGGCATAGGGGTTAAGGGATACAAATTTTCGGTTTACGCCATCGCCGGAGTCTGCAGTGTCATTGCGGGCATAATCAGCACCTCCCGCACCGGTGTCGGCTCGCCCATCGTGGGGACCGGAATGGAGCTTGACGCCATCGCCGCGGTTGTCATCGGCGGCGCCAGCTTAAACGGAGGCAGGGGAAGCGCCTTCAACACACTGCTTGGCGCGCTGATCCTCGGTTTGATCGGCAACATAATGAATCTGCTGAGTGTGCCTGCCTATCCGCAGCAGGTGATCAAGGGGCTGATTATAGTCATAGCGGTTTTGATGCAGGGGATTAAGAAACAAAGTGATAATTGATTTGAGGTGTGCATATGGGTTCGGAACAGTATATCATAGCTTACGACCTGGGCACCACCGGGAACAAGGCGACCCTGTACAGCAGTGAGGCCGTGCTGGTGGCAAGCACCTTCGTGGGCTACGATACCTATTACTTTTCAAGCAACTGCGCCGAGCAGGACCCGGAGGACTGGTGGCGGGCGGTATGCCGGGCTACCAGGGAATTACTGGCCAAAGGAAAAGTTGAGGCCCGTAATGTGGCCTGCCTGTCCTTCAGCGGCCAAATGATGGGTTGCGTTCCGGTAACCAGGGATACCACCCCGGTCCGGAGGGCCATTATCTGGGCCGACCAGAGGGCGGTGGAGCAGGCCGATAAATTAATTTCCGAACTGGGAAAGGAAAAAATATACGCAATCACAGGACATCGCCCCAGTGCTTCTTACTCCGCCGCCAAGATAATGTGGCTGCGTGATAATGAAGAGAATTCGTTTAATAAAATATACAAGGTGCTGCACGCCAAGGATTTTATAGTGGCGCGGCTGACCGGGAAATTTGTCACCGATTATTCAGACGCGTCGGGAATGAATCTTTTTGACATCGGAAAATTGCAATGGTCGGAAGAAATGCTGGCCGCCGCCGCCATTCCCGGGGGGATGCTGCCCGAACCCCATGCTTCCACGGAAATAGTGGGGCACATTCAAAAAGCCGTGGCGGGAGAAATCGGCCTTATGGCGGGCACCCCGGTTGTAATCGGAGGCGGGGACGGGGCCTGCGCCGCTGCCGGCGCCGGGGTGGTAAACGAAGGCAGCGCTTACAATTATGTGGGCTCCTCTTCCTGGATCGGCATCGCCACCCGCAAGCCCATATTGGACCCGGCCATGAGAACCTTCAACTGGGTTCACGTTGTGCCCGGTTTATACAGTCCCACCGGCACCATGCAGGCGGCGGGAGCCTCGTACCAGTGGCTGAGAGACAAGTTGTGCGGCGAGGAAACCGGCCTGGCCGGAAAGGAAGGGGTAAGCCCCTACGAAATAATGGACAGGGAGGCGGCGGACATTCCCCCGGGGTCCGATGACCTGCTATATTTGCCGTACCTGCTGGGAGAACGCAGTCCCCGCTGGAACCCCCGGGCCAGGGGAACTTTAATCGGTTTAACCATAAAACATACCCGGTCCCATATAATTCGCTCCTTTATGGAAGGTGTGGCCTACAACCTGAAAGTTATACTGGAGGCCTTTTTTGAGCAGGGGGCAAAGGTGGAGGCCATGCGCTTAATCGGCGGGGGCGCCAACGGAAAGGTCTGGCCGGGGATTATGGCTGATATATATGAGCTGCCGGTACTTAAGGCGGCCTATCTGGATGAGGCCACCTCCCTGGGGGCGGCGATTACCGGGGGAGTCGGCACAGGGCTGTTTGACAGTTTCGACGTGGCTGAAAGGCTGTTCCAGGTCAATGAAGAGATACTGCCCAACAGTGCCAACCTTGCAAAATACAGAAAGCTATACAAATTATTTAACGATGCCTATTACTCCCTGGAAAATATCTTCACTGAACTGCAAAACTGACAATTAATATGCAAGCAGGGGAAATAGGAAAGAAGTTGTCATAACAATATGAACAGATAACAAGATCTTGCATGAAAACGGAAAAACCTCTAAATTTGGACATTGATTAACGGGAGGCCGGCGCATGAGCTTTAAAATAGTGGTTACGCCCCGCTCCTTTGGAGCCGCTTCACCCAGGCCCATGGAGTTGCTGCAAAATAAAGGCTATGAAATTGTCCGGAATTCACTGGGGCGCCCCCTGAAGGAGATGGAATTGATCCGGCTGGCCGGCGGCGCCGACGCGCTGCTGGTGGGTATTGATGAGGTGACCGACCGGGTGGTTGACAGCCTGCCCAATCTTAAAGTAATTTCCAAATATGGTGTCGGGGTTGATAACATAGCCCTCGGGGCCGCCTCCAGGCGCGGCATTCCGGTGACCAACACCCCCGGGGTGAACACCGGGGCTGTGGCCGACCTTGCCATAGGCCTGATGCTTAGTGTGGCGCGCCAGATATCCGCCGCCGACCATTCCACAAAAAACGGGGAATGGAAAAGGTTTATGGGGTCGTCGCTGTACGGGAAAACGGTGGGCATACTGGGTACCGGAAAAATAGGGCGTGCCGTTGCCAAACGTCTCCGGGGCTTCGAAGTGGAACTGCTTTTGTATGATGAATTTAAAGACAGTGTTTTTGCCGGTGAGGTGGGCGGCAGGTACGCTGATTTACCGGAGATATACGGGAAGGCGGACTTCATATCCCTGCATTTGCCCCTTATGCCTGCCACCGGCGGGCTGATAGGCGAAAAGGAGCTGCGGGCCATGAAGCCCGACGCCATTGTTGTGAACACCGCCCGGGGCGGGCTGGTGGACGAAAAGGCCCTGGTCAGGGCCCTGCGGGAGAAATGGATCCGGGGCGCGGCTCTTGACGCCTTTGCTGCGGAGCCTCCCCGGGATGAAGAGCTGCTGGGGCTGCCGAATATCGTATTGACACCGCATATCGGCGCGTATACGGAAGAGGCCGTGCTGATGATGGGTATGCAGTCGGCCCGGAATGTTATTGCCGTGCTGGAAGGAAAACAGCCGGAAAATGTGGTGAATGAAATACCGAAACCCTCATGAAGGTAAAAAAATGAGGTAAAAATATGGTAAAACTTAAATTTGAACACAAAGAAATATGCTGCCAGGGTGTTATTTTTGACAAGGACTGCACCCTGACGGATTCCTTCGCCATGTGGCCGGAACTTATATCCAGGAGAGTTGACAAACTGGTTGACTGCCTGGCCTTGCCCCCCGGAGCCGACGCCTTGCTTTTTAAAATAATGGGACTGGACCCTTTTTCAAAAAAGATGTCCAGGAGCAGCCCGGTGGTGGCCGGCACCCGCCTGGAGACCGCCGCCGCGGTGGCCGGTGTCCTCTATATGAACTATGGCTATGCCTGGGACTATATAATCAGAAAGGTAAGCTGCCTGTTTGAGGAAAGCGATGGCGAAATGGGCCTGGATAAGCAGGCTATTCCATTTCCGGGCCTGCCGGAAAAGATACAAATGCTGCACCAGGCGGGATGCGTCCTGGCGGTGGCCACCAATGACAGTTATGCGCGAACCAGAGAAATTATCAATATCTTGGGGCTGGAGAATTATTTTGCGGCCATTGCCTGCGCGGACCAAGTGGCCAACGCAAAACCGGACCCCGCAATGGTTAATCTTGTTTGCCAAAAAACAGGCTTGAAGCCGGCTGATTTTATACTGGTGGGGGACTCCCTGCTGGATATGCAAATGGGTGTTAAAGCGGGAACAAAGCTGAATGTCGGCGTTCTCACCGGGGCGAGCCGCAGGGAGGAACTGCTGGGGACGGCCGACTGGGTGCTTCAATCCGTAACTGACCTGGAAATTGTAAAGTGAGGTGTGCCAATTGAAAAAGAGCGAAGTGCTGGAAACCATAGAGAAATCAGGTGTGGTGGCGGTGGTCAGGGTCAGCAACCCGGAAGAGCTTTTGAATATTACGGAAGCGTTATTGAAAGGCGGGCTTAAAGCCATAGAGATTACCATGACCACCCCCGGCGCCCTGGAAGCCATAAAGGAAATAAAAAATCACTTCGGCGGCGGCATTATCATCGGCGCCGGTTCCGTTTTGGATGCTGAAACCGCCAGACTTTGCATTCTGCAAGGGGCGGAGTTTGTGGTAAGTCCTATTTTTAACAGGGGCATGGTGGATTTATGCAAACGGTACTCCACCGCGGTCATACCCGGCGCCTTTACCCCCACTGAAATATTAACGGCATGGGAGGCCGGGGGAGATGTGATCAAGGTTTTTCCCGCCACCTCCGTGGGCCATAAATATTTTAAGGACATTAAAGGGCCTCTGCCCCAGGTCAAGCTCACCCCCACCGGCGGTGTCAGCCTGGAAAACGCCGGGGACTTTATCCGGGCGGGGGCCGCTTTTGTGGGAGTGGGCGGCAACCTGGTGGATAAAAGGGCTGTGGCTGAAAAAAGATGGAGCCGGCTGACCGAGAATGCCGGGAGTTATCTGGAAAAGGTTGCATCGGCCAGAAACAACTAACTGATTGGGAGGCATTACGGTGACTAAACTTACCTTTCCTTTTAAGGTGGACATAGATTTTGCAACAGGTCATGTAACGGCGCCGGCAAAGGTGCTTACCAGAAGGCTCAGTGATTTGCAAGGGCTGTTTATGGACAGCGCGGCCTATGAGCAAATGCTGTCCCGGGAAAACCCGGTGCTGTACGATGTTTACGAAATCCAGGTGCCGGAGGAGGCCGGGCACCTGGCCTCCTGCACAACAGTTATTTACCCCGGCAAGGTTGGCAAGGAATACTTTTTTACCAAAGGGCACTTCCACACCATAGAAGAAACAGCCGAAATCTATACCTGCCTGAGGGGCGAGGGGTACTTGCTGATGATGACCAGGGACGGCCGGTCCCGGGCAATTAAAATGACCCCGGGGGTGTCCGCTTATATACCGCCGTACTGGGCGCACCGCACTCTGAACTGCGGCGGCGAACCCTTTGTATTCTACGGGGTGTGGCCGGCGGACGCCGGACATGATTATGCGGCCATCCTGGATAAAGGCTTTAAACAAAGGGTTATGGAGGTCGACGGTAAACCGGCGGTTACGGAGTGAAATTTGAATTTTATTTCCTCGCCGATTAAATAATGGAATGGTGTTGAAAAATGATTGCCACGGTTACATTAAACCCGGCCCTGGATAAGGTTTACCGGGTTAACAAACTAAATCTGAACGGTGTCAACAGGGTTTTGGACGTATCCGCGGCACCGGGCGGTAAGGGAATTAATGTGGCCAGGGTAGCCCACCTGCTGGGCGCTCCGGTTGTTGCCACCGGTTTTTTGGGCGGCGCGGCGGGGCGGATTATTCTTGAGTCCATTGGCGCCAGGGGGATTATGGCGGATTTTATCAATATCAGGGGCGATTCCAGGGAAACAATCACCATAATTGATGAAGCGGCCCGGACCCAGACCGAGCTGCTGGAACCCGGTCCAATTGTCCGTGAAAATGAAGTTTACAGTATGACCGGCAAGGTATCGGAGTTGGCCTGCAAAAGCGGGGTCGTCTGTTTTTCCGGTAGTCTTCCCGGCGGCCTTGCCCCGGACTACTACGCCACTCTGGTCCGGGCCGCCAAAGCCGCGGGTGCCGTAACAATGCTTGATACCAGCGGCCAATACCTGTCTTCAGGCCTGAAGGGCGCGCCGTTTTTCAGCAAGCCCAATTTGGACGAGCTGGAACAGTGGCTGGGTCATCGCCCGGGGACCATTGATGAAGTTGTAAAAGCAGGCCAAAGGATTCTGGAACTGGGCGTCAAGCTGGCGGTGGTTACCCTGGGAAAGGAAGGCTCCGTGGCGGTAACGGAAAATTCGGTGTGGCGGGTGGAGTCCCCCGCGGTCAGGGCGGTAAACACGGTTGGCTGCGGCGACGCCCTGGTTGCCGGGTGCGCCGTTCATTTCAGCAGCCTGCAGGCGGAACCGGGTGAAGACGATATTGAAACAGCCTTGATTCTTGGGACTGCGGCGGCGGCCTCCAACGCTTTAAATTTTTCGGCCGGCGATGTCCGGCCGGAAGAGGTGGACAGCCTTTTAAAAAAGGTGGTTGTGGAAAGGAAAAAAGCTCCATTTTGATGAGGGAAAATTTCCACGGAAGGTGCTGAAAGGGAAAATGGATTTAAATTCCTTTGTTGTGAAGGCTCCTCAAAATATAGCAATTGAAAATATCCCATTGCCTGAAATCGGTGACAGGGATGTTCTGGTCCGGGTGGCGGCCTGCGGCATTTGTGGAACGGACCGGCATATTTATCACGGTCATTATCCTGCCAATTACCCGGTTGTCATCGGTCATGAGTTTTCCGGCAGGGTGGAGCGGGCAGGCAGGGAGGTCCGGGAAGTCACTCCCGGTGACAAAGTATCAATCGATCCCAATATATTGTGCGGCACCTGTTCATCCTGCCGGGAGGGGCATCCAAATCTTTGCCGCAACATGGTCGCCCTGGGGGTGGATTTGAATGGAGGTCTATCGCCCTACTGCCGGGTGCCCGTGTCCCAGATTTATAAATTGCCTCCGGAAGCGGATTTGGCTGACGCTTCCCTGGTTGAGCCTCTTTCCTGCGTATTGCACGGGGTTGATTTGCTGGGAGTGAAGGCGGGAACCAGGGTTGTTATTTTCGGCGGCGGTTTTATCGGCCAGCTGATGGCCCAGATTATCCGGTTACAGGGCGCGGCCCGGGTTGTGCTGGTGGACCCCAATGAAGATAAAAGGGCCATTGCCCGGTCGCTGGGATTCGACACAATTAATTCCAGGGACTTGCGGCAGCTGGAGTCCCTTGCTGAATTCGATGCTTCGGTGGACTGCGCCGGGGCGGGTAAAGTCCTTCAGCAGTGCATTGAAATAACCCGGCCCGGGGGGAAGATATTAATGTTCGCGGCCTATGGGCAGGGACAGGAGGTTGCCGTAACCCCCTACGACATTTTTAGGAAACAGCTTCAGCTAATCGGCTCCTTTACCTATCCGGACACACAATCCCGGGCAATACGCCTGTTAACCTCCGGTAAGATTGTTCTGGACCCGCTGGTGACCAGAATCCGGCTTGATGAAGTGGTTTCGCTTTTCACCGGTGAGCGCAAGCTGATTAAAGGAGTTGTGGTTTTCCCCTGATATGAAGCCTGATTTATCAACCTGGAGGGAAATGCAATGCATTGGGTGGCAACCGTTGGAGAAATATTGGCTGAGGTTATGAGGACCGGGCTTAACGTCGCCCTGTCCGAGCCCGGCCTGTTTGCGGGGCCGTATCCCAGCGGCGCCCCGGCGATTTTCGCTGATGCGCTGGGCAAATTGGGTGTGCCTTCGGCAATCATCGGCTGCGTTGGTGATGATGATTTCGGCAAATGCAATATTGACCGTTTATCGGCGGACGGGGTGGATATCAGCCAGATTCGCATACTGGAGGATAAAATCACCGGGATTGCTTTTGTCACCTATTATGACGACGGGTCGCGCCGGTTTTTGTACCATATTAAAGATTCGGCGGCAGGCCGGATTAAAGTTGAGGATTTGGACAAGGAATTCCTGAAAACTGTTAAGGTGCTGCATGTTAACGGCTCCAGCCTTGCCATAAACGAAAACGTCAGGAAGGCCTGTTATGAAGCGGCGGGATTGGTTAAGGAAAACGGGGGAATTGTCAGTTTTGATCCCAACCTGCGGCCGGAGATATTGCCCCTGGAGGAAATACAGAATTACTGCAGGCCAATATTAAAGAAATGTGATTATGTGCTGCCCAGCGGTGGTGAAGCCCAGTTGATTACAGGGGAGGGCGCCCCGGAGGATGCCGTAAAATCCTTGCTTGCCACGGGAATAAAAGCCGTGGTTGTCAAGAAAGGGGAAGAGGGAAGCGTCATGTACACCCCTTCGGCCACCCATGTGGGGAAATCTTTTCAGGTAAAGGCCGTGGATCCCACGGGGGCGGGGGATTGCTTCAGCGCCGGGTTTGTTTACGGACTTTTGCAGGGGTGGCCCCGGGAAAGGATATTGACTTTCGCAAATGCCATGGGCGCCCTGGCGACCACAAAACCCGGTCCGATGGAAGGAAGCCGCACGCTGTCACAAATTAATGAGTTCATGGAGATTAGCAATAATTAGACATGAAATGCCGCGAAAAGTAAATGTTTTCAATGATTAGCGGGGGGAGCCGGTGGCTTTATGGAATTGGTTTCATCGACCCAGATGCTTGAGGACGCCAGAAAATATAAATACGGCGTGGCGGCCATAAACTTTCATTCCCTGGAAATGCTTCAGCCCATAGTTGGCGCTGCCGAAGAATGTCGAGCACCCATTATATTGCAAACCACGGAGGGGACCGTCAGGCATTTGGGACTGGAGTATATTGTTGCCCTGGTCCGGGTCGCGGCGGCAAAGTCAAAAATTCCAATGGCCCTTCATTTGGATCATTGCAGGGATTTCAACGTTATCGTGCGGGCTGTCCGGGCGGGCTATACTTCGGTGATGATCGACGCCTCGCTGGATTCCTTCGAGGATAACGTAAGGAAAACAAAAGAAGTTGTCAGGATGGCCCGGGCTGTTAACGTTAATGTGGAGGCTGAAATCGGCAAAGTGGGCGGAGTGGAGGATGAGCTGGCGGTGGATGAGAAAGACGCCTTTTTGGCTGATCCTGGAGAATGCGAAGAATTTGTACGGCGGACAGGGGTGTCAACCCTGGCGCCTGCCGTGGGCACGGCCCATGGTATGTATAAAGGGCTGCCCGGGATAGATTATCCCAGGATCCGGGAAATTGCCTCCCGGGTTAATATTCCACTGGTACTGCACGGGGGCTCGGGCATTCCCGATGAACAACTGAAACTTTGTGTGGCTTCAGGTATGGCCAAAATAAATGTCGCCACCGAGATAAGGAACACCTTTACCGACGCCGTCAGGCAATTCTTTACGGAGCAGCCGCAGCAAAAGGATCCCCGTTACTATATGGCTTATGCCAGGGAGGCAGTGCAAAATCTGGTTAAGAAAAAGATAAACATATGCGGCGGCCCGGAGGCGCGCGCCCAATATCAATAATTAATCCCGGCAAAATTCTCCCCGGTATGGCGGATAAACTTGTTTTTGCCCCGGCCAGGTAGTATTGTACTTTATATACACTGTAAAGCTTTTTAAAAAAGGGGATAAACATGAAAATATCCAAGAGGGAAATGGCCAAAATGATTGACCATACCTTGCTAAAAGCTGCGGCCACCGGGGAGGACATAAGGCAATTGTGCCGGGAGGCCGGGGATTATGGTTTCGCCACGGTGTGTGTCAACCCCTGCCATGTTCCCCTGGCCGGGGATATGCTGGCTGGAACGGGAATCGGCGTATGCGCGGTGATAGGGTTTCCACTGGGGGCCACGTCGTCCGCCGCCAAGGCCTTTGAGGCGGCTGAGGCAATCCGGTCCGGGGCCTGTGAAGTTGATATGGTTATTAACATCGGCGCGTTGAAATCCGGTGGTTACGACCAGGTTCTGCAAGACATCCGGGCAGTGGTGCGGGCGGCTGAAGCA
This sequence comes from Desulfocucumis palustris, assembly GCF_002933875.1. Classification (GTDB taxonomy): domain Bacteria; phylum Bacillota; class Desulfotomaculia; order Desulfotomaculales; family Desulfocucumaceae; genus Desulfocucumis; species Desulfocucumis palustris. The sequence continues at coordinate 81,762 of NZ_BFAV01000130.1, read as the reverse complement.
GCCGATCAGGCCGCCCTGGTGAAGGTGATAATTGAGACCTGCTACCTGACTGACGGGGAAAAGGTTGCGGCTTGCAGGCTGGCCGGGGAGGCCGGGGCACATTTTGTCAAAACCAGCACTGGTTTCGGCACAGGGGGGGCAACGGTGGAGGATATAGCCCTGATGAGGAAAACAGTGGGCCCCGGGATGGGGGTTAAAGCCTCCGGGGGCATTAAAAATGCCCGGCAGGCCCTGTCAATGATAGAAGCCGGGGCGACCCGGATAGGCGCCAGCGCGGGTATGGAAATTATTGCTGAAATTGCGGACTGAATAAGTATCGGGCCGTCACCCCATGTGGCGGCCCGATTGAAGTCCCGGGGCCTGCCAGGAGCCTGGCTGGCAAATAAGGCCGGGGCATTTTTTTTCTGTAAATTGTGCCGGAGTTGACAAACATTTACCCTTTGCGTAAAATTTATAGGTAAACTTTTTGTGCTAAATGTGGATTTGTGCGGACGGCACGGTAAGGGAAAGAGGAGACACCTTCCCGTGTGGCGTAAATCCCTTTTCGCTTTACTGTTTCCTCAGGGAATGTCCCCAAATTATAAAGCGATGACCGGGAAAAGTAAGCGTGGCATCCGCGGAGCAGGGAGGAAGGGCCGGGACTGTGAGCCCTTCCCCGGGTATACGCCGAAGGAACACCCGGGAGCGGCCCCCGAAGATTGAGTAGGATGGCACGGCGGCCCCGTTAAAGGCCTGGTTGAGAGGGATTTATTATCCAAACAGGGTGGCACCGCGGGAACTGTTCCCGTCCCTGGCCTGTATTTTTTGCATGGCCGGGGACGGGGTTTAATTTTTTTAGGAGGGATTAAAGTATGGCTATCACCAGACCCCGGGGAACCGGTGATATCCTGCCGGGTGATATTTACAAATGGCATTATGTGGAGGATGCCTTCAGGAAAATCTGCCGTGAATACAAATATGAGGAGATCCGGACTCCTATTTTCGAGCATACGGAACTGTTTGAAAGAGGCGTGGGAGATACCACGGACATAGTGGAAAAAGAAATGTACACTTTTCTCGACCGGGGCGGCCGCAGCATTACCCTCCGGCCGGAAAACACCGCCGCCGCGGCAAGGGCTTACATGGAAAGCAGTCTTATCGCCGGGCCGCAGCCGGTAAAGCTTTATTATATCGGGCCCATGTTCCGTTACGACCGGCCCCAGGCCGGCCGGTTCCGCCAGTTCCACCAGTTTGGGGTGGAGGTCTTCGGGGCGAACGACCCGGGGATAGATGCCGAGGTTATCGCCATGACCATGAACTTTTATGGTCGCCTGGGGTTGAAGGAACTGGAATTGCGCATCAACAGTGTGGGCTGCCCAAAATGCCGGTCGGTGCTGAGGGAAAAACTGCTGGAATTCTTCCGCCCCTCCCTGGACCAGCTTTGCGATAACTGCAAGGGGCGCTATCAGCGCAATCCCTTACGCATCCTGGACTGCAAAAGCGCCCGCTGCGGAGAGCTTGCCGCGGGGGCTCCCACCACCTTAAAATGCCTGTGCGGTTCTTGTGCGGAGCACTTTGAGGCGGTGAAAAAATATCTGGAGCTGCTTAACATCCCCTATATCGTGGATTCCAGCATGGTAAGGGGACTTGATTATTATACCAACACGGCTTTTGAAATAATGGCGCCGGATATCGGCGCCCAGAGCTCAATAGGGGGCGGGGGCAGGTATAACGGGCTGGTTGAGGCCTGCGGCGGGCCTTCCACCCCGGGCATCGGATATGCCCTTGGTATTGAGCGCATTATCCTGACCATGGAACGCCAGGGAATTGCTTTTCCCCCACCCTTTACCGTGGACGTATTTGTGGCCGCTGCCGGTTCCCAGGCGGAAGAGGAAGCTTTAAGGCTGCTTTTTGAGCTCAGAAAAAACGGGATCAGCGCCGAAAAGGATTATATGAAACGCAGCCTGAAAGCCCAAATGAAATATGCCGGGAAGCTGAATCCGCGCTATACCGTGCTGCTGGGCGGCGACGAACTGGACAGGGGCGTCGCGGGGCTCAAGGACATGTCCAGCGGAATACAGGAGGAAGTGCCGCTGAATAGCCTGGTTGAAAGGATTAAGCGGAGATAAAAAACATTGCCGTTTAAAGTCCGCAAAAAAATAGTGAAAAAATTTATTAATACTGATAGACCGGGAGGAATAACTAGTGTCTGAAAATATGGGAGGATTAAAAAGAACCCACATGTGTGGAGCCCTAAGGCCCGAAAACGTGGGACAGCGGGTGGTGCTTATGGGCTGGGTGCAAAAGCGCAGGGATCACGGAGGCCTTATTTTTGTCGATCTGCGGGACCGGAGCGGCCTGGTGCAGGTGGTTTTCAGCCCGGACTCCTCGGCGGAGTCCTTTGCCAAGGCCGGGGGGGTGCGCAACGAGTATGTTCTGGCGGTGGAGGGTAAGGTTGTTCCCAGGCCCGAGGGCACGGAAAATTCCGCCCTGCCCACGGGGCGGATTGATGTAATCTGTTACGGGCTTAGAATACTGAACCGGGCCAAAACACCGCCATTTTATATTGAAGACGGCATTGACGTGGATGAAAACCTGCGCCTGCGCTACCGCTACCTGGACCTGAGGCGCCCGGAAATGCAGCTGACACTGGAGATGCGCCACCGCACGGTGAAAGCCGTAAGGGATTACCTTGACCAAAAAGGCTTCCTGGAAATTGAAACACCCATGCTCACCAGCAGCACGCCGGAAGGGGCCAGGGACTATCTGGTTCCCAGCAGGGTGAATCCAGGGCGCTTTTACGCCCTGCCCCAGTCACCCCAGTTATTCAAACAAATACTGATGGTTGCCGGTATGGACAGGTACTTCCAGATAGTTCGCTGTTTCAGGGATGAGGATCTCAGGGCGGACCGCCAGCCGGAATTTACCCAGATAGATATGGAGCTGTCCTTTGTGGATGTGGACGACGTTATATCCCTGACCGAGGAGATGGTGGTCCGCATATGCTCCGAAGCCATTGGCCTGAAGCCGGAACTGCCCTTCCCCAGGCTCAGCTATCAGGAGGCCATGGACCGGTATGGCTCGGACAAGCCGGATACCCGCTTTGGCCTGGAGCTTGCGGATATATCCGATGTTGCCCTTAACTGCGGCTTTAAGGTGTTTTCCTCGGCGGCGGCTTCCGGCGGGCTGGTAAAGGGAATCAACGCCAAAGGCTGCGGCGGCTTCAGCCGCAAGGACATTGACGATCTCACCGCCTTCGCCTCCATATACAAGGCAAAGGGACTGGCATATTTCATCGTTACGGCCGAGGGCGTGAAGTCACCCATAGCAAAATTTTTCGGGCCCCAGGAAATCGACACCATACTTACCCGGCTGGACGCCCGGGAGGGTGATTTGCTGCTTTTTGTGGCCGACAGCCCAGGCGTGGCCTATGCCGCCCTGGGGGCACTGAGGGTTCACCTGGCGGAAAGGCTCAACCTAATACCCGAAAACCTTTTTAACTTCCTCTGGGTTACGGATTTTCCCCTGCTGGATTACGATCAGGAGGAGCAGCGGTTCGTGGCCATGCATCACCCCTTTACTTCTCCCCGGGAAGAGGATCTGGGGCTGCTGGAGAGCGACCCGGGCAATGTCAGGGCCAGGGCTTACGATCTGGTGCTCAACGGCATTGAGGTTGGGGGCGGCAGCATCAGGATTCACCGGCGGGATATCCAGGAGAAAATGTTTAAGGCCATTGGTTTCACACCGGAGGAAGCCGTGGATAAATTCGGCTATATGCTGGAGGCTTTTGAATACGGCACCCCGCCTCACGGCGGCATTGCCTTCGGTTTGGACCGCCTGGTAATGCTTCTGGCGGGAAGAAAAACCATCCGGGATGTCATACCCTTCCCCAAAACCCAGAGCGCGGCCTGCCTCATGACCGGCGCCCCGGGGCCCGTGGACCCGGTTCAGCTCAAGGAACTGCATATACGCACGGAAGTAAAGCAGCCCAGGACGGCTAAACAGGGATAGGGTGTTCCATATCATGGAATGATGTTGAAGAAGTTCAAACCTTGTCGAAATGAAATGTATACGGCGGATAAATATTACTAATAATATAAATGAAAAAATACCTGATATGTCTTTAGCTTGCAACGCTGTCGGGGATTATGGTAACATAATAACTACAAAGCCTAATACCCTACTATGTGCGTGATAACCCTGGAGTTTTGAGCCAACACTGCTTGATAGGGAGTCCGGGCTCTGATTGCGGCTTACAGGCCCTTGAAATACCAGGGACGTAAAAAACAGTCAGGAGGGCACCCACCTGTTTGGAACAGGTTCAAGGAAACTTTGGGGTTTCACGGCATCAGTGGGGTTTATTCATGGTGAAGTTTTCGAGCCGTAAGCCAGGTCGAAAACTTTTTTGTTATTGCAAAAGTTTACAATTTGGAGGTAATTGATTGGACCGCAGGTTTTCCCGCACGGAGCTGTTAATCGGCAGGGAAGGGCTGTCCAGGCTTGCCGCCGCCAGGGTTTGTGTTTTCGGGCTGGGGGGGGTCGGCTCCTTTGCCGCCGAGGCCCTGTGCAGGGCCGGGGTGGGCGGCTTCATCCTGGTGGACAGCGATGTGGTGGATGTTAGCAATATAAACCGGCAGTTGCACGCCCTGGACCACACGGTGGGCAGTCCCAAGGTGGAGCTGATGGCCCGGAGAATGGCCGGCATAAACCCTTCGGCCGGCGTGCATACATATTTTGAGCGTTTAAAACCCGGTGAAGAAGAAAGGTTTTTAAAACCCGGGCCCGATTATGTGGTGGATGCCATTGACGACGTCACGGCCAAAGTGGAGCTGCTGAAGTATTGCGTTACCAAGGGCGTACCGGTGGTGTCCAGCATGGGGGCCGGCAATAAACTGGACCCGGCGGCCTTTAAGGTTGCCGATATATCTGAAACATCGGTTTGCCCCCTGGCCAGGGCTGTAAGGAGGCGGCTGAGGCAGGAGGGTGTGGAAAGGGGAATTAAAGTGGTGTATTCCACGGAGAAACCAATGACCTCCGGTGCCGGCGGCGGTGGTGACCACGGGGAAAAAAGCCCTCCCGGCAGCATTTCCTTTGTTCCGCCCGTTGCCGGATTGATACTGGCGGGCCTGGTGGTGACAGACCTCCTTCATAATAAAAAGCCTTTTTAAGGCAAATGAATTGACAATGACTTTTGGGGAATATTATAATTTAGCAAGGGAAAGGCATAGTTTGCATTTATTAACATGGATTATGTTTGTTTATTACTGGGTTAGGGGTAATTTTAACCGGACATGCAAAGGCCGGAATTATATAAGGAGGGGTGGATGTATTGGCCAGCGAACTCATTCAATATTTATCTGATACCACTTTCAAGGATGTTGTAAGCAAATCGGATGTGCCGGTGGTGGTGGACTTCTGGGCTGAATGGTGCGGGCCTTGTAAGATGATTGCACCTGTGGTGGAGGAACTGGCTTCGGAATACCAGGGGAAAGCGGCGGTGGCTAAACTGAATGTAGACGAAAACCGTTCCACTCCCACCGAGTTTAAGGTTATAAGCATTCCCACCTTGATAATTTTCAAGGGCGGCAAGGAAGTTGAACGCTCCATCGGCTTTAAAACCAAAAAAGAATTAAAGGCGATTATCGACAAGCACCTTTAAAACAGACCCGGACACGCGTGGTAAAACACGCGTTTTTTATTTTTTTCACCTCCCTGGTATTATTTAATTAAAAAAATGACCATACTATTAGCAGCTTACATTTTAAACGGGAGGTGATTAACATGGTAGGAACACCGCTGGCGGATTATTTCAGAAAAGTAAACGACCGCCTGCCCGAGGAAGCCGAACGGGTGCTTTTGGCGCTTGTGGACCAGGGCAGCATGAATAAAGAGGAATTATCTCTGACCGCCAAAGTTAAACGGGCGGTACTGGATCACGTGGTAATGCAGCTTTACGCCCTGGGGCTGGTGGAAGTATCCACTGAGGGAAAAAGTAAAATATGCAGCCTTACAAGGTTGGGTGATGAATTCTTAAACCTGATCAAAGAAGCCGGTTAAAATTTAACCGGCTTTTCTTATTGACTGACTGGAATTAGCTGGAGAAGTCGGCGGGACATTATACACTGGGACATTATACGTTGGGGACATTCCTCTGATAAGAGGAGTGTCCCCTGACATTTTTAAGAGGTGTGTCCCCTGACCTTTTTAAAAGGCGTGCCCCGCTCCTTTTTTATCCCATTAACAGCCTGTAAGACCCCGTCCTTGAAGGTCCGGGATAAACGGGCTGTAAGCTCGAAATTATAAGGCCAGGGGATACTCCTTACTTTGGAGCGCGGCCTTAGGGCCGGAGGAATGTTCCCGACATATGCCCGGCGGGGGAATAACCCCTTGCGGACCCAAGGCTCACTTATATGTTGTAACCCTGGCGGCGTAAGGATATAATGTGTTAAAGCACGGCAAACAACAGTTCTGCAAATGGCCGGAGGTGGTAATTATGAAAAGTCTCTTCGACCAGACAATGAAGGATGATATGCGCCGGAGGGCTCCGCTGGCGGAAAGGATGCGTCCCGCCGGCCTGGATGACTTTGAAGAACAAAACGGCGTTATCGGTGCCGGAACCCCCCTGCGCAGGGCCATTGAGAGTGATACCCTTACCTCGGTGATACTTTACGGCCCGCCGGGTACCGGGAAAACAACCCTGGCCAGGATAATCGCCGGGATGACCAAAAGTCATTTTGAGACCATCAACGCGGTGATGGCCGGAGTGGCGGATATCCGCAGGGTAGTGGACCAGGCCCGGGAGAGACTGTCCCTTTACCGTGAGGGCACTGTTCTGTTCATTGATGAAATCCACAGGTTCAATAAAGCCCAGCAGGATGCGCTGCTGCCCTTTGTGGAGAGCGGGCTGCTTGTATTAATAGGCTCCACCACGGAAAACCCCCTTTTTACTGTGAATCGTCCCCTGTTGAGCCGCTCCAGGCTGTTCAGGCTGGAGCTCCTGTCCCGGGAGGCGCTGGTGCGGTTGCTGAATCGCGCCCTGAAAGACGTGGAAAGGGGACTGGGCAACTATACCGTCAGCCTGGAGCCGGGGGTGCCGGAGTATATGGCCGGAATCGCCAACGGTGACGCCAGGGCGGCCCTTAATTGCCTGGAATTGGCTGTCATGACGACTCCTCCCGGAGAGGACGGGGTACGGAGGATCGGCCTGGGACTGGCGGCCGAGGCGTGTGGCGGCAGGGTTCTGCAGTATAACCGGGAAGACGAGCATTACCACGTGGTTTCCGCTTTTATCAAAAGCATGAGGGGATCGGATCCCCAGGCCACGCTGTACTGGCTGGCCCGTTTGATATATGCCGGGGATGATCCGGAATTTATCTGCCGCAGGATTATGATCCATGCGGCCGAGGATGTGGGCCTGGCCGACCCCGGAGCCCTTAGGGTGGCCGTGGCGGCGGCCCGGGCTGTGGAGCGGGTGGGCATGCCCGAGGGGAGGATTATCATGGCCGAGGCCGCCCTTTACGTGGCCCTGGCTCCCAAAAGCAATTCCGTGGTAATGGGTATAGACGCCGCCATGAAAGAGGTCAGGGACGAGCAGGCCATGGACGTGCCCAGGCATTTGAGAGACGGCAGCTATTTTAAATTAGAGAAAATTGCTGGAAATAATACCGTAAATGAATATAAATATCCCCATGATTATCCCGGGCATTATGTCCGGCAGCAGTACCTTCCGGACAATATGAGGGGAAAAGTGTTTTACAGCCCGTCGGAAAACGGTGAGGAAAAACAAATCAAGGCCCTTCTGGAACGGCTGAAGAACATGGCAAATAACAGGCAAAAATAATTCAGACCAAAATACTCGGGATTATTGACTTCAATGTTCAGCCGTGATAATATATGCCATAGTAATTCAGAGTAAAATACTCTGAATTAAAAGGGGGTGGGACGTTGAGGCTTTCCACCAAGGGACACTACGGGCTGAAGGCCATGTTTGACCTGGCGCAGCATTACGGGTCGGAACCCATTCCTTTAAAGAGCGTGGCTGAACGTCAGAATTTGCCCGAGTATTACCTTGAGCAGATTGCGGCGGTTTTGAGAAAGGCCGGCCTGGTAAAAAGTGTGCGGGGAGCCCAGGGTGGATACATTCTGGCCAGGGCGCCCGGTGATATTAAAGTGGGCGATGTTATAAGGGCTATGGAAGGTCCTATAGCCCCGGTGGAATGTGTCAGTGAATTTGAGCCGGCGGAGTGCGACAATGCCGACTACTGCATCACCAGAAGCGTTTGGGCCAGGGTCAGGGACAGCATTATTCAGGTGCTGGACTCCATTAGCCTTGAGGATATGTGCCGGGACTCGGAAAAACTGCGCCCGCACCGGGATAAGCCGGAAGTGTAAAAATAGTTTTTATGCGGCCGGCACTGTGGACGGCAAATGGAAAAGCCCGCCGAAAAGAAGGGGAAATAGGGTCAGCGCGGTCATTTGAACCTGCTCCGCTTTTAGAGGAGGGGGTTTTGGGGAAGCGTTTCGTGAGGGTATCTGCCGGTTTTAAGATAGACTGTTATTTCGTAGCAAGGCAAACTTTTTATCAGTTGTTATTGAGCTGCAATAATACCACAGGAGGTTATGGACATGCGTAGAGTTTATTTCGACCACAGTGCCACCACCCCGGTCCGCCCGGATGTAGCCGATGAAATGTGCGCTTTCCTTAAAGAAAACTTCGGTAATCCCACCAGCCTGCACTATTTCGGCCGTCAGGCCCGCAAGGAAGTTGAGGCCGCCAGGGAAAAAGTGGCTGCGGCCATCGGCGCCACTCCCAACGAAATAGTGTTTACCAGCGGCGGAACCGAATCGGACAATATGGCCATACACGGTGTGGCCATGATAAATAAAAACAAGGGCAACCACATTATTACAAGCGCCGTGGAGCACCATGCGGTGATCAACACGGTAAAGGCCCTGGGCAAAGAGGGATTCACCGTTACCATATTGCCCGTGGATAAATACGGCATGGTCAGCGTGGACGACGTGGCCGCGGCCATCACCGACAAGACCATTTTGATTACCATAATGCATGCCAACAACGAAGTGGGCACCATCATGCCCATCAAGGAAATAGGAAGCCTTGCCCGCTCCAAGGGAATTACCATGCACACCGACGCGGTCCAGAGCTTTGGAAAAATACCCTTTAGCGTGGAAGAACTGGGAGTGGATTTGTTAACCATATCCGGCCATAAAATATACGGGCCCAAGGGTGTTGGCGCCCTTTATATAAGAAAGGGCACCCGCTGGAAGCAATCCCTTTTCCACGGCGGGGCACAGGAGCGCCTGCGCCGGGCGGGCACGGAAAACGTGCCGGGGATAGTGGGCCTGGGCAAGGCCGCCGAACTGGCCATACGGGATTTGCAAAGCGAAGCGGAGCACCTGAAAGCCCTGCGGGACCGGTTAATTCATGAAGTAACCACTAAAATCGACTATGTGAAGCTTACCGGCCACCCCACCATGAGACTGCCCAATCACGCCAGCTTTACCTTTGAATTTATTGAGGGCGAGTCCATGCTGCTGAGCCTGGACTTAAAGGGTGTGGCGGCATCCAGCGGTTCGGCCTGCACCTCCGGCTCCCTGGAGCCCTCCCACGTATTGCTGGCCATGGGCATACCCCACGAGATTGCCCACGGTTCCATCAGGATTACCCTGGGCAGGGACAATACCATGGAAGACATTGATTACTTCCTGGAGATAATGCCGCCCATTGTAAACAGGCTGAGAGCCATGTCGCCCCTGGACCAGGAAACCGAATTCGCCATCAACGGCAGCTGCGATGCCTGCAAGGCACACGGTTCCTGCAAGATGTAACGATGCTGGATTAATATTTATGGCTCCGCTGGAAAAGATAATTTATAGGAGGTTTGGGCCATGTATACAGAGAAGGTAATGGATCATTTTGAGAATCCCAGGAATGTAGGAGAGATTGAAAATCCAGACGGTGTGGGACAGGTGGGCAATCCAACCTGCGGCGACATAATGAAAATTTACTTAAAAGTTAAAGATAATGTAATCGAGGATGTTAAATTTAAAACCTTCGGCTGCGGCGCGGCCATTGCCACCAGCAGCATGGTTACCGAGATGGTCAAGGGGAAAAGCCTGGACGAGGCTCTGAAAATAAGCAACAAAATGGTGGCCGAGGCCCTGGGCGGGCTTCCCCCCAAAAAGATGCACTGCTCCAACCTGGCCGCGGATGCCCTGCAGGCCGCCATACAGGACTATATGGACAAGCAGGAAAAGAAATAAAGTTTTCAGGTCAGGAATCAGGAGCCGGCAGGAGAGAACGGTTTTATCCCGCCAACAGCCTATAAGACCCCGTCCTTGAAGGCCGGGGATAAACAGGCAATTAAGGAAAGGGGACATACTTCTCTTTAAAGGTCAGGGGACACACCTTCATTTGGAGCATACCTTTAGGGTAGAAGGAATGTCCCCAACGTAGGTTCGGAAGGGGGATAACCTCTTCCGAACCCAGGGCTTACTTATATGGTCTTGAAATTTCGACTCCTGAATTTTTGGATACCTGAATAGTACCTTTCTATTTCGGATAAAAAGGTGAGAGCCATTGGGCAACGGTAAGAAAGTTGTTGTAGCCATGAGCGGCGGGGTGGACAGTTCGGTCACCGCCGCCATTTTGCTTGAGAAAGGTTACGAGGTCGTAGGGGTGACCATGCAGATATGGGACCCCGGCATCACCGAGGTTGAGGGCGAGCATGTGGGCTGCTGCTCCCTGGCGGCGGTGGAGGATGCCCGGAGGGTGGCCAACAGGCTGAACATACCCTATTATGTGATGAACTTCAGGGGCGCCTTCCAGGAAAAGGTGGTAAACTACTTTATCGAGGAATACATTGCCGGCAGAACTCCGAACCCCTGTATAGCCTGTAACCGGTACGTTAAATTTGAAACCCTGCTGCAAAAGGCCCTGGCCCTGGGGGCGGACTATGTGGCCACGGGGCACTATGCCAGACTTTTTTGGGACCCGGCCAGGGAAAGGCACCTGGTGCGCAAGGCCGTGGACAGCAGGAAGGACCAGACCTACGTGCTCTACAACCTGACCCAGGAGCAGATAGCCAGAACGTTGATGCCCCTGGGGGATTATACCAAGGAGCAGGTGCGCGGCATGGCGGCGGAGCGGGGTCTGGCCGTGGCGGACAAGCCTGAAAGCCAGGAAATATGTTTTGTTCCCGATGACGATTACACCCGCTTTCTCCAGGAAAGGGCCGGGGATCGCATAAAACCCGGCAATTTCGTGGATATGCGGGGAAATGTCATCGGCAGGCACCGGGGAATACCCTTTTACACCATAGGCCAGCGCAGGGGGCTTGGGTCCGGTTTCGGCCGGCGCATGTACGTGGTGGATATGGACAGGGACACCAACGACGTGGTGCTGGGCTCCAATGACGATCTGTACGCATCGGCCCTGGAGGCGGTGGACAATAATTATATACTTTTTGAGGAATTATCCGGGACGGAACCGGTGGAGGCCCAGATACGCTACAACGGAAGCCCGTCCCCGGCGGTTATTTCCCCCCTGCCCGGAGGCAGGGTAAGGGTATCCTTTGAAAATCCCCAGCGGGCCATCACCCCCGGCCAGGCGGTGGTATACTACCGGGGCGACCTGCTGGTGGGTGGAGGCACCATAATATAAGGGGTCAGGCTATTAACTTATTAACTTATTCCGTGGAATAAGTTAATAAGTTAATAGCCTGACCCCTTGCATTTTTTATTTGATAAGCGGGTATAATACCCATTACGAATGGTTTGGGAGGCGAGGCAAATTGCAATGCCCTATTTGTGGCGGCAAGGCCACCGGCAAAGTAGGAGTGGAGCAATATTACTGCTGGGATTGTTGCGTTGAGTACAGGCTGAATAAAGAGGGCGTTCAGATTTACGAGGTTGCCGAGGACGGCAGCCTGGTGGCCTTCGATCCGCACAATGAATTCCTGATGTGACTTCCGGGAGGGAAATCGATGAAAAGGGGATTTTTCAGGGGTGTCATCACCGGCGCAGTGATGGGAGCCTTTGCCGGACTGTTCATGAAACCCCAACGCAAGATGGAAATAAAGGGTTTTAAAAACATGGCGGACCCCGAGCAAATTCAGAAAAAAGCGCAGCATATGGTAAAGGGTTTAACCAGAAGATTAAGGGTTAAGTGAGTGAGGATATTGTCCTCACTTTTTCTTTAAATAGACACGCGTTGTTGCAATGCTTCCGGGAGGGCGTCCAAGTGGCCTGGTGGAGTGAAAGGTTATATCACCGGAGATTGTTTTATGGATTATTAATTGTCTTGTTCCTTTTATTTTTGTATGTTATCCGAAGCGTGCTGCCGGCGTTTATTCTGGCCGGGGTGCTGGTATATCTGCTCAGCCCCATTGTGAACGCCGTGGAAAAAAGGGGGACCGGGAGGGTAACGGCAATATTGCTGGTTTACCTGGCAATGATCATTCTTGGTGCATCCGTGGGCCTCTACGGAATGCCCAGGCTGGTGGGGCAGCTGAACACCCTTGCCAGCACGGTGCCGGTTTATACCCGGCAGGTCCAGGAAATAAGCGAAGATATCCAGGCCAGGTATACCAGGGCCGGCCTGCCCAGGGAAATGAAAGACATAATCGACGGCCAGATTAAAAAGGCGGAGGAAGAGATACTGTCTCTGGCCGAAGATGCCGCCGCCGGGATGATTGGCCTGGCGGGACATGTTGTCAGCATTTTTCTGGCCCCGGTGCTGGCTTTTTATATTTTAAAGGATCTGGGGCACTTTAAATCGGAATTTACCAGGATAATTCCGGTACGCTGGCGTATGGACGTTCTGGAGTTGCTCAGCGATGTCAACCGGGTGCTGAAGAGTTATATCCAGAGTTATTTGCTGGTTTGCCTGGTGATAGGGGTGCTGGTGGGGTTAACCCTGGCCGCCCTGGGGCTGGAGTTTGCCCTGACCCTGGGTATTTTCGCCGGTCTTACGGAACTCATACCATATTTCGGGCCGGTTATCGGGGCTGTGCCGGCGGTGGCCCTGGCGCTCTTAAGTTCCAATTGGCTGGCCGTAAAGGTGGCCTTCGCCTTTTTTATCATCCAGCAGCTGGAGGGCAGCGTTATTTCTCCCAAGTTGCTGGGGGACAGGATGGGGCTGCACCCTCTGGCCGTGATTGTTATCCTGTTCGCCGGGGGAAGGCTGTACGGTCTCACCGGGATGCTTCTGGCGGTGCCCACCGCGGCGGTGTTGAAGATTTTTCTGACCTTCGCCTGGCGCAAATTGGCCGGTGCTTGATGAAATCCACCGGGCCAAACGGATTCTTGACACTTCGCTGGCGGAGTATGTATAATTATACAGCAAAAAATCAAAGATGGCAGGATGAGGAAAGAAAGTGGAGTGATTTGCTTGAAGAGAATGTCCGGTAGTGAAATAAGAGAACGATATCTTGGTTTTTTTGAAAGCAAAGGGCATAAAAGACTACCCAGCGCCTCTTTAATTCCGGCCAACGACCCCAGCATACTCTGGACCGCCGCCGGAATGGTTCCCTTTAAACCTTACTTTACCGGAGCGGCAAAGCCGGAAGTGCGCCGGGCAACCACCTGCCAGAAATGCCTGCGCACTCCGGATATTGAATCCGTGGGACGGACTGCCCGGCACCATACATTTTTCGAGATGCTGGGCAACTTCTCCTTCGGCGATTATTTTAAAAGGGAGGCCATATCTTGGGCCTGGGAATTTGTTACCAAACAGCTGGAGCTTCCCCAGGACAAATTGTGGATTACAATTTACCTGGATGACGACGAGGCCTTTGATATATGGCACAGGGAGATCGGTGTGCCGGAAAGCCGGATTGTCAGGATGGGGAAAGACACTAACTTTTGGGAAATAGGCGTGGGGCCCTGTGGGCCTTGCTCGGAGATATATATTGATCTGGGCGAGGAAAGGGGCTGCGGCTCCCCGGAATGTTCAGTGGGCTGCGACTGCGACCGCTACCTGGAAATATGGAACCTGGTGTTCATACAGTTTTTCCGGGACGAGGGGGGTAATTATTCTCCTCTGGAAAATAAAGGGATAGACACGGGCATGGGGCTGGAGAGAGTGGCCTCGGTGCTGCAAAATGTTCCCTCCAATTTTGATACCGACATTTTTAGGGAAATTATGGATTTTACCGCCGGAGAAATCGGCGTCAAATATGGAACGGATAAGGACACGGACCTGGGTTTGAAGGTTATAGCCGATCACTGCCGGGCGGTTACCTTTGCCGTATCCGACGGGGCGCTGCCCTCCAACGAAGGCCGGGGGTACGTGTTGCGCCGCCTTTTGCGCCGGGCGGTGCGTTTCGGCAGGCTGCTGGGGGAGACGGAGCCTTTTCTGTTTAAAGTAGCGGGGGCCATAATCCGCCAGATGTCACCGGCCTACCCGGAATTGGAAAAGAACAGTGAGCACATTCTGAAAGTTATAAGCACGGAGGAAGCACGTTTTGGGGAAACCCTCTCCCAGGGGACCGAAATATTAAACAGGCTGGTTCAGGAGGCCAAAGCCGCCGGCGGTACGGAGATTACCGGCAGTGACGCGTTTAAGCTTTACGACACCTATGGCTTCCCCCTGGAACTGACCATGGAAATAGCGGAGGAAAACGGCCTGGGGGTTGACCAGGACGGCTTTGCCGCGGCCATGGAGGAGCAGCGACGGCGTGCCCGCAGCGCCAGGCAGGAGACCGAATACCTGTCGGAAACCGGAGCGCTGTTCAAGGAAGTGAGAGATAAATACGGCGAAACCGTTTTTGTGGGCTACGGCACCCTGGAGGCGGAGGGCCGTGTGATCGCGCTGGTGAAAGAGGGGCAGCGGGCCGACAGGGCTGTGGCCGGTGAGGAAATTCAGTTTGTTTTGGACAGCACTCCCTGTTATGCCGAATCCGGCGGCCAGGTAAACGATTACGCCAGGTTAACGGGAGCCGGGTCTGAAATTGAGGTTTTCGAAGTGTATAAACCGGTGGAAGGACTTTTCGTGCACCGGGGCAAGGTATTAAGCGGCATGGTGCGGGAAAGCGACCTTTTTAAGGTCAGTGTGGACCTGCCCAGGCGCTCGGCGGTTGCCCGCAATCACTCGGCCACACATTTGCTGCACAAGGCTCTCAAGGAGGTGCTGGGGGAGCATGTGAACCAGGCCGGCTCGCTGGTGGAACCGGATCGGCTGAGGTTTGACTTTACCCATTTTAGCCCGGTAACCCCCGAGGAAGCCCGCCGCATTGAAGAGATAATTAACGCCAGGGTACTGGATAACCTACCGGTGGAAACCCGGGAAACCTCTCTGGAAGAGGCCAGGGCAACCGGTGCGGCGGCACTGTTCGGGGAAAAATACGGCGAGAGGGTACGGCTGGTGAAAATGGGGGATTACAGCCTGGAGCTCTGCGGCGGTACCCATGTAAGGAGCACCTCGGAAGTGGGGCTGTTCAAACTGCTGGGCGAGAGCTCGGTGGGCTCCGGTTTGCGCCGGGTGGAAGCGGTCACCGGGGAGGGAGCCCTGCGCTATATCAATGCCAGGGACCAGCAACTGGAAAGCATAGCCCGGGCGGTGAAGGCCGCCCCCAGCGAGGTGGTGCACCGGGTGGAATCCCTGGTTAAGGATTACAGGGAACTGGAGCACGAGGCGGAAAATCTGCGTGCCAAGCTGGCCCGTTTCGAGGTGCAGAGCATGCTGGACCAGGTAACCGACTTGAAGGGAGTCAAATTTTTGGCGACCCATACCAGCGCTCCGGATATGGACAGTTTACGGGCCATGGTGGACCTTTTAAGGGACCGTATGGGCTCCGGGGTGATTGTCCTGGCCAGTCCGGTGGGCGACAGGGTCAACCTTGTGGTGGCGGTTACCAAGGACCTGCTGGGCCTGGGGCTGCACGCCGGCAAAATCATTAAAGAGGCGGCCGCGGCGGTTGGCGGCGGCGGTGGAGGACGTCCGGAAATGGCCCAGGCCGGGGGAAAGGAGCCCGGCCGCGTACAGGAAGCCCTGGACAGGGCCAGGGCGGTTGCCGGGGAACAGATAAAAGGCTGACTGGAATAAAAGCGGGTTACCCCCGCTTTTTATTTTACTTCCGGCTTTTTCATTTGTCAGGTATAATAATATTTAATCACAAAAATCAGCGGCGGAGTTGGAAATGGTTGATAACTTATTTTTCCTGGGTTATTATAGCAGTGGAGGAAAAGACAAAATAGCAACGAATTATAATTATCAAATGAGGTTATATTTTTCCTAAGGGGGGGTAAACCGTGCTAAAGGAACCTTTTGAAGAAACAGTAATGTTTAAAGTACAGGCGGAAGAAGTAAATCAGGCCAGGGAAATACTGCTTACGGTGTATTCCGCCCTGAAGCAAAAGGGATATAACCCCATCAATCAGATTGTAGGCTACCTGCTGTCAGGAGACCCTGCTTATATCACCAGCCACGGCAATGCCCGGAGCCTAATCCGGCGGCTGGAAAGGGACGAACTGCTGGAGGAGTTGGTGAAAAACTATCTGGAAAAGTAACCCTGCGTAAATGCAGGGTTTTATTTTGAATGTAAAAGGGAGATTGGTCTTGCAGTACAACTATCTGGGGAAAACCGGCATTAAAGTTTCACGCCTGTGTTTCGGGGCGCTTACCATAGGGCCGTTGCAATCCAACCTGCCGGTCAAAGAGGGGGCCGGGATTATTCGCCGGGCCCTGGACGCCGGCGTGAATTTCATCGATACCGCGGAATTATACCAAACCTACCCCCACATCAGGGAGGCCATACGGGGCCGCTCCGGTGAAACGGTAATTACCACCAAATGCTACGCCTATACCAGGGAGGGTATGGAAAAAAGCCTGAGCACCGCGTTAAAGGCCCTGGGCAGGGATTATATAGACATTTTCTTGCTGCACGAGCAGGAATCGGAACTTACCATCCGGGGCCACTGGGAGGCCGTGGAGCGTCTGCTGGAGGCAAAGGAGAAGGGTGTTGTAAGGGCCCTGGGCATCTCCACCCACTCGGTGCGGGGCGTCAGGGCGGCGGCGGCGGTTCCGGAGTTTGACGTTATTCATCCCCTGGTGAATATTACAGGCATAGGAATTCAGGACGGCACGGTGGAGGACATGGCCGCGGCCATCGCCGAAGCCGGCAGGGCGGGAAAGGGTATTTACGGCATGAAGGCCCTGGGAGGAGGCAACCTGATCAGCGATACCCGGCAGGCTTTTGATTTTGTCCTTTCGCTTCCCGGGCTGGCAGCGGTGGCTGTGGGGATGAGAACCGCGGCCGAAGTGGACTATAACGTGGCGGTGTTCAACGGTCTGACTCCGGACAGCCGGGTGCAGAGGCTGGTGAATGTCCAGAGCCGCCGCCTGCACATAGAGGACTGGTGCCGTGGCTGCGGACAATGCGTGGAACGTTGCGGGTCCGGCGCCCTGTTTCTGGACGGGGACAGGGCAAGGGTGAACCCGGAGCTTTGCCGGCTGTGCGGTTATTGCGGCAGCGTATGCCCTGAATTTTGCATAAAAATTATATAAATTGAGAAATTTAAACAAATTGCAAAATAAAGGCATCCGGTGAGGTTAGTTGGCAGGGAATTTTGGCAACACTGGAAGGTGTGATAAAATGTGCGGGTAATGGGCCTTGATCTGGGAGACAAAACGATAGGGGTTGCGGTGAGCGATCCCCTGGGCTGGACCGCCCAGGGGGTTGAAGTGATACGCAGGGATGGCAATAAGGCTAGGGAAATGGACAGGCTGAAGGAACTGGCTGGGACTTACGGGGTGGAAAAAGTGGTGCTGGGACTGCCCCGGAATATGAACGGGACGCTGGGAGAAAGGGGAGAAAAGTCAAAGGCATTTGCCCTGGAGGTGGAAAAACTCCTGTCCCTGCCGGTGGAGCTCTGGGATGAGCGGTTAAGCACCGTGGCCGCGGAAAGGATTTTGCTGGAGGCGGACACCAGCAGGGCGAAACGTAAAAAAGTTATAGACAAGGTGGCCGCCGCCATAATTTTGCAGGGATATCTGGATTCCGGGGGAGCGGGCAGGTGATTATCCGTTTTCAACCGGCCTTATTGGCAAAATGCTTTGTTTTGCTTGCCATGATTCAATTTCCTTGACAATTGTCTTTTCCTGGTATAGAATAGGTTGAATTTTTGATTATGAGGTGAGCTATATTGGCTGACAAGGACAACAACAAGCCGGGCAACGGTGCCGGCAGCGACCACGTGGACGGGCACCATTGCGGGTGCGATCACGACTGCAGCTGTGACGGCGGGGAGGATGAAGTTCTTACACTTATCGACGAGAACGGCGAGGAACGCAACTTTACAGTAATAGATATTCTCGAGGTGGAGGGTACTGAATATGCCATCCTGCTGCCTGTGGACGAGGAATCGGACGAGGCTATCATATTAAGGTTCGAAAAGGACGAGGAAGGCAACGAACTGCTGGTGGACATAGAAGATGACGAGGAATGGGAAAAAGTAGCCGATGCCTGGGAAGAAATGATTGCACAGGAAGAATAATGGGATATAATATCAGTAACCGGATTAACCGGCCCGGGGATTATCCCCGCCGGTTTTTTTATTGCGATCAAGTGCGGGGTTTTTTAGCATAATCTGCTTTAAAAATATTTATCATGCTGTCGGAACATCGACGGAATTCGGGGCGTCCTTCTTGTTAGCAGGGAGGGAGTTTTTACTTTGAAGTACAAAACAGCAATAACCGGCGGGCTAATCGGAGTGTTTCTGGCAACAGGGCTTTTATTTTTTATGGGTGCAACCCAGGCGTCAGATTCGCAAAAGGTGCTGGAGGGCGTCAGTTTTATAGGACAGAATTTATCCGGGCTGGAGAGGGAGAGCGGTATTAAAGAAATTGCCTCCCTGGAAAAAGACTACCTGTCCACCCCGGTAATTTTGGAGTATCAGGACCGTGCCTGGCAGATAGCGCCGGCATCACTGGGAGTCTCCCTGGATGCTGAGAAAATAATGGAAAAAGCCCTAAAAGTCGGGAAAGAAGGCTCTTTTATCGACAACTGGCGGGAGAAAAGCCGGATCAGGACCAATGGTGTTGATCTGGTTCCGGTGCTTAAGCTGGACAGGGAAATGTTTGACCACGGGCTGGATAATTTAACCGCCGATTTGATCATTTTGCCGGTGGATGCGGGTTTTGCCGTCACAAAAGCGGATACGGTTGAAATAATTCCAGGCCGGGAAGGGGTGCTGGTGGATAAGGAAAAGGCCGCCAGGGACCTGCTGTCCGTGCTGGAAAACAACCGTGTGGTCCCCAGGGTGGAACTCTCTCTGAAAAAGGCGCAGCCGGACGTAACCACTGAAGAAGTGAGGGAATACGGGCTGGATACGTTGCTTGGCTCCTATACCACCCGTTTTGACGCCTCGGTAACGGACCGGGCCTTCAACGTAAGGGTGGCTGCCGGCGCCCTGGACAATTTGCTGGTCCCTCCCGGCAAGGAAACTTCTTTCAACAAAGTGGTTGGCCCCAGGAGTTCGGAGGCCGGTTACAAAAACGCCAAAGTCATTGTTAACAACGAATTGGTGGACGGCCTCGGGGGAGGGGTTTGTCAGGTCAGCACAACCCTTTACAATGCGGTATTGATGTCCGGCCTGGAGGTGGTTACCCGTAAAAACCACTCCCTGCCCGTGGCTTACGCTCCGGCGGGAAGGGACGCCACCGTGGCTTATGACTATATAGATTTTGTATTCAGAAATAATACGGATAAATATTTGTACATAAAGACTTATACCGGCGGAGGCAAGGTAACCGTAAAAATATACGGCAACTCCCAGGCCAGGAAAGATATAATCATTAAAACAAAAACCGTTGAAACATATGATTACAAGGTGGTTTACGAGCCGGACCCCACCCTGGCCAAGGGAACCCAGAAGGTTAAAAAAGAAGGGGTAAAAGGGGCGAAAATAATCGCCAGCAGGATTATAGAGGAAAACGGGGCATCCAGGCTGGAATCCCTGCCCGCCAGCCTTTACAATCCCCAGAACCAGATAGTTCTGGTGGGCACGGGTGAGAGTGTTTCACCTGTCCGTCAGGCTGGCGGCACAGCGCCCGGCAGCGGTCCGGACAGCCGTAAAAACGGGCAAAACGAACAGGTAACCGGGGAGGCCGGGGCCGGTCAGGAACCCCCCCCGCCCCAGGGAGGTATCGTTCCTCCGTCGGGGGCGTGAACCCTACTATGACATTTCTTTTTTGGAGAGAGCCAGGGGCTCTCTTTTTTTATTCCCTTTTTATTCTATCAATTTCATATCCCACATATTTTTTAAATATAGTTTATTTGGTAGAAAGGGGTGCAAGCCGTTAATGAAAAAAATAGTCATTGCCGGGCGAAATGACAGCGGCAAATCAACCATTGTGGGGGAATTGTACCGCGGCCTGAAGGCCAAGGAGTATCAGCCCCTGGCTGTGGGCTCCGGCATACAGGATGAAAAACCTTATTTGCACAAGGGTATAGACGTTACCTATCTTACCGTGGCCGTTCCGGAGCCGGGAATGGACGTGGTGTCGGATGTTGAACGGGTTATCAGGAGCCATGTCAACCAGATTCAGGAGAAGAACAGGCTGATACAGCATGCCAGGAGGGCCTTGGAGGAGTTGAACAAAGTCCGTTCGGTGCTGGAATTGGGCAATCTTTCCCAGCGGGATATACCCGACATTTCAACGCTTCCCGATGTGGTCCTGATAGAGGCGGTGGGGATTAACGACGGCTATAAATCGGCTGAATGCAGAAATCTGGCCGACATTCTGGTAAGTGTGATACCGGCGGGAATAAAGGGCGAGATAATTATGGAGCAGGGCAGCATACTGCTGGATGAGGCGGATATAATTGTGGTTACCAAGATAGACGAAACTCCCAGGGACGTGTCCAACACCACCATCAAGCTGCTGCAGAGAATATACAGGCACAAGCCAATCATACCGGCGGTGGCCACCCAGGGAATACATATGGAACTGGTGCTGGAAGAGGTGGTAAAGAGGCTTAACGAACCGGTATTCCTGCTGGACAACGCCCAGCCTCAGGCCAAGGTGGTCATATCAAAGGAAAAGGGAACTGTCTAATGATTGGGGTCAGGCTTTACTTTGTTACTTTCCGCGGAAAGTAACAAGCTAAAGCCTGACCCCACTTAGGTTGTAAGAAAAAGAAAAAGGATGGTATAATTATAAAAAATGTCGACATGGAGTATAGATGAAAAGTCATATTTATCCTGCCGGCCGGAGACGCCTGAAGGTGCTGGTCCTGCTGGCCCTTGTCCTGCTGGTGGGAACGGCCTTACTGGCAAAACTGTATTTCAACGCGCTGATCACACCGGTGGACCCCTCCCAAAAGGGTAATGAGGTGATTTTAGACATTCCTCCCAACGCCTCCGGTGAGTATATCAGTCAAAAACTGTACCAGGCCGGTCTTACCAGGGGGCCCGAGGTATTTAAACTGTATGCCAGGTACAGGGGTATAACCGGCAAGTTAAAGCCGGGTAAATATATATTTAATCCTGCCCAGCCCCTGGAGGAAATCGCCACCGCGCTGGTAGCCGGCCCGCCGGATAAAATAGCCTTTACGGTGCCGGAGGGGTATGACTTTCGCCAGTTGGTGGACATGCTGTCCCAGCGGGGTTTGATCCAAAGGGAAGAATTCACCCGCCTGGTTTTCCAGGGGGATTTCGGCTATTCCTTTTTAGAGGGGATTCCCCGGAACAGCCGGCGCCTGGAGGGCTATCTTTTTCCCGATACATACCATATAGGCAGCGAAACCACTGAAAAAGAAATAATAGAAATGATGCTCAAACGCTTTAACGATGAGCTGGTGAAAATTAATTTCTCCGAGCATACGGCCCTGCTGGGGCTGAGCCTTCACCAGGGGGTTACCCTGGCCTCCATGGTGGAAAGGGAAGCCCGGGTGGACAGGGAGCGGCCTCTGATCGCGGGAGTCATGCTAAACCGGCTGCACCGGGGAATGAAACTTCAGATTGACGCCACTGTGGAGTATGCCCTGGGTGGCCACAGGGATAAAATATATTACAAGGATCTTGAAACCGATTCACCGTATAACACTTACAAGTACTACGGGCTTCCCCCTGGACCCATTTCCTTTCCCGGGGAGGCTTCCCTGTTGGCGGCGGTCCATCCGGAAACAACTGATTATCTGTACTACGTGGCCAGGCCGGATGGAACCCATGTCTTCTCCAAAACCCTGGCCGAGCATAATGCCAACAAGGCCAAATATATTAAATAAGGTAAAGCAAAGTATGAACACTTTGCTTTTTTACTGGGCAGCACGCTTATAACCGGTGCCCGGTATTGGAAAAGACCCTGTTATAAAGGTTTTTGCATTAGTCTTCCACGGGATGGTGACGTTTTTGAAAAGGCCCGAGCTGCTGGCCCCGGCCGGCGACATGGAAAAGCTGAAGGCCGCCGTGGTTTACGGCGCCGATGCGGTTTATCTGGGAGGAAAGAGTTTCGGCCTGCGCATGGGGGCGGAAAACTTCGACCCCGACGGGATGAGGAGGGCTGTGGAATTTGCCCATGCCCGGGGGGTAAAGGTTTATGTAACTGTAAATATATTTGCCCATAACAGGGACCTGGATAACCTTCCCGGATACCTGGGGGAGTTAAGGGATATTAATGTTGACGGGATAATCGTGGCTGATCCCGGGGTTTTTTCCGTGGCCAGAAAGGAGGTCCCGGAACTGCCGGTGCATGTCAGCACCCAGGCCAACATAACCAACCGGGCCTCGGCCGCCTTCTGGGAATCTATCGGTGCCCGGCGGCTGGTGCTGGCCAGGGAACTTTCCCTGGAGGAAATAGCCGGCATCCGGGAGTCGGTGGCACTGGAGTTGGAGGTTTTCGTGCACGGCGCCATGTGCATATCTTATTCCGGCAGGTGTCTGCTCAGTAATTACATGACCGGCCGGGACGCCAACCTGGGGGATTGCGCCCAGGCCTGCCGCTGGCGTTACGCCCTGCAGGAGGAAAAAAGGCCGGGGCAGTATTTTCCCGTGGGGGAGGACAAACGCGGGACTTATATATTAAGCTCCCGGGACCTGTGCCTGCTGGATTACCTTCCGGAGCTAATCCGGGCCGGTGTGGGCAGCCTCAAGATTGAAGGGCGGGTTAAAGGGGTTCATTACGTGGCCACGGTGGTGAAGGTTTACCGGCAGGCCATCGACCGCTTCATGGCGGACCCTGAAGGGTACCGCGCCGATCCCGCCTGGTGGGAGGAACTGGGCAAGGTAAGCAACAGGGATTATACCACCGGATTCATATCCGGGCCCGTCGGGTCTGAGGGGCAGGGCCACCTGGATAAAATATACCGCCGGCAGTACACCTTCGTGGGGACCGTGGAGAATTACCACCGGGTTTCAGGTGTGGTCGAGGTTCAGCAGCGCAACCGCTTTGCGGTGGGTGAGACCCTGGAGGTGCTGGCTCCCCCGGGAAAACCCCAGGGTATATTCAAAGTGGAGAAAATGTATGACGGAGAGGGCGGGGAGATTGAAAACGCCCCCCACCCCTGTCAAAAGGTGCTGCTGCCGGTACCCTTTCCATTGGAACCTGGCAGCCTGTTAAGGCGAAGAGAACAAACCGGTTAGACAAAAAAATTGTATATAATCCGTTCTTTCCGGCCAAGCTGTTTATAAATGGCTGATCCTGGAAGGATTGGATTTAATGGACATAATTATATCCAAGAGGCTGGTGTGGATCTTTTCACTGCTGGCCCTTTTCTTATTGATGCTTACCGCCCGGCTGGGCTACCTTCAAATCGCCAGGGGTGAAATCTATGCCCGCCAGGCCCTGGAGAGGGAAACGGAAAAGGTTGTCCTGGAGGATTTCAGCCGGGGGATGATTCTGGACAGGAATTATAATTCTTTAACCGGCTCTCATAACGCCAACCGGGTGGTGGTGTTTCCCCGGCTGGTGGAGGATAAGGCTCTGGTTTCAACCGGCCTGGCCTCAATTCTGCGGGTGGATGCCGGGGAAATCAGGAAGAAAATTTCCTCCGGGCCCGGGCTGCTTTCCTATCCCCTGGATGCCGGGCAGGCTTTGGCCGTAAAACAGCAGGGCTGGGAAGGCGTGACGGTGGTTCCCGCGCATTTCCGCTATGGAGTGAGGCCTCTGGCCACCCAGGTGGTGGGGCATCTGGGCCGGGTGCGTGATAATGCGGAAAGGGAAAAACTGGCCCGGCTGACCGGCAGGAGTTACAGCTTAAGTGACTGGGTTGGCCGCCAGGGTCTGGAAATGTATTATGAACAGGTATTGAAGGGAGACAGCCCCGCCGCCAGCGCCAGGCTATTCCTGGATGCCTCAGGCAAAGCCCTGCCCGGCCTGCCCCTGGAAGTCAATACCAACGGGGCCGATCCTTCCCGGGGCAATGTGATTACCACCCTGGACGCCGCCATTCAGTCCAAGGTGGAGGAAATCATGGACCGGGAGGTGGAAATGGGCGCGGTGGTGGTTATGGCTCCCGGCGGGGACCTGCTGGCCATGGCCAGCAGGCCCGCCTACAACCCGGCCCCGGGTAAAATTGAAGACTATCTGGGCGGCAACAACGACGCCTTTCTGGACCAGTGCACGGACCTGTTTCAGCCGGGTTCAATTTTTAAGGTGGTGGTGGCCGCTGCCGCCCTGGAGGAAGGACTGGTTTCAGAAGACACACTCTTTTACTGCGCCGGGCGTGAAGACAGGCTTATATCCTGCTGGCACCCGGGACATGGTGAAATCACCTTCGCCAGGGCCTTCGCGGAATCCTGCAACCCCGCCTTCGCCAGGCTGGGGTTAAAACTGGGGGCCGCCAAAATAATAGAGTACGCCGGGCGGCTGGGGCTGAACAACCAGGAAATAACAGGCTACCCCCTGCCCCGTAAAAACCAGCAGGATTTTAGGCTTATTGCCGCCAAATACAATCTGGTTAACAGCAGCGTGGGGCAGGGTCCGGTGCTGGCCACCCCGGTGCAGATTTCAGCCATGCTCAACACAATGGTCAATGGCGGTGTATACCGGCAGCCCAGGCTGGTAAGCGGTATTTCAGGCCCGGGACTGGAAAAACAGTTTCCCCCGGGTGAAGGGGTAAGGGCGGTTTCTCCGGATACCGCCGCAAGGCTTTTAAAGCTGCTGGGCATGGTGACAACCGAAGGGGTGGGGCGGGAAGCCTATGTGCCGGGAGTCGGCAGCGCGGGCAAAACCGGCTCGGCCCAGCTGGGTTACGGGGGAGGCCCGGTCAATGCCTGGTTTTCCGGCTATGTTCCAAAGGAAAATCCTCAATATATTATCACCGTGCTGGTTAGAAACGGAAAGAGCGGCGGGGAAACCGCCGCGCCACTGTTCAGGGAAATCGCCCGGGAAATAATGCTACTAAAACATTAAGCAATAATTAATGAAAATTTAGAATTATTTCGCTGAGAATTAAAAATATATCGTCTTTGATTGACTGCCTAGGGAAAGTATAGTAGGATAATATTATATTTTTAAGCCGGGAGGCAGTGTGAGATATGATTGTTAAAGGTGACCAAATCCGCGCCATGCGTGAAGAACGCGGCTATACGCTGCAGGATCTGGCACGCCGGGCAAGCCTGTCTCTATCCTATCTCAGCGAAATTGAAAGAGGCTCAAAGCGCCCTTCATTGAAAACCATAGACAAGCTGGCCTCTGCCCTTAATGTGTCAAAGGCGCAGCTTATAGAGGGCGATGTGATAGACACCGGACTCTCCCTGGGGGATAAAATCCGCCTCATGCGCGGGGAAAAGAATCTCTCCCTGCAGGATCTGGCGGTTAAAGCGGGCATTTCACTGTCATACCTGAGCGAAATAGAACGCGGCACAGTCTATCCGGCGCTCAACACCCTGAAAAGGATTGCCGAGGGACTGGGCGTGCATCCGTCCGCGGTGATGGGGCACGAAGGGTCCCTGGGCCACAAGCTTAAAGCCCTGAGGGAAGAATACGGGCTTACCCAGGCCCAGCTTGCCAACCTGGCAGGGGTTACCGCCGGATTAATCGGTCAAATAGAGCAGGGCAAAGTCCAGCCGTCGCTTAAAACCCTTGAAAAACTGGCTGAGGTTATGGGGGTGTCCCCGTGTTATTTTATTATGGAACCCGGCGCGGTGGACCAGATGTTAAGCCTGATGAACCCGGAACTGAGGGAGTTGCTAATGCACCCCAATGTACAGGCTGTATTGAATCTGATTTGCAACCTCAATGAAAAGGAACTGCAGTTTGTTCTTAATTTTATACAGTTATTTAAAAAATCAGAATTAAGCTAACCGGTTCCGTATTTACACGAATCCGGTGAAAAGTGTATTATGGCTGCGGAGGTTACAATGCCAGCGTATGTGGTGCCGGAACTCTGCCTGGGCTGCGGGGCGTGTGCCGAAATATGCCCTAAAAAAGCAATTATAGTATTGCTGAAAAGGGCCCGGGTGGACATAGAACTGTGTGACGACTGCGAGGAATGCATCTTTATATGCCCCAACGGGGCCATAACCGGCGGATGATGGAGGTGTAAATTTTTTATGCCCATATATGACTACCGCTGCAAAAAATGCGGGCAAAGGTTTACCGTGATGGTGGCCATCAGCGACCGTGACAAGGTAACCTGTCAGAAATGCGGCAGCCCCCGGGTGGAGCAGTTAATATCGGCCTGTTCCGTTAAAGTGGGAAGTTGCGGCGGTTCCGCCGTTAAGACCGGCGGCGGTTGAGGAATATAAAATTAGGACGCCGTTGGCGGTCCTTTAAAATTGCAAAGGGGAGATGAATTTGGCACTGGAATTAAACGACAGTAATTTTGAAGCGGAGGTCTTGAAATCGGATCTGCCGGTACTTGTGGATTTCTGGGCGCCCTGGTGCGGGCCCTGCCGCAGTATGGCTCCGATTATCGAGGAACTGTCCAATGAGTATCAGGGCAAGGTGAAAATTACAAAGTTGAATGTGGATCAAAGCCAGGAGATTGCCCGCCGTTTCGGCATAATGAGCATTCCGACCCTGATTATTTTTAAAAACGGACAAAACGTGGGCCAGACCGTGGGGTTGACCCCCAAGGCGCTTCTGGCCAAGAAACTGGATGCGGTTATTGAAGATTAAATATACTAAAATTATACTGCACTTATTTTAAAGCTAAAAAAGCAGCGCCTTTAAGCCGGATGGCAGGGCGCTGTTTTTTTCCGGAAATCGCTGCTAAAACATTCACCTGGCGCTTCAGCCGGGCGGACAGTATTAATTTGGGACTTTATCGTTAGGGACACTATATTTGGGTGGGCGTTCATACGTTGGGGACGTTCATACGTTGGGGACATTCCTCTGGAAGAGGTGTGTCCCCTTTCCACTTTCGGAGGTATGTCCCCTAACCTTCGATCGGCCTGTACGCATAGCGCCGTCCGGCACTTTTCCCAAACGAAAATGCCTGTTGCGAACTTCCGGACAATTTTCAAATCTAATGGTGCCGCTTAGCAGCGTAAACCGTCCATTTTTTCAGGTTCTCCCGAAAGCGCTTTGTTATATTTTCAGCACTAATCCCCGGGATGGATTAATGAAGCGCTTTTTCCAGTTCCGAAGGGTTGTAGCCCATAATGACCTTGCTGCCGACGGTGATCACCGGTACCGCCAGCTTCCCTGTTTTTTGGACCATTTCATCCCTGGCCCGCTGATCCGCGGCCACATCCTGCTCGGTGTATTTTACACCTTTTTGTGAAAGAAACTCTTTCACCGAGCGGCAATGGGGTCAAGTTGGTGTAGTGTATACGGTTATCTGTTGCTCCTGCATAGTTACCTCCGGGAATATTTTTATCTGCTGACAGCCTGTTTTTTCTAGTCCTTGAAGGCCGGGGAAAAACAGGCTGAAAAGCTCGAAGTCAGGGGACACCTTCTTTGAGCATGGCTTTAGGCCGCAGGATTGTCCCCAGCCTATGTCGGTAGGGGAGTAACCTCTTTTCCAACATAAGGCTCACTTATAGCGTTTTTTTATTATGTATCAATTGGCATTGTATTTATTCCTTTGAAGTTTGCGTATGGCTACACCCGGATCATTGCAGCCAGCATGTCACAGCATTTGTCCAACATCTAAAAACAGAAAATTTAATTTTTGCGACGCCCGAGAACCGTCCCCTGTCGCAAAAACCCCCCGGTATATGGTTCCGGGGGGTTTGGCGATAACAAATATGTTTTTCCACGGTTGCCCGGGCCGGTTTAAGATAACCTCAACGCCAGGTGACGGCAGGCTCTTTGCGCAATGGGATGCGGTGATAGCTGAATTGGGGGTATCCTATCATCAAAGCGCCGTAGGCCTGATGCCCTTCGGGAAGGGCCAGGGCCTGGAGCAGCGGCGGATAGAGCCCGGCGGCGGCGCCGAAATATCCGGCCCAGCAGGCCCCCAGCCCCATTGAATATGCGGCCAGCTCCAGGTAGGCCAGGGCGATTGTACAGGCCGCCGGGGCGGGTGGCAGCGCCTTCGGGGCATGGGCCAGAATTAAATGGGGCGCTCCCCGGCAAATCTTATCGTAGCCTGCGTCCCAGCCCGCCACTACCTTGTCCATGTGCAGGGAAAGGGCAAATTCGGGTTTTTCTTTGAGCATAAAGCGCATCCAGTCTATCACCATTCCGGAAAGCCGCTTTATTTCCTCCTTTTTTTCAATAACCAGCCAGTGAACAGGCTGCAGGTTGTGGCCGGAGGGAGCGTAACTGGCGATTTGGATAATCCTTTGCAGCAGCTCCCGCTCCACGGGCTGCTCTTTATATTTGCGGATGGAGCGGCGGGTCAGCAGGAAATGTTCCGCCTGTTCCGGACCCGGAAGCAATTCCCCGCGGACCGGGGAGCATTTTTCAGGACTCATGTCGCCCAGGGATATGGCGCCCTGGGGGCACACGGCCACGCAGTGGCCGCAGCCAATACACATTTGTTCTGCACCCTGCGCCCAGGCGGGGAAGGATTCCTTATCCGGCATGCTGATAATGGAAATAGGGCACTCAGCCGCGCAGATACCGTCTTTTTTGCATTTTGTCTGATCCACGGTAAAAATAGACATTTGGTTAAAGGCTCCTTTCATAAAATAGTTGCATGGATATAGATAAAAATGATAGTAACTATACGAATAATTTGCTTATTAAATTTTCATATGCATATATTCTATATTTTTTTAAATTTTCCTTGCCAAGGGTTATACCCGGGGGGTTAAATATTATTAATCAAATCACGGAGAAATGAGGCTGATGACGGTGTACAAACATAAAGTAATTGCCACGGTGAAAGAAATCCGGGGGGAGGGGAGCTGTCCTTTCGGACACAAGGTGGGGGATGTTTTTGAATTTACGGAACACACTCCTCCGGGACTCTGTCATTTCGCTTATGAATCAATGCATTCCGCAGTGGCGGTGACACTGTACGGAGGAAGATACCCCTGGGCAAAGGAAGGGCAGCCCACCACCTGGGGCTGCCCGGATCCCGAGCGGACTGTTGTTTTTGAGCTTAAAAGGGTGGAACGGGAATCCAAATAGATTCGGTCAGGACTGCAGTACCCTTTGTACCTCTCCAATGTCGTCCAGCGGCCGGCCGCAGGCGAAATTTTGGCATATGTAAAAGGTGGTTTTGTCGTCCAGGGGAGACATGCCGCTTATATGCGGGGCAATTTGCTCCAGTTCCCGGTATTCCCGCCCGGGCAGGCGGAACATAAATACGGTGTCCGGGGTGAACAGCCGCCGTATTTCCGTTAACTCCTTCCGGACATCCCCGCTGTCCCGCCCGGACACCACCACCACTTCCCTCCCGGGGCTCATGGCGTAATCCAGGGCCATTAACAAATGGCAGTGGCCGGCGGGGTATTGTTTAACATTGCCCGAAAAGCTTTCAAATAGGGTTTCAGCCATTAAGGAGTATTCATTCTTTGCCCCCAGCCGGGCCAGCCTCAATAAATTCAGGGCCGATACGGAATTGCCCGAGGGTGTTGCGCCGTCATATATTTCCTTGGGGCGAGCCAGCAGTTCTTCCCCGTCGCTGCCGTAGAAGAAATATCCTCCGTGCTGGCCGTCCCAGAACAGCCGGTTTTGCTCCTCCTGCAGCTCCAGCGCCAGTTTGAGCCATGACGGCCGTTGATCCGCCTGGTACAGTTCAATCATCGCCCATACCAGGAAGGCGTAGTCATCGATATAAGCCGGGTAGGCGGCCTCCCCGTCCCTGTAGCGGGCCAGCAGCCGGCCGTCCTCTCTCCTCAGCCGGGTCAGTATGAATTCCGCTGCCCGGGTGGCGGCGTCCAGGTACGATTTTTCATTTAGAATGGAGAAACCCCGGGCCAGGGCCGCGATCATAAGCCCGTTCCAGGAAGTAAGTATTTTATCATCTTTGTGGGGATGGATCCTTTTCTCCCTGGCGGCGAAAACTTTTTGCCTGGCTTCCGCCAGCTTTTTTTCCCATTCCTCCGGGGCCATGCCCGGGCTTAAAGCTTTTTTGTCCCGGTGTATTCCATTCAATATGCTGTGTCCTTCAAAGTTGCCCTTTTCCGTAACGTCATACCACAGGCAAAACAGCCTTCCTGTTTCCTCACCCAGTATATTTATAATTTCCTCCGTGGTCCATACGTAAAATTTCCCCTCCACTCCTTCGGAATCGGCGTCTTCCGCGGAGTAGAACCCGCCTTCGGGGGAGGTCATGTCCCTCAGCACATAAGTGAAGATCTCTCCTGCAACCCTTGCGTAACCTTCGCCGCCGGTGGCCTGGTGAACCTCCAGGTAAAGCATGGCCAGCAGGGCGTTGTCGTACAGCATTTTCTCAAAATGGGGCACCAGCCACTTGCGGTCCACGGAATAACGGGCAAAGCCGTATCCCAGGTGATCGTAAATGCCTCCCCGGTGCATGCTCCGCAGGGTTTTTTCCACCATGGCCAGGGCTTCCCCGTCGCCGGTCCTTTTCCAGTGGCGGAGCAGGAAGGCCATATTGTGCGGGGTGGGGAACTTGGGCGCTCCGCCGAAGCCGCCGTATTCCGGATCAAAGCTTTTTTTCAGGGTTAAATATCCTCTGTCTAACGTATCCCGGTCCGGTTTTCCCGCTTTATCGCCGTGGAATTGCCGCCCCACGGCGTCTGCTATGTGCTCCCCGGCCTTTAATATTTCCTCCCTGCCGGAAATCCACTGCCGGTGAACCTCCTCCAGTATTTCCATCAGCCCGGGACGTCCGTAGTGACTGCGTTTGGGAAAATAGGTCCCGGCGAAAAAAGGTTTTTTAGCGGGGGTCATGATTATGGTTAGAGGCCAGCCGCCGCTGCCGGTCATGGCCTGGCAGACAGTCATATAGATATGGTCCACATCCGGCCTTTCCTCCCGGTCCACCTTTATGGACACGAAGTATTTATTCAGCAGTCCGGCCAACTCTTCGTCCTCGAAGGACTCCCTTTCCATAACATGGCACCAGTGGCAGGTGGAATAGCCCACACTAAGGAAAACCGGCTTATCTTCCTTTTGGGCTTTATCAAATGCCTCTTCCCCCCAGGGATACCAGTCCACAGGGTTGTTGGCGTGCTGGAGAAGATAGGGGCTTTTTTCATCAGCGAGCCTGTTGGCCATAAAAAATAACCTCCTAAAACTGTTTGAGGTTATTATCCCTAATAATTATTACAAAATAATGAACAAAAGCTTCCAAAATCCCTATAACAGGAGCTAAAACCAATAAAATTTTTAAGGCGCGACAGCATTGGTTTATTCATGGGTCAACCGCTCTTTCACTTAGGGGTTCTGAAAATGCCAATCACCTGGTTACCACCGGCTAATGTCAGGGGGAAGGGGGAATTGACATGAAGTTTTCTGACATCCTCCCCTTGACCCTTTGATACCCAGCAGAAAATTGTGGTTCTGTTATTGACAAAAGCCAGAAATATTGTAC
This sequence comes from Desulfocucumis palustris, assembly GCF_002933875.1. Classification (GTDB taxonomy): domain Bacteria; phylum Bacillota; class Desulfotomaculia; order Desulfotomaculales; family Desulfocucumaceae; genus Desulfocucumis; species Desulfocucumis palustris. The sequence continues at coordinate 49,918 of NZ_BFAV01000130.1, read as the reverse complement.
TATTGTATTATGCACTTAATACAATAGTACAGGAGGTGATTTAATGCCCTGGGAATTAAATTCTGACCGGCCTATTTACATCCAGTTGGTCGAACAGATTGCGCTGATGATATTCTCGGGTGTTTATCCATTAGGGTCAAAACTGCCTTCGGTACGGGATATGGCCAAAGAGGCGGCCGTTAACCCTAATACCATGCAAAAGGCTTTAGTGAAGCTGGAAGAAGACGGACTTATAATAACGCACCGCACAAGCGGTCGATCGATAACGGAGGACGCACATATGTTGGAGGTGGCTAAAAACAGATTGGCTCAAGAGCAAATTTCCGAGTTTTTGGGGAAAATGCAAAAGCTGGGCTTTGACCCTAAAGAAATTTTGCGTGTTATTCAAAACATGGTAAAGGAGATGAAAAAATGAGCGCAATTTTGGAATGCAGGAAACTTACCAAAAGTTTCGGCAGTAAAACCGCTATATCTGAAGTTGATTTAAAGGTAGAAAGAGGCCAGATCGTTGGGCTGTTAGGGCCTAATGGCAGCGGAAAAAGCACCCTTATCAAAATGGTCAACCAACTTTTGACACCTACCAGCGGAAATGTTTTTATTGGAGACAAAAAGCCAGGTATCGAAACCAAGAAAATAGTATCCTACCTCCCGGAAAAGAATTATCTGAACGATTGGATGAGGGTGCACGAGATTATTGAACTTTTTTCCGATTTCTATGATAATTTCCAACCGAAAAAGGCATACGATATGCTAAAAAAGCTCAATATCAATGCCCACGACAAGCTGAAGACCATGTCTAAAGGAACGAAGGAAAAGGTGCAGCTGATTCTTGTTATGAGCCGGGAGGCGGAGCTTTACCTTTTGGATGAGCCCATAGGCGGGGTGGACCCGGCAGCGAGGGATTATATATTGGAGACGATCCTTGGCAATTACAGAGAAAATGCCACAATAGTTATCTCGACACACCTTATTTCAGATATTGAAAAATTATTGGATTATGTTGTATTCATCCATCAGGGACAGATTGTATTGACTTCTTCTGTTGATGCTATCCGTGATGAAAAGGGCAAATCTATTGATGCCCTATTTAGGGAGGTATTTAAATGCTGAGAAAACTATTCAAGTACGAGTTTAAAGCCACAGGGAGAGTATTTCTGCCACTTTTCGCTTCTCTGCTGGCGTTTGCCTTTATCTCAAGAATATTGTCTGTTTTTGATTTTCAACAGACTTTTCCAGTATTCATCAGCCACACCATCTATATTATCATAATGGCCGGTATGTTTGTCATGACTCTGACAGTGATGATTCAGCGCTTTAATAAGAATCTGCTTTCCGATGAAGGCTACCTAATGTTTACACTGCCCACAAATCCCTGGCAGCATATCGTCAGTAAGCTTTTGGTATCTATGCTCTGGATTACAGCCAGCGTAATCGCCGCCGTATTCACAATTCTGATAATTACTTACAAAGCAGGAGCGATAAGTGAAACTATCCGGGGTCTTTCACTACTTATAAGTCGGTTGTCGGAATATTGGAGTGTTTCCGCGTCATTCACCATCTTTGAAGTTATCATCGCCATCTTTAGCACCCTGACCTCCGGCATTTTGCTCATATATGCTTCCATTGCTGTGGGGCACCTGTTTAGTAAGCATAAAATACTGGCTTCCTTTGGAGCCTTCATCATTCTCAACACCTTAGCACATGTCCTGGTCAATCTAATCAGCCTGGTCATAAAGGTTGTTCCATTAGCCAATATTCATATTAGTTCCTATAACTTTGCCAACAATTTACCGGCGATTCAGATGGCTTTAGCTTTTGGAATCATTATTGCCGGGCTTAAAAGCGCCGCTTACTTCGCTATTACTAATTTTATATTAAGTAAACGGCTTAACTTGGAATAATATCAGGGGGATATCAGGGGGACGGGGGAATTGACATGGAGTTTTTGATTTCAAATAGCAGGGTAAGTGTCATTTCCTTTGTCCCCTTGACAACCCTATGATTCATGGAAACTTGAACCATGCGGTTTCATCTAATCCCTTTTAATGATTATCCTTTTTTGTTTGGACACAAGAAATCGGTCTTCCCTTATATATTTCATCAACACATTTATTACACGAAATACACCTTGCTTTTTTATGTTCATCAGTTTTCCATTGGTTTATCAGGCTGGGCTCACATATCAAGGGACGGCATAACGATATAAAGTCCGCTTCTCTGTTTTGAATAATCTCTTTCATTAGAGATAAAGTTCTTAAACCGCCGACCATCATTATTGGAATATCCGTTTGGCATTTTATTTCCCGGCACCAGTTTCGATAGTATGCCTCTTTGTCCAGGCTATTGATATGGGCTTTGTATTCAGTGCCTTCATATCGTTCACCTCTTAAACCCTGGCTGATTTCCAGAGAGTCAAATCCTAAATTTGCAAGAAATTCGGCAGCCTGTTTTCCCTCATCGAACTCAAGTCCACCGGGAAAACCATCCTGGACTCCAATTTTAATGAATACCGGATAATCCTCGCCAACTTTTTTCCTGATGTCCTTGTATATTTCGCTATAAATACGAAGACGGTTTTCAAGACTCCCGCCCCATTGATCCTGCCTTTTGTTTGTATAAGGTGAAAGGAACTGACCTAAGAGGTAGGCATGGGCACCGTGAACCTGGACGGCATCAAACTCGGCCTCTTTTGCCCTACGCGCTCCATCTCCGAATGCTTGAATTATCTCCCAAATCTCACTGTCCGTGATTTTCCGGTATTCGCCCCTGTAATATTGATCATTTTCGACAACTGACGGAGCAATAGGAAGGACATTCTTTGTTTTTAAATATTTGGCCTCTCTTCCTCCATGAAAAATTTGCAGGGCAATTCCGGCTCCACGGTCATGAACCGCTTTAGTCAGTTTTTTAAAGCCGGGAACAAACTCATCACCGGCAATGGAATTCTGAAACGGTGATATCTGACCGGTATGATGAACGTAAGCTATGCCTGCCATTATTAGGCCTACACCGCCATCAGCTAGATCGGAAAAAAGTTTCATCTGTCCGTCGGAGACATGACCGCTACTATCGGCGAAACCGTCGTATGTAGCTGATCTGACAAATCTATTTCTAAGCACAATATTTTTGATCCTGACCGGCTCAAATAAAATACTCATGGTATCCTCCCAATCTTTCAAAAAATTACTTTTTTCTAATATTCTAACTATACAGTTAATTATATCTCCATAAAAACTATCTGAGAAGGCTGGCAGCCGGAGAGTTCCACAATAAAAACTGTCATTATCAATGAAAATTACAATAATAAGTTTTTCCAATAACCTTTTGGGATTTTATTTATTTTTTATCAAAAATAATTTTATATCTGGGAATCTGCAAAACATCAAAACCAAGTACAACAAATCTTTTATTCTTTTGCAGAAACTCATTCATAGTTTTCAAGGAAATTCCATCTTCGTAAATTAGAACTTCTTCTATTTCCAGGGTGTTCATACTTTGCGCAGTTGCCTCTTTAGAGACCCAATTTCCTATGCTTTGCGAAGTGGTATTAAGCCAATGTTTCATTTTGGGAGTAAAATCCATTATATCCCGAACGGAAGACTTTTGGGGATATGCAACAGCGAAAACTCCAGATGTCAGATCGCCGAAGTCAGGAATAGTATCATAAAAACGAAGGGAATTTACTTCGGGATGATTAGTGATTAAGGCAAAATTATTTTCTGTAAGTATTGAAACGTTGCACACCCCAAGATCAATTATACTTTCTTCAGGATTTCCCCATAATTCTTTTTGCTTTTCAGCCGAAAAAAAGCCAATGTCGGTAAATTCGTTTATTTTTCCGCCCGTACCGTCCAAGGTAGCGTGTTCCGAAGCAGGGTAATAGCTAAATGCTCCTTCACCTGCAACGTAATATTTTTCAAAGGCGACTTTGACAAAACCTTCAATCAATGCTTTCGCCTTGGCTTTATCGTCCTCCGAAGCGTCTTTCCATAAATACCTTGTCAGCATGATTATTCCTTTTCCCATTTTCAACGACCATTCATGCCATTCATCCAAATCTTCATCTGAAGGGATTGGTTCGGACATAACCCCAAGAGCCGTTTTGAACATCTCCTTCCTGTATCGCAAAGGAAAGGATTGGTGAATGTCACTGCCGTTTCTGTCAATGAATGTTTTGATAATTGAAGCCGTGTTGGTTAAATCCCTTTTTAACAATTGGCCGCTTGTTCTTGATCTGGGTCCCCAAAACCCCGTTCGCCGGTCCTGATTGTCATAAAACCATTGAAGCAAAGTTTGTTTCCACTCGGGAGAGAAATTATATAAATTATGTTCTCCAATAACACCTTCCCCGTTGTAATAACTCAATAAGCTTCTTGCGAACAAAAAAGTGGTTTGCGGAAACCTGGAAGCAATCCACCCGACATTGGATACATCCTCAAGAAACGCTTTCAGCTTTTCAGGCGTATTAATATCGTCCAGGTATTTCAAAGGATACTTCAAGCGTAATGGCTGTCCTGTTTCTTCAGCCAGCGCATCAATATGAGATAAAATATTTTCCGTGGGTTCGTTATAAGTGCAATATGGATAAGAGTCATCCATAAAGGCTCCTGTTCTGGCGTTTTGAAGGTTTAAATAGAAATCCAATTCATCTTCCTTGTTTTTAAATTTCGGCATTTTAATTAATCCCTCTCTTGTTTTTAACTGCCTGTGCAGTTGATTGAGCCGTGACAACGCTGTGTGGTAATGGCCATGATCCAGCCAGTATGCCATTCCCATCATCTTAAACTCAAAATCAGCCATATAATAGCCCTCTTCCTGAAGTTCTTTGTTTAACCGGAACAAATCTGTTATTTGTGATTGCACGTGAAGTACGGTAAAAAATAAGGAAATAATCAAAGCCAGAATAAATATTGACACGATGAGAATTGTTTTTTTATTTTTCATTTCAACCCCCGGGTAAAAATTTATTTATGACAATAGTAGACAAAGGCTCTGCCCAAAAAGGGCATTGAAATAATAAAATCCCTCAACTTTATAATAAAGATGAGGGAGCCATCGGGCATCATACCCCAGACATGTTCTTTCTCTATCTTAAGTCATGGATTTTTTGGGCAAGTAACGCCAGCTGGGTCCTGTCCCTGGCCCCGAGTTTGGCCAACAGATTGCTTACGTGATTCTTCACTGTCCCTTCGACAATAAACAGCGCGGAAGATATTTCAATATTGGAAAAACCCCTGCCGATCAGTCTTAAGACTTCCTTCTCCCGGTTGGTCAGTTGAGAAATATCCTTCCCGGACAGATTATCCGCGACAGCCTTTCTATCCTGTTCTGAAATTCTTGCGAGAATTTTTTGGGTTACATCAGGATGCAGGCAAACTCCACCGTCATGAACAACCCGGATGATCTGGCACAGTTCCTCGGGCTGCATATCTTTAAGCAAAAAACCCTTGGCTCCGTTTTGTAATCCTTTGACAATCAGCATATCCTCATTAAAGGTTGTCAGAATCAGCACCCTGGTGTCCGGAAAGAGCCGGGTGATTTCTCCGGTAGCCTCAATGCCGTTCAGCACAGGCATACGCGCATCCATTAATACTATATGGGGTTTATTCCGCTCACAAAAATCCAACGCCTCTTGCCCATTGTAACAAACACCCACAACTTCAAAATCCTCTTCAAACCGCAGAATAGTGTTCAAGCCTTCACAGACAATGGGCTGATCATCAACAATCAGAATTTTTATCTTCTTCATTTCCTACCCTCCGTCTGTCTATGTGCCCGTGGATTTTAAAACCTTTTCCCCTCTGCGACTGAAAATAAATAACGCCGCCAAGTTCGGCGATTCTTTCCTTCATACCCTTTAAGCCGTTTCCCTCTTCAATCCTATTTGTTCCGGCACCATTATCGCAATAGGAAAAAGACAAAGATTCCCGGTTTGCTGATATGGAAATTTGCGCGCGGTCAGCATTCGCGTGACGTAAGGTATTGGTGACGGCTTCCTGAAATATCCGATATAAATTGAAATCCTCTTTACTGGATAAGCACAGACCCCGGGGCCTCATGTCAAGCTCTATCTGCAAACCGGTTAAAGCCTGCGCCTTGCGGGCCATTTCGTTAAGACGGGAAACTAACTCAAATTCAAAATATGATTCCCTTTTTTCTGAAACCAGTTCCCTGACTGAGTTAAGAGCCGTCCGGGAAACCTGAAGGGCTTTGTCCCAGTATGTCTTTGCGGCTTCCGGATCATGGTTCAGCAGTCTTTTCCCGGCTTCCAGGGTCAAAATTAGGCCGGTGAGATCATGGCCGAAACCATCGTGGATCTCGCCCGCGATTCGCCGCCGTTCAGCTTCAGAGGCTAACTTCTCACTTAAAGCCATGCTTTCGTTCAGCTGAAGGTTGACGTATTCAAGTTCTTTTGTCAGTTTTTTAAAGGCCAGCCTTTGTTCCCTTTGTCTTCTTTCACTAAGAACCAGAATAAACGCAAATCCATACAGAAGTATTTCGGCAATCCCAAGTAATTGCGCCTGACCCGTTTCCCTTAATTCAAACAGTGCATTGGAGCCCACACTGGCTGTGGTGGCAAGCATGGCATAGATAATGAAGAAAGGTTTCGGTAATATAGCTGTTCCTTCTATGAGGTAAATCATAAAAAGTTTATCAAAGCCGGCACTTTTCGGGAACAGAGAGATAAGAACAGCCAAAAATAAGTCCAGCAGCAAAGTAATCATATTCACTTTTGCCCTGTCATACCTGTAAAAACTTCGCCAAAAGCCATTGGCTAAAATAGCAAGCGCAATTGCCGTCAGTGGGAAGCTGAGCGGGGTTTTTTGCAACAACCTGATTAAAAACCAGGAATATAAAATGATCTTTGTGCCGGTTAGCCAGATAAACATGATTCAACCTCAGAGATATTTTCTTTCCCGCAACTCAATCCTGGACTTAAGCAACCATTCTATCCGGGGTGTTGAATTCCTCTATTTTACACATTGCCCGCCAACTAAACACTCAATATACGTCCTCTTTTCCTCCGGTCCGGGACATTTTATGATGACACAACCACCAATTGTGATAAATCTTTAAAACAGGGCAAAAAGTAATGGCCTGAAAATTGTCCGGCTCTGAAAAATTTGTGGGACATAAGTTAAGAGAGCAGGGCGTCAATAGCTTATTGACTTTTGGGTCGACATGAAATATATTAATACCTAGATTAACTATGCATAGATATAGAATTTATTGCGAAGAGGGATTGCCTTGAAAGTAAATAAAGAGCTGTTAAAAGGGAGCACGGTAATTCTGGTTTTAAGTTTGCTGGACCGCGCGCCTATGTATGGCTATCAAATGATAAAGGAAATAGAAAAAAAATCCGGTGGAGTTTTTAAATTCAAAGAAGGAACACTCTACCCCATTTTACACTCATTGGAAGCCAATGGCATGATTGAGTCCTATTGGCTGGGAAACGAAGGCAGCCGTCAAAGGAAGTATTATCGAATTACTGATAAGGGGAATCATTGTTTAAAGGAAAAACAGCAGGAATGGGAAACATTTCGTTCAGCGGTGGATAAAATTTTAACCGGGAGGCTTATCTATGGTTATAAAACAGAATGACAGAATACTGGCATATATAAATGACGTATGTTCGCAAATTAAATTCCGCGAAGTTCATAAAGAAATACAGCTTGAACTTAAAAGCCACCTTCAAGAGATTGTTGAGGAGTACTTGTCGGAAGGTTTTTCTGAAGATGAAGCCGTTGGCAAAGCGATTGCTCAAATGGGGAGCGCGGAAATTGTGGGAAGGCAGTTGGACAAGGTTCATAAACCAAAGCCGGAGTGGACCGTTTTGACTTTAAGCCTTCTTTTTGCGGGACTGGGTTTATTGTCAATATATTTTATGGAAAAACAAGGATTATTTGCGTCTGCTTCCGCCTCTATCCCTATGTTTACCAGGAGTATTGCCGTTATAATTATTGGAGCGGTGGTGGTGACCGGATTGTATTTATTTGATTACAGAAAATTGGAGCCCTTTTCCAAGCACATCTATCTGGGTACGGTATTTGCGCTGACTGTTCTTCTTTTTGTTGGTCAACCCGTTATTGGAAAACCATATTTTAGTGTGGGTTTCTTTTCTTTTGACATGGCAGGAATTAGTACAATATTATTTAGCATAGCTTTAGCCGGTATTTTAAATAAATGGGATTGGAACAATTCAGAAAAGCTGGCGCAGCTGGCATTATTATGCCTGGTGCCGCTAATCCTCATATTGGCAAGTCATTCATTAGCCACAGGCGTTATATACTGCATAACTTGCATTGCCCTCGTGATTGTTTCAGGGGCCGGGCCCAGGGATTTTTTAATACTGACTGGTTTAGTGTCGGGCATGATTTTGCTGCCAATAATCAACGACCCATACAGATTGAATCGATTAACTGCATTTATTCACCCTGAAAAAGATCTCTCAGGCATGGGCTGGTTAGGTGCGCAGTTGAGTAAATTGATTGATAATTCCGGGCTTTATGGACAGGGGTTGGCTTTAAAACCTGAATATGTGCCCGGTCTTCATACGGATTTCATTTTTTCGTACATAACTTTTGCTTTTGGTTGGATAGCCGGGGGTGTTTTAGCGGTTTTGGTGGCGGTGTTTATAATACGTATAATGCTTATAGCAACAGCGGTAAAAAGTAGTTATGCCAGGCTGCTTGTCACTGGATTTGTTGCCATCTTTGCCGTCCAGTTTTTGTGGAACATACTGATGAATTTGGGATTTGCCCCGCTAATCGGAGTGGGACTGCCTTTTGTTAGCTACGGCGGCTCACAATTGATTTTCAATGCTGCGGCGCTGGGTATTATTTTCAGCGTTTACAGGCGGAGAAACCTTTCAGGGCCTTTAATTGACGGTTAAAAAACATAAAGGCCCCGGGGCGGATAGAATGCTTGCGGCAGTGCTGTTGCTTCGCTGTGGCTGATTACCTCTGAATAATTTCCAGCGCCCCCAATGGGCAGATAAAGGTGCACCGGGCGCAGCCCAGGCATTTTTGCAAATTAATGGATGGAAGTTCATAATGATTTTTTTGCTCAAGTACTTTCCAGGTGCAGGAATAAGTGGCAATACATTCTCCATTTTCGCATTTATCAGGCAGGCATTTGTCTTTATTCACCACTACCAATTGCATGGCTACCTCCGGTTGCAGGTTATTGAAAATTTAGTTTTAGCGATGGTATTTTTTAAAGTCATTTTGGTTAACCCATCGATTATCTATTATACTTGCTGCGGCCACGGATTTCATCAATTCCACTTCCCATTTGTTAAATTAATATTTTAAACCCTTTTGCCTCCGACAAGACTTGAAGAGGATTTAATCGGGAGAAAACATGCCGGCGCTACTTATGGTCACTCCTGAAAATACGGAAATAAACAGGTTTAGAGCAAAACAGTGAGGGGAAAAGACTCATATGCCCGATTGACATAAAGATAAATATATGATAGTTATGTTTTAAGTTGAATAAATCATCCAGGTGCCCTCAATGGGGATAATAGGGAAGACCGGGCGAAAGAGACAACTTTCGGAACCGGCGCGGTCCCGCCACTGTAGTCGGTAAGCTGCCGGCAGCCACTGGGTTTGACCCGGGAAGGCCCCGGCAACCAGCAATGACCCGATAGCCAGGAGACCTGCCAGGATGAGTATGCCGCGCTTATGGTAAGCGTTTTGCGAGATGATGGAAAAATCTCCAGCCTTTTTAGGGTTGGGGATTTTTTTGTTAGTAATTATTAAACAAAAGAAAGGAAGATGTTTATGTCCCCAAATTCATTCTCCCGCCGCTGGCCGGCACGGCGGCTGACCTACCTGGCAATGTTTATGGCTTTGTCAGCTGTGGGAGCATACATCAAAATCCCCAGTATTATCGGCACTCCGGCCCTGGACTCCTTTCCCGGTTTTCTGGCCGCCCTGCTTATGGGACCGGTCAATGGCGCCATTGTAGCCGCTTTGGGACATATGCTCACTGCCCTGACCGCCGGATTTCCACTCTCAATACCCATTCACCTGCTTATTGCCGGAGGAATGGCCGGTATTGCCGCACTCTTTGCCCTGGTTTCCCGCTACTCCCTTTGGGCCGGGATGGCAGCCGGAGCAGTGCTGAACGGTATTGCCTTAAATGGCCTTTTTTTGCCAATCCCGGGTTTTGGCAAAGCCTTTTTCCTGGCCATGGTGGTTCCATTAACTGTGGCTTCCATTTTGAATATCGCCCTGGCGGGAGTTGTTTTTAAGGCCTTAAACAGGTTATTCCCAAACAGTTACATTAAGACCGGGAGGGAGAAAGCCGGTGCGGCAATCAATAATTCCCATTACTAGGCGGCACCGGGATACCACCGTTATTGATCTGGACCGGAACAAAGCACTGGTGGTGGCCTGTGATTCCGCCGGGGCAATCGGTCCCAAGGAGGCCGACGTGATACCGGTGCCGGGCTATGTTCTGGGGCGTTTCACCGCCAGGGTGGCCCTGCTGGAGGTTCTGGCGGTGGGGGGATGGCCTGTTTGTGTGGTGAATACTCTTTGTGTGGAGCCCCGGCCCACCGGAGAAGAAATAAACAGGGGCGTAGCCGATGAAATAAGGGTTTTGGGGATTGAGCCCGGGGATATTCTCACCGGCAGCGCTGAAAAGAACATTCCCACCGCCCAGTCCGGGGTGGGGATAACGGTTATTGGACTGGCTGAAAAATCCGCTTTAAGAATTGGACGCCTTGGGGAGGGCGATGGGATAGCCCTTTTGGGCCGGCCAAAGGTTGGCAGTGAAGTTACCCTGGACGACCAGCACATTGTGGATTTAAAAACTGCCTGCGTTTTACTGGACGACCCGGATATCCGGGAGATTGTTCCGGTTGGCTCCCGGGGAATATTTGATGAGGCGAGCAGCCTGGCCGGCCTTTACGGGCTGCAAATATCCTGGCGGGAAATTCCGCCGGATATTGACCTGCGCAAATCAGCCGGTCCTTCAACCTGCCTGCTGATCATGGGTGACCCGGCTGCTCTCAGAGCAGCGGCGGATAAAACAGGAAAACCCTTCTTGATATTGGGCGGTTTATATAAAATTTAGCAACTGCCCGGGCAGGACATTTAATTTATAAGGCGGTAATGTTCAAATAACGATCCCGGGAGGGATCGTTTGCGTTTATGGAGGGCTGTTCCGGCATTGCAAGAGGGCCTTTGTCACGGGCGGCGGATTAGCTATTCTTAATACACATTCATGGAAAACTTTCTGATATTTAATGTTTATTTCAATAACGTTTTACATGAAAACCGGATAATATTGTTGAAATTTATTTTTGCGGGGTGTTTTATGTTAAACGTTACAGCTATGTTTAGTTGGTCCGTTTCCACCGCAACAAAATATATTTCCGCCGCTCCCATTCCCGTCCAGGGAGTAAAGGGCGCCAGCAGCACCCATACTTTCATTAACGAGAATGGAAGGCAGATACTGCATAACGATGGTCATAGGCGGGCGGCGCAATTTTACCGGATGTTCGCCGGCCAGTTGGACAGCGGTGTGGTCTGGATTGATAAAGGTTTGAAAAGCACTTGCCATCACTACGATCCCGAAACCGGGGGGGGAATGTGGCTCTGGCCCAGCGCCGCGGTGAAGTGCCTGGAGTTTTTTAACAGGTCGCTGAAACTGTGGAGGGATAAAAAGCACGCCAGGGCCATGTTCTTTTTAGGGGCCGCTACTCACCTGGTACAGGATGTGTGTGTGCCTCACCACGCTTCCTGCAGGATATTCAGCGGTCACCGGGATTACGAGGGCTGGGCGGAAAAGAGAAAGGCCGGCTATATGGTGGACAGCGGGGGGATATACCAGGTTTCGGACAGCCCCGGGGAATGGGTGGCCGAAAACGCCAGGGTGGCTAAAGAGCATTATGCCCTGGTTAGCAACGGTAATGACCGGGATTATCACCGGGCCACGGAAATACTGCTGCCGCTGGCCCAGCGCACCACCGCGGGCTTTCTGCTGAATTTCTACAACCAGCTCTAACATGCCGGAAAGGGGGATAAGGGTTGAGAGTTGCCATATTTACGGATACTTTTATTCCTCAGGTAAACGGGGTTGCCCGCACCGTGGGAAGGCTGGCGGAAGCCCTTGCCTGCCGGGATATACCGTGCCTGGTGCTTTCCCCGGATACCGGCCTGCAGGGGAAGTACCCCTTTGAATTTAATTTTTCGCCGGGTTTTGATCTGCCCGTATACCATGAGTGTAAACTGGCCCTTCCCAGTTATCCCGGCATATGTAAACTGATGGAGCAGTTCAGGCCCGACGTTGTTCACCTGGTTACCGAATTCTCCATGGGTTTGTGCGGTCTGAAATACTCCTCCTCATACCGGATTCCCACTGTGGCTTCCTATCACACCAACTTTCCCGAATACCTTTCTTATTACAGGCTGGCCTTTTTAACAAACTGGGTATGGAAATACATGCGCTGGTTTCATAATCAGTGCCTCATCAACTACTGTCCTTCGGAAGCCACGCTAAAACAGCTGGAGAAAAAAGGAATACGCAGCCTGGACATATGGGGGCGCGGTATAGATACCGCTCTTTTCAATCCCGGGAAAAGAGATTTTTTATTCGGGGACCGGGTGGGGGCGGCGGGAAAGACCCTCTTGCTGTATGTGGGCAGAGTCGCCCCGGAAAAGGATCTGGATATACTGATGGAATCCTTGAGGATACTAAATGCCGCCAACCGGGATGTCCATCTGGTCATAACCGGGGACGGTCCCCAGGCTGACGTTTTGAGACGGGAAGCCCCGCCCAACGTCACCTTCACGGGTTACCTGCACGGCGAGGAACTTGCCGCGGTTTACGCTTCCTGCGATATTTTCGTGTTTCCCTCCACCACGGAAACCTACGGCAATGTTGTGCTGGAGGCCATGGCCTCGGGGCTGCCGGTGGTGGGGGCTTATTCCGGAGGAGTAAAAGAAAACCTGGTTAACCGGTTCAACGGGTTGACCTGCCGTCCCCGCAACCCCGGGGACATGGCCGCGGCTGTGCTGGAACTTATTGAAAATAAAGGACTGAGGAGCTTGCTGGCCTCCCAGGCCCGGTCCTATACCCTGACAAAATCCTGGGAAAGTGTATTTAACAAGCTGATTGAAGGCTATTGCCGGGCTATCGCCGGGGGGAATAAACTGATATCGGCATGAAATAGGGGAAATATCAGAAAAAGGGCTGTTAAAGCCCTTTTTTTGCTGTCCGGAAAAAGGTTGTTTTAATATTCCCTGCGCCGGGAGCGCTCAGGAAATCTTTTTTAGTCCGTGACGTAACGATGTCAGGTATTCATGTACCAATGCCATGGAGGTGTTTAATATCCTGCCCGGTTTAATGCCCGCTTTTTCCGCCGCTTCCAGGGCGTTTTCAAAATTGCCCACACCGAAACAGCTGTGCGCGTCGCTGTTAATCGAGATCATGGTTTCATATCTGGCCGCTATTCGCGCCATCTGGTTGCAGCGGGGGGTGCTGCCAGGGCGGCTGAGATAGAAAGAGCTGTTGTTGATTTCCAGGGCTTTGCCGGCCGCTTTGGCGGCCTGGGCGATTTTTTCCAGGTCAACTGGAAATTCGGGGTTGCCGGGGTGGGAGATTATATGGACGTAAGGGTTGTTGATGGCCGCGATAAGAGCCCCGGTATTTTGCTCCACTGTGCCTTCCTGGTAGCCCGTATCGGCGTGGAATCCGGCCAGTACAATGTCCAGGCCGTGCAACAGGCGAACCGGCATGTCCAGATTTCCGCTGCCATCGATAATATTGGCCTCGACTCCTTTTAATATTTCCACCCCGTAAATACTGGGCGGCAGTCCTGCAATCTGGCTGAAATAGTATTCGTGGGGGCCGCCGGGCATGTTAATGCCGTGATCGGTTATGGCGATCATCTTAAGCCCCATGAAGGAAGCATATTCAGCCATTTCCCTGACAGTGCTGAAGGCGTGGCCGCTGGCAATGGTATGTGTGTGCAGATCGGCTTCCAGCCTCATAAAGATCCCCCTTTCAGAAGTTGGGACATTCCCGGGTGAGAGTGTTAAAGGATGTAATGGTTTTACGTGTCCCGCCCCGGGATTTAAATTTTGCGACACTTGAGAACCGTCCCCTGTCGCATTGTCCCCTGTCGCATTTTGGGCGGGTGTGCCTTTTTCCTTAATATAGGACGGCAATGTTAAATGAAAAGGTGTTATTATTTTAGCAATTGGTTAATTTTATGCTCTCCCCATGCCGGCGTACTGAAAACCCAGACTTTTTATCTTATGGGGGTCCAGACAGTTCCTGCCGTCCAGTATTACCCTGGGGGGGCTCATTATTTTCCAGGCTTTTTCCCAGTCCATATCCAAAAATTCCCGCCATTCAGTGGTTATAACCGCGGCATGACTGGATGTCAAAGCGGCCAGGGGATCCCCGCACAGCGTGAATTCAGGCAGCGGGCCGGCGTTTTGGCGCAGTACGGCCATGGGGTCGTAGGCGGTTACTTCCGCCCCTTCGTCCCCCAGCATGCGGATTATGTCAAGAGAGGGGGATTCCCGGGTATCGTCGGTGCCGGGCTTAAAGGAAAGCCCCAGTATGGCGATTTTTTTCCCGCAAAGGGAGTCCAGCAGCCGTGACAGCTTTCTTACCGCCAGTATGCGCTGGCGGGCATTGACCTCTATCACGGCTTTTAACAGGTTAAAGGTGTGCCCGTTCAGGGTTGATATAAAGTCCAGCCCCTTGGTATCCTTGGGGAAGCAGGAGCCGCCGTAGCCCAGACCCGCCTGCAGGAAGCTGCCGCCAATGCGGCCGTCCATTCCCACCGCCCGGGCCACGGGGATAATATCGGCGCCCACCAGTTCGCAGAGGTTTGCTATTTCGTTTATAAAAGAGATTTTTGTGGCCAGAAAGGCGTTGGAGGCGTACTTTACCATTTCCGCGCTGGATATGTCCATCACGCAAAAAGGGGCCTCTATATCACTGTACAGACTTTTTACCGTTTCCACCGCCTCCGGGGTTTCGGCGCCCACCACGATTCTTTCCGGCTGGTACCAGTCCTTTACCGCCCTTCCCTCCCGTAAAAATTCCGGATTGGAAACATAGGCGATCTTCCCGCTTTTTTGGAATAAGAAGCGTTTCTGCAGCTGCAGGCCCAATCCTGGCGGTACGGTGCTTTTCATTATAAGGGTAACCGGTTCCGTTGCCAGTTCCGATATGTCCGTCATCACCCCAAATATTTGTCCAAGGTCCACTTTTCCGTCGGGCCGGGAGGGAGTTCCCACCGCCACAATAATTATTTCAGTATTTTTTATGCTTTCTATTTCAGTGGAAAAGCTGAGTTTTCCGCCTTTAACACCCCTGGCCAACAAATCTCCCAGGCCTTCCTCGTAAAATGGCAATAAGCCGCCGGCAAGCATTTCGCACTTGGAGCGGTCATGTTCGACGCATTTAACCCGGTGGCCCGAATTGGCAAGGCAGCAGGCGGCCACCAGGCCCACATACCCGGCCCCTATTACCGAAACAAGCATACGGCTCCATCTCCCGTCACTGTGGTTTATAAGTTTTGGGGACATTCCCGCAGGAAATTGTTATAAGGCATGATTTTTAACTTTCCCGCCGGGAAGGTGTGTCTTCAAACCTTAAGGATAAAGGATAAAGTTTAAATATTGACGGGGTCCGGGATAAATTTTTATTAATTTCAGGTAACAGTGAAAAAGGCCGCCTACTGGCAGCCTTCCACGGTTAACTCCCTGATCAATTTGGTCAGGGCCCTTTTTTCTATGCGGGATACGTACGAACGGGAGATTCCCAGTTTGCGGGCTATTTCCCTCTGGGTTTTTTTGGTGCCGTCGTCCAGTCCGAAGCGCATCACCAGAACTTTTTTTTCGCGCCGGCCCAATCTTTCTATTTTTTCCAGAAGAAGCTTTTGTTCAAAATTTTGTTCCGCCATTTCCGATACCACTTCGGCATGGGTGCCCAGTATTTCTATAAGGGTTATTTCGTTGCCTTCCCGGTCAACCCCGATGGGATCGTACAGAGAGATTTCCGAACGCATCTTTTTTGTATAGCGCAGGTGCATTAATATTTCAATTCCAATGACATTGATACAACGGAAAAATTATGTAATGGCTATATTCAGCAATCGTCCTGCCGGAGTATTACAGTGATTTGGCTGTTGTTTTTCCGGGGTCTGCCGGTGAGCAGCAAATCCGACAACACCAGCCGGAGCAGCGCTTTCTTTTCATTGAAACTTAATTCGTCCAGGCCGGACAGCACCCTGGCCGAAGCCGTCCGCAGCCTTTCGTCTTCCAGGGGACCGGCGTCCACAATCAGGGTTTCCAGACGGTCTCTGCTTTCTTCCAGGTGGTCTTTGTATCTCAACAATTGCTCCAGCCGGTTTTTTATATCGTCGTCAAGATTGATAATCCCGGCGGCCAGGGCGTCCAGCAGGGCCTTCCGGCCCCTGGCCGTTTCTTTGAGCTGTTTATTTATTCCGGCCAGCTCCTTTTTTAATTGATTTCCGGCGGGGATAAGGGAGCGGGTTTCCCGGGCCAGGGCAAGGGGATCGCTGAGTTTTTTTTTGACTTGTTGCCAGACAGCCTGCTCCAGGGGCTCCGCCGGAATAAATTTGGCCGGCCGGCAGCAGGCATCCTTATTACTGTGACTGCTCCGGCAGGTATACCGCCGCTCCGGCTTTCCCCACCAGTGGACAAGACAGCCGTGCATGGGCAATAAGCAGTCGCCGCAGGTTACCAGGCCGGAAAGCAGGTAGCGGCTTCTTCCCCGGGAATAGACTCTGCCTGCCCGGGCCATTTTTTCCTGCGCCCTGTTCCATATATCCGGTCCGATAATGGCCGGAACCGGGATGATGATAACCTGGCCGGGGGAGCGGGGCAGTCCGGTGTGACGGTCAAATTTTCCATATCGCCATTGTCCCTTGTAAACCGTATTGCCGAGGATTTGACGGATCACCTGGCGGTGCCAGCGGGGGACCCTTCTTCTGGTGGGAATCCCCATTTTATTCAGTCTTTCGGCTATGCCAAGGATGCCGATATCCTCTTCGGTATACCAGGTGAATATATTGCCCACCACCCGGGCCTCCTCCGGCTTTATGGATACATTGCCGGTCTCCGGGCGGTAGTCGTAGCCAAATACGTCAAAATTCACCGGAATGCCGCCCTGCCTGGCTTTTTGTTTTTTTCCCCTGGACATGCGCTCTCTTATTTTTTCCCTTTCGTATTCCGCCACGGCTCCTTTAATTGAATAAAAAAGCCTTCCCTCCGGGGTATCCTTCCATTCGAAATCCAGAAATTCAATGCGAACGCCGTGTTTTTCAAACTCCTCGGACAGCAGCAGCTGGTGCGCCAGCCTTCGGGAAAGACGGTCCGGGTCCCTGATAATCAGGCAGTCAATCCGGTTTGTTCCAATCGCTTCCCTCAAATCCGACAGGGCCGGCCGCTCCAGGGTCGACCCGGAAACCCCTTCATCGCAAAATTCCAGTATCTCCCTTCCTCCCAGTTCCATGGCCCGTTTGCCGCAGGCCTCCCTTTGCTCCGCCAGGCTGTAGCCGTGCCTGGCCTGATCCTCCGTGCTTACCCGGATATAAATGGCTGTCCTCATTGTTAAGACGCTCCAATTCCTCTATAACTTTTATTGCCAGAAGGCGGTATGCGGCTTCCAGCCAGTTTTTTTTAATATTAATACCGAGTACTGCTCCCTGTCCCGTTTTATCCCCGGACATCAAACATCCCCCCCTGTATTAAGCCTATGCCCCGGGATCTTGTCCGAAAACCCGGTTTAAGCGGTGTAAAGAGCTATTTTATAATGAGGCGGACTATTAACGCAGGAGAAATATAATCCAACAGCGAACAATAACAAAAATTGATAAAATTCTATGTTATAAGCTTGAGGGGGAGCAAGGTGAGTAATCCAGCACTTTTAGGGATTATAGTCAAGGCTTTGTCCGGCGTGGACCTCTTCAACGGTCTGCCGGCGGCTATTCTGGAAAAAATGGCCGAACTGGCGAAGGTTACTCAATATAAAAAGAACGCTCTGATTTTTAAAGAGGGCGATAAAGGCGACAGCATTCACATAGTGGTTAACGGCCGGGTAAAAATACGCAAAAGAATTTCCGACACCGAAGAAACCGTCTTATATATCGCCGGTGCCAGTGACATGTTTGGGGACATGGCCCTGATGGACGGGCTGCCCAGGTCGGCCGATGCCGTGGCGCTGGAGGATACCGTTCTTTTTTACATAGAGCGGACGGTCTTTCTTCATTTTTTAAGATCCAACCCCGACGCGGCCCTGAAGCTCCTGGAAACCATGAGCCTGCGGGTGCGGGAAACCAACAATATGCTGGTAAATGTAATAGAGAGTTACACCAGGTCCCCGGAAGCCTCCCAGACAACGCCGAAAAAGCCGGTTATATCCAATGAAGGACCGGTGCTTAAAGAAAAAACCGAAGATTTTGCCCCGGGCGGGGAAGAATACAAGGTCGAAGAGAAAACGGGGAATTATGTTGAAAACACCCTGAAATGGACCTACAGCAAGAAGTTCATCTGTCCGCTGTGCGCCAAGGAAAGTCCGTCCCTGGTGGCAAAAACCGACTGCGTGCAGGAGGAGAGCGTGGATACGGATATGTGCACCCGCTATCGGCTGGTCAACCCAACCTTTTACTATGTGGTTGTTTGCCGGCACTGCGGGTATGCCTTCCCCGAGAGTTCAATGGAAAGATTACGGCCCGCCAAGGCCAGGCTGGTTGGCCAGCAGCTGCCTCAGGTCCGTTCGCAACAGGATTTTTCGGGGGTCAGGACCATTGACGAGGCCATATCAACCTATCGTCTGGCCATAACCTGTCAGAACCTGGCGGGGGCTAAAAACGCTGTGATGGGCAGGCTGTATATGCTGCTGAGCTGTCTCTGCCGGCAGAAGGAGATGCAGAAAGAGGAAAAGGATTGTATGAAACAGGCCCTGGAGTACCTGGAAAAGGCCTATAATTACGAGACTTCCGCAGATCCCAGGGCCGAGTTGAACCTGATATATCTGATAGGCGAGTTGTACGGCCGCCTGGGAAGACCCGGAAAGGCGGTGGAGTGGTTCAAACAGATTGTAATCCACCCCCACAGGGAATCAAACCCATATATTGTGAATATGGCCAGGAGCAGGTGGCAGGATTTTAAACAGCGGAAAATGAACAATTAACTCTTTGCCCGACCGCGTAAGATTGCCTTAATACCAAATTATTACGTTGCGGAAAAGTCATTAACATTTCATTTTCTATGCATCTGGCGGCGTATGTTGCCAGTCGGGTACCGCGGTCCGGCTTGAAGCTGTTGATGCCTTTGATAAGCCCTATGGTGCCGATGGAGATTAAATCATCGGTTTCTTCATTATTACTGTCAAATTTTTTCACAATATGGGCTACCAGGCGCAGGTTGTGCTCGGTTAAAATAGCCCGGGCCTTTTCATCCCCCTGTAGGAGCAAGGATATATATTTGGCCTCCTCATCTTCCGACAGGGGTCTGGGGAACGTGTTGTTGGCCATGTAGGAAACCAGCAATGTTATCCCGTTGATTACCGATAATATTAATAACGACCATAACCCGCATATCATAGCGCACCCTCCCCTAAAGCTGCTATAAATACTATGGGCTCCGGGGGTTTTGGGTGCATGTCCGGCCGGTTGTGGAGAGAACTTAAAGTGGAGTGGGACAATGATACTGGTTCAGTACGGTATAGGAGAGACCCAAAGACTGATAGCCATGTTGACAGGAGCGGGTTACCGGGTGGCGGCGTCGGTGAAGACCGAGTATGGCGGGGAGCTTGCCGGACGGGGAGGAGCGGAGGAAATTGTTTTTCTTCCGGAAAATCAGCCGGAAATATCCCAACTGCTGCGAAATAAAGGTGTATCCCTGGTGGTGGACGCCAGCCATCCTTTTAAAAACCCATTATCCCAGTTGCTGGGCGCGGCCTGTTCCGAAACCGGGATACCCTGCTTGAGGTTTTACCGGAAGGAAACTAAAATCCCCGCTAATAATCTTGTTTATTGTGTATATTCCTGGGAAGACGCCGCCAGGAGGGCGGCGGAGCTCGGGGAAACCATTTTTCTCACCACCGGCAGCAATAATCTGGACGTTTTTTTAAAATGTCCGGCTTTGAAAAATAAACGGCTGGTGGTGAGGGTTCTTCCGGAATACAGGGTTATAAAAAAGTGCCAGGATATGGGGATTTATCCCAGGGATATTGTTGCCCTGCACGGCCCCTTTTCCGTTAAATTCAACAAAGCCATGTTTCAGGCCTATAAGGCCGGGGTTATAGTTACCAGGGACGGCGGGTCCGCCGGCGGCACGGAAACTAAAATCACGGCGGCCCTGGCCCTTAAAATACCGGTGGTGCTGATAAAAAGGGAGCAGCCGCTAAAACCCGGAGCGCCGGAAACCTGTGAACAGGTATTGGAATGCGTGAGGAAAATTCTGGATAGCAGCCGAATGGAATGATACAGATGAACTCCGTAACCGGGGTGGTGTTGGCCGGCGGTAAAAGCGGCCGCATGGGTACCGACAAGGCGGTTTTAAATATAGGCGGACGAAGTATGCTGGACCGGGTGATGCATGAACTTTTCCGGCTTTTTGACCAGGTGCTGCTGGTGACCGGGGAGGCTGATCAGCGCGGTTATCCCGGTGTTCGGGTTATCCGGGACATATATCCCGGGTGCGGCCCGCTGGGGGGTATACACGCCGGACTAAAGGCGGCCGGCACTCCGTATATTTTCGTTACAGGCTGCGACATGCCCTTTGTCCGGGCTGAACTGATGGCATGCCTGTTAGACCATGCCCCGGGCTACGACCTGGTAATACCAAGGAAAGGGGAATATGTTGAGCCGCTTTTCGCGGTTTACGGCAAGGGCTGCATTGGGCCGGCGGAAAATATGCTGAGGGAAAAAAAGTATAATATAAGGGGCTTTTTCCCGGAAGTAAGGGTAAAATATATTGACAGGAAGGAAATGGAACAATGCGCCGGTTCCGACAGGTGCTTCATCAATGTGAATACTCCTGAGGAACTGGCGGAGGCCAGGCGCATGTCGGAAGACGGGGAGGTTTAATTTGTTTCGGAAACTTTTATATCCCAACCTGTATGTGGGCTCTGTTCATCATATTGATATCGACAGCCTGGCGGTTATGGGTATTCGCGGGCTGCTTTTCGATCTGGACAATACGGTTGTGCCAAGGGATGTGGATGATTTTTCCGCTGAAATAAAGGATTGGTTCGGCAGACTTGAAGCCAGGGGCTTTAAAATGTGTTTCGTATCGAACAACGGTCCCAGAAGACTTCAAAACCTTACCGGAGCATTGGGACTGCCCTTCGTCTGCCGGGCGGTCAAACCCCGAAAAAAACCCTTTCTCAAGGCTATGGAAACCATCGGCACATCCCAAAAGGAAACAGCGGTTATTGGTGACCAGATATTTACAGATATACTGGGAGGCAACAGGCTGGGATTGTTTACAATTCTGGTTACCCCCATGCCCGGAAAGGAATACTGGGCTACGGAACTTATCAACCGCAGGCTTGAAAGATTTATTATTAAAAGACTTAAACGGAATCCGCCTGCCGGCTGCGGGGAGGTGTGACAATTAATGATACACATCGACGGGACCGTCAGGGTATGCGGCCTGTTTGGCGACCCGGTGGCCCATTCTTTTTCCCCGGCCATGCATAACGCCGGGTTCAGGGAACTGGGCCTGAACTGGGCATACATTCCCTTCCGGGTAACCGCGGACAATCTGGCTGCCGCCGTGGACGGGGTAAGAGCCCTGGGCATGGCCGGTGTTAATATAACGGTTCCCCACAAGCAGGCGGTGCTGGGCTGCCTGGACCACATAACGGAGGAAGCCGCGCTGATCGGGGCGGTGAACACCGTGGTGAACAGGCAGGGACTTCTCTGGGGCTACAATACCGACGGGCCGGGTTTTATCCGGGCGCTGGCCGAGGATGCCGGATTTAGCGTTTCAGGCAGGAGGGCGTTAATTCTCGGGGCCGGCGGGGCGGCCCGGGCTGTGGCCGTATCCCTGGCCCTGGCCGGCGCCTCGGGTATAATTATAGCCAACCGCTCACCGGGCAAGGCCCGGGAGTTGGCCGAACTTGTCAGAAGTAAAACAGGCTGTCCGGCGGGGGTATTGGGAACCTATCCTCAGCCAGGCAGCGGTTCAGCTCCGGAAAAAGAGTGGCAAGAGGCGGTTGGCGGTTCCGCCCTGGTGGTGCAAACCACCACCCTGGGCATGCACCCGAACCAGGATACTTTGCCCCCATTTCCCTATCATTTGCTGGGCCCCGGGCATCTGGCGGTGGATCTGGTTTACAATCCCCGGCAAACATTGTTTTTAAAACGGTGCGCCGGCCGGGGCGCCGGTGTCAGCAGCGGGCTGGGCATGCTTTTGTACCAGGGAGTGCAGGCCTTTGAAATGTGGACCGGGGTGCGGGCCCCGGTGGAACGGATGAGAAAAATATTAAAAGGGTGTGTGTCCTAATGATTCGTTTTCTTACTGCCGGGGAATCCCACGGGCCGGCCCTGACCGCCATAGTGGACGGCCTGCCGGCGGGAGTGCCGGTAACCGGGGAGTATATAGATGTTCAGTTGAAAAGGCGGCAGGGGGGCTACGGCAGGGGCGGCCGGATGAAAATTGAAAATGACCGGGCGGTTTTGCTGTCCGGCGTCAGGGGCGGGTACACCCTGGGCTCTCCGGTTTGCCTCAGAATAGAGAACAGGGATTGGAGCAACTGGCAGAAAATTATGGATCCCGGTCCCGGGGCAATACTTACCGAGAGGGTTGTTACCAGACCCAGGCCCGGACATGCCGACCTGTCCGGCGCTATAAAGTACGGCCACAGGGATATGCGCAACGTGCTGGAGCGCTCCAGCGCCAGGGAGACGGCCGCCCGGGTGGCGGCCGGGACTTTGGCCAGGCGACTGCTGGAAGAACTGGGTGTGCGGGTGGTTGGCATGGTAACCGCCATCGGGAAGGTGGCCTCAGCCGGGATTGAAGCAACACCGGAGCAGCTGGAGGAAAGGGTGGCGGCTTCGGAGCTGTATTGCCCGGACCCGCTGGCTGAGAATAAAATGATGGAAGCCATAGACTCCGCCAGGGAATCCGGGGATTCCCTGGGAGGGGTTTTTGAAATAAGGGTTTTTGGCCTGCCCCCGGGTATAGGCGGGTATGTCCAGTGGGATCAGAGGCTGGATGGCCGGCTGGCGGGAGCGCTGATGGGCATTCAGGCCATTAAGGGTGTTGAGGTGGGCCTGGGTTTTGCCGGGGCGGCCATGCCCGGTTCCAGGGTGCATGACGATATTTATTACAGCCCGGAAATGGGCTTTTACAGGGAGAGCAACGGAGCGGGCGGCATTGAAGGCGGCATGACCAACGGGGGGACCGTTGTGGTCAGGGCGGCCATGAAGCCGATTCCCACCCTTTACAAACCAAAGCAGAGTGTGGACATAGCCACCAAGGAGCCCTTTACGGCGTCGGTGGAAAGGTCCGATATATGCGCCGTCCCCGCCGCCTGTGTGGTGGGTGAGGCGGCGGCTGCCTGGGAGTTGGCCCGGGCGGTGCTGGAAAAATTTGGGGGGGACACCCTGGAAGAAATTAAACAAAGATGGTCACTCTACCTGGAAAGGGTCGGGCGGTTTTAATACCTTTTTTTCGCTGCCCCGCCGGGGGATGGGAGGCTGTGATGAAAAATATTGTATTAATCGGTTTTATGGGCACGGGCAAGACTACGGTGGGACGGCGCCTGGCCTTGCGTCTGGGGCTGGAATTTATTGATACCGACGCGGAAATAGAAAGGGTGGCTGGGAAAACCATACAGGATATATTTGCCCGCCACGGGTTAATACGGTTTCGCTCCGAGGAAGCCCTGGTGATTAAAAGGCTGTCGCTTCAGGGGGGAAGGGTTGTCGCCACCGGGGGCGGGGCCGTGCTTGACTCTAAAAATGTGGACAGTCTTAAAAAAAACGGCGTGCTGGTAAGGCTGACCGCCCCCCCGGAGGTAATAGTGCAAAGGGTTGGGAAAAGACGCAACCGCCCCCTTTTAAACCATGGGGGAGCCCTGCTGGAGACAGTGCAAAGGTTAATGCGGGAAAGAGAGGAAATATACGGTCAGGCCGCGGACTTCACCGTGGATACCGGGGCTTTGTCCAAGGATGAAACGGTGGAAAGGATTGTATCCTTTTTAAGAAAGGATGTTGATTAATTGTCTGAAATAACAGTGGGCCTTGGGGACAGAAGTTATAACATATTCATCCGTCCCGGATGTTTAAACTCCCTGTGCGACGGCCTGAAAAAATTCAACTTCAGCCGCAGGCTGCTGCTTGTAAGCAACCCCACGGTATACGGCCTGTACGGGGGGGCGCTGTTTAAAAGCCTGGTTGGCGCCGGCTTCGAGGTGGTGGTGGGCGAGGTTCCGGATGGGGAGGAGCACAAAAGTCTTTTCCAGGCGGAAAGGCTTTATGATCTGGCCTTTTCCAGGGAACTGGACCGGCGTTCTCCGGTGCTGGCCCTGGGCGGAGGGGTGATAGGCGATCTGGCCGGCTTTGTGGCTGCCACTTATTTAAGGGGTGTGCCCTTCGTGCAGA
Organism: Desulfocucumis palustris; assembly: GCF_002933875.1. Lineage (GTDB taxonomy): Bacteria > Bacillota > Desulfotomaculia > Desulfotomaculales > Desulfocucumaceae > Desulfocucumis > Desulfocucumis palustris. Next base: position 25,302 of record NZ_BFAV01000130.1, on the reverse strand, counting down.
TACCCACCACGCTGCTGGCCCAGGTTGACAGCAGCGTGGGCGGAAAGGTGGCTGTCAACCACCCGGCGGGGAAAAACATCATCGGGGCTTTTTACCAGCCGGTGGCGGTGTTTACCGACCTGAACACCCTTTTAACCCTGGATCCCAGGGAAATACGCTCGGGACTGGCAGAGGTTATAAAGTACGGGGTTATTGCGGATGACGGTTTTTTCACCTGGCTGGAGGACAATATCGAAAGGGTCCTGGGGCTGGAAGCCGGCGCCATGGAATATGTGGTGGAAAAATCCTGCCGGATCAAGGCTCTGGTGGTGCAGTCCGACGAGACCGAACAGGGCCTCCGGGCAATTTTAAATTTCGGGCATACCATCGGACACGCCGTGGAAGCCCTTACGGAATACAAGACTTACCGCCACGGGGAGGCTGTGTCCCTGGGCATGGCGCTGGCAGCTGAACTGGCGGCTAATATTGGCATGCTGGAGCAATCGACGGCTGAAAGGATTGAAAAGCTGCTGGTTAGGGCCGGCCTTCCGGTAAAGCTTCCTTTAAATATGGACAGGGAGCGGATAATAGATTTGCTGAGGCGGGACAAAAAGGTTATTTCCGGAGCGCTGACCTTCGTACTTCCCACCGGAATAGGCAGGGTGGAAATTGTCAGGGATGTTTCCGGCAAGGATATAGCCGGAGCTTTAAAGGGTTAACGGCAGGTGGATAGCATGGCAGGGGAGTATTTCTTCGAAAAAACAGAAATTGATTTGGGGGAGTCCCCGGAGTTTTCCCTGTTGCCGGATATCCACCAATTCCGCCCCGGCGATGCCGATATGTCGGGGTTGTTCAACTTTATTGTGAATGGGGCGCTGGGGGCAAGGGCCACGGATGTCCACCTGGAGCCCGGGCCCCGGGGATTGAAGATTCGCTTTAGAATTGACGGATTGCTGCTGGAAGCCGGGGTGCTTGCCGGTGAAACAAGCCTTCCCCTGGTGTCCGCGGTAAAAATAATTTCCGGAATGGATATTGCCCAGAGCAGATTGCCCCAGGACGGCAGGGCGACCATAAGTTATAGGGAGCGCCGGATAGATTTGAGGGTTTCCACCCAGCCCACCATTGAGGGCGAGAGGGTGGTTATTCGCCTGCTGGACAGGCACGGACCCCTGTTGGAACTGGACAGGCTGGGGTTTTCCGCCGGCAACATGAAAAAAATCAGGCGGATGATGTCGGGCAATGGGTTGCTGCTGATTACCGGTCCCACCGGAAGCGGCAAAACCACAACCATGTATGCCATGCTGAAATCTTTGCGAAACGGCCACAGCAATATTATGACGGTGGAAGACCCGGTGGAATACGTGCTGGAAGGCGTTAATCAAACCCAGGTCAATACCAGGGCGGGACTTGATTTTACGGTGGGACTGAGGGCCGTGCTGAGGCAGGATCCGGACATCATCATGGTGGGAGAAATCAGGGACAGGGAAACCGCCGATTTGGCCGTCAGGGCCGCCGGTACGGGCCATCTGGTGCTGAGCACCCTGCACACCGGGGATGCCGCCGGGGCGCTGACCAGGCTTTTGGAAATGGGTATTGAGCCCTACCGGGTGTCTTCCTCGCTGATAGGGGCTGTGGCCCAGCGTTTGTGCAGGGTCAGGTGCGGACGATGCGCGGTGGCAAGCGGGGATTGTCAAAATCCGGAGCCCGCCGGGGGATGCCCTGATTGCGGCGGCACGGGCTACAGGGGGCTGGTGGGGATCCAGGAAGTTTTGCTGGTGGACGACCCTGTCAGGGAGCTATTGGCAAAGGGCGTCTCGTCCAGGGAAATCAGCAAGGCGGCCATGGACAGGGGAATGGCCACTTTATTCGGGGACGGCATGGAAAAGGTGGAGAGAGGTCTGACCACCGCCCGGGAAGTAAGGAGAGTTACAGGCAGGGAGTAGTTTCCTGCCGGTGAAAAATGAAAGTGAAATTTAAGCCGGGGGGTGCCCCCGGCTTTATAATGAATTTACTGCCGCTTTAAGCCCATATCTTCAAGGTGTTTTGTTAAAAGATCGGTGTTAATCCTGTAACCGGCGTCCTCCAGGATAGTTTCCCCGTTAATATTAATTATAACGCCCGGTACGGTTTCATCATACCGGTAACTGGTGCTCACCTGCTCTCCAAAGTACCACTGTAATAGTGCCTCTACAAATTTGTACTGGTGCGACAATTGACTCCGGACCGAAGTACAGCCTTCAGGCGGTCAGCCGGGTTTACCAAAGTTGTTGGGGGGAATGCTTCCTGTAATTTCAACATTGACTTTCAAGGGCCTCAACCTTTCCATTGTTATTTCCCGGCAATTGTTTTACCGCCGGCTGCCCGGCGGTATTTTTGCGCCGGGAAAATTTTAATATTTACGCACATTTCCCCCCCCGGTTAAATCAAATAATAACAGGATAAACCGCGGGGCAAATATTTTTGCCATGTTGAGATGTAAAAGCGCATAGTTTTAATTATGTTGGATAGGAAAGGAGTGTATTGGGATTGCGCTTTTATGTTTTCAACAGGCGAACGCTTAAAAGAAAAATACTGTATATGACTTTAGCCGCCATGTTGTTTGGAGGGGGGCTGGTATCATTGTACAACAGCCGCACTCAGCCTGTCATGGGGCAACCGGTGTATCACGGGGACAGCCGCTATAAGGAAATTGCCCTGACCTTCAATGTTTTCTGGGGAGAGGAGTATATTCCCGGGCTGCTGGACATCCTAAAGGAAAATAATGTTAAGTCAACTTTTTTTATGGGGGGGACATGGGTTAAAAAATTTCCTGATTTAACCAAAAAAATTCACCTCCAGGGCCATGAAATAGGCAGTCACGGTTATTCCCACCCGCATCCGGATAGTCTTTCAAAATCCGCCAATATAAAGGAGATTGAAAAAGCCGAAGGGGTGATTTACGAGGCTATCGGCGTAAGGACCGATTTATTCGCCCCTCCTTACGGAGAAAGGGGGCCCGCGGTTTTGCAGGCGGCCCAGGAAGCCGGTTATACCACTATCCTTTGGTCGGTGGATACCATTGACTGGCAACGGCCCGACCCCGGCACAATAGTGGCGAGGGTTGTCCAGAAGGCGGAAAGCGGCTCAATAGTGTTGATGCATCCCACGGAACCCACGGTAAAGGCATTGCCGGAAATTATAAAAGGGCTCCGGGAAGAGGGTTATTCCTTTGTAACGGTATCCGGCATGCTGGAGCATATGCGGACGGAAAGCGCCGGTTTCCGGCAATAAAAGTAATATAAAGCATTTTATTTTAATATTTTGGAGGAAATGGCTGTTTAATAGCGAAGTTTTAACGCTTAAACATAGTTGCGCTAAATCGAGGAGGCTCTTAATGATTCGAAAAATCACGCTGGAAAACGGAGTGACCCTGTTAACAGAGGATGTTTCTCACGTTCGCTCGGTGGCGGTGGGAGTTTGGGTAAATGTGGGCTCAAGGGATGAAGATATTTCCGTGAGCGGCATTTCCCATTTTATAGAGCATTTGATGTTCAAGGGCACGGAAAAGCGTACCGCCAAACAAATTGCCGAGGCCCTGGACGCGGTGGGAGGGCAGTTGAACGCCTTTACCACCAAGGAGTATACATGTTATTACGCCAAGGTTCTTGACGAGCATTTTGACCTGGCCCTGGACGTGCTTACCGACATGATTTTTGGTTCCCGTTTCGCCTCTCCGGACATCGACAGGGAAAAGAATGTAATAATAGAGGAAATAAAAATGTACGAGGACGCCCCGGATGAACTGGTGCATGATGTTTTCACCAGCACCCTGTGGCAGGGCCACGCCCTGGGCAGGCCCATCATCGGGCAGGCGGAGGTCATCGGGGGAATGACCCGGGATGATATAATAGCCTATTATTCAAAACACTATATTCCCGCCAACATGGTGATTTCCGTGGCCGGAAACATCGACCATGACGCTGTGGGGGAAAAGATAAAGAGGGCTTTTGATAAAGTGCGGGGAACCGTTGTTCCAAGGATTTTAACGGAGCCGTCTCCGAAGAGGGAAATAACCTGCAGGAGCAAGGATACCGAGCAGGTCCATATTTGTGCCGGCGCCCCGGGACTGCCGCTGGATCACGAGAATATTTACGTGTTTCAGCTGGTCAACACCATATTGGGCGGAGGATTAAGTTCAAGACTGTTCCAGGAAATCAGGGAACAGCGGGGCCTGGTGTATTCTGTTTATTCTTATCACAGTTCATATCATGATGCCGGGCTGTTCTGCATTTACGCGGGACTGTCCAAACAAAACCTGGAACCGGCCATGGATCTGATAATTAAAGAGGTAAGGGATATACAGAAAAACGGTGTTACCGAAGTGGAACTTCGCCGGGCCAAGGACCAGCTGAAGGGTAATCTGCTTTTAAGTCTGGAAAGCGTTAACACCCGCATGAGCAGGCTGGGCAAGTCCCAGCTTTATCTGGGCAAGGTTGTTCCGCCGGAGGATATCGTGGCCAGGGTGGAAAAGGTGTCAGGCAATGATATAATCAAGCTGGCCAATGAGATGCTGCGTCCCGAGCTGTTTTCCATAGCCAGCGTGGGGCCGTGGGATGACTGCAAGCTATTGGAGAATGCGGTGGGCAGGGCCTCTTCATGAGCACAATGTATAAAAATCCCGGTGTTCAACGCCGGGATTTTTTATTGGGCGCGCCATACCTCCGGGGAAATTATGTCCTTCTTTTTCTTTTTTTGGCTTCCCGGCGGCATAAATTCCATCCCTGTCCAATATAATTCTACCGGGGGTGGGACAATGTATATCAGTTCAATTATTTTTGCGCTGGTGGTGCTGGCCTTTGTGGTTTTATCGTTAAGGGAGCGGATAAGGATTAAAGCGCTGAAGGAAAGGGCCTGGGACGGTTCTGAAACCAAATCATCCCCTTTGTCCCAGGCGTTGTCCAACCTGATCGGCACAGCGGGGGGAATTTACCTTTCTTTGGTGATGCTGTTTTCCTTTATGGAAATTCAAACCCCTGAAAGAATCGGCTTCCTTAAAATACAACTGGAGCCTCTGGCCACACTGTCCTTTGTGCTGGCTATTTTTCAGCCCTTTTTACTCAGGCTGTGGCAGTTGAAACAGAGATTTTAGGGGTCGTAAATCCGGGGATACCGGACAACTCCTCATTACTTGCGAGGTGATTGACGTTGCGTATGGCGGAACTTGCAGGCAAGGAGATTATTAACATCTTCAACGGCGCCAGGCTGGGTGTTATAGGGGAAAGCGACATGGCTATCGATACCGAATCAGGGCATGTGAGATCGATTATTATTCCCCGCCGAAATAATATTGTTAACTTCTGGGTGGACCGGCAGCATATGGTGATTCCCTGGGAATCAGTGAAGAAGATTGGCCATGAAGTGATTATAGTGGATATTGACCAGGCCAATCTTAATTTTCACCGCTATTCGGTTTAAAGAACAATCCCGTAAAGGAAAAACCTCTACGGGATTTATTTTTAATCTGCCGGGTGCCGGCCTGATAGAATGGCACACTAACAGCGGTTTAATGAATACGGTGTATTAGCTGGTTGTTTAAAATGCATCTTGTGGTGATTAATTTGATTTTAACCATTACTTTCCGGATTGTCTGAGGCAGGGAAGTGCATATGTATTTTCTGCTTATTGTATACAATAAGGATAATTAAATTTAATATATTTTAAAAAAACGGTATATACCCGGGCAATTTTTTCCTTCCCGGGAATTGTAAACGGAAAAAGGTCTAAAACCGTGTTTCCGCTTAACCTGTAAATATGCCGGGATGTCCAATTTTTCTTGACATATTAAAATCAATATATGAAAATTAAGGTTGTACTTACTTTACCATGTATCACTACAACCCATAGCAATATATAAAATTAATATAAATTCAGGAAGGAGGAAAGAACGGCGTTTAGCTTTTTTCAAGCGCCGGTTGCCAATGATTAATGTTCTGGTAAACGGAGCCGCCGGCAGGATGGGCCGGGAGGTTCTTAAAACCATCTGGAATGCCGATGACACTGAGCTTATGGCCGCGGTTGATCCCCAGGCCGCCGGGGAGGACGCGGGGGTGCTGATGGGTATCGGCTCCATCGGCATGGAGGTTAAATCCGACCTGACATCGGCTCTGGAGAGCGCCAGGCCCGATGTGATGGTGGACTTTACCACTCCCGGCACGGTATATGGAAATACAATGATAGCCCTGGAGAGAAGGGTCAGGCCTGTGGTGGGCACCACGGGGTTTAACCCGGAGGAAATTCAAAGAATAAAGGATACCTCCACTAAATTCCGGACAGGTTGCATAGTCGCTCCCAACTTTGCCATAGGCGCTCTGCTGATGATGCGTTTTGCCGCCGAGGCTTGCAAATACTTCCCCAATGTTGAGATCATTGAACTGCACCACGACCAGAAGCTTGACGCGCCTTCCGGCACAGCTGTAAAAACAGCCGAATTAATTACCGGAATGAGGGGAGAGTTCAAGCAGGGTTCGCCTCTGGAAGTGGAGAAAATACCCGGAGCAAGGGGAGGAGAGTTTGAGGGCGGCATTCGTATTCACAGTGTGCGTTTGCCCGGCTTTGTGGCCCACCAGGAGGTGCTTTTCGGGGGGCTGGGGCAGACTTTAAGCATCCGTCATGACTCCATTTCCCGGGAATCCTTCATGCCCGGAGTGCTGCTGGCGGTGCGGCGGGTAATGGGATTGGAAGAGGCTGTGTACGGATTGGAGAATATCATATTTGAACGGTGAAGTATCCGGATTAAATTATAAAATGTAATACAACCGGTGGCAAAATTCCCAATTTTAAAGGATATCCGTATTGCGCACCACTCACCACCCAGGTTCATATATTGGTGGTAAAATATGAACGAAGGTCAAGAGGAGGTTGCCGGTCATGCAGCCGGACCTGAATGGGGTCACTGTGGCCGTGCTGGGCGGCGACGCCAGGGAGACAATCCTGGCGGAGCGGCTGGCGGCTTTGGGAGCCACCGTTAGGGTGGTGGGGTTACCCGTCAATAAAAAGGAAAATATCATTCTGTGCAGGAATCCGGCTGAAGGGCTGGAGGGAGTTGACGCCGTTATACTGCCGGTACCCGGCATTAACGACCAGGGCCGGCTGTATACGGCTTATCCCGACCGCCCATTAATACTGTCGGAGGAAATGCTGGCCTCCCTTTCACCGGGTACACCGGTATTCGTAGGTGTGGCCAAACCGCTGTTAAAGAAAATGGCGGCCGGAGCCGGAGTAACATTGATAGAAATAATGGAAATTGACGAGGTGGCTATACTTAACTCCATTCCTTCCGCGGAGGGCGCCGTTCAGATTGCCATGGAAAAAACCCCGATTACCATTCATGGCAGCAAATCCGTGGTGCTGGGATTCGGCAGGACGGCTGTGACTCTGGCCAGAATGCTGAAAGCACTGGGAGCAAAAACAACCGTGGTGGCCAGGAATACCGCCGCCAGGGCCAGGGCTGCGGAAATGGGTCTGGAAGCCGTGGACTTCGCAGCTCTGCCTGGAGTGCTGGGCTCTGCTGAAATTATATTCAATACCGTTCCGTTCATGGTACTTGATGAAGAAGTACTGAACCTTATTCCCCGGGAGGCGCTTATTATCGATATTGCTTCGGTGCCGGGGGGGACGGATTTTTCAGCGGCCAAAAAGCTGGGGCTCACGGCAATTCACGCCCTGGGCCTGCCGGGTAAGGTGGCTCCCAAAACCGCCGGCAACATATTGGCCGGGGTGGTTCCCAGGCTGCTGGCTGAGCGTCTGGCCCGGAAACTCAACTGACTTTCGACAACACGGAGGTGCTGTCGTGTGAGGTTGAAGGATTTAAAAATTGGGTTTGCTTTAACCGGATCCCACTGTACCCTTGACGAAGTTATTGTACAGGTACAAAAACTGATTGATGAAGGTGCGGAAATTTTTCCTATTATCAGCCAGGCGGTGGATCAGACCGACACCCGGTTTGGAACCGCGGATAAATGGAAGGAACAATTTGCGGGTATAACCGGAAGAACTGCTGTCAGCAGCGTTGTTGGGGTGGAGCCGGTGGGGCCCGAAAAAATGTTCGACCTGCTGGTGATTGCCCCATGTACCGGAAATACCCTGGCTAAATTGGCCAATGCCATTACCGACGGTCCGGTGCTAATGGCCGCAAAAGCCCATTTACGCAACCAAAAGCCGGTGGTGCTGGCCATATCCACCAATGACGGCCTTGGACTGAACGCCAAAAATATAGGGCTTTTACTTAATACAAAAAATGTATACATGGTTCCCTTCGGCCAGGATAGCCCGTCGGGCAAGCCAAATTCACTCAAGGCTAAAATGGATTTAATCGCGGACACCATATTGACCGCCATGCAGGGCAAACAGATTCAACCGGTCTTGATAGCATACTCTTAAATTAATTTCTCAGGGTGGCGCCGGGAAAAAAACAATATTTTTGGGAGGGATAGTATTTTGTCGCAGAATAAGGAGAGGGAGCATTCCTGTTTGACCGGTGCCTGTCAAGCGGGAATATCCCCCGTAAATGTTGCAATTGTCGGGGCATCCGGTGCGGTGGGCCATGAATTGGTTAAAGTATTGGAAGAGAGAAACTTTCCCGTGGGAGAACTGAGGCTGTGCGCCACGTCCCGCTCAGCCGGAAAGGTGATGAGCTTTAAGGGACAAAGTTTGACCGTGGAGGAAACAACCCCTGACTCCTTTACCGGTATGCAGGTGGCCCTTTTTGCCGGCGGTTCGGCCAGCAAGGAGTTTGGTCCCGCGGCGGTTGAGCGGGGCTGCGTGGTTATTGACAACAGCAGCAATTTTCGGCTTGACCCGGAGGTTCCCCTGGTGGTGCCCGAGGTAAACCCCGGGGATGTAAAATGGCACAAGGGTATCATCGCAAACCCGAACTGTTCCACCATTATCATGGTGGTGGCTTTGAAGCCCATTCATGACGCGGCTGGAATCAAGCGGGTGGTGGTATCCACCTACCAGGCGGTATCCGGGGCCGGGGCCGAAGGTATCGCGGAACTATCCGGCCAGACCGGGGCCATAGTCAATGGCGGCGAATACCCACCGGGTAAATTTCCTTATCAGATAGCCTTTAACCTCATTCCCCATATAGATGTATTCCAGGATATGGACTACACTAAAGAGGAATGGAAAATGGTCAAGGAAACCCACAAAATAATGCATGACAGCAGCATGGGGATTACCGCCACCACGGTTCGGGTGCCGGTTTATCGCAGCCACTCCGAATCGGTCAACATTGAGACCAATAAAAAGCTGACTGCGGAGCAAACCAGGACGATATTGGCACAAGCGCCGGGGATTATTGTGGTTGACGATCCCCGGGAGAAGAAATATCCCATGCCTCTGTTCTGCTCGGATAAGGATGAGGTGTTTGTGGGCCGCATTCGTGAGGATAATTCCATTCCCAGCGGGCTGAACCTCTGGGTGGTGGGGGACCAGATAAGAAAAGGTGCTGCCACCAACGCTGTTCAAATAGCCGAATTACTGGTAAAATACGGATGCCTGCAGGTGTGATTTTTAGATGAGATTCATTATACAAAAATTTGGGGGAACCTCCCTGGTAAGCCAGGAATTGAGGGAGAAAGTCGCGGCCAGAGCCATAGCCGCCAGGGAGGAGGGGGTTACCCCGGTTCTGGTGGTATCAGCCATAGGGAGAGTGAATGACCCCTTTGCCACTGATACTCTAGTTAATTTTGCCAGGCAGGTGCACCGGGAGATTGAATCCAGGGAAATGGACATGCTGATGTCCTGCGGGGAAATAATCTCCGGGGTCATAATGGCCGGCACCTTTCAGAAACTGGGCTATCCCTCGGTATTCTTAAGCGGCCCCCAGGCCGGTATTGTAACGGACAATAGTTTCAGCGACGCCAGGATACTGAAGATAAAACCGGAAAATATAATTAGGCATGCCAGGGAAGGAAAAATAGTGGTGGTGGCCGGTTTCCAGGGCATGACCGAGGACGGGGAGATAACCACCCTGGGACGGGGGGGCAGCGACACCACCGCAGCGGCCCTTGGGGTGGCCCTGGATGCTGAGTTTGTGGATATTTATACGGACGTGGAAGGTATTATGACCGCAGACCCCAGGATAGTGGAAAATGCCAGAATCAGGGAAGTGGTCACCTATGACGAAATCTGTCATCTGGCCCATGAGGGGGCCAAGGTGGTTCATCCCAGGGCTGTGGAAATAGTAATGCAAAAGAATATACCCATGCGGGTGAAGTGCACTTTCAGCAACGCTCCGGGAACTCTTGTCACCAGTACCGGCGAGGTTTTTAAAGGAACCATCGATATAACCCGGGACAGGACCATTACGGGCATAACCCAGATACCAAACCTTACCCAGTTCCGGATTTCCATGGACAACGGCTCCGGAGGCCTTACGGTCAAGCGCCGCCTGTTCAATTCCCTGGCCCTGGCCGGCATCAGCCTTGACTTTATTAATGTTTATCCTGACAGGGTGGTTTTTACGGTCAGGGGTGACATGGCCCAGAAAGTGCTTCAGGTTCTGGAAACCACCGGAATAAACAATGTGGAATATACCGACGGTTGCTCCAAGGTGGCCGCGGTGGGAGCGGGAATGACGGGACTGCCGGGCATTATGGCAGCCATTGTGGATGCGTTGACCAGGGAGGAAATACAGATATTGCAATCCAATGATTCCCACACCACCATCTGGCTGCTGGTTAAGAGGGAGGACATGGAAAAGGCGGTCCGGGCCCTGCACCGGCGGTTTGCCCTGGCGGATTAAATTATTTGTGTCCGGTGTGCCGGGGAGTATCATTTGATAAGGAAGGTGAAAGTCTTGTTTAAAGATTTCGGACGGGTGCTAACCGCCATGATAACTCCTTTTACCAGGGATTTGGCTGTTGATTACAGTGTGGCCAGAAAGCTGGCCCGCCACCTGGTGCAGTCCGGTTCCGACGGTCTTGTGGTATGTGGTACCACCGGGGAGTCACCAACTCTTACCAGGGATGAAAAGCTGGAATTATTTAAAATTGTGGTGGATGAAGTCGGCGGAGAGGCCACTGTAATCGCCGGCACCGGAAGCAACAGCACCATCCCCAGCATCGAGTTGACCCAGGCGGCGGAAAAGGTTGGTGTGGACGGTGTCATGCTGGTATGCCCGTACTACAATAAGCCCTCCCAGGAAGGTTTATACCAGCATTTCAGCGCAATTGCCAAAAGCACCAATCTACCCGTGATGCTTTACAATATTCCCGGCCGGACGGGGGTGAACCTTTTGCCGGCCACTATGGCCAGACTGGCTGAGCTAAACAACATAGTAGCCCTGAAAGAGGCTGCCGGCAGTGTTGACCAGGTCAGCGAATTGCGCCGGATACTGCCCGACGAATTTTCCATATACAGCGGTGACGACTCCATGACCCTTTCCTTTATGGCCCTGGGAGCCAAAGGGATTGTCAGCGTGGTGTCCCATGTGGTGGGGCCTCAAATGAAACAGATGGTGGACGCTTTCACCTCCGGAAACACCACCCTGGCCAAACAACTGCACCTGCAGCTGTACCCGATTTTTAAGGGAATGTTTATCAACAGCAATCCCTCTCCGGTGAAGGCGGCAATGAATATGCTGGGCTGGCAGGTGGGACCCCCGCGTTTGCCCCTGGTGGAGGCCACGGCGGAGGAAAAAGAATTCATCAGAGGATTGCTGGCTGAGAAGAATTTAATATAAACGAAAAGGAAAGAGACCCTAAGGGTCTCTCTTTCGATTATTATATCTTACCTTTTACCGCCTCATGAAGGTTATTTTTATGTACGGGAATATTATAATTGTCCCAACAAAAAATACATAATGAAGGCCTAGATAAACATAGATCTTGTTTTTGCCCGTTCAGGTTGTTGGTGACGGCAAAATTTATTATAATATTTACCATAGGTTTTTGAACGGCTTTTTGGTTGCAGTCCATAACCGCCAATATTTCCCACCTTCTCCTGGAATGCTCACCGAAATAGTATCGTCTCTAACTGAAATCAAACTTTTGACTTGGGAGGTGCGGATTTGGCAAAAGAACCTAAGGTGTCCCTTATCCCCCTGGGGGGGCTGGGGGAAATAGGCAAGAACATGATGGCGGTGAGATTTGGGGAAAATATTCTGGTTATTGACTGCGGGTTGATGTTTCCGGAAGAGGAAATGTTGGGAATAGATGTGGTGATACCCGATATAACTTTTTTGCTGGAAAACAGGGAGCAAGTGCGCGGAATTGTGCTTACCCACGGCCACGAGGACCATATTGGCGCCCTGCCTTATATACTGAGGCAAATAAATGTTCCTGTTTATGGGACCAGGCTTACCCTGGGGCTGCTGCTGGGGAAACTTAAAGAGCGGGGCATGGAGCGGGAAGTGGAGCTCCATACGGTGAAACCCAGGGAAATGGTCCATATAGGTCCTTTCAAGGTGGAGTTTATCAGGGTTTCCCACAGTATACCCGACGCGGTGTCCGTGGCAATTCACACACCGGTGGGAGCTATAATACATACCGGGGACTTTAAGCTTGACCTTACCCCTGTGGACGGACAGGTAACCGACTTTTACCGGTTTGCCCAGTTGGGGGAGAAAGGCGTGCTGGTGCTGATGTCGGATAGCACCAATGTGGAGCGCCCCGGCATTACCATGTCGGAAAAGGTGGTGGGGCAAACCTTTGACGAAACCTTTCGCAACGCCCGGGAAAGGATAATTGTAGCCACCTTTGCCTCCAATGTGCACCGTTTGCAGCAGGCCATTTCCACCGCATACAGGTATGACCGCAAGGTTGCCGTGGTGGGAAGAAGCATGCTCAATGTGGTTAGCGTAGCAAACGAACTGGGTTATCTCAATATACCCGAGGGGACCATGGTGGAGTTGGACGAGGCCGCCCGCCTGCCTAAAAACAGGCTGGTGTATCTTACCACGGGAAGCCAGGGAGAACCCATGTCCGCGTTAACCAGGATGGCCATGTCCGATCACCGCCAGGTGGAAATAGTGCCCGGGGATACCATTATTATTTCAGCCACCCCCATTCCTGGTAATGAAAAGCTGGTGGCACGGATTATTGATCAGCTATTTAAACATGGAGCGCACGTCATATATGAAGCTGTATCCGGAATTCACGTCAGCGGCCACCCCAGCCAGGAAGAGTTAAAGTTGATGATAACACTGACCAAACCACGGTTTTTTGTGCCTGTTCACGGCGAGCACCGCATGCTGGTGAAGCACGCCCAGCTGGCCAAGGAAATGGGCATACCCCCAAATCATGTTTTTGTGGGGGAAAACGGTCATGTGCTGGAATTTAACCGTAGAACCGGCCGCTTCGCCGGGAGGGTTACCGCCGGCAGGGTGCTGGTGGACGGACTTGGCGTGGGTGATGTGGGAAATATTGTTCTCAGGGACAGAAAACAGCTTTCCCAGGATGGCATACTAATAGTGGTGGTAACCATTAACAGGGAGGCTGGAATGATTGTGGCGGGGCCGGATATCGTATCCAGGGGTTTCGTATATGTAAGGGAATCGGAGATACTCCTGGAAGAGGCCAGGGAAAAGGTCAGAGCCGCCCTGGAAAAGTGTACTGAAAGGGGTATATCCGAATGGGCCGCCATAAAATCTCAGATCAGAGATTCACTGGGGAAATTTTTGTATGAGAAGACCAGGAGAAGGCCGATGATTTTACCAATCATCATGGAAATATAAAACAACGGCAGGAATACACGGGTTTATCAGGAGCCCGTGTATTTTTTTTGTTAATTAAGCATACTAAAGAAAGTTCCACGCAGCTGCTAAATTGACGGATAACTTATTTTTAATACTTCATCCAAATCCTTTATGTATCTCAATGCCGGGAAATTCCAGGCAGCAGAGCCCATGACCGGGGTAAAACCCCACGGAAAACAGTGCTATATGCTGTGGCATTTTTAAATGATAGCGCCAGCTTTTTCAGGAGAGGAGATTATTATGCCAGACAGAAAGAAAGATGAAAAGCCCGGTATCCATATGCAATCCCCTGAAATCGATCCCGATCCCGCAATTGTACCGGAGCACAATCCGGATTACCCCGCGGAGCCCGGCAATCCTGACGACGAAGGGAGTCCCAGAAATCCCCGCCGGGTGCAGGGCCGTCCCAAGGGGGGCGGCATTGAGGCGTTGAAGGAACTGGGTTCGACTCCGCTGCCGGAGATAAAGAGCAATATTCATTGTTTAAGTATAGTGGGACAGATCGAAGGCCATCTTGTGCTTCCCCCGCAGAACAAAACCACCAAGTACGAGCATATAATCCCCCAGCTGGTAGCCCTGGAGCAGGCAAACGAAATTGAAGGAGTGCTGATGATATTGAACACCGTGGGGGGGGATGTTGAAGCCGGCCTTGCCATAGCCGAGATGGTTGCCAGCATGTCCAAGCCGACAGTTTCAATTGTTCTGGGAGGAGGCCATTCCATAGGCGTCCCGGTGGCCTGCAGCGCCGATTACAGTTTTATCGCCGAGACTGCCAGCATGACCATTCATCCCATCCGGCTGAACGGTCTTGTTATTGGTGTTCCCCAGACCTACGAATACCTGGACAAAATGCAGGATCGGGTGGTGCGCTTTGTTACCGGCCATTCCAAGGTTACAGCGGAAGACTTCCGGGAATTGATGTTCAGAACCGGTGAACTGGCCAGGGACATAGGTACGGTGCTGATAGGAAAAGAGGCCGTGGAAAAGGGGCTTATCGACGAGGTTGGGGCACTGGGGCAGGCGGTGGCCAAACTGAAGCAGCTGATCGAGGAATCGAAGAGGGGAAAAGAGGTGCCGCTGCAATGATTCTTTACACCCCCATGCAATTGGAACTTGTGATTGACGGAATTGAAGAAATGCGACCCCCATCTTGCAGGGAGATATGTATCGGGGGTGTACAAATGCTGGTGGAGGACGTGGGGTCCGGGAGTGTCAGGGTGGTTAAGCTATTGTCCACCGATCCCGGGCACTACCTGCTCCCCGATTACAAACCGGGCAATATTATAGATATCTACCGGCTGTCCCAGGTGAAATGCGACTCCGGCTAAAGGGTTTTAAAAAATTCAAACCGTATTGAAATATTTCAAAAAAAACGCCAGTTGCCTAAATCGGCGTTTTTTTTAATGTTTACACCACCTTGCGATAAAAGACATTTGAACAAGGGGGTGGAGTAATAGCAAGGGTAAAATCCAAAATCAATAATATCAAGTTCGTTCTTATCAGCACATCGTATGTTTATATTTAGTGGTATAAACTAAGGCGAAACTACTCCACCTTTACTGTATATTCCAAATAAAGCGTGGCATGTGCCTGTCTTAAGCAGCAGCAAGCAAGATAATCGGCCCTTTGCTTTTTGAGTGTCGTAACATGTCGTATTTTAGGAAAAATCAACTGCATACTCAATTACTTTGATGCTGTATAATTTTAAAAGCTAATATATTAAAAAAGGAGGTAAGTACGTGCAATGTGATCTATTGATTAAAAATGGAACTATAGTAGACGGTACGGGTAGAGCACCCTTTCAAGGTGATATTGCCGTGGAAGATTTTAAAATTTCCGCGGTTTTCAGACCGGTAGATAACACAGGAAATATAGAGGCAAAGCATATTATTGACGCGGATAATCTGATGGTTTGTCCCGGATTTATAGACATTCATTCTCACAGCGATTATCTGTTACCCCTTGATAATCACCCCGAAATGTTGGCATGTCTGCTTGAACAGGGGATTACAACAATAGTCGGTGGAAACTGTGGATTTTCCCCGGCCCCTTTGGCTGAGGGATATTCAAAATACATGAATCTTGTGCAGCGTTCATATGAATTATTGTCGGGAGGACCACTTGAGGTTAAATGGGAATCAACAGGTTCTTTTTTTGATTTTCTGGAAAAAAGAGGCCTCTCTTTGAATTTAGCCCAACTTACAGGGCATGGGACTCTGCGGTGGTCTTTGTGGGGGGCCGATTATTCGTATCCCGGCAGAGACAAAATGCAGCAAATGAGTCGAATAATTGAGGAATCTTTTTCAGACGGTGCTTATGGATTTTCTCTGGGCCTGGGGTACGAGCCCGGGATGTTTATAAATATAAAAGAACTGGAAGAAATGGCCCTGCTGGTAAAAAGAAATAATAGAATTCTTACAGTTCATATAAAATCCCTTACCCGAATATCACCAATTTACAAAACTGATTTCCTTATAAAACCCCATAATATCCGCGCCCTTGAAGAAATGATTAATTTAGCTGAAAAAACCGGGGTTAAGATACAGATTTCCCATCTGGTATTCGGTGGTGAAAAAAGTTGGTCAAGCAGCGATAGAGCTATTGGCATGATTGACCAGGCCAAGTCACGTGGCGTTGATATTGCCTTTGATGTTCTTCCCTATCATTGCGTTAATACGACAGTTAATGCTTTATTTTCTGCATGGTTCCTTAGAAACCCGGAAAAGAACTTTAAAAGTCTCTTATCCAGGTTCCGGCAGTCGATTGAGTGGGAAATTGGCTTTAAATTTCTAGGTATGAGCTATGAAGATATCCAACTGATGTACGGAGGTCATAAGGAATTAGAGAAATACGAGGGTTTGTTTATTCCCGAAATTGCCAATATGATGAATTGCTCCAACAGCGATGCCTTACTTAGAATAGCTGAGCAAAGCAAAGGTAGTGCTGCCTGTCTCTACTATAAATACAACGGTGAAGAAAACAACGATGAGGTTTTAACTAAAGTAATGAAGCATCCGTTGTGTACCTTTGAAACTGATGTAATTATTGCCCCCGGGGGGAAGCCGCATCCTGCTGCGTTTGGGACTTTTCCTGTTATTATTCAGCGTTACCAAAAGGAGAAAAACCTTTTTTCTCTGGAAGAAGCAATAGCAAAGATGACAGGAAACTCTGCCGAGCGTATTGGATTAAAAGACAGAGGTTTCTTAAAGGCCGGCTGCTGGGCAGATATTACCGTTTTCGATTATAACCTGATCAGGGACAACACTTCCCGCCGAAATACCGGGGAGAAGCCTTCCGGTATAAAATACGTCTTTGTAAACGGCCGGCAAGTAGTGAGTGACGGTAAGTGCATAACTGAGAAAAAGGCGGGTCGTATATTAAAATGCACCTAGTGTTAAGACTATTGTCTATAAGTTAAAAGCATTGTTAATTAAACACTCATGCCGCTAAGGGGGCACCAGCAGAGGATGATAGTGTAGATATACTATATTTAGAGGTTTAGGGGAATATAGCACTTACTATTTAGCTATTAAGCCTAAAATTTGCCAACCAACAAAATAAGCATAATAGATTGCTGTTGTTAAGTCATATATTTGTTTAGCGTCACAAAAACCAGTCCTTGCACCGCACATAACAGAGAGAGTGTGGCACGTACCTGTCTTTAGCAGCAGAAAGCAAGAGAACTGTCCCCTTACTTCCACCCTTGCTTCCAGGCTAGTCAAATACCAAGTTCCTGGATTAATTTTTTAAATGTATAGTAAGCTGGTTTCGGCGAATAATCATCTCGCGTTATCCCAAATTGATAAAAAAGATCCTCTTTGGAGCTATCCGCATCCCTGAGTCCAAAAAGCTCATAGTGAGAAATAATTAGTTCTTGACGCAAATTATATATCGTTCGTATAATCGTCTCAAGAACTTTCGCTTGGTGCTCATAAGATCTGTCTATATTGGCAACAGGGTTCTTTCCCGTAGGCCATCCGTTTTCTGTAACCCGTATAGGGACTGAAGCGGGTATACCGGCTGTAACAAGATCTTTTTCCCTTAAGTTGCGGAGCGTACGCTTTACGGAAGCCGGTATTTCTTTTAAATCCAGTGGTTGTTCATCGAATACATCCAAATAAAAATTATGTCCGACAAAATCGACGGAATCTATAAATGTCTTTCCTCCAGCTTTTGAGAGGTTTTCCCAAAAACGAGGAACCGCCGCAGGACTTTCCGGCACCGAACCGAATCCAATCTTTAGCGGTAGATTACGCTTTCGGGTTTCTTTTTTTGCCGCAATTACTCCTTCTACAAGTGCGTTCAGTATATACGGCTTCGAACCTTCCATAAACGACAGATTGGGTTCGTTTGTAATTTGCAGAGAAGCCAAATGAGAGCCATATCGGTTAATCACCTTTCGAATAAAATCAAGCCAATTATCCATTTCTATATCAATCTCCTGCTGGTGTGTCCAATCCCCGCATCCCAAGGTCAAGTCCCCCAGTAAACCGGCATCAAGATAGCGATCCGCAAGTGATAACATTTTTGATTCCCATTCTTTCGTATAGATGAGGTAGTTTCTCGGGAACAGCTTTTTTGACTCCCCTTTAAGGTCTTGGAGCGCCAATTGAATCTTCCCGTAATTGTCCGGCGGCCCCACAGCCAAACCGAAAGGAGTACCCGCCACGCTCAACGGGTAAATCCCAAATGTTAATTCAAGCATAATGTTAACTTCCTCCTTCTTAATATTTTAATCATGTTTGAAAATACCATTCAACAGGTGGCATGGGGACGTTTCGTTTGGCGCGTTGCCCCGCTTTTGAGGGACAGAATAAATTATATTTAATGAAGGAATGGATTACAATTATTCCCGGGTGACAAGGGAGGTCTTCCGGGAATTGATGGGGTGAACTGGCCGGGGACACAGGTATGGTGCTGATAAAAAAAGAGGTCGTGGAAAATGGAGTTATCGGCGAGGTTTGGAATCGGGGCAGACGGTGGCAAGACTGAAGCAACTGATGGAGGAATGGAAGAGGGGAAAAGAGGTGCCGCTGCAATAATTCCCATGCAACTGGAACTTGTGATTGACGGAATTGAAGAGATGCGACCCAAACCTTGCAAGGAGATATGTGCAGGGGGTGTGCAAATGCTGGAGGAGACCTGGGTCCCTGGAGTGTCGGGGTGGTCAAACTGTTGTTCACAGATACCGGGCACTACCTGATTTTCGATTATAAACCGGGCAATATAATAGATATTTACCGGCTGCCCCAAGAGAAAGGCAACTCCGGTTTAAAGGATTTAAAAAAATTAAACTGTGCCTTATGTGTCCCAGTTGGCCCACTCCAGAATTTACGAGATGATAAAGGCCGCAGGGGTGGAGCAACTGGGTGGCGGGAACAAAAGGTACAAATCCTTTGTTGAGGAGACTTTTGATCCTGATAGAACCTTGGAAAAATTGGTGGAGGAATATTTTCATCCCGCCGCCAGGAGATTGGATGTCCCCAAAAGGATACTTTTGTTGATGGGGCCCGTCGGTGGAGGTAAATGCACCCTGGTGGCCATGTTGAAGAGAGGTCCGGAGAAGTTCAGCTATACCGATCTTGGCGCTCTTTATACCGCTTATTGGGGGTATCCTAACCGGGTTCCAGTGATCCCGGTCCATTCTTTAGCGGTGTAAAAAGACATAATATACTTCGTAATTTAATCTACATAATAATTTATATATTGAAAAAATTCTACAAATATTATAATTTATTCTTGTTTAGAAATTTAGTTGGAGAGGCGGAGAGGTGTTATGTTTTTCAGAAAAGCGAAAAAACAGTCTGGAGGTGTGAGTGAGCAGGAAAATTATCGGAGTGATATATTAAAAGATGAAAATCAATCAAGCAAAGAGGCAGCCGGGACCGAAGAAATTGTTGCCGCTACGGATGCCGGTGCCGGGAATAATTTGAATAGTTCCATGGTTGCAGGTCAAATTTTATACGAAATTTTTGATAAAAAGATATATATTATTATAATTAATCGAGAAAAGAGGATATTAAAAATTTTCGATTCTCCATACCTTAATTTTGGTTTAAGGGTTGGTGAGGATATTCCCGAAAATACGGTAACCTACGAAACGATGGCAAAAGGTATGCGAATAGCAAAGCATGTAACCAGGGAAAAATCAAATTTTGGTTTTAGCTATGGCGCCATTGGTGTGCCTGTAAGGGATAATACAGGTAATATTGCGGGCTCATTTTGCATAACCCTGCCGGCGGTCAAGCCGGATGATCTGGGGAATATAGCATATCAGCTCAAGGATAATGCCGAACAAAATACCGCTGCTGCGGCTGAAATTGCAAAAGGGGCAACAGATCTTGCAAAGGTCGTGGACGAGCTGAGTGACAGTTCTAAAAAAGCTCAATCGGGACTGGTTACAATCAATGAAGTAATTGACCTGATTGAGAATATAGCGGACCAGACCAATCTTCTTGCATTAAACGCGGCCATTGAGGCCGCCAGGGCTGGAGAACACGGACGGGGTTTTTCGGTGGTATCGGATGAAGTGCGTAAATTGGCGCAGGGTGTTAGGAATAACGTTAAAGAAATATCTGAAAAATTGATACTGGTTACAAACGAGATAGAATTTGTGGCGACAAGCATGAGTAACCTTAGCGGTCTTGCCAATCAGCAGGCAGCCGTCACGGAAGAAATAGGCGCCACCATGGATCAGTTCGTGGAATATTCCAAACGAATGCTTGATATGTCTGAAGAGTTGAAAAAAGGTTTGGACTTTTTAAATTAAATGCTTTATCCATGAATTTATTCATGTGTTTTTATTTCCCCCAAAGTTGCGGTCAGGAAAATAGATTTATTACCGGCCCCGGTATTTCCGGGGTTATTTTTTGCCCTTGATTAATTATTTTACGAGGAACGAATCTGGCCAGCGCATTGATTGCTTTCCGGTTATCTTCCGCATCATTCGAATACTGCCTTTCTATTATCACTCCCGGCACCCCAGGAGTATGCTATACTTTTACATATATGTTGGTAATTAAGGTGGACAATCCCAGCATGATGGTGGCATTTTATGCAGGGTGGCAACCGACGGGCGGAACGGGGGAACATAGAGAGCCAGGTGGACTTTGCTAAAAAATATTTTGACTTTTATGCAGAGGCTAACGGTATAAGCGGATGTGGATATTACCTGGATGACGGGTGTTTCAGGAGTTCTTCCGTTGCAGGACAGGCCGGCAGTAGCAAGATTGCCTGCCGATGCAAAGGCCGGAAAATATAAGGTGTTGCTTGTTTACCGGCCTGACCGCCTGGCCAGGTCGGTAAGGCATGTGCTGGAGCATACGAAATTTGGGTAAGAGAAAAACATAGCCCTAAAGATAAGAAGGGTGGAGATAAATCTATGAGTGGTGATCTATCAATAGTGGCTGGAATAATAGCTTTAGAATTATTTTACATAATAAGGCTACTTCATAAAATATATGATAAATTGAAGTAAGGGTGCACGTGAAGCAAGGGTACGGTTCTCTTGCTTCCTGCTGTTCAAAACAGGTATGTCTATACTTTATTTGAATTAATTGGCAATATCGTGTCCGACATAAGTTTGACAGTTCTGATATTGGGGCTACCTTTAAAGCATAATGCTTAGGAAAAATCTGAGTAAAATTATGGTTATTCTTAGTGAGTGAGTGGGTTTTCACTTTTTAAAATAAGTTTATTGCTAATTGGTGTGGGTTTGCTGTTAACATTAGAATAACTTATGGGCTGATAGCAAAGAGTCCATTACCAGCACCGCTTTCTGGAAAGTAAATGCGCTCATGGCTGCACCGCCTGAAAATCTCTTACCCATACCATCATGTTGGGTTCCCATTTACCATATATTCTTTCAGACATGGGCAACACGCCAAACGAAACGTCCCCATGCCACATGCAAACATGGACAATGTGCCAAACGAAACGTCCCCATGCCCATGCCACCAAACGAAACGTCCCCATGCCATTCCTTGCCATTCCCGTCCCCATGCCATTTGCCAGGACGTCCCAGGGGCGCGCAAATGCTGGTGGAGGTGGAACCCGGGAGTGTCAGGGTAAGCAAACTGTTGTCCACCTATACCGGGCATTACCTGATTTCCGGTTACAAACCGGGCAATATAATGGATATCTACCGGCTGTCCCGGGAGAAATGCAACTCCGGCTGGAGGATTTAAAAAAATTTAAACTGTATTGAAATATTTCAAATGAAAACGCCAGTTGTCGAAATTGGCGTTTTTTTCATGTATGCTGAGACGGGGCGGAGTCTTCTTTCCCGGAGGATAGCATATAATGTAGTATTCGTTTAGCCTGAAAATAAAACGCAGTAGCTGGGCGTAAAAATGCTACCACGGAAGGAGTGAGTGGTCGTGGATTTTTTCAAAAGGCTTGAAGAACATCGATCGCTGGAAAAACAATTGGCCTGGGAGGGGTCCTTCCAGGATTATTTGCAAATCGTCAGGTTAAGGCCTTACGTGTCCCAGTTGGCCCACTCCAGAATTTACGAGATGATAAAGGCCGCAGGGGTGGAGCAACTGGATGGCGGGAACAAAAGGTACAAATTCTTTGTTGATGAGATTTTTGGTCTTGATAGAACCTTGGAAAAGTTGGTGGAGGAATATTTCCATCCCGCCGCCAGGAGATTGGATGTCCGCAAAAGGATACTTTTGTTGATGGGGCCCGTCAGTGGAGGTAAATCCACCCTGGTGGCCATGTTGAAGAGAGGTCTGGAGAAGTTCAGCTATACCGATCTTGGCGCTCTTTACGCGATTAAGGGCTGTCCCATGCATGAGGAACCCCTGCACCTTATTCCAAGGGAATTAAGAGAGGAAGTTGCCAGGGAGTACGGGATTCACATTGAGGGCGAGCTTTGCCCATCCTGTAGAATGATGCTGGAAACGGAATATGACAGTAAAATTGAAAATGTTATGATCGAAAGAATATTCTTTTCCGAGGACAACCGAACAGGCATAGGAACCTTTACGCCTTCTGATCCAAAATCCCAGGATATAGCGGACTTAACAGGCAGCGTGGATTTTTCCTCCATAACCGAATTCGGCTCGGAGTCCGATCCCAGGGCCTACCGCTTTGATGGTGAATTAAACATCGCCAACCGGGGAGTCATGGAATTTCAGGAGATGCTCAGAATGGAACAACGGACTGGTCAACTGGCTATATCGTAGAAACAGCCTGGGTTTTCAGGGCTTTTAGCAGGAACGGTGGGACAAGTCTGGGGATACAATGAGAGAAGGCAGGTATGGTATAATTAAACTGCATGTGGTAGCATGCAATTGAACAGAGCGGCGGGCATTGAAGATTATTTATTCCTGGGAGGAAGGTGATTAGATATGGCTGTTGACCGGCTGGTTGAAGAAATAAGAAAACTTACCCCTAAACAAAAAGAGGAATTATTCTTAAAGCTGGGAATGCCTGATTTTTTAAAAAATGATAAAAACAGGGGCGGGGATGACGATCCTCTGGCGGAGTTGATTGGTATGTTTGAAGGTCCGGGGGATGGTTCACAGCGGTACAAGGAGGATCTTTATGGAGGTAAAAGGCCCTTATAAACTATTCATTGATACAGGCGGTTTAATTGCCCTAATGGATAATATTACGGAATCATTTGGTTGGTTATAAATAACATATGGATATTATTGACAGCCATAAGATTAAACAGTTATAATTCATACACACCCGTCTTTAAAGAAATGCGGTGAGGTATATTGAATATCCATGAATTTATTTGGAATGATGATATAATTTATCACATAGCAAGGCATAACGTAGATCCGGAAGAAGTCGAAGAGGTGTGCTTCGGAAAGCCAATAATCGTTAAAAGCAGACAAGCCTCTAAGGGGTTAAACCCTACCTACTATGCTCTGGGAAAAACTGAATCAGGCCGATACCTTGTCGTAATGTTTATATACTTCAAGAATAGCCGGGCCATGGTAGTCACTGCCCGGGATATGGATGAAAAAGAACGAAAATATTACCGGAGGCAATCTAATAATGACCAACAAAACCATACCTAATTTTGGCACCTTTCAAGAAGCCAGAGATTTTTGGAATAATAATTCTCTCGCTGATTTTGAAAATGATCTTGAGGAAGCTAAGGAAGTAAAGTTTACCAGAAAAAAATTAATTATAGCTATTGACCTTGAAAAAGAAGACGAAAAACGCCTTCGTTTGATTGCAAAACAAAAAGGCGTTAAATACTCTGACCTTATTGCCTCATGGGTAAAAGAGCGCCTTAATAATGATTAAAGAGAAAATTAAGAAATCCTTGGCAAGCAGGAAATTAATCTGGATTAAGAATCTTAAACGAAGAAGAACTTCGCCAACTAAGCAGTAATGCCGGTTATGTAACCGGAGAGGAGGCCTGAAACGGTATTGCAGCGGAGCCGGGCTTTGCCGTTAAACAGAGCAAAGCGGGGCGGCCTCAGGGTTGTGGGCGCATAGAACACCCCATACTCAGGGCATGCAGCGACCAGGAGCTATCCTATACCGATGCAATGAGCTTTGTAATTTTGGAGACATATGGGATTCAAGATGTCTTTGGATTTGATTCCCATTTTTACATCATTAATTGTAATCTTTGGCTTCAAGAGTGCGGCAGAAGTATTAAAAAGTATCATAACGGATAGGAAAAAGAGGTTAAAGCTGACTCCTGGGATAATAATTGTAGTTCACACATTTGGAAAGGATTTAAAATCATGAGTATAAAGTTTAGTCAGGACTCCTACCGTGTCTCCCAATATATTGTTACCGTTTGCCAACAGAACACCTATGGCCATGGGGATCCTGAGTTAAATTGATACTCATGTTAATTATTTTAAATGTGTATCGAAATCAAACATTAGAAGATTTTTGTTCAATTATTGGAATAGCTTTAATAACTATATCTGCGGGATTGTTGGGAATGCTTGGGTTTTTGGTCGGCGGACTGGCTATCATATCAGGCACGATAAGCAACAAAATATTAAAGAACATTAATGCTGAAGAAAAATCTGATCATCTTATTAACGTTGTTTACGCTTTTTATTTTAATGGTGCATTAGTTGGTTTTACACTGGTTTTGTTTTTGTCATTTTACTTGAGTTTATATACCAACTGGCCAATATCAGAGAATAGAGTTTTTTAATATCACTAATTATTAGTTATTTTTTTTGGTTTACTCTAATTTATGCCGTAATGCTGCTTGGTACATGTCTAAGGCTGTTGATTCTTGCTTATAGATTTGAGTATGACAAAACGTTAACACCAGCGGTTGGATTTCAGTTTCAACAAAAAAATGAAACACAGAAAGGCAGTGCACTTAAAAAATAATAGTATTAAGGTTAAGTAATTCAATGAATTGGAGAACTAAGTATTCCATGGCTACCCAAGACCTCCACTCCGCCATCGCCCGCACCAAAGCCCAAATCCACGCCCTCAGACTCCAAATCTCCGAAACCACCGACCCCGCCGACTAAAACGCCAACTTAAAGAACTCCAATACATCCAGCTCTTGCACATCGACCAACTGGGCTGAAAGATATGGGACCCCGGCGGGCCCGGGGGGGGGGGGGGGGGGGAAA
>NZ_BFAV01000129.1 GCF_002933875.1 Desulfocucumis palustris | reverse complement strand
AAATATCTTACAATAACGGATTGTGCTTTACAGGACCTCATTAACGATTTTATTTCCTGTCTGCCCGCATTTTTAAAGGGGCGCCTTCAACTTTCGTGCTGCGAAAGTTGAGTAACTAACATGAAACTACTTTCTCCGGCCTGCCCCTGTAACGGCCACGTGTATCAATAATAAGCCGGGCATTATTGTAAATATAATCATAATCAAAGCAGTCATGATCAGTGGCAATTAAAACACAATCAGCCTGCTGCAAAACTTCTTTACTTAGTTCCATAGATTTTAAAGGAAAATAATGCCGGCGCATTTTAGGAAACACAGGAACATAAGGATCGCAATATTTAATTATCGCGCCCCTGGCACTTAAAATTTCCATGATCTTTACAGCAGGCGACTCTCGCATATCATCTATATTTTTCTTGTAAGAAATGCCCATTACCAATATGCTGGAACCTTTTAGGGATTTTTCATTTTCATTTAATGCATCAATAATTTTCCCGACAACCCACTCCGGCATAGCGGTGTTAACTTCCCCTGCAAGTTCAATAAACTTAGTTTGCACCCCATACTCCCGGGCTTTCCAGGTAAGATAAAAAGGATCAATGGGTATACAGTGCCCCCCCCAACCCGGGCCGGGATAAAATGGGGTAAAGCCAAAAGGCTTGGTTGATGCAGCCTCGATTACTTCCCAAATATCAATGCCCATACGGTCAGCTACAATTTTCATTTCATTAACTAACCCAATGTTAACTGAACGATATATATTCTCAAGAAGCTTGGTTAATTCAGCAGCCTTAGTCGAGCTAACCGTTACCACTTTGTCCACCAAGCTTCCATATAATGCCTGACCAATTTTTAAGCAGGCAGGTGTACTTCCACCAACTACTTTAGGAATAGTTGCCGTTGTAAAATTTTTGTTACCAGGATCCTCTCGCTCCGGTGAATAAACTAAAAAGATATCCTCACCTACTTTAAATCCTCTCGACCTTATACGCGGTTTTATTTCTTCTTCAGTTGTTCCAGGATATGTTGTGCTTTCCAGACTAATCAATTGGCCCGGGCGCAGGTGCGGCAACAATGCATCTACTGTTCCAAATACATATGACATATCCGGTTCGCGGTATCGATTCAAGGGAGTTGGCACACAAAGTATTAGTACATCAACATTAACAACTCTTGAATAATCAATTGTTGCTTCAAATCTTCCTGTTTCTTTCGCTTCCACTACTCGTTGCGTACCAATATGTTTTAAGTAGTTTTTGCCCTGATTTAGCTTTTTAACTTTATTAACATCTATATCAAAACCTAAAACTTTAAATCCTGCCTTCACAAAAGCTAAGCCCAACGGAAGTCCTACGTAACCCAATCCCAATATACCTATATATGCTGTTTTGTTGACTATTTTAAACATTAACCTTTCTTTATCTGGCGTCATAAAACTTCCTCACAATTTATAAAAGTATCTATCCAGTATAGTATGCTTTTAAAATATAAATTCAAACAATATAAAATCTTAATTCTAGATGACTTGAAATATTCTTCACTTATTTCAATGTAATTATATGATTTGGCATTACAGAATTATTTAAAATATAACTCAAACCAATGCGGTTACATTCTTTACACACCTCACTTGCCAATCTCCAACTATTTACCTGCTCGGGCTTCAAGTGATATACCTTGTCAAATACGGTGCTGTCACCACAACATGTTACAACATTACAATCTGGATCAATACTCATTTTAACATATTGCGGGCAAATAAAATCTTTGGGAATGTTCCTTAATTTTTCATCTACATAATAAAGAATCAATTGTCTCGATGCTTTTTCCAGCACTTCATACTCCAAATCAGATTTTAATAATTTTTTCATTCTTTCAAAGTCATTTATAAATGCAAAAGATGGCATAAGCGTTAATCCATTACTAGAAGCAAACTGGATAATTAAGGGAATCTCATCCATATTAAACTGATATATATGAAATGCTATCAAAAACTATCCTGTAAATCCATTTTCTCTAAAGTTCCTTGACATCTTTATTATATTATCCTTTATCTTCTCAAAGTTAAATCCATGAATTTTATCATATGATTCCTGACTAAAACCTGGCATTGAAAATATAATAAACCTCAAATTCCTTAATTCATTATTGTTAAAAAAACTAATTTTGATGCATTTGTGCTCAGTATAAATTTTATATTTTCGGAATTCATAAACTTAATAATTTGCTTAAATAGAGGATGTAAAAATGGCTCACCCCAATTATATAGGGCAATCTCTGAATTATAATCAATAAAATTATTTTCAAACATATAATATATGGATTTTTTAAATTCTTCAATATTAACAAATTTTTCTTTAGAATTTTTTCTTAAATTTTTATATCCTGTTTGGCACCAATAACATCTAGTAGAGTGATTCCAAATTATAGTTGCAATAATATCTAGCAGGGTATACGATTCTCTTAACGAAATTAACGTTAGGGGGATCATTCTATGCCAT
>NZ_BFAV01000128.1 GCF_002933875.1 Desulfocucumis palustris | reverse complement strand
CGTCAGGTCGCCTTCGTCGATCTCCCGCACCCAGCCCTCCCCGACGAAAGTCTGCAGTAGCGCCAGGAAGGTCTTCTTGTTGGCCAGCAGTTGCCTGTAGCCCTTGTCGTAGGGATGATGGAGCGGTTTTTGCCCCGTCTTGCCATTGTTCGGCAACGCAATCACATCCTAAAAATATTATACCATGGTGGTGGCCGCGACGGCAGGGCTATGGGAAAGTGTTTTCTATTCATCACATTGCAGTTCCGATAAATAATTTTATGTAAGAGAAAGAGTCAACCACCGGAAAGATGATTGACTCCTTCGAATGAATTCAATTCAAGAATCG
>NZ_BFAV01000127.1 GCF_002933875.1 Desulfocucumis palustris | reverse complement strand
TAAAAGCTGAGCAAAGAAGGCCCCGTATTCGTAGTTTAAATTTTTTCCCAAACGGTGGAAGGCGGTATCCGGATCAAACCCTGCCTTAATGTCCCTTATGCACTGCTCCAGAACGCTTTTAACCGGCTGGGGGGCGTTCCGTGCAGTTGTCTCCAGCGCCCTGGTGACCTGGGGATTGCTGGAGAATTCGGCCCCGAAAAGGCTTGCAACAGGCGCCAGCTGCTTTTGAAGCTTTTCTATTTTACGCTGTTTTGAGCTGGAGAAAATTTGCTGTGGCAAGTACACCGCCGCCAGCACCAGGGCGAACGCGGCCACTATGTTCTTTAAGTAAAAATAACCCATAAAAAAGCCAACGGCAGCCAGCAGCAACGCTACGGGCAGATAGATGGCCGCGGGCACACCGGTTGACATTACGAATTGTTTGATTTTTTGGAGATATATATCTGCCAGATCCTTATTTCTAACAGCCTTGTTTTTTCCTATTGCCTTTTGAATACCCATGGGCATGGCTCGCAGTGTCCGCTGGTAGATGTATTTGTCAATCAAACCTCTCAGGCCCGGAGCCAGACCCTCCAGACATTGCTTTAACAGCACGCCTCCCGCCACCGCCGCGGACAGCCCGAATATCATCGACAACAACCATAGTGTTTGATTATGGGTTAACATGTGAAATCAGCCGCCCTCATCTGTTCAGGTGTTACCCCGTGTTTTACGAATCTTTCCATGAACCGGCTGCTCGGCTTGTTGGGGAATACCCAGCCGCCAATTAAAAAATTGTCCCCCTCCGGTACCCATTTACATAAGTCGTTGAACACTATTCTGTCGTCCTCCACATATACCTCAGTCACCCGGATAATTTTCTTTATCCCGGCTATTGGCGATGAATACATCTGGATAATTACATTGAATGCCGAAGCCGCCTCCAGCCGCACAAGCTCCAGGGGAAGGTTTTTTCCTTCTTCGATATTCATCATGGCCAGGCCGTTAATAGCTTCTTCCACGCTGGAGGTATGTATTGTTGCTATTGTCCCGTCATGGCCGCGCAGACAGGCCTTAATGGCCTCCTCGGCTTCCCCCCGGCCCCT
Organism: Desulfocucumis palustris; assembly: GCF_002933875.1. GTDB lineage: Bacteria > Bacillota > Desulfotomaculia > Desulfotomaculales > Desulfocucumaceae > Desulfocucumis > Desulfocucumis palustris. The sequence continues at coordinate 56,845 of NZ_BFAV01000127.1, read as the reverse complement.
TATTTCACCGACGATGATTATATCCGGCGTCAGGTGTAAAGTTAGACGAAACAAGGATTTAAGCGTTACCCCCTTGCCGGGATCCTCTTCAAACTCCACTACATTGAGATATGGATAGCGTTTGCCCAGTTCCAGTTCAAATTTATTTTCCAGGGTAATTAACCTCAAGGATTTGTGCATGAAACTCACCAGGTGCTGAAGCAAAGATGTTTTGGCGGTATTGGTTCCGCCGGAGATTAAAATATTTCCCCGGCCATTTACCAATAGCTCCAACAGCCTGTACACCTTTTCGTTTAAAGTGCCGGCCCGGGTGAGATTTTCCAGGGTATATTCAAAGGTGCCCAGTTTCCGCAGGCTGATGATGGGGTGTTTCGTAACCGGCGGTATAGCCGCCGTAATCCTGTTGCCGTCCGCCCGTTTGGACTCAACATAAGGATTGCTGGTGGTTATGCTAACATTGTCGTGAAGTATCAGCCGGTTGATTAGCTCCTTGATTCTCTCATCGTTGGGAAACTTAATATCTACCCTTTCCCATATTCCTTTGCGCAGCACATGGATATGGTCGGGGCCGTTAACATCAATCTCCTGCACCTCCGGGTCATTATATAACTCCTCAAGTATATCCAGACCCCAAACAGATTTGTATACCTCCCAGGCCGCCTTTTCATCGGTCAGCCCTTCAACGTTTATGTTGTACAGGGCCATAAAATCGGTAATCAGCGTTACCGCCTCCAGGGCTGCTCCAGGATAGCCGGCGCAGGCCCTTTGCATAACGGTGTCCCGCCTGCTTGATAAAGACTCCGGAAGCCTGTCTTTATCAACGATGGTTTCCGCAAATATCTCCTGGAACTTTTCAGGGGACAGCTCCCCAACCTTAACAAATTTATGTACTGTGGCCACTTTAATCCTTGCCCCCCTATTGAGTTATATTTTTTTCGTTGCCGCCGGCTTCTTCGGGTTCCTCCGCCGGATTGGCCCGTTTGTCAGGCTCTTGTTCCCTTGTCCCGGTTTTTGTTTTCGGGCTTTCTTGCCGGGTTGGGATTGACGTTTGTTCCTGCGGAACAACAGGTTCATTAATTGCTACCGGAACAGACTGGGCCGCCGCCGTTTGAACAGAAGCTGCCCGGTTAACTTTTGAAAAGACCACATCGCCGCTGATGGCGGCCTGTGCCACTATTGCCGCGTTATCCCGGTTCACGATGACAATAGCTATAAAGGTTTCATTTTTTGTTGCGTCGTCAACGCTGGCGGAGACCGCCTGCTGTACCATGCTGCCGGCTTTTTGGGTCACCTGGGTTATGGCCTGGCCGGCGCTTTTCCCCTTTATCTCCATGACCTTTGCCCCCTGGGATATCAGGACTGCCGGCAGTTCGGGATTGCTTATCCAATACAAGTCCACGATGTCCCCCGGCATAATCGTCCCTCCTACGCTTTTAACGGAGTTAGACGGGATGGCGATGGCCCTTTCCGTGGGCTGCAGGGATAGGCCGGGATCTGAAAGCTTTTCTTTTCGTATTTGCTCCCCGGCAAAAATAACGGTGCCGGCCATTTTGCCCACCACCTCTTTTGGATTCTGCACCGTCCCGGGCTCCTGGGCGCCCTTGGGGGCGTTACGCCAGCCTAAATAATCCTGGGTTATTACGGTGTACGGCATTATGTCCCGCCCTGCCACCAGCACCCGGGTGATTTCCTGGTTGTTCATGCTGTACTGGCGCAGGGCATAGGCGCTGGCCACGGCGATAACCAAGCTTGCCACAACAGCAATTCTAAGTGGCCAGCTGCTTTTTTCTGTTTTTCCAAAGGGTAGGGACAGTCTTCTTTTGAACAATTTTTTGTTTCACTCCTTCCTTAAAAAAGTTTCTTTTAAAAAAAGCAACTCCCGCTTTGCAGAAGCTACTATTTACTTGTTTGTATGTCCATCTATTATTTTCACCACGCATTCTTTTATATTTCAATTTCATCCGGACGAATATTGTCGTATAATTATCCAGAATATAAGGCCAATTACTGGCATTCCCAGTTCATAACCACTTTTTATCTGAAAAAGTTACACATGACTTTAGCATAATAACAAAAAATTTTTCCCAAAACACACTTTTCTATGGAATTACTCACTTATCTGTTATAGGATTAATTAATAAAAGTAACTTATCCAACAAAATTGTAGTGATTGACCATTGTATAACCAAAACATTTTTACTAAAGAAAAAGAAGAAAGCCAGGCTTTTTATTATGAAAATCAACTCTTGATTTTGCTTGAAAGCAGTGGCTCTTGCATTTCTGCAAGAGCCACTATTATTTCACGTAAAATAATTATTTTAATAACTCAACCTGTAAATATAGTCTATATTTGCTGGCACCAGCGCCGGGCAAAGGTTGCTTTTGTCCAGCTTTGAAAAATCCTTTTCAGTGTAATCAGCCTTGAGGTTCGCAAAGGCTTCCTTGAAGATAAACTGCCTCTCGTCAATCAAATCTTTAATTCGATTATGCGCAAACGCCACGTTCAAATCGTCAAAACCGGAGTACAGATTATTCCCTTCCCTGCAGCCCAATGACCCCAGTTTGGGAGCCGGTGCTATGGGTATTTCCCCCACATAGTCCGGGGATACTTTCACGGCTATTTTATTGAAGGTTATTTTTATCTCCAGTGGTCCGGTTATCCTGTAATACTCATACTCACGGTTACTTATCCTCTCTTCCTTTGTTCCGGGATAGTTTTTGCCCACCCAGTCCATAAGGCTGCCCATATTGCCCATGGTTTGCGCTTCACCGGCTGGGACGGTCTTTCTAAAGGTTTGCTCATAGGTCTTGACCGTCTCCCTGGGATTGCCGAATTCATCTTTCAGCTCTCTCGTATCATAAGTAAACTCGCCTTTTTCAACGTCGCTAACAGTGAATGCCGCCTTCACCGTTACCTCAACGTCCTCCGGCCAGTTTGTGTTATTGGTGAAAACCATGTCTCCAGCCTCATTTACCGCGCAGCTGCCCGGCGGCGGTATTTCCCCCCTTACCAGGGCGTACCCCGGCTCCACACCGGCTTCCTCCACGGTTCCGAGGTTTGGATTGTCGCCCACGGGCATAAATTTATATTTGGGAACGAAGCAAGGTTTCAGGAAAATTCCCGGCATAAAATAATTTTTAAAAGCCAGCCTGGATATTGTCAACTGCCCCTGGGTGGTTTGCTTTAAATAGTGGTCGTAGTCGCTATCATAATAGGGCGCCGGCCCGGAAACTTCGCATTTACTTGCCAGTTCAGGCTCCGCATACCTGGGTATTATGAAATAGCCCTCTTCCTCGGAGTGACATTCAAAGGGGTTTAGCCAGCCGCCCTGGGTCTCCTTTCCTTCTTTATGGTAGCCCTGGCCGTTTGCGCTGCTGACATTAAGCATCCAGGCCGGCCCTCCCGGAGCGTTAAAGCCGGTTACCCCGGTGAGCACGTTGATATGCTGCCAGCCGTCATCACCCCCGGTTTCCAGAAAATTATCCACCTTCGCGTAAAGTTTTTGCCCGCCTTTGAATTCCGCCGTGGTGGTTAATTTATTGCCCCAGTTGTCCACCATAATTTTGCTGGTGGTTGGGAACCGGTTGTTGTTTACCATTTCCACCAGTATGGTTTTATCTTCCGATTTATAATTGACCCAGGTTTTCTTGCGTTTTTTCTCCTCATTCATTTCTCCGTATATGCCGCCGTCCATTCTGCCAGACAGGGTGCGCCAGCCATTTGCCGCCTTGGGGTAAATCACCTTGGTGCTTTTTTCACCAACCGCCTCTTGCAAAACGGTCACCTGCCGTATATATCCCACCCCGGTGAAGACGCCGTTGTCGTTACACTGGGCAAATACTTCTTCCGTTTTTCCGTTTATTGCAGTTCGTATCCAAACACCTTGAACGGTAATTCCGTTAATGTCCTCCGTTTTGAGGTACAGCCCGCTGGCGCTTCTTGAAGCTTGCATATCGCTCCTGCTTCTATAACCCCCATCCCGGGAAGACGGCCACAGTATGGCCCTTACTTTTGCCTTTGGCAAGGGGGCGGGCGGCGGTATGTTTACCTGCGTCCATGTTACTTCCACATGGTCCAAATATCCGGCCCCGGCCTCAAACGCGCCTATGGTATGGTTAAGGCCTCCCTGGTATTTCTCTGGTTCTTCCCTGGCGGTTATGGTGGCCAAGGTAACATTGTCGTCGTAGGTTTCCTCCTCCCCGATGTCAGGGTCCACTATTTTCTGCCATGCTCCATACGCGTCCGTCAGGTTAATGGTGGCCGCTATGTCCACCTCGCCGGCGTCAAAGGCCTCCGATCCGTCCCAGGACCAGCTTTCGTATGTTATCGTGTCATCGCCGGTCAGAAAGAAATGAGAAGTACCTTTACCTTCAAAACCATCACCCGCATCCAGCCACCATTGAATCTGGGCCGGCTTTCCCTTGGCTTTTTCAGGCAGGTTTACTATTTTGAAGGTGGCCCGGATTTTATAGTCACCCTCTGATTCTATTTCATCCACCGGTATTCCGGCCTGGGTTACCTGCACACTCTGGGCTATCAGGTTAGCCTGACTGCCTATATACGGAGGGGGCGGAGGCGGTTGGGGCACTGTCCCGCCGCTTCCGCCGTCCTGAAGCACGGGTATGCTTTTGGAGTTTTCATTGTTGCTATACCTGTTGTCCTCGTTAATGGGGTGTGGGCCCGCAATACCTCCGTTAATTTTACTGAAAAGAGTTACACTGGCGGCGCCGGGAGGAGCTGTCCATTGAACTACAACCTGTTTTAAATCTTCAATCTGCATGTCCTGCTCTTTTATTGTCTGATTGTTCAATTGGACTACAACATGGACAGGCGGTAAGTCCTTAAAGTTACCATCCTCCTGGGTAAGGTTAATTCTTGCGGTATATTCCTGGCCTGGCACCGCCTGGTCCGTTCCCGGGCTGATAGCCGGCACACCAAAATCCGGGTGGGGATCGGGCGGGTTGGGATCTTTGAAATTCACCCGAAACGTCTCGTACCAGTTCTTCCCCTCATGGAACTCCCGTAAAGTCCCCTCCATCCCGCCCAGGCCCTCAAGCCAGGGCGTGCCCTGAACATACCAATAATCGCAGCAACTGGGGTATGTCAGCATATAACTCGGCATGTTTTGGGGAACTTGTTTTAATACGTACTCCCACATTTCCCGGGGAAGCTCAATAGAATTATCAGGGCAGTATCTATCGCCTGTGTTTGGATTTCTTGTATTCCAAGGCTCTTTTATATATTTTCTTTCATTGTGCGGCAGGTGTATCCCCGGATCGTCTGGGAACAAATCGTTTGTGTAGGGGAATCCATCAGCCGTAAACCCCAAATACCTCCATTGTCCGTCCCTGTATTCCTGTTCAGGTTTAATATCAGGGCGGTATTTTTTCACATCTTCCGGAGTTCCGAATACCGTGGTGTTATTATCTATGGCATAAGTTTTATCTAATTTAATTTTTACTTCTTCTTTTCCTTTTACGTAAGTAATGTATATAAATAAACTATTTTCACCAGCTTCATCAGCAAAAGAGTGACAAGGAAAGAATATGGCTAGTATGCAAGCCAAAGCCAATATTTTACGCAACATCATGTCTACCTCCTCTTCTTAAAAGGGTAAAAGCATACAAATATATACTGTTCCGTCATAATCCTGCCAGGTTGTTATGTCCAGGTACGGGCCTTTGCCTTCCGTACCCTTTTGATATTCAATTTTTCCATTCGTAAACACTCCATTCTTTACCTTTAAGCAATTGTCTTCAAGTGCCTTGTCTATTTCACCATTCCAATCTCTAAAATGTTTATGCACAATTTTTTCTATGCTTTTAATATCGACTTGCTCCGAGCTTTTGGGACGCAAATTAATGCCTATGTATTCCTTTTGGGCATCCATTTGGCATCTTATCGTATACGCGTCATTCCTGTAGAACCATTCATTATTTGGCACAGGTCTCATCTTGATTGACAATGTTTTTTCGATGTAGCCGACATTTTCCGGGGTATTGTTTTCGATATTTTTTTGCTGCTGTCCGAGGTAAAAAAATATCCCTGTGCCTATTGCCAGCAAAGCAAAAAAAAGAAAACAACACTTGATTGTTTTCTTTGACACTTATGAATGCCTCCCGTATTTTCAATTAAAATACATATATATTACAACCTGTTTACCACCATTACGCCAATTTTCTATTTCCAACAGTGGAGCCTTATAGGGATCACCATATCTATAAACAATTTTATGCGGTTCCCAAACTGAACCGTTCTTCTTGGCATCAGCCACATTATCCATGAAACATTTATATGCTTCATCAGCCTGTTGAGGAAAAAACTTTTCCAGAGCTTTTTTGAATTTTGGATAAACCTCCGGAGGGGCATCCACTATGTGGAAGCTCTTATCCGCCTGCCTTTGTGGAAATATGCCAATCATAATACATTTGCATTTTTGGGTTTTATTTAAGTAATAACCTAATCCGCTATAACCAACCATTAAAAATTTATCTTTGTAATCCCAACCATGGCCATCTCCCACAAGATTCTTCATCTCAACCCCAAAGGCGCTTTCCAAAAAAACCACTTCAGCAGGTTTCGGCGCCCCTTTATATATTGGCTGGGGTTTGGGCGCTTGCAGTTGCAGCAGGGCCTCTCCAGCCCTGGCCGGTCTTATGTGAACCGCATTGGCCGTTTCATTCCAGTCAACCCCGTAACCCAACGCCTCCGCCACCCACCTGGCGGGGAGCATTGTTCGGCCATTGGTTATTTCCGGCTCAATATCCAACTGATACTTCTTATCATCCAGGGCCATTACCGATGAGCCGACCACAAGGCTTATTTTTTTGTCCCCGAACAGCCAAACGGTCTGTGACGCTTCGTCCCACTGCACCTTTGCGCCCAAGGCCTGGGCAAGATAGCGAACCGGTATGTAGGTTCTGCCGTTTTTGGTGTACGGCGCGACATCAAGTTCTTTTTCCCGGCCGTCAACGGTGTATGCAGTTTTCCCCAGGGTGAATATTACATCGTGTTTATCGCTTTCTTCGGCATGCGCCGGGGTAGGAGTGATAAATTTCAGGCTAATTGTAAATAGGGCCAGAATGATAACAACCAGAAAAGCAATTAGGGCATTTCGTTTTCGCATTTTAACACCACCTCGTATCATAACTAAATGACAAAGATCAAATTTTCTTCAAAACGTCGTGATGCCCGATAGCATGAAGAACAAGGGTGTCACTATTTTGTTCAAATATTATTCTAATATCCTTATTTACATAAGCTTCCCAGAAAAGCGTTCCCTTGATCCTATGTATTTGTAAAGACGGATGTCTAGGATTATCGGACAAAAAACGCAGCGCCTTCCCTGATTGTTTTCGTTCAATTCCGGATAACTTCCAAAAATCTTTCTCAAAGGGTTCAGTCAGAATGATTGTCGGCATCATCTTCACCCAATTCTTTTAAAAGGTCACCGGAATTCGTAAATGTCTTTATCTTCCCCTCTTTAATGGCTTCATCACTTTGCTTCATTTTTTGCTGCCATTCTTCAGACCAAAAATATTCCTGACTTTTGTCATGCCATGCTACAGGCCTGATAAAAACTCCGCCATCTCGAATTTCTAACGCAACATGATCGCCTTCCTTGATAGCAATCTTTTTGGCAATTTGAGCTAAACTTACCAACATCCTTTTTTGAACCTGCTGAATCACCTCAGGCATTATTGCAGCACCCCCATATAAACATCTTTGCTGTAATTACAGTTTATATAATTTGGATCATTCTGTCAATTCTTTTCAATTGTTCTTTTCGGGCGGTGCCAAAAAAAGCATGTCCGCCTTTCATCCCCGCCCTTCGCTTTATTCAGGACGTGGACTTCTCGGCAGGAAAGTTAATTATCTCAATAGACCGTACATGTTTGATGTTTGATACACCGCCACCCTCATTGATTTCTTGATAATAGTGAACATTAATATAATAGCCATTCTTAATATTCATATTTTTAAATTTTCTTTTCATATCGCTGTCAAGACTAAGTATTTCTATTCCATTTTCGGTTTTAACTCTTATTTTTCCTAGTTGATAGCCGATATAAATACCTTTAGAATAACCTCCAGTTGGTATAGGCTGCATTGGTATATGCCGCCTTTTGGATAAATCGTCCTCACAGCCTCGGACAAAAAGAAAAATAATAAAAGCTGCCGCAAATAATTTATATTTACTTACTCAACCTGTAAATATAGTCTATATTTGCCGGTACCAGCGCCGGGCAAAGGTTGCTTTTATCCAGCTTTGAAAATTCCTTTTCAGGGTAATCAGCCTCTATTTTCGCAAAGGCTCCCTCGAAGATAAACTGCCTCTCCGCAACCATCTTTTTAACGTCGTTAAAGGCGAAGGCCACATCTTTATCGCCAAATCCGGAGTACACGTCATTACCGGCCCCGCATCCCCGGGTGAAGCGTCTCACACAAAATGTCCAAAATTCTCACGCAAAATTTCCAAAATTGTTTTCGTATAACTATACAAGAAGCGGTGGGGGATAACACCCCCTCCGCTTTAGTATATCTATAGGTTAAGCAGTCTATGGCATCATTATTTAAAAACAAATTTTCTCAAACCTTATTTGGTAGGCTGTCCAGAAGCTTTTCTAAGCTCATTCGCCAGCCGATTGCACTCCATTTTTTCTTTCGGGTCTGTAACAAAGTTATACAGAGGTCCTAAGAAAGCAGCGATAATTTTGTTTGCGTCTTCAGGTTTCATCTTATAACCCCCATAGACAGATATTAGCTTTTCTAAAGTCCCGTGGTACTCGTTTGTGTCAACATTTCCAGAAATACCTGAAACAGCACCTGAATCAGTATACTGGAGGAATGTCCACTGGCTCCAGCCTCCTGCATTCGGTGGCTGACTAACGCCATACCTGGCAAACCATAAAGGATATACAGCTAAGGATTTATCCAGATAATTAACAGCCATATCATTATTTGCATATATAAGTGGTGTTTTTCCTGAAGCCTTTTTCACTTTCTCAAGCCATTCATGGCAAACGGCGGTTATATTTGCTTTAGTGATACCTTCTTTTGTTTCTATATCCAGAACAGACGGCAAATTAAGCAGATAAAAGCCACCAACCGAGATGATAGTGTTAATGAAGTGGTCAGCTTCTTTTTGTGCTTCCGCCACATCTTTAGCCCGGCAAAAGTGATATGCTCCAACGAGGATACCGACTGCCCTGGCATTTATGATGTTTTTAGCGAACTGTTTATCTTCTATGGATTTACCTTCTGTGGCTTTCAGAAAAGCGAAAGAAGTACCAGCTGCCTTGACTTTTTTCCAATCAATATCTCCTTGCCATATTGAAACATCTATACCTTTGGCATTTTGAGGGCTACGTGTTTGCATTTCTGTTTTTCACTCTCCTTTGACGAAACTCAATGCTGCGCATTTTAAGTCTATTGTGACGTTAACTTCCTAAGCATGTTTTCAATCCTGGCTTGATTCTCCAGAACGTCCGAAAGCATTTCATAAATCATGTCATTAGTAATCTTCGACGGTTTGCCTTCCTGCTTTCTCTGGACCTGACGCTGTTTTATCTGCTCAAGTTCAACACGCATAGAATCTATCGGAACATGAAAATGATTCCCCGTTTTCTCAGCTTTAGGCACTAGCAATCACCGTCACTTTCCCGTTTTCAGCTTGTGGGTTAATTGATTCAATAACATACTCCCCAAGTTCGGCAGACGAAAAGGTTACTTCAGCAACTCCATTTACCGGGGTAATAACTGCCTGTGTTCCTGCAATATTAACAATAATATCAGTGTTGTCTGTTGGGTTGTCAATATAACTCCCGGTTTCTACGTCAAACCTCTGCCACTTAAAAGCAATAACAGCCATGTCCACACCATTATTTAAAATATTTGACTTGTCAGTGGTTACAGATGTTTTATGTTCAAAACAATAAAATTCTTTTATTATGGCCACCTGTGAGGGTGTTACAACTTCTTTTACTGTCATAACAACATTATCTATTACTTCAAAATTCATTTTATATCCTCCTATTCCAAAGCATACATAATTCCGGCATTTAAAGTAGTATTGCTTTTATATTCAAAACCTGTATTAAACCTAAAAAGCAATGGTACATCTCCAGATGGAGAAGGAGAGACAGAAGCATCACCTAAAACAACTACCCCATCAATGATTAATTTAACAATATCAGGACCATATATCAAATACACAAAACCTTTTCCAGTTACACTTAATCTAGTTGTCACTGAAACTCCAGAAGTCAAATTTGTAAAAAATTTTGGAGTTGCTTTTTTTAGATCCATATACCTTCACTCCAATACATATGCAATATTTATTTGAGGACTAGAACACTGGACATATAAGTTTGTTTCAAATGGTAACATAAAGAATAATCTATTATTTGGGGCAAAAGAAATACCATAATTATTAGGTGATTTTAATACTGTAACACCATCAATAATTAATTTTAATGCTACAGTTCCACCTGAAACATTAGATATTCCTATTAACATTCCTTTGCCTGAAACATTTAGAACTTGGTTTACAGCAGTGGCATTTTCTGTACCTTGACTATGTGACCATACAAGCGCCCCAAAATCAACCCCACCGCCACCATCATTTAACCCGCCTCTTACTATTCCCTGCATAGTTATACCACCTTTACTATGTAGTAATCGAAGGTAATGTCAGCGGATTCTGCAACAGTGCTAGTAATGGTGAATGACCCATTTGCACTTGTTACCTTCCATATCCCTTGCGGTGCAGTTCCCGAAGTAATAGTCACCACAACTAAACTGTTTACGGTACAAAAAGCATCGACAAAGGTTTGGGAAGTGTCGTTGTCGGTAAAGGTACCCGAACCAGACTTAAACTTCGCAATATCAGAAGCAACACCAATAACCCCGTTTTCATCTGCGGTGATGGTAGTACCGTTTACCTGCACATGCCCCAATACTGCTTGTGCCGCTTTTTCGGCCAAATGCGTATTAAGGTCCGCCGCAACTTCATCCACCCTGGCCGCCACATTCGGATCCTTTATGGTCCTGGTATCGGTTACTGTGGCAATAGCCCCGGCACCATCGGTTGTCACTGTAGCCACCGGCAGATAATTGGCCTGGGCGCTGTGAGCCGTCCCCCAGTGGTAGGTACCGTCCGGCTGAATATCCAGGTAGTAAGTCGCGGAGGACTGGGCCACCACAAAGAAGTTGGCATCCGCCTCAAACCTTGCCAATCCACCAGAGACTTGCTGCAGATATGCTACCCCGGATGTCACGTCAAGCTGCGTGGGTGTGCTGCCGTTTTTTGTGGCCACCATGCCGGCCACCACAAAACCGGAGGCAAATATGTCTTTAGCCAAGGTTTCCGCAAAAGCTCTTAGAAAAACATCGTTGTTGATGAGCCGCTCAAACAATGGATTGAATAGCTCTGGAGTGGCCGGCTCAATACCTAATAAGTGCAGATCCTGACTAAAATCTTTTGGGGCATGAATCGGTTGGTCAGCCATTTGTCACCAACTCCTTTATAGTTCAATGTCATGGTCAAAGATTAAAGATGTCTCATTATCTTTGGCCTTGCCAGCGAACGTCTTAATTACCGCCACATCACCATCAGCGTCAATAAGGGCTATTTCTGTGAGCACATTCCCGTTTAAATCGGGTTTGGCGAGGGTGCATGTTACCCGCGCCGTGGTGGCGGTAGGAAACGAATATCCATCAATGTTCTTCCGGCTGTCTGGTATTTCCGCCTCCAGGGCCGTTGCCGTGGCCACCGGGGGAACCGGTGTGAATGGATCCCCTGGCGCATGGCCACCGGTACCGAAAGCCATTTGAGTTATTTCCGGCAGCGGGGCATCCCCAACCATAGCTTTAGCCATTTTTTCCTTATAGGTATTTGTGGTAACCGCATTAGCCATTATGGCACCTCCGTTATGGTCAGGTTATGTTTAGCCGGGTGATGATATATCGTTTCTTTCACCCCGTCGAGCATGTGCGACCCATCCAATAGCCAGCTCCCATCTAACAGGAGCGGTATGTCTTCTTTTACTTCGTTGAACCACTGCTGGGTTTGCAAATGACCTTGGAGAGAATTTACCACACTGCCTGATTCCGCCCTGATGCCATCCAATAGCTGGCTGCCATCAAGCAACCAGGTGCCGTCCAAAAGAAGGGGTTTAACTTCGCCGCCATAAAAATTATTTGCTGATACTATATGACCTGTGATGGTTGCATCCAGAGATATTAATATCAGGGTTAGTATGGTAAGTAACGGGATAAATTCTAAATGGGCCGGTTTGACTTCTTCAACAGTTTTAATCATTTGTGAGTGCCACACTATGTCATCAATGGGTATTTTAGCTTCAAATGCATATTCACCCGGAATAACGCTAATCTTTGCGGTTTGATTCACCACAAACTGGTTTATAACCTGCTCAATTTTCTCCAGGGTCATTGTTGGAAAGCCGAACAGCTTGGCCAGCACCCTTGCCCGGCGAAGTTCTATTGTATCGCCAGCAGTGGGAACAATTCCAAGGTCTTTTTCCCACTGCTCAATGCCCCAGTTGGCTGCCTTTGCAAAAATCTGGTCTATCAAATCAAAGGTCAGGGTTTTAAGCTGGTCAAACTGTATACCCAGCACATCAAGCAGGGATCTGGTTTCTTCGACACTGTAGTACCGTGGGATCATGGCCAGCATTTCTAATGTGCTATTTGCCAAAGTCATGATAATGTCACCGTCCCGGGAACGGCCACGGATCCGCTGGCAATGGGTATATTAGCTGTGCCCTCATTGACAAGCAGGTCGGAGTAATCAATAACCCCTACAGTATCAAGAATCATTGTCCCAATCCTTGAATATCTGACCACGGTATCACCAGAAAAGGCAATGCTTTTCAAATAACCAATCAGCGCCGGCATAAAATCTGTTTGAATTTCTTCAATCGTTCTGGTGCCGTCAGTTATAATCGTCGCGGCAATGTCAACCGCCACAGAAGTGGCCGGCACCACCGTTACAGTTGCCCCAATAGGAGCCTTGCCTTCGCCCTGCCCCGGGTCAGGGGCAATATATGCCTGAACTGCATCAACAAGCTCTTGTGAGGCCGGGTTTTTATCGCCATCCAAAACGATTATTTTTACCGTCCCGCGCCCGGACCAGAGCGGTATAACCTGCACTCCACCGACACCATCAACCTCCAGCGCCCATTTTACATAATCTGCTTTGTTTCCGGATGTGCCTGGTGCCCGCAGGTATGCCAGGTAACGTTCCCGGAGTTCATCATCCGTCTCAACATCCACGCCGTTTTTAAGCCCCGGGGAGGCTACGGATATTGTCTCAATCAGACTAACCGCAATGCCGACTTGCTTTAGGGCCACACCCTCCTGGAGGTTCCCGGCAGCACCCACTTCAGTGGCCACCACGGAAACCTGTACAGAGGTTGAGCCAGCGGAGAAGGCGACATCTGTAGTGCTTTGCAATTCCACCAGGCCGTCCTCGGTCGCAAACATGGTTCCTGCCGGGATAAGTTCAGATATTGGTGCCGGCGTGCTCCGGCTGCATGATATATTTCCCGATGCCTTTTGCCCCTGGTTCCTGCTTAGACCACGTTCCGCAGCGCGCATATCAAGATAGCTTCCCGTTGTTGTTGCAGCGAAAAACAGATTTAACACCTGTTCAGCCGTGTAGTAGCTTTCATCGATTTTAGCTGCCGCAACTTCAAAAAATGTCCGCAATATTGAATTAGGGTTGAGATCCGAAAGTTTTGTCCCCTTTTCAATGAGCAAATCAATCATTTCTTGCAGTATTTGATCAAAGTTCTTAAATTCCGGGATACTCACAGAAGGCTTGCCTCCCATACAACATTATCGCTTCGCGGGTCATCAAGCAGCTTATAGGCAATGGTGAACCGTGCAATTCTATCCTCCGGAAAAATCTCAACACTGACCGTATCAACGGAAATTCGCGGCTCCTGGGCAAGACACTGGCGAATGGCAGTTATCGCCTTTCCTTTCCAGCTTTCCGTCATGATGTCCGACAAAATATCATATAGGGGGTTTCCATATCCCGGGTGGAAAAGCAGTTCGCCCACCGGTGTATTCAAACGGCGTATTACCGCGCTTTTTACATTTGCAGCATCGGCGGTTAGCTGGATATCACCCTGGTTTGATATCACAAGGTCATCCTTAAACGCCATGTCAACACCCAACTTGGGATTATCCACATTATCACATCCTTGCCACTATGACCCCCTGATTGATGTCGCCGGCCAGGAAGACCACAATTACCTCATCGCCTGTTCGTAAAGTCCCCCAGGTTACTTTTTTCACCGTGCCGGCGTGGCCGTTTATGTCAGTGAAAAGGGTAGAGGGGGGAGGGCTTTCCTTTGGCGGGTGCTGGATGGTGCTTGACGGGTCGGCTGTTATTACGGGCCTCTCCAGTTCGGCTTTTTCTTCATATACCAGATTTGCCGCCACCCGGATCCAATCAGTCTCCAGTTTCATCAGCGGGATAAAAACTTTAGCCTCTTTCCCATCAGGATTGTCCGGATCCGTCCGGAGCGACGTTACTATCCCTGCTTGTGGGTACATCATCTGAGGCACTTTTAAATCACCTTCGCATTGTTATCGTATAGGTCTTGCCGGTACTGCTGGGCATTATCGGGCCGCAGGTTCGTTATATCAAACGTGGTTGTGTATCCACCGGATTTGCTGTAACTATGACGTGCTTTTTCAATATAATAAGCCCCTTCAAGACGCCCGAAGCCTTTTGTTTCCACACGCTTTTCCGCTATCAAAAGCGGGTTTCCGAAGGTTCTGCCGGTACCGGTAACAACCGACCGGGACAACTCCTTTAATTTTCTGTCCGCGAATTGCTGGGCCAGGGCTACAGTTTTGGCCTTGCTTTCATAGATAACCCGTTCCTTCACCTGGCCGCCCATAGCCTTTAAAAGGCTTTGGTTAACCGCCGAGGCTTCTATAAGCCTTTTGTTTTTGCCCATCCAGTGCCGTATGGTAACTTTATTGATTACTCCGATTTCCGAGTCATCGAATTCTATTTCGCAATTTGCCTGGCCGGGTACCCGGTAATATAACGTGCTGACTATGTTTTCGTCATCTTCCTTCCGGGGACCGAAATACAATTCTTTCTCGCGGGTGACATAGCAAACGAAACCCTCCAGGTCCGCCAGGGCCTGCAGCACTTCCCATTCTTTTTTGTTTTCATACAGCTCCTTATCCACAATAACGGTTGTGGCAGTGACAACCGGTTTTAAGCCGTATTTTTTCCCGAACAGGGCTGCCAGTTGGCTGGAAGTCCGCTGCGCATAGGCCACTGAATATTCGGTGTCTATCATCGGAGCCGAATAGTCCCGGCATATTATTTTTACGGTGGTGCCATTGCCAAAGTTTGCCTTCAGCCCGTCCACCGTTCCGGTAAACATATGAGACAAATCGTTTTTTGTCCAGTTATTCGGGTCTTTGACGTATCCCAGGTACAGCTTCACTTCCTGGCGCTTTCTCAACCAGTCAGATAACAAAAGCTCATTTTTAAAGGTTGCTTCAAAACTGTCCGCCGCAAGGTATAAGGTGTTTTCAAATTCAAGATCAACCAGGTCCGTCCAGCGCACGTCAACCCCGGCGACTTCTACAGCTGCCCTGGGCGCTTCCATATCATCACCCCGAAATTACTATTTTTTGCCCAACCTGCAATTTGCTTGGATCCAGAATTTTATTTGCCGAGGCTATTTCCCGCCACCTCGTTCCATTGCCCAGGTTTTTTTGTGCCAGCGCCCAAAGGGTATCCCCCTGTTTGACGGTGTAGGTTTTCCCCTGGGGCTGCGTTTGGACCGTTGTTCCCGATGAGCCGGACTGCGCAGGTGCCTGCTGCAATACTTTGGACGGGGTTGGACTCACTGTGTCCACCACAAGCTCAATGCTATAGTTTACCCGGTTCTGCCGGAGCAGATCCCAGTCAAATTTCCGTATGCGCACATTCTTGCTGATTTCCGCATATATTCCCACCTGGAGGGCCACTGGCTGCCCGGCATTCTTCATGTTTTCAATTTCTACGGCCCGGGCATAAGCATTATCGTCAATAAAAACGCCGGTCCAGGATATGATGGTTTCATCAGCCCCCATGTCCTGGTATGTCGGGGCGGCCCCAGGAATATCTATTTTAGCGATTGCCCGGGGGTTTGAATAGTTTATTTGCCCCCGCGGGCCGGGGGTAACGGTAATACCGCCCAGCACAACCGTTTCAGCCATATTATCACCCCGTTACATGGAAAAAGCCGGGTCACCCAGCCGGGGATCCCTGGACATTTGATATTTATCCATTCCGCCCGTAACTTTACTTACTTCCGCTGCCGCTTGTTTCGGGTCCGTGCTTTTTATGTTTATGTTATATTGCCTGTTATCATTTGCCATGCCCCCGCCTTTGACCACCGGTGGCTTTTCGTATTCGGCCATTTTGAAGTCGCCAGCGCCTTTTTTCATAAAGTCCAATTCTATCAACGACATTCCCAGGAAGGATCGCACCCTGTTTATTGCCCGGACAACAGTTTCAACGACGCCCAAGACGAAATCCCGAAAGCCGCCAAAGTTTGTTTTCCAGGCCGCAATTCCGGCGATAACGGCCAGGGTAACGCCTCCGATCACCCAGCCTACCGGCCCCAACCCGATTATCCAACCCCAAGCCAGTTTTGCACCCATAACAAGCCCCTGGGTGCCCAACCATAGGAGCCGGCCTCCGAAACGCCCTACTGTTGATATTATCCGCGCCATTGTTGGATTACCGAATGCTACAGCTGACCATAAAGACCTGAATATGCCTGCTCCTTGGCGAAAATACTTAAATGCATCATAAAAACCTTTAGCGCTGCCGCCAGCTTTCAGCAGAAAACCAGCGATACCATTAATTGCTACACCGGTCCCTCCAAGCATAAATTTGAGTCCACCAAAAATGATTCGGCCAGCTGCCATATAACCAACTATTCTTATAATCCCAGCAGCTAATTGAGGATTTGCATTAGCCCATTTACCTAAAGAGTTCATTAAATTAGTTATATCCTTTACAATACCACCAACCTCATTTGTTAAAGGGCTTCCCGTTTGCGTCATTAGGGTTTCCCAGCTACCCTTAAGCGTTTCAACCCTCCCAAGCAAAGTATCCTGCCACTCCAGCACCTGGTCCTGTATGCTCTTTGCCCTCTCGGCTTTTTCCACCATTTCCTCATAGCTGCCTTTGCCGGGGGTAGCAAGGCCGATGGCCGCACGCATGCCCTGTATTCCAAAAACATCCTTAAGATTCTGTAAGGCTTCCAGTTTATTCTTTGCTTGAAGGAGCCGTTCAATTTCCTCTTGGGGCAGTAGATTTCCTTTCTTATCCCGCATTTCTTCAGGCTTTAACCCGGAGTTATTGTATAGAACCTGCCTAAGCTTTTGTACCATTAACTCGGCACTTCTGATTTGCCCATTCTCATCGAAAAGGGAATTGGTGCCGCCGCTGATTTTGACATTTCCGGACTTCAGTGTTTTCACTGTAGCACCTTCGAGCCAGCCCATGGACTGCAAAGCTTTCCTTGCCTTGGGTGTTACCTTGTCCAAATTAATCAGCATATCGTTCAAATAGGTTCCAGACGCATCTCCCAGGCCCATGTTGTGCAAAGTGCCAAGTAAAAGCGTTGTTTCCTTTACTTCCAATCCCAAGGTGTGGGCTGACATACCGGTCTGCTGCAAGTCATGCATGATGTTCTCCACTCCGGCGCTGGATGCGTTCGCCGCCCTGTTTACATCATCCGCCACCTGCAGCAGTTGATTACCCTGCAACTGAAACATATTGGTGATTTCCGAAACAGCATCCGCCGCAGCCATCGGGGCGGTTTCGGCAGTTTGTGCCAGGTACATGGCCGCTGTGGCCCCGCCCTCCAGCACGTCTTTATATTCCATACCGTTTCGGAATAGCATTAACTGTGCTTGCGCGGCTTCAAGATTGTTAAATGTGGTTACGGTTCCCAGTTTCTCAGACTGTTTTTCAAGTTCTGCCAACATTTCTTTCTGTTTTTGAAGAGGGATTGAACTGTCATAAAGGGCATTTTCAACCTTTTTCATGGCCCCTTGAAAGTTAGCCGCATGCCTCAACGTTTCTTCAACCGGCACCAGCATCATTGCACCGGCCTGGATGTCTCTAGCCCCGCTATCCCTAATTTGATGGTATTTCTCCATACTGCTCTGAAGGTTCTGCATTTGCTGATTGTAGCGGCTGACCTCCCCAGCTGTCTGGCGTACCTGATTGCTGTATTGGCGCAGATTATCTTTCGACTGATTCATCACTGATGACATGGAATTAACCGCCGTAAGCACCAGCGCCACGGTAAAGCTTTTATTTGAGGGCATCAAATTCACCCTTTACTATTTTTGGTGAATTGTGTAAACTTTGAACGAGGTGATAATGTATGTTTAGCTTAATTAATAATCTTTTAAATTTAGGTTTGTATCTATTGGTCGGAATACCGGTAGCCATTTTCCTTGTATACATACTTTCATCCATTGGCAGTAACTTTTTTGGCGGTCCTCTATGGATATGGTTTATAGGTAATTCCGTAATAGCTTTTTTTGCCATCAATGAGAGCTACAACAAAGCCAAACTTAAACAAAAAAATGGAACAGATTAACTTCATTGAAACCCCAGGGGCTCAATCCCCTGGGGTTTCATCATTTATTTGTTCCGCCATCCACTCAAACGCCAGCCATATCGCTTCCCGTTCAACATCGGTCCTGGCCAGCCATGACTCAAAACTTACACCGTGCTTGCCGAGCTGGATCCACCGGTATAGGTCTGCCCTTTCAGCAAAAAAGCTGCCGCCTCCTTGGCCCGGTTCATTGCATCCTCATTTATCCCAAACATGCTTTCGAAAACCACCCGGTAAAACATTATATCTTGCTGCGGCCAGTCATTCATTAGCCGCTTATAATCCCCGTCAGTCTGTTTCCCGTCCACCTCAGTCACACACTTCGCCGCAACATAATCATCCACCAGCATGGCGTCAGATATGGCGCTATCCCTGGATATTTCAGTCATTTGCAGCACATTGGTACGGTCAAGACCGAGAGGGGCGCGGAATTTGATTTGTGCGCCGCTGGGCAGTTCCAGAGGACCGTAAACCATTTTAGTTTGAGCCATTTTGTTACCTCCTCGTTAACACTTTGTTTTAAATCAGTGCTCAGGCTTCCGTAAGTCCCTCCGCCCGGAAGGACAAATCTTTTTTTACAACACCTTTACCGGCAGCAATGCTGATTGAAAGCTCTGGGAAAATTGCCTGTTCAAACTTATAGCGTCCGGAAAGACCTTTTTCTTTCGCCTTTATGCTAAAGGTGATTACAAACCGGGGGCTTGCCGGCAGCCTCTCCCCCCGGCGCAGAGTACCGGAACCAAAAGCAGACTCCACCACGTTTAGAGACATCCATCCCTTTTTAAGTTTCCCTTCAATTTTCACTTCTCCGTCCAAGAGCTGGGCTATCCTTTCCCCCAGTTCAAGGTACTCTTCCAATTCATTTTTTACGGAGAACTCAGCTTCCTGATATTCCCCGGCAAGCTCCGGCCCGCCGGAGCCTATCACCTGGACGCTCACATCAAAGCCCTGAATCGGTTTTTTCATCAGAATCCTCCTCCGGGGATTTTTCTATAAGCCCTATGGGGCAAACTCTTTTACACACCCCGCAGCTGACGCAATCCGAGCCGATTGTCACCGCCAGGCCGGGGCCTTGGGCAATGGCCCCCACCGGGCAGGCAGCGGTGCAGGCCCCGCATCCGGGGCAGCCGTCCTTAACCCTGTACAAGCTTATCACTCCTCGTTTCCGACCAGGCGCTGAATCCTGTGGTCGATGTAGTCGGCGGCATACAGGGGGCGCACCCTGATGGTGGTATTCAGGATCCTGGCCTGGATAGTTTCGGGGGTATTGTTGGTGTCGTCGCAAATGGTAGGCTTGAAATCATATATTTCCCCGCGCATTTTCTTACCCACCAGGTAATTGTCAATCTGCGCCGCCATGGCTTCCCGGAGCTTTTCCGTGTTGTTTTCGCTGATTGCCCACTGGGTGGCACCATAAATCTCCATTTCCAACTGGTCAAATTGCCGGCGAATATTTGTCTGCGCCCAGGCCGGGTCACTGGAGAGGGTGACCCCGTTCCGGAACCGAAACCCCCTGCCCTCAACCAGTGATATGGGGCTTACTCTCGCCTGGGTCAGAGCGTTGAGCTCCGCGCCGGCCAGAAACCGCTCCGTTTTGTTTATCCCCGTTATGAATTTGTTGCTGGGCGATGCGGCTGCATCCAGAACCGAAAGCCGCCCGGCGTAAATACCGTCCGGGGCAACCAGGTCGCCGGCCAGGTCGCTGAGTTCCACCCAGGGGTACGTGAGTATGCCGCGCATACTGTCCATGGCCGCTGTTTCCGCCACGGCCTGGGTTGGTGTGACGCCTTTATTGATATTTAATACTGCCATTCTCAGACCGAAGTCTATTGTCATATTGGCGCAGTGCGTAAGCAGGGCATTTCTGATTGTAGTGCTGTACTGTTGGGCGCATATAACAATGGCGCAGCGGACAGTCTCCAGCACCTTTAATCCGGACCTGTTCCCGTTTACATCAATGGTGCCAACATAATCCGCATCCGTTGTTGTTACGCCGTCATCCCCTCCGGCAAGTGGGGTGGAGGAAAGGTTAGCCGGGATATTTGTGGCGCCTGAAACTTTTGCGGCGGAAACAAACTGTGACGACACTTTGGATGCAACGTTATCCAGGGTCAGATTATCAAAGGTTTCCTGCTGGGTGCCGTAGGTTATTATCAGCTTGAAGGTGCCTCCGGTGGTGCCGGAGGCCACAGCCACCTTAAGGTCATTCGCCCAACTGCCGGGGGTATTTGCCACAATCACCACGGAATTGGCCGGTGTGGAATCCTGGAGTGTTTTTGAGGCGCTGGCAATAGATGACCCGCCTGTCCGAATAACATAAAAATCATTGGCCCCCTGGGCCAGAGCCCCCAGCATGGACAGGTACCCGGTCAGGCCGTCCTTATGCTCTCCAAATGTGGTCACAAGCTGGTCAAGAGAACCCACAAGAACCGGCTCATTTACCGGTCCCCGGGAAAAGGTGCCCACAATGCCGATTCTTGAAAGGCTCACTGACGGCGTTGGCCGTGGCCCCACATCGCTCTCATCAATCGACACCCTGGGGGTGATGTACTCCCGAGCCATATTTTTTCACCACTTTCTGATATTTTTACATTTAATCAAAGTCGTTATTGACGGATTCAACCGGGTTTAACTCCTCCGGCAGGGTTCTTTCGGAATAATAGGTAACCCGGTAATCAATTTCCGCCAGGTGCTGAATAAGGCTTTTCTCGGCATCAGCGGTCGCATATTCAATACTTTTAACAAAGCTGTCATCCACCGCGCCGCCCAGAGTCCTGCTTGAAGTTAATATCAGCCTGCAAGCTTGGGCGTATAGTCGTATTTGAGCCTCACCCACGATAGGATCCGTGTGCTTGACCCACAGAACCAAACGCATATGGGCCGTAACCTCATCCAAATCCCGGGTGTATTCGTCGAATTCCTCTTTGTCAATGCCAATGCTGCACCCGGGAGCCTTCAGGGTAATCAGCCCGGTAACCTTTTTCCAATCCTTAATTTCGGATAGCTCTGTGGAATCTCTCAGGATATCGTGAACCAAGTCAATCAGTTCAGGACCGTTCATATGCAGCCTCCAGCAGGTAATCCTTTGTAGCCATCATTATGGTAACCCCGTCCTCATCCTGGAGTTCGAGGTAATTTCTTGCCGGAATTGTTACTTTCGTAACCCTCAGATATTTCCCGGAGCCGAGGGGAATTAATAAAGATCTTTTGGTCTTTGGTCTTATGACCCCGCCCAAAGCGTGAATCCTCGCATATACCAGGGGAGAACCGACTTCGGCGCTTTCCCTGGTGATTTTCCCGATTACTATTGACTTTCTCAAGTCTCCTGACTGCTGCAGCAGTTTACTGCCGTGCTTTTGAATATACGCCGATTCCCGCCGCTCTCTGGTCGCATCTTTTTTTATCTTTTGATACCCGGCTGTGGCTTTAAGCCTATCCAACAGCCTGCCGCTGTATATCTCCTGGGTAAGAGGGGAAAGGGGTTTCCACTTCGTGGGCCGTCCCTCGGCTTCAAAGTTTCTGGCTACGGACAAGAGCATGATATTGCTGATGCGCCCCATTAGGGGTTTGGTATTATTGCCCCGGGCCGCCATGCTGGCAATCACATTCGCAACCGTATCCAGCCCTTTTTCCTTTATGTACAGCTTTACCATTGTCCCAACATCGCCTCCACCGGGCTTTTACCGGGGGTTGTGGTTCTCATGGCCGGCTGTCCGGTGGAATTCGGGTTTTGTGTCAGTTCAATGCCGGGGAGTCCGTCCAGGAGCATTTCATTCACGGCGTTCAACAGGTCGGCTTCCGCCCGTTTCAGATACTGATTACTAAGACTGATCAACTCCTGGCTTGGCCGGCTGGCGAAGTTATCCGCCAGCACGAACCCCACAGCCATGTCCTGGGTGATGGATTCAATGATTCCGGGAACCGGAGCCGCAAGCGGTGTTTTGTACCGTTTGGAAAGCACAGTGTCAATTCTGGCCTGCGCTTTGGTTATTGCAGGCGTAATCTTTTCATCGGGAAACATTTCGGCATCAGCCAGCAGTTCGTTCGTTTCCCGCAGTTTTTCAGCGGCACAGTACATATAGGCGGCAGCGGCTCTTATTTTTAGAGCCGCTGCCTATCACCTCACAAAGTTGTATTATGACGCCTCGGCAACGTCCCTGACCACTACCCAGTCCGGGTGCAGCAGGTAGGGCATGCCGGCCCGGCCAACCTGGACCAGCACCCCGGGGGCCGCAGGCGGTACCGTGTCAGCCGCCCGGCTCCAAATACCCGGCTTGCCCTGGGGGTGTTCTCCCATGACGTAGTCGGTGCGCCCCAGGGGGTCGCCGCCGAAAGACTGGCAGGCAACCACAATTTTGTGGTCAGGCACCATCTTGGTTACGGCTTTTACCAGGCCGCTGCTGGAGACGGCAAGAGGGGAGCCGGCCACAGTGGCGGTTATATTTCCCGTAGTGGAAATGGCCAAGCTCTGGTTCTGCAAATGATATTTGGGCGTCAGGGTAATCACCGCCCC
Source organism: Desulfocucumis palustris (assembly GCF_002933875.1). Classification (GTDB taxonomy): domain Bacteria; phylum Bacillota; class Desulfotomaculia; order Desulfotomaculales; family Desulfocucumaceae; genus Desulfocucumis; species Desulfocucumis palustris. Next base: position 33,645 of record NZ_BFAV01000127.1, on the reverse strand, counting down.
GGCCACGGTGGCCACAACCGGAATGGCAGGATTGCCGTTGACAAAATTGGACAGGTTCGCTGCAACGTTTTGAGCTGTTTCGCCGGCCACCGCTGTATATGTTCCGGTTTTTACGCCGCCAGCCGTAATATAAATGTTATCCCCTTCAGCGGGCTCGGCCTCGGTAATGGTTATTGTGGCGGTGGGCACGCTTGCTGGGCTTAAGGCTTCGTACACGGTATCCTGCACCACAATCTCCAGCCCGGAAATCCTGGCAAGCTCCCCATCCTTGAATACCACAAATCCTGTATCCCTGGCCGATTCACCCCGGGCCAGGACCTGTTTGTTCCGGGACAACTTGGAGCGGCGTATGGAATTCATCATTATATGAGTAGGGGAAACCTTGCCGTCATCTTTTATCAGCAGCTTTATTTCCTCCAGGTCATCGATAACAGGCGCATCGGAATCATCCCAGTCGGTGGTGGGGACGTCCGTTATTATGTGGCTGGCCGGGATGCCGGCACTCAGCTGCGTCCGTTTGTTGGTCCGGGGGTCGGTATAATCCACGCCGCCCTGCAGCATCTGCGTTTTCAAAAAGTCGAAAAGCAAGTCATTCCGGGCAACATAGCGTTTCATTTCGTCGGCAACATACTGGCGGCCATATTTCTCATTCAGGGTTCCGGGCATGCGCAGACTGTTCAGGGTATTGGTATCAACGCTGAACGACTCACGGCTGAATACCGGATCAACAGCCGTCTTTTCAAATTTCGAATTTTCTCCGAACACATCAGGTTGGCCAGGGGTTACGGTCGGGGCCATACCCACGCCGCCGTATATTCTTTCCGTCTCAACTTTTGCCGCCGGGACTTCCCGGGGAGGAAGAAATACACCGACATTTGATTTATGGTTTTCAAAAGTTCTCGCCAAGTCGGTCAGAACCGTCGTGCCAAGGGCAGTAATATCCTCAATAGGCATTCTATCCACTCCTTTAATATTGCTTGAAATGGCTCCATAACGTTGGTAACAGTTCAATAACAGTCGATAACGCTTAGGTAACACTTTTCTAACACCATGGTGTTATAGGCGTTACTTCCTTTATTCCCAAGGCTTAGAAGGTTTTTTGCCTCTTTAAGATGATTATTAGAACCATTTATTGGTTGTCGTAATTATTTTAAAATGCTTCTCAGACGCTTTTATTTGCCTTCTGACAAAAGCACATCCCTTGAAAGGTATTTGGACCTACTTTTTTAAGTAACACTTAGTAACGCCGCTGTAACGCTTAATAACACCAAAGTAACACCTGGATAACAGATCACTTGTCACTCAACTGGGGCACAACGTCACCATAGCATTCCTTGACCGTTGCCTGGCCGGGCTTGGTGCTGGACTGCGCTCCCATCTGAGACAGCTGGATCCTATGCTCTTTAGGCAGCGCGTCCAGGGTGGCGTATACCTGTTCCGCCATTGTAATTTCCTTGTTGTCGGCCAGCTTAATTATGGTGGTGCCCATGGCGGCGTTGGCCAGCAGGATTGTTTTTGCCTGGTCGCACATCGCCGGGGGAACACCAGCGGCAACCAAAGTGGTTAAACGCGCCTCCACCTGACTTGCCCAGGCGTTTTGTTCCGCCAGGGACACCTTTGACTGAGTTTCCTTCAGTTGTTGCTCTGCGCTGGCTAATTTGACCTTCATCTCATCCACTTCCGCAAGCTTCTTTTTCTCATCGTCGCTCAATCCAGCGGATACCGCATTTGCCGCGCTTCCCAGCTTCAGAAAGTCAAAAAATTTAACGAATCCTTCGGCCAGCTTCTTAATGGCATCGTTGTTTTCAGGCATTTTAAAAACCTCCTCATGATCAAGATATATAGTGTCAGGCGGGTCAGCCAGCATTACCGTTTCCGGAAGCCGGGTTAAAAAAGGCTCGTTAGTCAACCCGACAGCCTCCAGGACCGGCCCCACCTTATTACCGGTTTCCTTGTCAAGGTAATCGGGGTTGTACTCCGGACTGGCGAAGCGGTACCGCTTATTCTTTACCGCTTCCACAATGCTGGAATTTGTTGGCCAGGCCAGTGCGTACAAAACGTTGCCTTCCTGCATCAGTTCCGACACCCACGCTTCTGCGGGCGCATCTCCAAAGGTAGCCGCATTATCCTTCGTATGTCCCAGGCGCACAAACGGAGGGCGGCCCAGTACATTCTTACGGAAATTCTCAATAAAACCGTTAAATTTATCCTGGGTACCCTCAATTACCCCGTATGCAGGATGCTTCCAGCTGCCTATCCTGAATATGGGGATTTTAAGCCTTCCCTCGTTTGAGTCTGCCATTGCGAATCACCAACCCTTAAAACTATTTATGCCGCGCTCTTCCAACCTTTCGGCAGCGGTGCCGCTAAGCTCCAGTCAAGCCTTTCGGGAGTTATCAAGTCGCCTTGATAAGCCGAATACAGCGGGACAAGCACCGACCTACACCTCCCATGCAGCGGGGGAGTGTTTCCCGGAAGGGCGGGGTCATCAAGCCTCATAACACGCCCGTGCCTGCTTCTGCACTGTGGAGAGGTTCTGGAGTCGTTCACAGCGGAAAACTGAACATAATCAACCCTATTTTCTGCAAAGCTGGCCAGCCGGCCACGGTTATATGAATAGGTGCTCTCAGTGGTGGCTATGTTACTAGCCCTGTCCCAGGAAGATTTCAAAATGTCCTTCAGGGCGTTCTCCGTCTGCAGCCTGCTGGTTCCGGCCAGAAACCTAACCATGGCTTTTTTTACTTGGGCAACCAGGTCGGCCTCCACATCACCGGCCAGTACCATGGCCCTGGCCTCCATCGCGCCTATGGCCTTCTCCGGAATAACCTTCGGGTCTTCATCATATTCAAAATCAAACCCGGGCAAGTCCGCAAACTTCCTTGTTCCATATGTGATTGCAGTTATATCGTCATCCTGCGCCGGAAGAATAATTTCAACCGGCATAATGGGCGGCAGCTCCAAAAACCTTTCTGAGAGCTTTCTATTTCTGAACTTGCGGTGAAGTTCCTCGACCAGCAGGTCACCGTGGGCCTGGCCGGCAGCCACCATTTCAGCGCCATGGTCCGCCAACATCCCCGCAAGAGAGCCGGCATCCGGAACGATAATGGGAGGGAGCCGGCTAAGAACCCCCGGCCTGGATCCGGACCTGGCAGCTCTCTCGATGTCACTCCAGGGGATTGTCTTAAAAGATGCATTCAGCCAGGAATCCCATTTGGAGAGCAGCTTTTCCTCTGCAGCATCCAGTTGTCTAAACATTGCCTGTTGATTCAAGCTACTCACCGGCCCTTTTATATCTTTCATAAGCTGCCTTGACCTTTAAGCTATTATTGGGAGCTCTGTCCGGCAGCCCCATCTTTGCCCTGGCATAACGAAAATCTTCTTCAATTGCCGGGTCAAAGGTTCCTGACCTGGTAAGGCCGTCGAAAATCTCTGTCCACAGCTTTAACTCTTCGGCGCTGGGGGGCCGTTCCTGGAAGTCTCCCCAGTTCTTTTGCTTGCCAAAGTTGTACTCAATTAACCTGCAAATGAATTGATCTAAAAGCACCTCTTTAAGCTGAACAAATATCGCCCTGGCCATGAGCAGGAAGCCGAAAAAGTGGGATGTCCCAAGAGCCAGGCTGCCGGATCTCGCACCTTCGTCGAAAACCAGGGAGGGCACCAGCAACCCACGGCTAATCATTTTATTGAAGTATCCCATGGCGCTTTCAAAGGTATCCCCAACACCGGATCCTCCAGCGACCAGAGCTTTAACATCAGGCACCTGGCCGGAACCGGTGCCGCCCCCTCCTTTGGATGACAGGGCAAGGGCCGTGCCGCTTTGAACGTTAGCCAGCATTTTTGTGGCATATTGAAGCTGGTCAATATCTTCGCCGCTTTCCGGATCCTTAATGGTGCCGTCCGGAACGATGGCCACCAGCAGGGGAGTGCCGAACTTGTCCGCAGCTCTGGCCCACATTTTTAGAAAAGCATCTTTCAGGAGCCAGTTTTTCCGCACGGGTTTAAAGGCACTCTTGCCATAGTGATTGCCAAACCTCTTCCGGTAGGAGAACACAATACATTTTTCAGGCGGCAAATCCGCCCCGATAGCATTAAAAACCGTGAGCTGTTGAATGTTTTTCAGCCGTCCCCGCTCAGTAACGTCAAATGTAATAGTTGACGGGTGATAGGTTGCCAGGTAGTCCAGCATCAGCCTAGTGCCCACAGCCTTCCAAATAATCTCGGTTACTGAATACCCAGCCCAAACCGATGAAAGAATGTCCTCGCAGGCCGGAGCCAAGCTGCCCTCCATCTCTTCAAAGCAGTCCATGACAAATTGTGTTATTTCCGGCTTGTCAGGATGGTTATATTCCCCCAAAAAACTGATAACGCAGAGGGTGAGAAAATAGAATGACGCGCTGACGGTTTCATCCGTATCCAGCATCCTTTCATACTCCGGCACCAGGGCGGCATCGGGGTTAATAACCGCGCCGTCAAAGAGGGAAAACGTGGTATTTAGCTGGCTTCCGATTTGCCCGACCGCAGGCCGGTAAGCTTCTGACATTTTATAAGTCCTCCGTTACCAGTGTTACCAGTTAATATCAGCAACCGCATTGCGTCCAACAACGGTGATTCCGGTTAGGCCCCGCCCAGCATATCTAATCTTTCTGAACACAAGGGCAATTCTGGCTGAGTTAATCGCCATACCGTAGTGGTTTTCAACGTTCTTTTTGTATGAAATCTTCTTCTGTCCGTCAGGGCCTGCTGTTTCTTCCTTTACAAGCTTTTTCAGGTGCCGCTTTACCTCATCAAGAGCTTTTTCTTCATCGGTGTTCCTGGGTTTGAATAGCAGCGCCTGGGGAGGATTGATTGAGAAAAGCGATGTGGTGTCATCCAAGGATTCATCACGGTCAACGTGAATAACCCTAACCTCTTTCTCATCTTCTCCCTCGGTTGTTTCCTTGTAGGTGGATTTGAAATACTGAATAAAACCCACGGCTTCTTTCAGAGCCCTTACAACCCGCTTTGATTCAGTTTTATAGGGCATGGCGTCGATTATTAACGCCCCCAGGTTATATGCTTCTTCCCATACCGGTATTAAATTAAGCAGGTCTTCGACGTCAACGTGAAAAGCGGCGATAATCCGGAATCCTTCCTCTCCCAGGGGGGCCACGACAGCGGCATGGGCGCGGTCGCCCATGTCTATTCCCATCGCGCAGACTTCATCTGACCTGTCCTGGAAGTGGTAATTACTGCTTGCCTCTACCAATTCCAGCACTTTTCCGGTAATTGGCTGCATGTTGCCGCTGTCCGCTATGCCCAATACAGAACGCCTGAAGCGTGCCAGCTTTGCCGGTTTCCCCTGAACCTTCAGCCACCTGTCCCAGATAAGATCCAGGCGCGTGTTCTTAATAATCAGCTGCGGTGCCCTATAGCCTCTTTGGGTGCGCTCGGGGTGTTCGGGTACCCAGCCGGCATTGTCCACATCCAGGGGCTTTTCACACTTGGGGCATGCCAGATAGATTTTGCCTTTTTTCTTGCGCTCATCGCGCACATTATCGGGGAATTCTTCCTCGACTATTGACTCACGCCTGCAGCCTTTACATATGACCAACCATTTCCGCATATCACTTTCGCGATACAGCTCATCTATCCCGTCCTCTTCAAAAAGCGGAGCGCTGAAATATCGCTGCCAGCCCAACTTAGAGGCCAGGATCCTGTCTTGCGCCAGCTCCATGTTCTCCCTATTGATTAAGGCTACTTCGTCAAAGAGGACTTCATCGGCAGGGATGGAAATTGCTCCAGTTTTACTCACCAAGCCCAACATGTAAAAGAAATGGGTTCCAATTTGTTTAAGCCCGGCCTGGTCTGTGCCCATGAGCCGGGACTGAATGTATTTACTTCGTTGCACATATGGGTCAAAGCGGGTCTGGCCGAACCTGACAGCCATCTTATCAGTGGGGAGATAATATATTAAGTTGGCTCCTAGGATATCCACCATGTATAACCCATGGGCAAGGAACAGAGTGCTAAAGCCTGTTTGAGCGCCTTTTGAAATGGTTATATGCGGGTGAGAAAAGACGGCCTCAACAATCTCCTTCATGAAGGAACGGTTTAGGACGTTGTATGGAGTTTTGTCGTCGAGGATAATATGCTGATAACAATATTCCTGAAAATCAAGCCCTTTCTGACTTTCCCCCACCAATTCTTTCAGAATGCCCAAACCATCACTTCCCCTGATTAAACGCCTGTTCTTTTGACTGCTCCACCAACTCAATAACCCGTTGCATGAGCTCCGGGTCCGCCTCCAGTTCCTTCCTCAGTGCTTCCTTTATCCTCACGGATGCCGCTTCAACACCCTTGTTGAATTGCAGCTTCAGGGCTTCGCGCTTTGTAGACGCATCGGCCAGCTTAGGGAGCACCTTGAGAAGTTCTGTTACTTTTTCCCCCTGGAGATTATCAAGAGACGTTAATGTTTCCATAATCATGGATAGCGCCAGTTCGCTTGTGGCCTCTGCCAATTGCGTTCCCGGAGTGTCTTCATTGCTATCCACGATAGCCTTCGCCTGATCTCTGATCTGCCTAAGTCGTTCAAATTTTGTTAAAAAGTCTTTGCTATACCTACCAACAGAAGCTATAGATACGGGTGTGCCCATTTGGCCCAAATAGTTTACTATCTGTTGATAGGTATGCCCTTTGACCAGCATATCATTGACAGCTTCCACGATTTCAGGCGGCAGTGTTGCCACCTTGTGGTGCTTACGGCGTGACATATTACTACTCCTCCGGTATCGTCAGTACCCCGGGATCCTCCGGAATGTTGCCTTCCAGCAAGTCAATTCCCTTGGCTGTAATGTAGACCATTTTGCGCACTATTTTGAGCCGATTATTTTTAATCTCATCCACCCGGACATACCCTTTCTCTTCCAGGTACTCAATATGCCCGGCTATAAGTCCCGTGCTTACGTCAAACTGGTTTTGTTCAGCAGTCGTCTGAATTAATTGTTCGCTGCAGCCATGAGGGTAATTGACCTTGCACATATTTAAAACAAACCCGCGAAGTTCTTTACTTTGGCTTATTATCATTCGTCATCGCCTCCACCGGTTTTTCTAAAAATCTTAGCCAGGCCGCTTACCTCACGAATTACACGATCCATCTTCAGATTCAGGCTGGATATTTCGCGAACATAATCATCTCTCATAACATAAACATGGGGCATTTGGGCTTTAAAATCAGCCAACTCGTCTTTCACGTCCTGGATGGCCTTGTCTTGCTTGTCATCCTTCTCTTTTTGCATCACCTTGATGTCTTTTAAAAAATATCCGATTATCCCAACCGCCGCTGATAATATTGAGATAAGAATTAATAGCGCAGGAAATAGCAGGGAAGGGGGAAGAGCTTGGGCAGCTCCATCCATTAAGCCACTACCCCCTTAAGTTTTCTTTTGCTTCTTTCATGCGCTTTACTTGAGCCTCAACCGTACTCAAAACGTATGTCTTCAAATCTCCCAGGTTTGCCCGTAGGACATTAACAACATCCGGCTCCATTGTTTGGAGAATTTCATTACAAGCTTTTTCTCCCAAGGCCACAAGCTTAGAACGGTCCGCCTTGCCATTTTTTACAGCCTGGCGCAATTCTTCGGCCACGGTCTGCTCTGTTTTAGCTACAACCTTTTCCGCCGTATCTTCCAGCCGGTCAATAGCCTGCCACATCAATTGTGCCTGAGTCTGGTCTTGGATACGGCTGGTTTCGGCTTTTAGCTTGTCTGCCCCCCTTTTGAGGTAGTATGATGCGGCGGCCCCGGCCAGGGCCAACAACCCAGCGGCTACACTCACCAATGTGTCATTAAATTGTGCGTTTAATTGCTCCCACATTTACAATCACTCCTTTAATTTTGGCCTAAAAACAAAAACCGGCCATAGCCGGAATATATCATTTTTGAATTGTGCATTTCTACTGAAATATTTCTTTAATTTGTTTCGCGTTAAATATCGAAAAGAGACGGCTGGATTAGTCTTCTATCTGCTGATTTCTTCCCTTTATCTTTTGGTTTTATATCCTTTACTATCTGCTGCACTCTTCGAATTGAGATATGATGTTTTTTTGCTAAAGAGCGTATATTATACCCAGTGAATTCTTCTTGTATTCGCCGGTTCCTTGCATAACGATTCAAGGAGGTAAGGCGTGGAAAATATACCGATTCACCACCTAGTTTCCCGGCTAATAGAAGCGTATTTTCTAAACCGATAAGACTTGCAATTGTCATATACAGTTCAGGCAGATCATTGGTTGAACATATATCTTTTACCAATTTTTTGTTCAACACCGTTACCTCCCATCACATTAGATTTTATTTAGCCTGTTTCAACATTTTTAAATTCCTCTAATTTATCCCACAATAATATCCATGAGCATCCACCCCATGGTTTTCCTGTTTTGGGATGAGGCCATATGTCATCAGTTGTATTAACCGTAAAACTATCTTCTGCTATTTCGGCCACCACTACAGGTCTTCCAGTTGGCAGATGAATTAGTTTCTGACCCTTACTAATCATGTTACACCTCCTGTGGCGCAAAATTGTTGAAATATGCAGCAACTACCAAATTTCCAAAACCCAAAAGTCCTCTATAATAACACCACATCCAGAAAGGGGCTGAATTGTGTCCCCGTGTATGGTTTTGTCAGTGCTTATCATAGCCTCTATCCTTACATCAAGATTTTCTGGCAACTCGACTTCATAAGTCTTGGCTTCAATTTTTACCTGATCAATAAATTGATCTTTCGTTACGCCTTCACAACAACAACAAACACGTTCATTATCGTCGCCCCAGATTAAATTGGGCGCTTCTCCGTTACTACTCATACCGGATAATAGTCCGTACCAGAGACAACTGCCCGATTTACAGAATATTTCTTTTTTGGATTCATGGCAGTCGCAGCAAGGAGTGTGTCCATGTGCACTCATAATATCCCATACCTGCTGTGCATAGGGTTCGTCGATATTAAACACTAGGTAAGTATTCGGCCACTCATTTTTTCCGTCAACTATCCTGCCAGCATGAATACCACAGATAATATCTTCAAGATTTTCCTTTTGGCTGGTATTTAAGTGTTTTTCAATGTCCTCCTGTTTAAAAACATGAAACCTCGGGGGATCAACTATTATATTTTTCAATTTATATGCCTCCTTAATTATTGGAATGTACACTAAATCTTATGGTGTGTGCACGCTACTCTGGGAGCATTTTTATGGCTTCAACGGGTTCAAAGACAATACCTTGATCTTTGGCAGCTAATAGAATCCGCCTGACCATATCCTCATAGCTTGCCTGTAGTTGTAATGCTTTGGTTTTGTACTGCCCTTCTAGTCTGGTATATAGCGATTGATTCATGCGCAACCCCAGCATAAAATCATCGTAGCTGGTGAGCAGGGCGCGGCATTCGGCGATAAGCCTTGTTTCATTTTGTAACTGAAGCCCCCGCACTTTTTCGGCCATGTAGTAAGCAAATGTAGGATATGTTATTCCGTACACCGTTTTGCCACGCGCCTGCATAACCCGGTTAAAAGCCCCGATCATTTCAAAGTCGTTAAAGCGGTTCAGTTTTCCCAACTCGGCGGCGTATTCTTCGATAATTTCTTTGTAGTCTGATTTATAGCCGTTAAGCATCTTATCAATAAACAGCTTCTTGAAGCCGATCCTCTTTGCCAAATCTGAATCAATCAGAGCGTCGTACACTATGTCATGGATTTCAATGTATCCATCCTGGTCAATCTGCCACACAGCTAGGTCCATAAGCCACATTTTATTGCCGTAATCGCTCAGTTTTTCAAATTTTTCTTTGAGTACGGCGCCTTTATCTGTGTAATAGTAGTCCTGCCCGTCATAGCTCACATCGGCAAACATTTCGCCCAATATGCCCATTTCCTCGGTCTGCGTCAGCTCACACAAAGCATCATAAATACTCTGTGCTGTTGAATATTTTGGGATGCCCGTTTCAAATGGATCATTCATTTCAAACTCGCCTCCTTATGTCGCATTTTTAACATTGTGTTCAGCAACACCCAGCATTGACAAGCGCCTTTTTCGCTTTCTCAAGTGTCGCCTTATCAACTATTAACCTATGGGTTCCATCCTCGGAAAGAGGTGTTTCTTCAAAGCATCTTATTAGCTCGTTTATAAACTCAAATGCTGCATCTTTCTGTACTCCCAGTTCATCAATATAGCATCCGTCATGATGCCCTTCAGCGCAATCACCACCAAAGCATATCGGGCAATTACCGTTTTCTTGAAATCGAATTGAGTCTTTTTGCCAATCATAGTGGTCGAAATACATGCAATCTTCATCGTTAGCCTCTATGGTGATTTCCTGATCCGGGTCAAGTTCATACTCCTTCGAGCCAATGCGGAATTCTATTTTGCCACTCAGTTGGTTCTTGATATGCAGCTTCATATATTTATCACTCTTTCTGTGAAACTCATAAATTAATACCCCCACCATATTTTACATACCCTATTTTATACCCCCATACCTATCTTATAACATGTGCAATTGATCTTTAAATATCAACAAATTTTATAGGTATATACTTATACCCCCTACCCCCATAGTGTAAAATTGAAGTATACCCCTATTTTTACTTTTAAATAGAAACACACGCATATTTTTTAAGTCTTCTCTAAAGCCCTTCTAAAGCCGTCTACATCGATTTATACTTCTATTACTTTAAAGTTAACAGTGTGCGTCATTAGTCTTCTACCTCCAAAGGCAGTAAAAGCCTTGTAAAATGCGTTACATGGTCAGGAAAATCACAATCCAATGGACTTCCACAATAAGGCGGTTCCTCAATGGGGAATGTCCACCACAGGCAGTCGCCCATATCTTCATCCCATTCGTCAAGTGGCCTCGGAACCAATGCTCCTTCTAATTCTCCCAACCTTTTAACTGCCATGCTGTAGGCATAAAAAGCATGATAATCATTAAATTCGTGCGTTTTATGCTTATAATTTTTCAAATCATACTGGAAACAACCTATTGATTTTTCTGTTAGTCGTTCCACTGTAAACCAAGCCTCCAGAAACATATAGAATAGATCATACCGCTTCATAACAACATCTTTTCAATCAATTTTGCACGTTCAGTCTGAAGCATGATTATTTCCTGTTCACCGCGACGTAAGAATAATGCTATTACATCACGCCGGCGAAGCCTGTAAAGGGATATTTCATTGACTTTCCGCTCCCGGGCAAATCTTGTCGCTATGGCCTGGTCAAGCGTATAGCTAATCCAGTCTTTTTCCTCATACCTGTGAGCCCTATATACCAAAATGTTATTTGGCAGTGTATTAAATATCGCGAGTTCGCTTGGCTTCATGATTGATGTCAGTCGAGTAGCCCTTTTACTGGCGAATAAGCGTTTCCATAATTGTAGCTCTGATTTTCCGGAATAGCTGACCCAGATGGTTCCAAGAAAAAACCAATAGCTGTAATCGGTAAGTTTATCGCATACATCATCAAAGAAAATAACTGCGCGGGGCGACCCTTCGTACTCCAATAGTTTTGTGGCAACATAAGTATCAAAACTGTTCGGGCGAAAGTTTGGGGAAATGTCATTCCACTGGATAGCTGTGCCCATCTTCATCCAGAACTTGTCCAAGGTCATTGCCTCCTGTTTTCAACTCTCCTCATGGCTCTCCACGGCCTCCTGCCAATCCTCCGGCCACTCTCCGTAATGGTGGCAGTAATAACAATCCTCATCGTCAGCAGGGTTGCAGCCAAGGAACTTAAGCCAGCAGCATCCAGGTTTTTGACGCATTATTAATCACGCTTTTTGCTCATTTTTTCCCTGCCGCTGAAGTATTTTTTTCAGCCCCTCAATAACCTTGTAGGCTCCAGCCGCCGTCAGCCACTGTTCCCTTTCCACGCCGGCAGTTTTTTTAATAAATCCTGCAAGGCGATTGGGATTATCACTCCATCCGAGTTGAGCCGCCAGTTGGTGTATCTTATAGAGTTGTTGTTTTGAGGCCGCCTCTTCGCGGTAATTGCGGTTAAGCTTGTCAGACAGGTAATCAATAATCCTGCCAGCCTGGGTCTTCGTCATTTTGGATATATGCTCTGAGCGAGTCATGTTATAAACTAATCCGTGCAGGTCTTCATCATCCATGCCCAGCTGCTTCGCAGTAATATAGAGCTTTTTAATCTGAGGAGCTGTAATTTTACCGGACATTTTATCATCCTCCTTATATGTACACCCGGGAACCTAAAGCGGCTCCCGGGTTTATGCTCAAATGACGTGATGCTTTTTGTACTGCTCTTTTTTTCTTGCATTCGACGCTTTCGCGTAAATTTGGGTTGTCCCAGGATCCGCATGCCCCAATATTTCTTGAACCGTTGTTATATCGGCTCCATGATTCAACATTAATGTGGCCAGGGTGTGCCGGAAAACATGCGGATGCACATTTTTACTAAGTGCCGCCCTCTCAGCGATTATTTTAATTTCCCTCTGTATGCCACGCTTCGAGAGTCTTCTGTAAGGTTGTCTTTGTGTTATAAATATGGCCGGTATCGCGTCGGCTCTGGAATTAATGTATTTCTTAAGGTGGTAAAGAGCCTTAAACGAAAAGTATACAATCCTTTCAACGGATCCTTTTCCGATAACACTTGCCTCGCCGTCTTGCCAGTCAATATCTTGCCTGTTCATTTGCTGTATCTCGCTTAACCTGCAGCCGGTGGCATAATAAGATTCAACCAGAGCGCGTTCCCGCAAGGTTCTGCAGCTTTCGCGTAAAATCTCCAATTCCTCAACTGTCAACGCTTTTGGTAAACGCTTTTCTGGTTTTGGGGTTTTGATTTTTCTTGAAGGATCCCGGGCAATTACTTCCTCATCAGTCAACCATCCGAAAAAACTCCTGAGTACATGCAATCTTCTTGTAAGACTGGATTTCTTTAGATGCTCAAATGAACCCAAAAAACTCCTTAAATCCTGTGTTGAAATCGCTTCAATTGGCTTATTTACGTAGCTGCCGAAGATTTTAAGCTCTAAAGCATACCCGTCGAGAGTAAGTTTGCTTAATCCTTCCAGTCTTTTTGCTGCAATAAACATTTTTGTTTTCTCAGCAATATCCGGGTGTCCTGACAACAGTTTTATCGGCTTGAATTCGTACCTGGCCATAACCCCTGCCAGTTTCACCCGGTATTCCAGCAAGTCAGCTGCTGGATTAATACTATTGATAACGCCCAATACTTCATTCAATACTGTCTCCATATACCAGCTCCTTTCCACAAGGTTATATTTGGCCGGACGAATTGACGCCCAGCCAAATGGTTAGGCATGTTTGACGTTTAATTCTTCCACTCGAAAGCTGGTGGAATAGACCAACCTCTTAGCCTCCGCAATGTATTCTTTTTCCGTAGACTGAACATTTTTAAATATTTTTGTTTTTGACGCCAAGATTAATTCCCGTTTTGCTTGAATAGCTTCAAGCTTTTTTTGCAATAAATCTATTTCACCGTCTATTACTGTGATTTTTTTATCAAATTTTTCATATACTTTGCTTGCTTTGGATTTCTCAGAAGATAAACGCTCTTTTAGGCTTAATACTCTTTCAAGCTGTAAACGACAAAGCTCCATGTTTACAGATTCACTGAAACCAAAATTGATGTCAATAACGGTAATTATAGTGTCTGTTACCGGCGTATACACAAAAAGAACGTTTTCATGTACTAGAAATTCCTTTGAGTCGCCGTTAACCCCTTCTTCATAGACAGCTACTGCCTTTTCATAGCAGTCTATTATTTCTTGTTCAATATTTTCGGTATCGCTATTAATTCTTTCACGATAACGCTTTTTCGCATGCCTTGTTATATTCATGTGCCACCGCCTTTTTAACCCGGTGGGAATGCTATCTCATATAGAGCTTATCCAACATTTCCGATTTCTTTTTTTCATCATTTATCGATTTGATGAGTCCCCCGGCCTTGTTACCTTGTAGGGAGTATTTTGTCCGAAGTCTTTCCACAGCGGCCAGGTGGTCAACTTTATCACACCAGAATTTGTCCGCCAGGCACCAGTCAATACAGGCTTTCCATTCATCCAGGTTGGGGGCGTTGTCTCCAGCCAGCATATACCTGGCGCTTGACAACTGTTTTAGGTGCCAGTCCCGAGGGAACTTTACTATCCCCCGGGAAATTAATTTTGATTTCAGGTATTCGACCAATGCCTTCTCTTCATCGGTGTATTTATTTTTGCTCATGCTACTTTTTCAATCTCCAGGCTTACCTTGATGCCTTCTTCAACCACCACGGCGTGCCGGATAGCCTCCAAGGCAACTTTAAACTCCTGGCTATCACGGGCATGACCTGCGGCCTCCAACAGATGCAAAATCTTTTCGTAGTTCTTGGCCTCCTGAATGAAATAGGCAAAATGCTCCGCTTCCTCTTCATTCAGCCCGGCGATGACCTTCAGATTAGCCAGGTCTTTCTCCCAGTTCCCTTTAAGTTTCTTCTTTAGTAACTTCCTGGTTTTTTCGTCATCGCTTATCTGAGCGATGACATCTTCCACTGGCTGCTCCATGTAATCACCCTGGAATATGGCGGTTAGGATGCGCTTAAATGGAGCGGATAGATTATAATTGGGCTCTATCTTTACAAAGTCCCTTAATAACACTTCCCCGATGACCTGCAGCAGGAAATTATACGATACCAGCTTTAAGGTTTCACTGGTGGTTACCTCGACTTTAGCGCCGGCGCTTCCCCAAAACTCCACCCGCTTAACCTTCTTGTTTTCCAGGTCTTTCATTGCCTGCTTTTGAAACTCACCCTTTAATTTGTCGATTTCCTTTTTAGCATCCTCCGCCAAGCTCATCCACTTAGCCAATTCATCAACCTTCGCCATCCATACAGCCTTATCCAATTGTCCCCACATCCTTTACCATAGCGGTTACGCAAGCTTTGCAGACATACCTGTCCATGTGCTTGCCAACGCCTTCATGGTTATTGCAGAAAATGCAGCGCGGTGTGTGCTGGCTTACCAAAATGCACCCGTCCTTAACTGCGATATCCACCGCCGCGCCGCTGAGGAAGTTGTATTGCCTTCGAATGTCTGCCGGGATTATCAGTCCGCCGCCTTTGCTGATTACCTTGTGTCTCATTGATTGACTCAACTCACCTTCCTTTTTAATTACTTGTGGCCTGCCGCCAGGCGCTCCTGGCCCGCATCCTTGCGGTCGTCAGGTGGGGGGAGGCCATCCACACCCCACGAACCCCGGCATGCTGCCGGGATTTTCGGCTTATTCACCGTGTTTTTCTATCACCACATTAAGCTGCGCCCAGGCTCCAATTACGTCATCGAATACTTCACTGCCCTCTGGAATATTTTCCATGACATCCTCAATGAGGGTCCGGGCTTCAATGAGCTTATTCCTTAACGATACATCCATTTATCCCATCCTTTCAGTTATATCGCTGCCTTGTCTCCCCACGCGCCCCGGAGAAACCTACCCTGCTTTCCGCCCCTTTTCTTTTGTGCACTATCAGTTATTGCTTCCGTAGAAATAACTGATTGCTTCTTGGGAACGTCGGCATCCGCATTAACGACTGGCATTTCCCGTTGTATCCGCTTATCATATTCCTCCTGGGTTAATACGCTGCATTGCTCATTAAACCAGACCTCATCCAGCCTGCAATAGCCTTCTCCGGTTTTCACGTTTACCCGAGCAATAGGGTTATTGAACCGGCCCCAAAAACACATGTAATTCAACCCCTTCCGAATAAATTACCTCTAAAAACTAAGGCCAAGTGTTTCCGGGGTAACCAGCAGTGAACATGCCAGCTGTATAATCTCAAGGGTGATTTGTTCGCCTTCCTCCGTCATATCAAGGGCATTCTGGAGTATCCTTGACAATCGTCTTAATCCCCCATGGGTTAGGGACGCTCCCCTGGTGAGAAGGTGCTTTTTAGCCGGTTCATCCATATTAAAATTGTCCAGTATTTTTGTTAACTCATCCTTGGATACGCCTTTCATCTTGTATCCTCTCTGGATCCTGGAGTAAATCTGAGCCAGGTTCTCGTCACCACCAGGGCCTTTAACAATAAACTTGGCTAATTTAGGCATTCCGCAAATAACCAATGCTATTTGCGCCTGGTCCCAAATGGCCCGGAGAGTTTCAAGTCTAACCACTGAAAACCTGTCCACCAGCATGTCAGCCTCATCGACTATTATCATCTGAGGGTTAGACTTAAGTTCAGCCACTATCTGCCCCAGCATTCTCTCCTTGCTCCCGGAGATTATTCCCAGGCCGATGGCTTCCCCGATTGCCAAAAGCAGGCCCTTTACCGTCATTGTGATATTGGCCCGAATGAGAACTACATCAGGCCGCCCTTTGGCGAACTCTTCCAGAACCGTGGTTTTTCCGGACCCGGCATGCCCGATAATTGCGCCGATTGTACGGTCTTTGTAGCATTTGGAGCATATCCCAACGGCAGAAAGAAAATCTTCGGTTTGCTGTATGCCAAATTCATGTGAATATTTCTTTGGCATGAGCTGAGATTGTGGCGGGGGAGGGGATTGTGATTTTTTCGACTGTCCAGCATTTACCTGAACGTCGGCCTCGGTAGTTTCCGGCTCAATCCTGCCTCTTAAAGCCTTGAGATTATCGATAAGATTCTGATTATATTTGCCATGGTTGATAAACTGGCTGAGAAGAGAACGGTTAATATTGGCCTCGGTAGCCATGGTGGCTACTGTGACGCCCTGGTTTTTAACATAGCCGGCTGCCCATTCCTGCAATTCTTGTATTTCCTTATCAACTATTCCAGGCATAGTGATTATCTCAGCTCCGTTCATACTCATTTGTAATACCTCCTCGAATTTATTGGGCCAGGGCTTTCCGGCCCTCTTCCAAAAGCATCTTCTTAGCCCGGCTCATTTGGGCCGGCTTATCAGGCCCCGGATTGTTTGCTGCCTGTTCTAACGCCTGGGCAGCTGCTGCGGCATCCTTTTCATGCCCGGTTAGCCGGTGAACGTTATTCTCACTATTAACATCCGGTCCAGTTATATATCGCTGGCCCTTTCTTTTACGATTTAGTACATCCTCCGGCAATATTTGGTCAAGATCATCCCCCAACCGCTGGGCATATTCATCAATACGGCGGCGTGTTTCTTTTTCAAACTTCGCTTTTGCCTTTTGCTCTGCGGCAAGCTGAACCCTATCCTCGCCGTGTCTGAGAGCTTGCTTATTTTCAGCTGTGCCCACGATTTTACCGCCGTACCATATCAGCACCCTGCCCATATTGTGAAAGTCATACCAAACATCAACGTATTTGCCAACCAACCAGTCAATTTCAGTTCCGAATGTCCAGAAATCACGGCCATAAAGGCGAATGTATCCAGGATGAACCTTAACATGGCTCCGCTTCATAAATAATACCTGAAGCACCTGCTGCTCAACTTTGCCGGGGCGGAAGTGTTCCACACTTGATACAACATTTTTAGGTGTATCCTTTAGCTCGCCATGAATCGCATTGTTATATTTTTTAACCCAGGTTGCGAATTTTTCGGCAAGCTCATCAATCGTCATTAGCTTGCCTGCCTGCAAAAGCTTGTTCTGATTAAAACCTGCTGGCCTGTTCTCTGGATTGTTTCCGCAATAACCGGGCTGATACCGGCTAAATTTATCCGTTACTTCACGGAATAGCCTTTCTATGAGCTTTGATTGCGGTGTTTTAGGTATGCAGTTTCTAATGTCTATATCAAGGTCTTTGCATACCGCTTCAATATAATCACTCAGATAGTCTTTTCCATTATCGGTATATATTGTCCCGGGTAAACCATATGATTCTATTGCATGTTTGAGAGCCAGCCCGATACTTTCACTGTTGGCCTTGGCCGTGATGCACCAGCCAACGATAGCCCTACTCCGTAAATCAACCCAGGCGCTCAATTCGGCCCTTATTGCCCGGCCTTCCCAGTTGACGAAAATATCCCATTTATGGCCGTCTCCAACTATTTCCTGCATCACCATGAGGTTGTCGTATGTACGTTTAGTTTTGGGTTTAACCTCTGCCTTCCAAGCTTCTTTGCCCTTATGGGCCATAACAACCTCAGATTTGGATATTTCGTCTATCACACGGTATATTGTTGCTTTGCTCGGCAGTTTCCAGCCTTTTATTTCCGCAGCTTTCTTCAATTGCTCATAGATATGGGAGCCTTTGGGCTTCATATTTCGTAAAAACATGGCTATAATGAAATCTCGCATTTCCTGGTTTACCGCTCTGCGTCCTTTGGCTTCCAAACCATCTGCCGGCTGGCGGTATTTCTCATGCACCAGGCCGATCAACCCCTCTGTTTGATATTCCTTGATCCACCTTCCTAAAGTCTCCCGGGTTATTTTGTGCTTTTTAGCAATCTCCTTAAGCTGCCTGGTCTTATTCCCTTTACAACCCTGGATTTCGATAGCTTCAAGCACGATTTTTTCCCGTTTAAGAGGCGTGGCAAGTATCTCCTTAGCTTTTTTGTTACCGTATTTAGCCGTCAAATCAGCTACGGTATTTATTTTTTCAGTGAGCTGAGCAGGGGAAGATTCACGTTGCTCGATAATCTCTTGGACCTCCGCCTGCTTTTGCATCCAGTACGCTTTCTGAGCTTCAATAGGAAGGGATGTTACCGGTATACGAAAAGACTTTCCGTCTTTAACCGTGGCGTTTGCCATAATCTTGCCGGAACTAATATGTCTGCGTACTGTCCTTTCAGAAGCTCCGGTCAATTCTGCGGCTTGAGAAACTGTCAATAACGCCTCTATACCTAACAACCCCCTTCCTATAAACTCCATCATTAATGAGCCCTAAATTGCCTTTAGATGAATTGTCTGATATAATTTATTTGCATTTTTTGCTTGGGCGAAAGCCCATTTTTTTTATCTCACGGCCCCGCCAGCTTTGAAATATTGCTTCCACCTCCGTGCTTTCCGCCGTATTTCCAACCAGCGGAAATACATATCAACTGCAATAACGATTATTCTCACATGTTCACCTCTTTCTCCGTTTGCTTAAATCAACAAGCTTTCTCTTTTTTTCCTTTTGCCCTCCGAAATGGCACTCTTCGCATGAATTAACTCTTTTGCAACAGCGCGACATGCATTCCCCATTTTCATCCATGTCTCTGAACACGCATTTACAATCAGGATATTTGCCCAGAAACCCTATAGGTAGGAGTGACATCTTTGCCCACCCGCCATCACGGATTCCATAACATTTTCGGCCATAGCACTTAATAACAGCCTCAATAATGCTTTTTCAAGCACTCGTTTAGCGTAGTGCTCAATATTCGATGATGTCGGAACTGCTTCTATCAAAACGGTCAAGTATTCTATTCCTCCGGCATCAATCAGCTTTTTAGCTCTGATTAGCTCCCCTACTACTGGGATTAGATCTACTCTTAGCCCCTTTTGATAAAGGTTTCTAATTGTTGTGTAAATCAATTGATGCTCGTTCTTTTGAAAATCTTCCGGCTGCAGTTTGTTAATTACTTTTTCTATAGCCATGTTATCAATGAGTAACGCGCAAAGCACGTTCTGTTCTGCATCAATATCGGTAGCTGAAACATCATCGAGAAAACGGTTGAATTTCTCTTTCAAAACGCCACCACCTTTCCTAACATTTCCTTAACAACCAGACTAAGCAGTTTCCCTATATGCGTATAGCACTTGTTTGATAGTCGATCCTGCCGGCACGAAATGTACTTCTCCATTTTCCAACTTCAGTATCACCACGCCGGCCAAGCCGCGCTCCACTTTATACCCTTCGCGTTCATGCTCTTTGGCCAGGGTATTCAGCGCCGAGGACATTCTCATGATATCCCCGACAACCCGGAAGACCTGCTCACGGATTTTCTTCACTCTCCAGCACCTTCTTTAAAAGGCATTTAAACCTTAATTAAACTGGCTTTAAACGGTTTTTGAACATAAATTTTTAATGTATTAATGCTTTTTCCAATAACCAAACTAAGCAATTTTATCGTTAGCATCGTTACTGCCGCCCTGACTCCATTCCTCCAATAGTCTCGACATTTCCTGATTAATAAGGTCCCCAATTTCCAATAGCGCCTGGCGCTTTGCCTTAATGAGCTTAATCTCATTATCCAGCGCCCTAACTTGGTCGAGTTTTTCCATCAAAACATCTTTCAGCGCATTAATCCTAAAGTCCCGTTGTTGGTTAAGAACAACCTCATCGCTGATTTCTTCCTTGGCCCGTTTAAGTTCAAGCATCTCCTAGCACCTCCTTTCAGGATGCTATTATCTCCTGTTCGATTCCCAGGAGTTTAGCAATTTTATCCCGATACCTCTTGCCCGGCCTTACTCCGTAGAGAATTTCTGACATTCTGTTTTCGGGGATGCTGTGTGCTTGACAAAAATCCTTTTGCGATATTTTCTTTTCCAATAGGGCCATTTTAACGGCAACTCCAAATCCGGTTAGCTGTTTTTCATTCATTGCGCACACCTCCCGAATTTAAAAAGTGTTATTCTCAGTTAGCCTTTTTCAATACTCCTTTCTGCCCATTCGACAAACCGAGAAAAATGTGAAAACTTTTGTCTTGTCCATTAAACAGGGGCAATGATATATTGGGGTTGTGGAATTTTTTCCCGTTAAAAATATTATATATCGTAAATACGATGTACGCAATAATAAATTATCGTAAATACGTTTATTGCTAGGCGTCATTGTTTATTTTTAGCAGCAACTCAGCCCATCGTAAATACGTTACACGGAGGTGTATTAATGGATGACATTATGACGAGATTAAAATATCTTAGAAAAGTTAATAACTTATCTCAACCAAAACTTGCCAAATCAATTGGTGTTTCACAAGGTAATGTTGGTGATTGGGAAAGTGGCAGGTCAAAGCCTAGTCTCCAGTCAATAGCAACAATATCAGAGAAATATAATGTATCAACAGATTGGTTAATTAAAGGAACCGGTATTGGGCCTGGAGAAGAATATATTATAAATGACAATAATAGCACCTTAATTATGGAGGAATCAAAAAGATATACACAACCTTCTAATGAGGCAGCCTTTATTGACCTCGACGAAGAAATATTATTTCTATTTAGTAAACTAGATAAAAAAGATAAGGAGGAGCTTTTAGCACTTACTAGAATCAAAGCTGAAACAGGGAGGTTCCGCCATAACGGACTTAATGACATAGAAAATGACATTATAGATATGTTTCGTGGACTGGATACGGAAGACCAAAGGCAGGTGATTAACTTTATTAAGTTCACGTATCAGAATAGAACAATTAAAAAGGGAGAATCGTTTGTATCAACTTCAGAAGAGGCCGCAGGTAGAGAATCAGCCTGATTTTTTTTGGCGGTATTTGTGGAATTAATTCCACAAATACAATAATTAGTCGAGGGGGGTTCGACACGGAAAACAATCTTTCTCCCGTTGCAAATGTAATTGATTTAAGCATAAACGATTCTATTCTTGTCCAATGGATATGTGCCCGAAAAACAAAAGAAAAAGAAGGTGTCTTTACATCAATTCAACCGAGCTCCAAAAAAGGAAACGCAACGGCTTTCATTCGTGTATTAGATATTAATCCCAGGAAAACTACAGTCTCATATAATGGAAAAATGACCTGGGTTCATGATGAAGAAATGGGATTTAGGCTTTTCGGTGATTTTCAAAATGATGTTTGGCATTTTTACTTAATCAGCACATTTCTTAATGAGAAATGTTTTCACCTTATTGAGGCCGCCTTGGATGATCTTCTTAAGCTGGGTAGAGGGGTCTTAGACAAAAATTACCTTCGCCGGTATTTATCAAAGCATAATAATATCGCCAGTATAATTAACAGATTATAATCACCCAAAAAGTAAACATGGGCCTTCAACAACACATATTAGATGTTATTAAAGGCCCATGTTTACTTTTTTCAATGCATAAATATGCACAGCATGTATAAATATACATTGAATTTTTATTTTTTTGGTCTTTTTTATGTCCGCAAAATTGCATTTGTTTGCATACTGACTATCGCAAAAAATCCATATATATCAATATATACAGCCTCTTTCCGCCATAAAAATTTGTGTCCGCAACTTTGTCCTAACTTATATTACCACTGATGCCATTAAAACCCATCTCAATAGTGTAATTTTTATTCACATTATAACCTTGTAACGCCCATGATAACTGACTTTTAACACTATTGTAACACTAATAACACCGTCCCGTTATTTATAACACCAAAAGTGTTATAATGGTAAATGATGGTTCCAAATTGATAAAAGCCACCCTCGCCGGCCAAAATTTTTTAGTTTTTTCTCATTCCAAAATGTCCAAAACTTTAACCCCTCAAGTCCTTATATTTTATAGGTTTTTTCCGTTTTTTTCCCTGTTTTCTCACCTAATATCTTTGGATATTTTATTTGAGAGTTTACACCGGGAGTCCAGTTTGGGCGCCGGGGCCACGGGTATTTCCCCCACATAGTCAGGAGTTACTTTTACGGCTATTTCATCAAAGGTTATTTTGATGTCCAGGGGGCCGGTTTGCCTGTAATAATAGTACTCCCCGTTGCCAATCCTATCCTCTTTCGTTCCCGGATAGTTTTTGCCTATCCAGTCCATAATTCCGCTCATGGTGCCTATGGTTTGGGCTTCACCCGCAGGAACGGTGCCTTTAAAGGTTTGCTCGCAGCTTCTGACCGTCTCCCGGGAACTGCCCAATTCATCCCGCAGCACCCTGGTTTCGCCGATAAACTCGCCTTTCTCAACGTCGCAAACCGAGTATGACGCCGTTACCGTTATCTTAACGTCCTCCGCCCAGCTGGTATTGTTGGTGAAAACAATGTCTCCGGCCTCATTCACCCAGCAGTCGCCGGGCGGCGGTATATCTCCCGTAACAAAGGCATAGCCCGGCTCCACTCCGGTCTCCTCCAGGGTTCCTATGTTTGGATTGTCGCCCGCCGGCACGAATTTATATCTGGGCACGAAGCACGGCTTCAAGAATATACCCGGCATGAAGTAGTTTTCAAGAGACACCCTTGATATTGTCAGCCGCCCTTGTTTGGTTTCCTTTAAATAATGGTCGTAATCGCTGTTGGTATACGGGGCCGGGCCGGAAACCCGGTATTTGCTTTTAAGCCCGGGGTCTTCATATTTGGGTATTAAGAAATACCCCTCTTCCTCGGAGTGGCATTCAAAGGGGTTCAGCCAGCCGCCCCCGGTGTCTTTTCCATTATGGTAGCCCTGGCCGTTGGCGTTGGCCACGTTAATCATCCAGGGTGGCCCCCCGGAAGCGTTAAAGCCGGTTACCCCGGTTAGGACGTTGATGTGCTGCCAACCGTCCCCCCCGGGCTCCAGGAAATTATCAACTTTTACATAGAGCTTTTGTTTGGCCTGAAATTCCGCCGTGGTGGTTAATTTGTTGCCCCAGTTGTCCACCATAATTTTACTTGCGGTGGAAAATTGGTTATTGTTTACCATTTCCACCAGTATGGTTTTGTCGTTTAATTTATAATTAACCCAGGTTTTCTTGCGCTTTTTATCCTCGTTCAGCTGTCCGTATATGCCGCCGTCCATTCTGCCGGACAGTGACTGCCACTTATTTGCCGCCTTGGGATATATCTGCCGGGTGTTCTTTTCACCGGCTGCCTCCTGCACCATGGTCACCCGCTGCAAATACCCTTTTCCGGTGAACCTGCCGTTGTTGTCGCACTGGGCGAACACTTCCTCCATTTCTCCATTAACCTCGGTTTGTATCCAGACACCCTGTATGGTGGCGCCGTTGATATCCTCCGTTTTGAGATACAATCCGTTGGTACTCCTTGAGGTTTGCATTTCACTTCTGCTTCGGTAACCGCTGTCCCTCGAGGGCGGCACAAGTATTGCCGTCACCCTGGCCCTCGGCAGGGGCGGCGGAGGCGGTATGTTTACCTCTGTCCAGGTTACTATTACCTCCCCCGTATATCCGGTGCCCGTGTCAAATCCTCCTATGGTATGGTTTATATCGCCCTGGTATTTCTGTGTTTCTTCGTCCTTGGCGGTTATTGTTATGGATGGGGTAACGTTGTCATCATAGGTTTCTTCTTCGCCTATTTCGGTATTAGAAAGCTTTTGCCATGTTCCATTCACGTCAGTAATGTTGATGGCGGCCACTATGTCCACCTCATCACTGTCAATGGCGTCGGAGCCTGTCCAGATCCATTCATAAGTTAGAGATTTGTTGGGTTCCGCGTAAGCATAATTCGAAGCTTTCATTTTACGTTCATTACCGTCCAGCACGTACCAGCGAATATCAACCGGGGCTGTTTTTTTAATGTTGCCTATTTTGTAGTTAGCCCTGACGGTGTATATTCCGGTATCCTCTATTTCGGTTACCGGGCTGCCGTCCTGCAATACCTGTACGCTTACCGCCTGCAGGTTTACGCTCTGATCATCATTTTCTTCATCTTCCTCAGGTTCCGGTGTTTGGCTCTCTAAGTTTAACTGTACCGTGGCAATATTATCATCATAAGTTGATTCCCTGGCGCCGCCGCCGTAAACGATACTTTCCACCAGGTTGCCCTCGGGAAGCCTGGACCATAAATATAAATTCTCATCTATCCACCGGCCGTTTTCATATTTTTTATTGATTGTATAGTAAACGGTTGCGCTCTTTTTGGGTGCTTCATTAACGGTAAATGCCCATGTATTGATTTGCCTGTCCGTGTCCTGTTCACCCAGATCAAGAGCCAGGCTGTTAAGGGCAGTCTCCTTGACCAGCCTGAGCGTCCCTCCTTCTTCCTGAATATATGCTCTGAGAGTAGTTTTGGAGTGAATGGGGATATATGGGGCTTTATCCCTGAAAAACATTGTGCTGCATTTAAGCTGATTGCCTGAAATTTGGGCCTGGGCATTGCCGACCTTCAGGTTCAGGTTGAATTTAAGTTTGAAATGGGCGTAACCCCCTAATTCTTCACCGTGTATAAGGTTTTTCATGCCTTCGCCATCTACGCGAATATCCCTATAGCCCACAAGCTGTCCGTCCACCCTGTCAAGGATGTAGTAGTAATAAGTGCCGTCGCTGACTATATCTGCAGGGTCATTTTGGGCCTCTGCTTTATACACAATTTTGGGATCATCCTTGGTAGCCGTTAGTTTTTGCGCCCTGCCTTTCCAGTACATTTTCAGCTCATCATTTTTTATTTTATTAAGATCTGCTTCACTCATATCAATGGGTATTTTATGACGGTTTAAGGAATACTCCACCCAGTCAGTCTCGCCAATGTCCAAATAGTTTACTTTGCTGCCCCAGTCAGGACCGCTGGCCAGGTAAAAATCATCATGGCCCTCTATTTGGGGCCAGTTGACCAGTCCGAAATAATCCACGTACAAGGAAGAGTTTTTCGGTATGTCATCCGTGTGAACAGCCGTCCAGCCCGTATTCTTTTGATCTTTTACAACATAAGCCGGGCAGTACAATTCACCTATATACCTGTTTGCATTTACTCCATCGTTTGTGTAAAACTTTACGAATGCTTTGTGGCTGTACTCCCGTCCTTTATATGGTGAATCCTCTACACCTGCGGCATATGCCAGTCCACCTAAAAGCATAAGAAATAGAACCGAAAATACAGCCATCTTCCTTTTCTTATTCATTCTTCATTCCTCCTAAAAAAACGCCAACCCCGAATCAATCGGGGTTGGTATCGACAATAAACTCAGTATATTCACCGCCGCTATCTATGGCGTCAGTTATGTCGCACCCAGTTCCAAACAACATGTCCTCAAAATACAGTTCCACTCCATGTTGCACCATCCATGAGCCATTCGGTGCCCGGTAAGGTTTTTTATGATCGACCCAGTATTCATTGGAAAAAGATTCTGTCCATTGTTCTGCTTCAAATATTTTCTCATCGCCAATTGCCATTTTTGCTTTCCAGCGTCCACCGTATAGGATTAGGGTATTACTTTTTTCAGTCAAGTTATAATCCACTGGAAATCCGTATATCCTGAGCATTTCCTGAAAAGGTACTCTGAACGTATCATAAGGAACACTGAAAGCATCTTTAACCGTATATTTCCCCGCGATTGTTTCCACCGCAGCATCCTTGTGGTTCATGTATATTTTCATATAAGTGGTTATCGGGTGAATATTCTCTTTTGGCACTCTCCAGCCGCCCTCGAAATAAACCACCGGCCAGACGTGAACTGTTTTCAGCTTTTCAAACCAGTACACCTTGTACCCTTCAGCCTCGGCCACCCACCTGGCCGGAAGCATTGTCCTGCCCTTGTAAATCACCGGGGCTACGTCCATTTTGGTCGGGTTGCCGTTTACCAGCATGGTTTTACTATTTACCACCAGCTTTATTTCCTTTTTGCCCTTTAAACTCACCGTTTGTGATGCCTTATTCCACTCCACGGTCATTCCCAGGGCTTCGGCCAGGTATCTAACCGGTACATATGTCCTGTCGTTTGCGGTGTAGGGTGCCGCATCCATTGTGACCGTTTTTCCATCCGCCTGATAGGTGGTTTTACCCACGAAAAACACTGTATCATGTGTGTTATTTGTGCTTGCTTCGGCATGTGCCGGCGTTGGCGCAATATACCTCAGGTTAATTGTGAATAAAGCCAGGACTATAACCGCCAGAAAAGCAATTAAGGCATTTTGTTTTCGCATTTTCACACCACCTTTTATAATCATGACTGAATGATAAAGATCAAATTTCTTCAAAACGTCGTGATGTCCGATAGCATGAAGAACAAGGGGGTCACTATTTTGTTCAAATATTATTCTAATATCCTTATTTACATAAGCTTCCCAGAAAAGCGTTCCCTATCGTTCACCACCAAAACCGAAGACCCCACCACAAGCCGTATTCTCTTGTCCTTTGTCAGCCATACGGTCTGCGATTCTTCGTCCCACTGCACCTTTGCGCCCAGGGCCTGGGCAAGATAGCGAACCGGTATGTAGGTCCTGCCGTTTTTGGCGTACGGTGCGACATCAAGTTCTTTTTCCCGGCCGTCAACGGTGTATGTAGTTTTGCCCAAAGTGAATATTACATCGTGCTTATCGCTTTCTTCGGCATGCGCCGGTGTTGGCGCAATATACTTTAGGTTAATAGTAAATAAGGCTAGAATTATCACTGCCACAAACGCAATAATCGCTCGTCTTTGCATTCGCACACCATCCCTATGTAATTTTCCTATTTCTTACCATACATTATACTTAATTATTAGCTTTAAGTCAATTATTCAATCGTTAATATCGTTAAGTTTAATTTATATCATTTTCTATAAATCATAATAGGTTATTATCTTTATATGAGATTCGACATTATAAACATTAACGTTTATCAAGTTTTTTCAAAATAATCGTTCTTGCTGTGTTTGTCAAATTTTTTCATAATGATTGTTTCTGCTACGTTTGGCAAATCATAAAATTTGTTTGGGCGTTCATCATAATTGTTTTTAGACGGAAGGCAAACTCTCATCACATTAAATTCTTTTCCAATATATTCGAAAATTAATTTAATACGTATTTCTTTATCGCGATCTGCCAGTACTAAATCCAACCAGTAAGGGGTTTTTTTATAATTATATTCATACTCTTTAATGTCGTAAATTTCCTTCTCAAACACATATATTCCTGTTCCGTTCTCATTTAGCACGAGTCTAACTGGTGTAGCTAAAGGATTGTAAGTTTTCCAATAGCCTACTATCGGATCCTTTTTCTCCCCGCATGCAATTACAAACAGACTTAATGCAATAATTAACAACATACAAAGTGAACCAGTATTTTTCCTCATTACTTACCTCCTCGCTTATGAAATTGATTGTTTTTGTCTATCCCGTCACACTGGTGCATCAGGCGATTATGCCACCTGCCGCAGTCCTTGTCCAGCCTGAGCAAAGCGAAGGGAGGAGTGGGTTCACCACCACCTTTAGAAAATATCTTCAAACTTTAATTCACGGTATTTAACTCCCAGAACATATGAAGTTATTCTCTGTTTTCCACTGGCAGGTTCAAGCAGTTGTATTGTCAGCCATTCTTTTACCCATTCCTGCATAGTACGTTTCGTTACTCCAAACCAGTTAGCCATGGTTTCTAATGATAATGGCTTGCCTTCAAAACGCAAGGCTAGTTCTAATAATTTAATTTCTTTTCTGGATAGTTCCAGAAGTTTTCCCCCGGTTGCCTCATGCAATCTATCCGCTGATGATGCGATATTTTCAAACGCCTCCGTCATTGTCTTTAGAAAATAAGTTATCCAGGGGGTTGTGTCGGCATTGTTCCTGCCTTGGTAGTATTCCACCGGCAAGCCCATTTGCAGGTTGCCGTAATACGCTTGGATGTCTTTAAAATAATATTCCTCGATCGAAAAGTATCCGTTAAGGTCATAATCCCCAACCATAAGTATATATAGGGACAACGCCCTTGCCAGCCTGCCGTTTCCATCGGAAAAGGGGTGAATGGTTAGTAACTGATAGGCTGCAATGGCGGCCTTCACAGGGACGGGTATATCCACGGCTTTATCAATCCAGTGAACCAGTCCGGTCATTAATACCGGGACATCATCGTAAGCCGGAGGAATATAATCTATCTCACCTGTTACCGAATCTCTAATGCAAAACAAAATCCCCGGCGGTGTTTGGCCCCGGTATTCGCTTTGTTTTCCTCTACGGCCAGGTCCTCTCACCTCAATGATTCTGTGAAGTCGCTTGATAAAATCCTCCGATACTGTTATTTTCATGGCTTTTGAAACTCTTAAAAAAGCCATGGCACGCCAGTAATTCCGTACCTCCTGAGCATATCTGTCTTCTGTTGCTTCGGGGCGTTTCTTTATCAATCCCTCAACTTCCCGAAACGTAAGCGGGTTGCCTTCTATAGCCGTTGAATAATGCGTACTCTTAAGTCTTGCCCGCTGTTTTAAATCACTTGAAATATGTAGTGGCAGTTTTTTGTCCTTTAATTTACCCCGAACGAATTCTATCCGCCCCAGCAACCCTATAATTTCCTGGGTAAAACTAAACCTTGGTGTGTACATAATCATCACCTCAGGCTAATTTTACCATATTCCAGATCATTCTGCAATTTATTTCCGCTAATTATTTCTCTTATTATCCGCAAACCAATATTTTTGTTCTCAAAAAATAAGGCCGCCGGCCTCTATTTGCACCTCCTCACCCCTTCATATCATCCATTGGCTGCCTTTTCTCATTGATAAGCTCAATATGTCTCACATATTTAATGCCTGACTTAATATTACCCTTGTAAACTTCTCGATAATAATCGACATGAACATAAGAACCCTTCTTTATATTCATACCTTTGATTTTTCTTTTCATATTGTTGCTAACGTGAAATATTTCCATGCCATGATGGTTTTTAATTCTTATTTCTCCTGTTTGGTAACCTGCGTAACTGCCTTCCGAAGAAAATGCCAACGGTATAGGCTTGGGTTCCGGCAATTTGTTTCCGCAACCCTGAACAAAAAAGAGAAATATCATAAAAGCCACTGCATGAAATTTATATTTACTCATTTAGTCCACTCCAGTGAATCGCCAAAGCCCTACCGTTATTATCCATTACATCTATTTTCATCCCCGGCTTTAATGTATCCGCCAGGCTTACCGTGTTGTGACCGTCAATTATTTTGGAATCTTCCTGCAGGGTTGTTTCCGGGTCTACTTTTACAGTTATTTCTTTGCCTTTAATAGAATTATCACCCGCCTGGTCAACCTTAAGTGTTATCTCACCGGGCTTGACATCTGTAATCACACCGCTGCGAACCATTTTATCCATTTTCTCCTTTTGTTTGGCTATCATTCTCTGAGTCTTTTGCACCGGATATATTTCGTCAAAATAATACATGCCCCCGGCGCCGAGCAATACGCCTAAAACCAGTATGGCCGCCACAGCGAGTGCCAGTGTTGCCTTTTTCAAATTCGCACCTCCCTTAACTTGGATTCCAGTATGATGATGAGTCGCTTCTCAAACTTTCCTTAATGTCTTCCACATCAGCCGGCAGTTCAACGGTCATTTCCGCCCCGGCCCGGGTTTTTTCCGTATCGGGCCGTAGTATTGCTATGGACTCGGAGTCTACGTATATGGGCAACTGCTCATCATATACAAACCGTAAAAAGCCCGGATTTGCTTTTAACCGCAGCTCCGAGTAGTATCCCGGCCATTGCGTCTGATAGACCCCGGGGAAATTTTTTATTTGGCTTGTCACAAGCCCGGCATAACCATCTCCATTAAGGGTTTCCCCATAATACCCCCGGTCCGGCGATGCCACCCCCATATCCGGCCAGTTTGGTGTATTTGCCAGGGCCGCGTCTATGGCGCTTTCCCTTGCTTTTTGCGGATCAGTTATAACTGTTTGGGGATTTACAAAGGTTTGTTTAAGGTCAACATAATCTTTATAGCCCACAATAACCTGCACGGGATAAGTGTAAGCGCCGGTCTCGTAATGCCCCCCCTCCTGGCTTTCGTCGGCTGCCCAGTACTGATATGACTCTGTTACCATCTGTGTTTCGTAAATCGGAACACTGTACTGGTTTTCCTGAAATTCGGAATCATATTTCACCTCGGCCGTCATCGCCCCGGCCAGGGACGCCGAATCTGCTATTGTCTGCATCTGTCCCCGGATAATGTGGCTGCGGCCTATGTCCAGCACCAGGCCGGTAAAGGCCAGGAGAATTATAAATAAAACCGGGAAGGCCATTGCCATTCCGCGGTTATCTTTTATAAGCCTTTTTACCATGAGGGCACCGCCTCTTTTACAAACCTGGCGGTTGATGATACCTGCATATGATTGCCAATAATGGTGTTCACTCCGATTAGCCTGAACATAGCCGGCACCGCCACCGGCACCCGGTAGTTGACCGTGGCCGCGGCGTATTTCCCTTCATCGAAAAGAACTATATCGCTTCCGGGGTTAAAATACTCTCTGTCACTGTTCAGGGTTTGAGTTATTATATTTTCCGCCGTTGTGCGGGCCAGCTCCCGGTCGTGGCTTACCGCATAGGTCCGGGCGGCCTCCCTGGAGGCGGTTATCAAGGTGCTCTTGGAATACTCCGCAAGACCGTATGTCAGCATAAAATTCAGCAAAAACAGGGTAATGGGTATTATAAACACTACCATCACCATTATGTCGCCCCTTCTGTCCTTTAGCATGTCTTTCCCCCCTGGAATAGAAATAGCATCAAAATCCCCGGCAAGAAAAAGGCTCCAAGCGGTACAGTCTCTTTGATCAGCTCCGCCTGACCGGCGGGCCTTTTAAAACCGGCGACACGTATGAATCTTATAGTAAAAGTAGTAAAAATACTGTCCTTAATCCAGCCAAGAGCCTTTCCCCGGGTTAACTTAATAATAAATATGTAGGCTATCGCCAGCAGGCTGGTAAAGAACAGCGCCTCCACACCTCCTCTATAACCCAGGAGCGCACCCATGGCTGCGGTCAGCTTTACGTCCCCCCCGCCAATACCGTTAAGACAGTATAGCGGCAGGAGAATTATAAAGCATCCCAAAAAGCCCGTAACCGCGTCGTGAGGCTGTAGGACAAACCCGGTCGCGGCTAAAGCCAGCACCGCGGTATTGGGGATAATTCTGAAACGTATATCCGTATAAGCCGTCCATACCAAAAGAGGAAGGATTAAAGACCATGGCAGAGGCAGGATACCCGAATACATAATTAACGAGGTCCCCCACAGGATAGCAAGCCATAAAAGGAACTCATACTTAAAAGTTTGATAGGTTATGTAAAACATTTTTATATAAAACATTAAAAACATAGAGGTGTGTCCCCTTTCCTTAATTGCCTGTTTATCCCCGGCCTTTGTGGACGGGGTCTTACAGGCTGTCAGCGAGATAAAATAAAGGCACCTTCCCGGTGTTTTATATTTCAGGTGAAATAACAATTCCAGCCTGATTTGTTCCGGCCTCCGGCAGTTTGTGCCGGAGGCCGGAAGGAAGAAGCGACGCTTATTCATCACCTGTATTGTTTAAAATATCAGCCTGCCTTTCTGCCGAATCTTGAAAGGCAGGCCGCAGGATACTTGTCCAAACAAAATAAAATCCACCGAGCAGAAATGCCCAGATAACCGCCTTTTCCAACGGCCCTCCGGTTCGATCTAAAATTAACCTTTTAAGCATTGCCTTTATCCTCCTTGTAAATCTAATGGCTATACGGTGTGGCGGCATCCACCATGTGGTTTATTACACCAATGTTTTCTGCTGCCAAAGGCCCCACCATAAGAGTAATTGCCGCCACCATCATGGTTGCCGTGAGTATGCCCTCTATTGAGGGCCTCATCTTAACAATCTGGATTTCCGCCTCCCTTTCCCGGCTGTCCCGCAAATCACGGGATAAATCCGCAAGAGAGCTGGAGATAGGAAGGCCCTGCACCTCCGCCTGCTTCAGGGATACCGCCACTTCCCTGGCCTCAGGCACGCCGTAGTCGTCCGCAAGCCTGGTGAATACAATGTGTGTCAGTTTACCCATTGCCACTTCGCGGGTTAAGGATTTTAACAACTGCGCCAAAAGGCTGTTGCCCTCAGACGCCCATTCCAGCACCCGCATGGGCGTCAGCCCCGCCGATGTGCCCAGTTCCAGCCGCAGTATAAGGTTAATAGTTTCCGTGCCCAATCGATTCCGGCCGGCCCCGGCGCCCGCGTCCACCACCAGGTGAGGTAAAAATCCGGCAAGAGCAACCAGGCCGAAGGCAAATAACGGCTGCAAGACTCCGCTTAACGCCAATATGGTGCCGGCAACCATGGCTGCGGCAGCAAGCGTAATCCAGGCCCCGCAAAACTCTTCGGCGGATAGATTGAACGGGCGGCCGGACAGAAACAGCTTCCTGTCCAGAGCAGCCATATTGGTGTTGATACCGGCTTTTTGCAGGAGGCGCAGAAAATGGCTGCTGAGTAATCTTAAAACATCTCTCCTGGTGGCTATACGCTGTCTATTTACCTGCTCCATCCTCTCTTTTAACCTGGAACGGTTCAACCAAAAATAAATGCCGGACGCCAGAGCCCCGACACAGGTTAAAAGCAGCGCGGCAATGATTATGTCGTACCGTATTATCTCCTTTTCCCCCTTCAAATGGTTTGCAATAGAGTATTATAAATTACCGCCCCCCAGGCTATGCTCGCAACCAGCACCCCGGGATTTCGCCAGGCCGTGGCTATAAACATGAAAACGGCGGCAGCCTCGACAAGTGCGATAACCATTGTTCCGCCCCTGCGGCCAAGCCAGGATAAAATCAGCGCTCTTAGCACGAACCGCAGCACCAGGAGAACAATGCTTATGGTCACAGCCCCGGCCAGCGCGTTGTTAATAAAAAAGTCATACATCCCCAGTTTTCTGCCGGCATCCTCCGTTATGGAGAAGAACATTTGGTCAATTTTTATCTCCCAGCGTATAAAGCCGTAAACAGGTTGATAAACTACCGCCCGGGGCCGTTCGAAATTGCTCCTGCTGCAAGGCGCGGCAAGGCCTTAAGCTTTAAAGTGCACTCCCAGCACGTTGAGCGTTGAGGCTGCGGCCGCAGCCGCAACGCAGCAGATGGACTTTTTCAACGGCCTCCTAGGAGAGTGTTGAAAAACTCTTGATTTAGAGAGCCACTTTTCTTAGCGAAACAAGGTAATCATCTCTTAAACGTCGAATTATAAAGAAAACAGG
>NZ_BFAV01000126.1 GCF_002933875.1 Desulfocucumis palustris | reverse complement strand
GCCGCGCCTTGCATCTGGAGCTTTTTGAACGGCCTCGGGCGGTAGTTTATCAACACGTTTATTGCTTTTTCAATGTGTTTTTCAACACTCTCCTAGCAGCGGTGTTTTTCGACTGTAATTTGGTCTTTATGCAAGCAGGCCACCAGTGGACCCTTAATATTTTTGTCGAACTGGGAGCTGTGGGCGGAAATGCCCCCAATCCCAAGCACCACGGGATCAAAGGTCATGGCCAGGATAACTGCTCCGGGGGCGCCGTTCATACCGGCGCGCACCGTGCCCCGGCAGTGCCCTGAGATCAATACGCTTCCTCCGGCAATGACTTCCGAGCCGGCGTGAACATCACCCAGAATGACTATGCTTTCAGAACTTGTGACCTTTTGGCCCGACCTTAAGGTTCTGTTTACCAGCAGCGCCTTCTCTCCCGGGATTTCCGAGGGCAAATTGACACGGCGGCGTAATGGCAGAACCACCGGGGCCTCCCCGGAATTGCGCGGGGGCTCGGAGGTTTTGGAGACGAATTTGTTTTTTACGGCCGGAGGCCAGCAGATGTCCGGCGACGGCACCAGCCCGTAGCGCCTGCATATGTCCTCAAGCTCCATATAATTTCCCGCAGCGGCGCTCTGGTGTTCGTAAACCGCAAACTTGGCTCCTTTAAAAAAGCCCTTGGAAGATTCCATCTTTGTAAGAAGGTTCTTTTTTATTTCCTCGTATTCCATGCTTGTGTCAATAAGAATTACCAGGCCTTCCCTGGTGCCTTTTATACTTACCGCTTCACCAGACAATGGAGACAACCCCCTCCAGTATATGAGCCGATAATGGTAATTTCGATAAATACAAATTTTTTCCTCTTATTTTTTATGATGTTTGAGCCAAAATTAATTGAATAGTATATTGTGACGATATTTACGCCGGCGGGAAAATAATTTTTGGGGCTGTTTATTTAAAAAATTAATATTGGTGGAATACTAAACGCCAGAAATTGTTGTTTTAATTGTAAAGGAGGATTAGTCTAAAACCCTACATACACCCAAAAGAGCGGGGAGGTAACTAGGTATGTTTGACAGACCGTTGAAAATTCTGCTGGTTTCTTCCGAGGTGGTACCCTTTGCCAAAACCGGCGGCCTTGCGGATGTGGCCGGTTCTCTGCCCAAGGCCCTTGCAGTGGTGGGTAACGACAATATGGGAAACGACGTCAGGGTGATAATGCCCCACTATAAAGGTATAGAGGGAGCCTCCTACCGTATGGACTTTCCCGTGATGTTCAACAACAGGGCCGAAACGTCAATCATCAGAGAATCCACAATAGAGGCTCATTTTCATGGGCAGCACCGTATTATTCCGGTATATATGGTGGATAACCACCACTATTTTTACCGGGACAGAATGTATATGTTTCCGGACGAAGCCGAGCGCTACACCTTCTTCTGCAGGGCGGTGCTGGAGATGCTGCCCAGGCTGAACTGGCAGCCCGATGTAATTCATTGCAACGACTGGCAGTCAGGCCCAATCCCCTTTTTTATAAAAACCAGGTACCGGCATGATCCATTTTATGCCAAAATCTCCACCGTATTTACCATCCACAACCTTCAGTATCAGGGTAATTACCCCAGGGAGTCCCTGCGGGTACTGGGGGTGGGTGACGAGTATTTTACTCCGGACCAGCTTGAGTTCTACGGCTCGGTCAGCTTCATGAAAATGGGACTGGTATATTCCGACGTCATAAATACTGTCAGCAGAACCTATGCGGCGGAGATTCAGCGGCCGGAGCTGGGAGAGAGGATGGACGGCCTCCTGCGCAAGCGCTCACATGACTTGTACGGAATAGTGAACGGTATTAACTACCACGAATTCAATCCCAAGACCGATCACCGTATCTACCGCAATTACGATTACGATAGCATAGAGTATAAAAAGGAAAACAAATACGCCCTGCAAAAGGAGTTGGGCCTGCCGATAAGGGATGTGCCGGTGATAGGACTTATTTCCAGGCTGGTGGATCAAAAGGGACTGGACCTTATTTCGGAGATAGGCGACGAGCTTATGCACCTGGACCTTCACTTTGTGGTGCTGGGCAGCGGCGAAAAGCATTATGAGGAAATGTTCAACAGGTTAAAATCGAAGTATCCGCAAAAAATGGGGGTATATATAGGTTTTAACTCTATTCTGGCCCAGAGGATTTATTCCGGGGCCGATATGTTCCTCATGCCGTCAAGGTTTGAGCCCTGCGGGCTGGGACAACTTATTGCCATGCGCTATGGCACCATACCCATCGTCAGGGCCACCGGGGGGCTGGCGGACACAGTGCATGACTACAATCCCGCAACCGGCTCCGGAAACGGTTTTGTCTTTTCCGAATATAACGGCAGAGCCCTTTATCATGCCATTGCCAGGTCACTGAAGGTTTACCGGGACGACCAGGAGCAGTGGAGTAAACTGGCCAGGAATTGCATGGAAATGGATTTCTCCTGGGCGCGTTCGGGAGTGGAATACCTGCAGCTTTTCCAGGAAGCCATAAGCAGGCACGTGGGAAGAGCCCAAACCGCGTAATAATTGATGAAAAAAGGAGTCTGGACTTTCAGGCTCCTTTTTATGCGGTATATATTGAGGCCGGCTTTTTTAATAATTATATAAAAACTTCTGTACATCGTGTTTTTAAGTTGTTAAAATATTCAAAGAAGTCAAAAAACAAACCCGGCGGTGATGTTTTGCTGCACTCTGAAAAAGAACATAATTACGGCAACGCCCCACGGCGGGAGGTATTTACGGCGGAGCGGCTGATGCAGACAATCTTCAGCAATAATCATGAGGCCCTGCTGGTGGTCACCAGGGACGGGGTAATTAGTCAAATCAGCGCTTCCCTTGCGCAGTCCATGAACAGGCAGCCTTCTCAGTTAATTGGCTTGCCGCTGTCCGATTTAAACGGTTTTGATTTTTTAAAGAGGCTGGAAAGCGTATTGGATACCGGCAGCCAGGATATAGGACAAATAGAATTGCTTGCCGGGAGAAGCATACTGGTTGACTATATACCGATAATGGAGGGAGAAAGCGTGTCCGGCGCCCTGGCCAAGGTTACTTTTTACAGTCCGGACGGCAGCCATGAGAAAGAAGAAGGGACTTCGCCCAGGGGGAAGAAAAAGGCCCGCCAGGCGGGGCCGGGGATTTTATATACAGTGGATAGTATAACGGGATCCAGCCCGCAGATGCTGGATTTAAAGGAAACCCTATTAAAAATTTCTCCCAGAATCTCCAACGTGCTGATAAGTGGAGAGTCCGGGACCGGCAAGGAGTTGTTCGCCCACGCCGTACACGCGGCCAGCCTGCGCCGTTCGGGACCTTTTATTAAAATAAATTGCGCGGCGATACCGGAGAATTTGCTGGAGTCCGAATTCTTCGGCTATGAAGACGGAGCCTTTACCGGCGGGAAGAAGGGCGGGCAACTGGGCAAGCTGGAACTGGCCCATGGAGGTACCGTATTTCTGGATGAAATAGGCGAACTGCCGTTTTCTCTGCAGGCAAAGCTGCTTCGCTTCATTCAGGAAAAAGAGATACAGAAATTGGGGGGCAGGGAGGTGTCCATCGCCGACGTAAGGGTGGTGGTTGCCACAAATGTCAATCTGGAGCACCTTGTAAAATATAAAAAATTCAGGGAAGATTTGTACTACAGGTTGAATGTGGTAAACCTGACCATTCCTCCCTTAAGAGAAAGAAAAGAGGATATTCCCGAACTGGTGGACAAATTCGTTGATAAATTCAACAAAATGTTTGGATTTAAGGTTACAGGCGTGGCTAAAGACGTTATGCTGGCCCTGCAAAAGTATTCATGGCCGGGAAATGTCAGGGAACTGGAAAATGTAATAGAAAGATCCTTTAATGTCATGGACGGCAATAAAATAATGCTGCAGCACCTGCCGTCAAATGTAAGCTGTTTGCCCGACAAAAAAACAGGTTTAAATAAAAGCGACAACGCTTCGGGCAGTAATTTCGCCGCGGCTTTAATGGCCGGGCACAGCTTGGAGGAAATAATGGATCAAACCGAAAAGTTAATAATACTTCAAGCATTGATGATCTGCCAGGGAAACAAGGCCAGAACCTCCCAGTTGTTGAATATTTCCCGGCCGGGTTTATACAAAAAACTGATTAAATACGGGCTGGTTTAAGGGCATAATGTAAACCCGGGTTACTGTAAAAAAAATATGCCCCTGCAATTACAACGGGGGTTCTTTTTGTTTACACCTGTTGTATTAAAAAACGTTAATCGGGGTTAACGCCTTATGCTCCAATTACTTCCCTGCCGGTTGCCCTGTTAACCGTTCGGAGCGGCATTTCGACCATTGAAGACTTCCAGGATACCCTTGGCCGGAGAATTAATGGCTGCCAACATCATATTTGCAACTTTCCCAAATATCAGAAAAGACTGTCAATTAAAGGGGGAGTGGCATATGGATTTTGATCTTACCAGGGATCAAAAGATGATCCGGGACGTTGTAAGGGATTTGGCCCGGAATGTAATAGTTCCCAGGGCGCAGGAAATAGACCGCACAGGGGCTTTTCCCGTTGACATTGTCGGCAAGCTGGCGGAGCTTGATCTGATGGGGCTGCCTTTTCCCGAGCAGTACGGCGGGGCCGGGGGCGATTACACCAGTTACTGCCTGGCGGTGGAGGAAATATCCAGGGCCTGCGGTTCAACGGGGTTAACCTACGAGGCGCATATATCGCTGGGCTGTATGCCTATTTATCTTTTTGGCACGGAGGAACAAAAAACAAAGTATCTGACCAGGCTCTGCCGGGGAGAATGTCTGGGTTCCTTTGGTTTAACCGAGCCAAATGCCGGTTCGGACGCCGGGGGCACGCAAACAACCGCGGTTCGGGATGGTGACCAGTGGGTTATAAACGGCTCAAAATGCTTTATCACCAATGCCGGCTACGCGGACTTCGTAACCATAACGGCGGTGACCGATAAGGGCCGGGGTAAGAATGGAATCAGCTCCATAATAGTTCCCACCGGCACTGCCGGTTTTACCGTCAGGGCAAGCTATGAAAAAATGGGATTGCACGGTTCCAACACCACGGAACTTTTTTTCGAGGACGTGAAGGTACCCCTGGAAAACCTGCTGGGGGTAGAGGGTGAAGGCTTCAAGCAGTTTTTGAAAGTTCTCGACGGCGGCAGGATTGCCATTGCGGCAATGTCCACCGGCCTGGCCCAGGCTTCCCTGGATGCTTCAATAAAGTATTCCCGGGAAAGGACTCAGTTCGGGCAAAGCATATCTAATTTTCAGGCCATACAGTTTAAAATTGCCGACATGGCCGCAAATGTGGAACTGGCAAGGAACATGTACCTGAAGGCGGCCTGGCTTAGAGATAACAACAGGCCGTATACCAGGGAAGCGGCAATCGCCAAACTTTTTGCTTCCGAAATGGCCACCAGGGCCGCCCTTGAAGCAATTCAGATACATGGGGGCTACGGGTACATCAAGGAGTTTTCCGTGGAAAGGTATCTGCGGGACGCGAAACTCTGTGAAATCGGAGAGGGCACTTCCGAAGTGCAGCGGCTGGTAATTGCCCGTTCATTGGGACTGTAACAGGAAACTACCGGGCGCCGGGAATCTTTTAACAGCCCGGCTCCCGGCTATGTTTAGCCGGTATGAATACCGGCAATAAATTAGGGACATTGGGAAGGAGGTTTGGTAATGGAGGTCGGGAAAATTACCATAGGACAATTGGTTGACGAAATGGCTTACAGGTTTCCCGACAATGAAGCTCTGGTGTATCATGAACTGGGCATCAGATACACCTACCGGCAGTTTAACGAAATTTGTAAAAAAGTTGCCAAGGGTTTCATGCAGCTGGGTATTCAAAAGGGTGAAAATATTTCCATATGGGCAAACAATGTTCCCGAGTGGGTGCTGACACAGTTTTCCACCGCCAAAATGGGCGCCGTGATGGTAACGGTAAACACCAATTACAGAACTTTTGAACTGGAATACCTGTTAAAACAGTCTGAATCCACCACTCTTTTGCTTATTGAGGGCATAAAGGGCAGGGAGTATCTGGACATGGTTTATGAGCTCTGCCCGGAGCTTAATCAATGTCAGCCCGGCTGTCTTCAATCCGCAAAGCTTCCTTTATTAAGAAATGTAGTATTTATAGGTAAGGAAAAATTGCCTGGGATGTATAGCTGGGACGACGTTCTGGCCCTGGCCGACGAGATCGGCGACGAGCAATTGCTGGCCAGACAAAATTCAATGGATCCCCATGATGTTATCAATATGCAGTATACCTCGGGCACCACCGGATTTCCCAAGGGTGTCATGCTGACCCATACCAATCTTATCGGCAATGCCATCAGCCTTGCGGAATGCATGGCTTTTAACGAAAATGACCGTTTGTGCATCCCGGTGCCGTTTTTTCACTGTTTCGGATGTGTTCTGGCCACATTGACCTGCGTGGTGTCGGGCGCGGCGATGGTTCCGGTGGTGGTATTCAATCCGGTGAAGGTGCTGGAAGCCGTGGAGAAGGAAAGCTGTACGGCGCTGCACGGGGTTCCCACCATGTTCATTGCCGAACTGGAGGAAATGGCAAAGAAAGATTACGATACCTCGTCCCTGCGCACCGGTATAATGGCGGGGGCTCCCTGTCCCATAGAAGTTATGAAAGCGGTGGTCAATAAAATGGGAGCCAGGGAAATTTGTATTACATATGGCCAGACTGAAGCCTCTCCGGGGATTACCATGACCAGGACGGATGATCCCATTGAGCTTAGGGTGGGCACGGTGGGCAGGGCGCTGCCCAATGTAGAGGTGAAAATAGTAGATCCCGAAACAGGGGAAACAGCTCTCCTGGGGATACAGGGGGAACTATGCACCAGGGGTTATCACGTGATGAAGGGATACTACAATATGCCGGAGGCAACCGCCTCGGCCATTGACAGCGACGGGTGGCTGCATACCGGCGATCTGGCGGTGATGGATGAAAGGGGTTATTGCAAAATAACCGGACGCCTCAAGGACATGATCATCCGGGGCGGGGAAAATATATATCCCAGGGAGATAGAGGAATTCCTCTATACCAACCCCAAAATTAAGGATGTGCAGGTGGTCGGCGTTCCCAGTGAAAAATACGGGGAGGAAGTGGTGGCCTTCATACAGCTCAAAGAGGACCAGGCTTCCACGGAGGAAGAGATTAAAGAGTTTTGCAGGGAAAGAATATCCAGGTTTAAAATCCCCGCTTTTGTTTTATTTGTAGACAATTATCCCACAACGGCCAGCGGTAAAATACAAAAATATAAATTAAGGGAATCGGCTATAAAGCTTTTAGACAGGGAAAAGGCTGCTGTAATTGAAACAGCCTGATTGACAACCTTAAACGTTGATGTAAAAGCGACAAAGGCTGTATTTTGCAATAAAAAAAGACATGTAAATGCATGTTTACATATGGGGCGGGTCCAATAAATTGGGTGTGCCTCATATTTTTGTTTTATTATATATACTATTGTTTACAATTTTATGATAAGTCAGCAAACTGAAAAATTTCAAAAAATTCAAGAATAACGGGCTAATTGGGATTATTTTTAAATGTCAGAATCTTGGCAAAGTATTTGCATTTTAAAGTTCCAGTGTCCGGCGGGTTATACAGATAAAATAGATGTTTTAATAACGTCATAATCCCGCCTCCGTTTAAACTCAAATATTTAAGGAGGACTGACAGATGGCCCAGCACAATATGACCGACTATGACAAAACTTATGCCGAATTTAAACTGGAAGTACCGGAGTATTTTAACTTTGCCAGGGACGTACTGGACAAGTGGGCTTCAGATCCCGGCAAACTTGCTATGTGGTGGATAGATGACTACGGCAATGAAATCAAAAAAACCTTCAAAGAACTGTGCGACGATTCCAGGAAAGTCTGCAACATGTTGTCCGCCCAGGGCGTGAAAAAAGGTGATGTTGTAATAATCATTCTGCCCAGGCTGATTGAATGGTGGGCGTTAAACATAGCCTGCCTCAGGATGGGCGCGGTGGTCAGCCCCGGTACAACCCAGTTGACCGCAAAGGACCTTATGTACCGCTTCCAGGCTTCCGACGCGGTATGCGTTATCACCGACAATGCCCTTGCCCCGAAAGTGGACGAAGTCATCGCCCAGTGCCCCACGGTGAAATCACGCATAATTGTCGGAGAAAACAGGGACGGCTGGTTAAACTATGCGGATCTTTTTGCGCCGGCCCCGGAGCAGTTTGAGACCGTAAACACCAGAAGTGACGACAACGCCATATTATACTTCACCTCCGGCACCACCGGCTATCCCAAAATGACCGTTCATACCCATGCCTCTTATCCCATCGGGCATAAAATTACCGGTACCTTCTGGCTTGACCTGGGACCGGACGACCTCCACTGGAACCTCAGCGACACCGGTTGGGCAAAGGCTGCCTGGAGCTCCTTCTTTGGCCCCTGGAACATGGGCGCCGCCATTTTCGTTCATCACAGCCTGCGTTTTGATACCAAGAAAACCCTGGAAATATTGGGCAAATACCCTATAACCACCATGTGCGGGGCGCCCACCAACTACAGGATGCTGGTGCTGGAAGATCTTAAAGCCTATAAATACCCGACCTTGAGGCATTGCGTGGGTGCGGGCGAACCGCTTAACCCCGAGGTTATAGATACCTGGAAGGAAGCCACCGGGTTAACAATCAGGGACGGTTATGGCCAGACCGAGACCGTGTGTTTGGCCGGCAGCTACCCCTGCATTGAACCCCGCTTCGGGTCCATGGGCAAACCCTCACCGGGTTTTGATATCCAGATCATTGACGAGGACGGAAACATCCTGCCTTCGGATACCGAGGGTGACATTGCCATCAGGG
The DNA here is from genome assembly GCF_002933875.1 of Desulfocucumis palustris. GTDB lineage: Bacteria > Bacillota > Desulfotomaculia > Desulfotomaculales > Desulfocucumaceae > Desulfocucumis > Desulfocucumis palustris. The sequence continues at coordinate 40,273 of NZ_BFAV01000126.1, read as the reverse complement.
TAAAACCGGTACGGCCGGTCGGCTTGTTCAAAGAGTATTGGAAAAACCCTGAGAAAACCGCCGGCGTATACAGGGGCGATTGGTACCTCACCGGTGACCGGGCATATAAAGATAAAGACGGCTACCTGTGGTTCGTGGGCCGTGCCGACGACGTTATTCTTGCCGCCGGATACCGCATAGGACCCTTTGAGGTGGAAAGTTCCCTGCTTGAGCATGACGCGGTGGCGGAGTCGGCGGTGGTTTCCAGTCCCGACGAATTGCGCGGCGAGGTGGTTAAGGCCTTCGTGGTGCTTGCCCCCGGATATACACCCTCGGATGAACTGGTAAAAGAATTGCAAGAGTATGTCAAGAGGGTTACCGCCCCGTACAAATACCCCAGAAAGATTGAGTTTGTGGAATCGCTGCCGAAGACTGTGAGCGGCAAAATCCGCAGGATTGAGTTAAGAGAAAGAGAGTGGGGTAAGAAATAGAAAAAAGAAGAAGAGAGAAAAATTAAATTGTTAACCGGCAAAGCTGCCGGTTATTTTTTTGCCTGGCATGTGCAAATGTTCACAAATGGAGCGCCGCAATAAATTATTGTATAAAAATGGACCACTCTTTTAGTCTTGAAATGAGGCGGTTTTTTGAGGGTTTTGTATTGCCCCGGGATGTATTGCACAAATTTTGCATTACATTATGTACTGCAATTATATTTTGCCATATGATGCAATTTAGCATCGGCTTTTATTAATTAATATTGGGAGCCGTGTAAAATTAATAACCAATGTAAAACGTCATTGACGATGCAATAATGCATTGTCAGGGGGCGCAACCGCGAAATAAGTCTCAAGGTGTGGATTAATTGTATTAATAAAGGCAACCGGGATGTACCGGCCACCAGCCATTTCCGCCGAAAAACCCCAGTGGTTAAAAATCAGGAGCGGATGGTTGAAATCGTGTCTTAAACGGTTGCTATAATCTTTAAATGGTGATTGAAATTGCTTTTTGCTATTGACGATTCAATGAATTTGAAATATTTTAATTATAATGACTGAATGCTCAGTCATTTAGCAAACATATTCCAAGGAGGGTTGCACCTGTCAAAAAATTGGGGATATTCCTTCTGAGATTGTTTTGAAGTAAAGCAAGGAGTTGAAGCAACAAATAAGGTTTGTCCCATTGTTGGGGAGGTGATTAATTATACCGGGAGTGTAAACAAAAGCTGACATATAAATATTTGTTTAAATTTTTCAACAATATTGCACCCCGGTAGGACAGGAAAAGAGATAGGGAATTGAAGTAATTAAAGCGCTGCTTGTGTCAATAATTATTGCACCACAATGCTGCGCGGCTGAGGCCGAAGTCGGCAAAAGACCCCTGAAAACCGCCGCCGGGAGGGAGTTCCGGCAGGCTTAAGGGGCGTGGTATGTTTTTTGCTTCTCTTCTTTTGTAAAGCACCGGAGATAACGTGATAGCGTATCTCTGTTAAAACAAGGAGGAGTTGTAATGATTTTTAAACTTACTGAAGAACAGGAATTATTGAGAAAAACGGTAAGGGACTTTGCAGAAAAAGAGATTGCCCCCAAGGCTGCGGAAATGGATGAAAAAGAAGAGTATGACTGGGATCTGTGGGGCAAAATGGCTGAAATGGGCCTGTCCGGGGTGCCTTACCCTGATGAATATGAAGGAGCCGGAATGGATAACATCAGTTACGCCATTGCGGTGGAGGAACTCAGCCGTGTATGCGCTTCCAGCGGTGTGCTTGTTTCGGCGCATACTTCTCTTTGTGCATGGCCCATATATGCTTTCGGAACAGAAGAACAGAAGCAAAAATATCTGGTTCCGCTGGCAAACGGCGAAAAAATCGGCGCCATGGGGCTGACCGAGCCTGGTGCGGGATCGGATGCGGGTTCTCTGAAAACAACGGCCGTTCTTGACGGGGATGAGTATGTTCTTGACGGCAGCAAAATATTTATCACAAACGGTTATTATGCCGATATTTACGTAATCATCGCCGCCACCGACAGAGCATTAAAACATAGGGGCATATCCGCCTTTGTGGTGGAAAAGGGAACGCCCGGATTTAGCTTCGGTAAAAAGGAACACAAACTTGGCATCAGGGCATCCGCGACCTATGAATTGGTATTTGAAAACTGCCGTATTCCCAAAGAGAACATTCTTGGCAAGGAAGGCGAGGGCTTTAAAGTAATAATGAAGACCCTCGACGGCGGGCGTATCGGTATAGCCGCGCAGGCGCTGGGAATCGCCCAGGGCGCGTATGAGTCCGCGCTGAATTACAGTAAGATTCGCGAGCAGTTTGGAAAACCCATTTCGGCAAACCAGGGTATTCAGTGGATGCTGGCGGATATGGCCACAAGGATTGAGGCTGCCAGACTGTTGGTGTATCAGGCTGCCTGGCTGAAGGACAATAATGAGAGTTATTCAAAACAGGCGGCCATGGCCAAGCTCTATGCCGCCGAGACCGCGATGTGGGTTACCACAAAGGCCGTGCAAATATACGGCGGTTATGGTTATACCAGGGAATATCCCGTGGAGCGCATGATGCGTGACGCTAAAATTACAGAAATTTATGAAGGCACCAGTGAAGTACAGCGTATTGTTATCGCGGCAAGTGTTTTGAAATAAAGGCAGTGATGGTTATTTACCTTTTATAAGCACTGGGCATCAGTCAGCAGAGCAGTTAGCAAAGGAGGAACAAAATGAAAATAGTAGTTTTGATGAAGCAAGTATTTGACACCGAGGCTAAAATCAGCCTGGACGGTAATAAAATAAACAAACAGGGCGTAAGCCTGGTAATGAACCCCTATGATGAGTACGCCGTGGAACTGGGCCTGCGCATCAAGGAAAAATTCAAGGGTGAGGTCACCGTGGTAAGCGTCGGCGGCCCTGAAGTGCAGGACGCCCTGCGCCAGGCCCTGGCCATGGGAGCTGACAAGGCGGTTCTGGTTGATCCCGGCGCCGATGAAATTGACGAGTACACCACCGCCACCATACTGGCCAAGGCCATCGGCGGACTGGAATACAACATTCTTCTGGGCGGCTTTAAAGCCATTGACGACGGCTCCTGCCAGGTTTGCGGCAGGGTGGCGGAAATACTGGGTGTTCCCGTGGTGAACATGGTAACCCAGGCCGAGGTGGAAGAGGACAAGGCGGTGGTAACCTGCGATATAGATGGAGGCAGCGCCGTAATTGAAGTAAAACTTCCTGCCATGCTGACAGCCCAAAAGGGAGAAATAGAGCCCCGCTATCCGTCCATGAAGGGTATCATGCAGGCCAAGAAAAAGCCCATGCAAAAAATAGGGCTGGGCGACATCGGCCTGGATGCGGCACAGGCGGCTCCCAAGGTAAAAGCGCTGAGCTATTCCCTGCCCGCGGCCCGGGCAGCCGGCAAATTAGTACCCGGCGAACCCGCGGAAGCCGCGAAGGAACTGGCCAGGCTCTTGAGGGAAGAAGCAAAGGTTATATAATAAAAACATTTACCGACCGGACAGGAGGTTTTAAATAATATGGCAAAAGGGATCTGGGTTTTTACAGAACAGCGGGATGGCGAAATTAAAAAGGTAACCTATGAATTGTTGAGCGCCGGCCGCAAAGTGGCCGACAGCCTGGGTGAAGAACTGTGCGCGGTGCTGCTGGGCAAAGGCGTCAGCGGCCTGGAAGGAAAGCTTGGCGAGTACGGAGCGGACAAGGTATACACTGTGGATTCCGAAGCTCTGGAAAATTATACCACCGACGCTTATACAAACATACTGGCGGACCTGGCCAAAGAGCACCAGCCCACGGCAATATTGCTGGCTTGCTCGGCCTCCGGCCGGGATGTGGCGGCCCAGGTGGCGCAGCGTCTGGGCACGGGCCTGATGACGGACTGCACCGACATGGCCCTGGAAGACGGACAACTGGTATTTACCCGCCCGGTTTACGCGGGCAAAGCCATAGTTAAGGCGGCGTGCCCCGAAGCCAGGCCGGTTATGGCCACAATTCGCCCCAACGTGCTGGCCGCGGACGCACCCCAGGCGGGCCGGGCCGCGCAGGCCGTGCCGGTTGGCGGAAATACCGGCGACATTCGCCAGGTAATAAAGGACATAGTGAAGCAAATCAGCACCCGGCCGGAACTTACAGAGGCGGATATCATAGTATCCGGCGGCCGGGGCATCAAGGGTCCGGAAAATTTCGCCCTGCTGGAAGAACTGGCCGATGTGCTGGGCGCCGCGGTGGGCGCGTCCAGGGCGGCGGTGGACGCCGGCTGGAAATCCCACTCCTTCCAGGTGGGCCAGACCGGTAAAACAGTCTCTCCGGTGCTATACATCGCCTGCGGTATTTCCGGGGCCATTCAGCACCTGGCCGGGATGAGTTCTTCCAAATGCATAGTGGCAGTCAACAAGGACCCGGAAGCCAATATATTCAAAGTTGCCGACTATGGTATCGTGGGAGACCTTTTCGACGTGGTGCCCCTGTTGAAGGAGGAACTCAAAAAACTTCTGGCATAACTCATGTTACCCCTCTGCGGCCCCTTAAAAAAGGGGGCCGCAAATTGGTGTTATTTTAGAAACCATCGGGAGCCTCATTTTATGATGACATTGATTACCCAAACCCTCCTTGTTTGAAAGTCAACAGTCAAAACTGGGGTTTTCCGGTGGTTTCTCTTTTAATATATAAAGGGTACACTAAAATTCCCCGAAGGAACGTCCAAATCTGTTAAAATATAAAAAAAGGGGCAATACCCTGCTAATCTGCCGATTAACAGGTATTACCCGGGCTATAAGCGAGGAGGAAACCCCATGTCAGAACTTATGGTTTTCGATGAGGTCAGGGAAGCCATTGTAATGTCTGGCGGCGAAGAGATACAAAAGTGCATGCAGTGCGGTGTCTGCGCCGGCTCCTGTCCCTGGGGCAGAATGGAGGAAAAATCGGAATTCAACGTCAGGTCCATGTTCCACATGGGCAGGCTGGGATACGACGGTTATGAGTCCGACGACTTTCTTTTTGCCTGCACAACCTGTAACCAGTGCGCCGTAAGGTGCCCCAGGGGTATAAAAATTCCCGAAGTGGTGCGTTCCATGCGCAGCGTTATTGCCGAAACCGGCGGAATTCCCAAGAATTTAAAGGCGGTAATAGGCAGCATCAACAGCCAGGGCAACCCCTGGTCCCAGGAACGCAGTGAGCGGGCCGCCTGGATGAAAGACATGGAAGTGCCGGAATATACCCCGGATAAGGAATATCTGCTGTTTGTGTGCTGTACCAGCGCCTACGACGGACGCAGCCAAAAGGTTGCCAAATCGGTAGTGGAACTGCTGAAGGCGGCGGGTGTGAGCTTTGGGGTAATCGGTGTTGAGGAGCAGTGCTGCGGCGAATCGGTCAGGAAAATAGGTGCTGAAGAAGAATTTACAAAACTTGCTGAGTACAATATCGATTTGTATAACAAAAAGGGAGTTAAAAAGATAATAACCACATCTCCCCACTGTTACTACACCTTCAAAAATGAATATCCGGAATTCGGCGGAGAGTTTGAAGTATACCACTATACCCAGCTTCTGGATGAGCTCCTGGCCCAGGGTAAATTAAAGCTTAGCAAGCCGGTAAACGGCAAGGTGGTATATCACGAGCCCTGCTATCTCGGCAGGCACAGCAAGGCCTTTGACGCGCCCAGGAATCTGATGGGCGCCGTGCCCGAACTGCAGCTGGTTGAATTTGACGGCAACAAGGACAACAGCCTGTGCTGCAGCGGCGGGGGCGCCAGGATATGGATGGAAACCAAGGCCGGCCAGAGGTTTTCCGATGTTAAGGTCAAGGAAGCGGCGGAAAAAGAGGCCCAGGTTATTGCCACCGCCTGCCCGTACTGCATTGTAATGCTGGAGGATAGCCTCAAGAACCTGAACAAGGACGATGTGATGACGGTTAAGGATATCAGCGAGATATTGAAGGAAAGCCTGTAAGGATGGATGACAAATCTTCCTGGTTGTTTAGAATCTATATTTCTTGACAACTTTGGAAGAATGCCCGGCAATGGAAGGTTAGGTACAATTTTCGGAAGGAACTGACTCCAGGTTTATAAGCTCCGGCAAATGAAGGTCATTTGCCGGAGCGGATGGTTTCCACCGTAAACAGGCGCTTGGGGGGGTGCCAGTTTGTGGTTTGCAACTATGAAAGAAATGTTTCCAATTTAGAGGGAGGCTAAGTAATGCGTGAAGCAGTAATTGTGGCGTCCGCCCGCACCGCGGTGGGCAAATATCAGGGAGCGCTGACCGGCGTATCTGCGGTGGAAATCGGGGCGCTGGTTATTAAAGAGGCATTAAAAAGAGCAAATGTTGACGCCAAATTGGTTGACGAGGTTATATTCGGCAATGTGCTGCAGGCCGGTCTGGGGCAGAATTCCGCCCGTCAGGCGTCCATAAAGGCCGGTGTTCCCCAGGAAGTGCCCGCCTGGACAATGAATATAGTTTGCGGCTCCGGTCTGAAGGCGGTTGGAACCGCCGCACAGCAAATCTGGGCTGGAGAGGCGGATATAGTGGTAGCCGGCGGAATGGAAAACATGAGCGCGGCTCCCTACCTGATCGATAAGGCCCGCTGGGGATACCGCATGGGAGACGGCAAACTGGTTGACGAAATGATAAAGGACGGCCTGTGGTGTGCCTTTAACAATATACACATGGGTATAACTGCTGAAAACATAGCCGAGAAATACGGAATTACCCGGGAAGATCAGGACAGCCTGTCCCTGGCCAGCCAGACAAAGGCCGTGGCTGCAATTGATGCGGGCAGATTTAAGGATGAAATAGTACCCGTGATAATTCCCCGGAAAAAAGGCGACCCCATTGTGTTTGACACCGATGAATTTCCCCGCCGGGGAACAACCATGGAAGCCCTGGGGAAATTGCCTCCGGCCTTTAAAAAAGGCGGAACGGTAACCGCGGGCAATGCTTCGGGAATTAATGACGGCGCGGCCGCGGCCATTGTTATGTCCGCGGAAAAAGCCAAAGAACTGGGTCTTAAGCCCCTGTTTGTGATAAAATCAACCGCCACCGCCGGTGTCGACCCGGCGTACATGGGCCTGGGCCCCATACCTTCCAGCAGGAAAGCCCTGGCCAAGGCGGGCCTTACCGTATCGGACATGGATCTGATTGAGGCCAACGAGGCTTTTGCCGCCCAGGCCTGCGCGGTTATTAAAGAGTTGGAGTTGCCCATGGACAAGGTAAACGTGAACGGCGGCGCCGTGGCCATCGGTCATCCCATCGGAGCCAGCGGGGCCAGGATACTTGTAACACTGTTACACGAAATGAAGCGCAGGGGCAGCAAATACGGCCTGGCAACATTGTGCATAGGCGGAGGCCAGGGAACAGCCATGGTGGTTGAAAGCGTTTAGCCCCGGCCTTAACCTTAGATATTTACAACAAAAGTTTTTAATTAACGATTTGCGCGTAATTAACAAAAGTACGGGAGGGTGCGAAATGGAAATTAAAAAGATAATGGTAGTGGGAGCCGGCCAGATGGGCTCGGGTATTGCCCAGGTGGCGGCGGTGTCAGGCTGCACAGTGATTTTAAACGATATTAAAGATGAATTTGTACAGCGCGGCATGAATTACATAGAAAAGAACCTGACCAAGGATGTAAGCAAAGGCCGGCTGGACGACGCGCAGAAGGATGCTATTTTGAAAAGGGTTATACCTTCCACCAGCCTGGGGGATGCTAAAGACTGCGATCTGGTTGTCGAGGCGGCCATAGAAAATATGGATATAAAAGGCAACATATTCAAAACCCTGGATGAAACCTGCCCGCCCCATGCCATATTGGCCACCAACACCTCATCCCTGCCCATCACGGAAATAGCCGCCGTTACCAAGCGGCCGGAAAAGGTTATCGGCATGCACTTTATGAACCCCGTTCCGGTAATGAAACTGGTGGAAGTGATTCGCGGGCTGGCCACCTCTGATGAAACCTATACCGCAGTTAAGGAAATGAGCGAAAAAATGGGCAAGGTGCCGGTGGAAGTAAACGACTTTCCCGGATTTGTGGCCAACCGCATACTGCTGCCCATGATAAACGAAGCCGTATATTGCGTGTACGAGGGTGTCGGCACCCCCGAGGCTGTGGACCAGGTTATGAAACTGGGCATGAATCACCCCATGGGACCCCTTGCCCTGGCGGACCTGATTGGACTGGACACCTGCCTTTATATAATGGAAGTGCTTCATAAAGGCCTGGGTGACAGCAAGTACCGTCCCTGCCCGCTGCTCCGCAAATACGTTGCCGCCGGATGGCTGGGACGTAAAAGCGGAAGGGGATTCTACCAGTACTAGTATTTTGTTGAAAAGTATATGCCTGGCTTAGGCAAACAGGGTTGGTGAGCATAAAGCGAAGATAATGCTCAATCCCCGGAAATACCCCCGGAACAGATTCGTATTTGGAGGTGCGGTAAATGGCTTTTGAAGCTTTATTGCTGGAAAAGGAAGATAATATTGCCCTGGTTACCATCAACAGGCCCAAAGTGCTGAACGCTTTAAACGACGTTGTTGTCAGCGAACTGGAACAAATAATGGAACAACTGGCGGCGGATAATGAGGTAAGGGTAATAATACTGACCGGAGCAGGTGAAAAATCCTTTGTGGCCGGTGCCGACATAGCTTTTATGAGCAAATTGACCCCTATGGAAGCTAAAAATTTCGCCCGCAAGGGACAGCAGGTTTTCAGTAAAATTGAAAATTTGGGCAAACCGGTGATTGCAGCGGTTAACGGTTTCGCACTGGGCGGCGGCAACGAACTGGCCATGAGCTGCGATATCAGGGTGGCTTCGGAAAATGCAAAATTCGGCCAGCCCGAAGTAAATCTGGGCATTATTGCCGGATTCGGCGGCACCCAGCGCCTTACCAGGCTGGTTAATCCGGGCGTTGCCAAGGAGATTCTTTTCACCGCCGACATGTATGACGCTGAAGCGGCACATAAAATAGGTCTGGTGAACCATGTGGTGGCACCGGAGGAACTGATTAATTTCTGCAAGGGCATGGCCAGAAGGATAGCGGCCAGGGGCCCTGTTGCCGTAAGGCTGTCCAAAGAAGCTGTAAATGAAGGACTGGAAATGGATCTGGAAAAAGCTTTCATCCATGAAGCCGACCTCTTCGGTTTGGTCTTTACCACAAACGACAGGGAAGAAGGCATTTCCGCTTTCCTTAACAAGCGTAAACCGGAATTTAAAAACAAGTAATCGAAGGAGTTCAATGGGCCGGCCAGAAATGAGCGTGGCAATTCAGTAGTCAGTAGTCGGATGCCGGGAAGAATTGGTCCGCCGGAAGACAGGGTCATGGATAATAATTCCCAATGACCGTTGCCTGACCACCGGCTACTGATTTGCCGGGCGAAGATTTTTGGGAGCGGCCGCATAGATTTGTGGCAGGCCTGGTAGTATGCGGGCCTGCCTTTTTTTGAATGGGTTGAAGACAGAAAATTTGAAATTTACAAAAAAGGAGGACTATAAATGTTTTATACCCCTGAGAGCGAAATTAACTCCAGAATAGCGGCTCTGCAGAACCTCATGAACGGGAATTTGATGGAAGGGGCGCTTATATTACAGAGCAGCGACATGTTTTACTATAGCGGTGTATTTCAAAACGGTGCCCTTTATATACCCTCCCGGGGAAACCCCTTGTTGTTCATCAGGAAAAATTACCGCCGGGCAGCCGAAGCCTCTTCCCTTGATAATGTAATACAAATAAAAAATATCAAACAAATACCACAGTTGTTGAATGAAAGAGGATACACCCTTCCCGGCGTTCTGGGACTAGAGTTGGATGTTATCACCGCCCAAATGTACATTGATATTAATAAAATTTTTGAAAACAGCAGGCTGGTGGACTGCTCCGGGCTAATCAGGAAGCAAAGGGCCGTAAAATCAGATTATGAAATTGAATTGATAAAAAAAGCCTCAGCCTTGACCGACGATTTCTTCCAGGAACTTCCCGGCATAATCGCCCCGGGCAAAAAAGAGTGCGAAATAGCCGGGGCGCTGGAGTCCGCCGCCAGGCGAAGGGGACATCAGGGTGCGGTCCGGGTGAGGGGGTTTAACAACGAGTTTCATTACGGGTGCCTTTTGTCCGGGGAAAATGGCGGGATTGCCAGCCATTTTGACGGGCCGCTGGGCGGGCCGGGGCTGAACCCCTCCTTTCCCTTTGGTTCGGGCCGCCGGGTGATTTGCATAAATGAGCCGGTAATGGTGGATTACGTGGGGGCCTTCGACGGCTACTGCGTGGATATGTCCAGGGTCTTCGTGGCCGGTTGCCTGGCTGAAAAGCTGGAAAGGGCGCACCGGACCGCGGTGGATATACAAAATTCCCTGGCGGAACAGGCAAAGCCCGGAGTCACCGGTGAAGAATTATACGAAAGCGCCCTGGCAATGGCCGTAAAGGCCGGTCTGTCCGATAATTTCATGGGGTTTGGGCAGCAGGTGTCATTTGTGGGCCATGGAGTGGGTATCGAATTAAACGAATTGCCTGTGCTGGCCAGGGGAGTAAAAACCCCTCTGGAAGCAGGAATGGTCATCGCCCTGGAGCCCAAATTCATCTTCCCCGGAGAGGGCGCCGTGGGAATTGAAAATACCTTCGTAGTCACCTCCCCGGGCCTGGAACGGCTAAGCAGCCATCCTGACGGTATCGGGTACCTGAGTTATTAAGTTATTTGCATCCTGACCGTACCGGGTTTCCAATCTATTAATCCCGAATTAATTTTTGCGACACCTGAGAACCGTCCCCTTGTCGCATTTTGGCAGCTATTCTTGCGGCCCAGAGTTGCTGTATTTCCACGTGCACTTCAACCCCGTCCGCCAGGTGTTTCTGGCTCAGTATCCTGGCGTTTTCGTGGATTAAAGGCAGTATTGACGATTTGTCGTAGGGTACAAAGAAAGTTTTAATTATTTTGCCGCCGGATAATATAACGGCAATTTTTTTTAATAATTCATTTATGTTCTCGCCGGTTTTGGCTGATATAAAGACAGCTTCCCTGTCCGCCGGCAGGTTATGCCGGCATTCCCGGTCCCGTCGGTCCATTTTGTTGTATACCATAAGGGTGGGTTTTGCTATTGCCTCCAGGGATTCCAGCACTTTTTCCACGGATTTTACCTGGGCTTCAATATTGGGATGGCAGATGTCCGCCACGTGCAGCAGCAGGTCCGCTTCAATTACTTCTTCCAGGGTGGCCCGGAAGGCAGCCACCAGGTGGTGCGGCAGGTTGCCGATAAAACCCACCGTGTCTGTCAATAGTATAGTCTGGTTGTCCGGGAGCACCACCCTGCGGGTGGTGGGGTCCAGGGTGGCGAATAATTTGTCTTCCACCAGTACGTCAGCCCCGGTGAGGGTATTAAGCAGGGTTGATTTTCCCGCGTTGGTGTAACCCACTAGGGCCACCAGGGGGAAGGGCACCTTTTTACGTCCGCTGCGCAGCAAATTACGGTGTCTTTTCACCTGGTCTATTTCATGACGGAGGTCCGCTATTCTTTTTCTTATTTTCCGGCGGTCCACTTCCAGTTTGGTTTCGCCGGGCCCCCTGGTGCCTATGCCGCCTCCCAGCCTGGACAGCTGTATGCCTATACCGGTCAGCCGGGGAAGAATATAATTAAGCTGGGCAAGTTCCACCTGTAATTTACCCTCTCTGGTTCTGGCCCTGCGTGCAAAAATGTCCAGTATCAACTGGGTCCGGTCAATTACCTTTACATCCAGTGAATTTTCGAGATTTCTTAATTGGGCCGGGGAGAGTTCCCGGTCGCAAATCACCAGGTTGGCCTGCAAATCCTGAATTGCCGCCTTTATTTCTTCAACCTTACCTCTGCCGATGAAGGTTGCCGCATCCGGCCGCGACCTTTTCTGGAGGGAGATTCCCGCCACCCGGGCGCCTGCCGTTTCCGCCAGCATGGCAAGTTCCTTCAGGGATTCCTCTATATCCAGGGCATTTTCTCCGGTTAGTTCCACACCTACCAGGTAAGCCTTTTCCGATTCGGGTAAATTATCCATGGTCATAAATATCATTTCTCCAAAACATTAGTATTTATGTAATTATTATACTCAGTGTTTGCCAAAAGGGGAAACTCCTGAGGCAACTTAATTATAAATGAATTATAGATATTGAGCAGGATTTTCTTCTATTGGTAAAAAATATTGTATAAGGGCAAAAGTAATATTGGTTTATAGAGATTATCGGGGAAAACAGATGGTGTAAGGGAGTGAAAAATATAAAAAAAGCAATCTTAATTATTGCTTTGTTTTTTATGGCGGCCGCCTGTTTTTATGTGGCAGCTTTATCCGGCGGTGAGCCGGTGCCTGTTCCGGCGGCGGTTAATAGTAATGAAGATATAATAAATGATAATAATAAAAACAGTCCGGTATTATTGAACCTTGCGGGGGATGTGCTGCTGGCTTCCGGAGTCGGCCGGGTTATGACAATGAACGGTGTGGACTATCCCTGGGAAAAGGTGGCCGGATTATTAAAAGAAGGGGATGTCACAGCGGCTAACCTGGAGTGCTGTATAAGTGCAAGGGGACGTCCCGAACCGGATAAGCAATTTACCTTCAGGGCTGTTCCCGGGGTGCTGGCCGGTGTTCAGGGAGCGGGAATAGACGTGTTTACTCTGGCCAACAACCATGTTCTGGATTTCGGTCCCGAGGCCATGAAGGACACTCTGGTTCATCTTGACAACTACGGTCTGGCTTATACCGGAGCGGGCATGAATGTAAACTGTGCGACCATGCCCGTGATTGTTGAAAAGAAAGGCTTAAAGGTGGGTTTTCTGGCTTTCAGCAGGGTTTTGCCCCGTGCTTCCTGGGCCGCGGGGCCTAAAAGATTGGGGATAGCCAGCGGGTATGACCCCGGGCCGGTTAAGGATTCTGTTAAATCCCTGGCAGGCCGGGCGGATTTCGTGGTGGTAAGTTTGCACTGGGGCAAAGAAATGGCCGATTATCCCCGCAAGGAGGATGTGGGCTTCGGCCATATGCTGGTGGATGCCGGGGCGGATGTGGTTTTGGGGCATCACCCCCATGTGATTCAGGGCGTTGAGTTCTATAAAAACAAAATGATAGCATACAGTGCGGGGAATTTCATTTTTTCACCTTCATCCACCAGGGCCCGGGAAGGTATGATAATTCAAGTTGAAGCGGAAAATAAAAAAATTGGCCGGGCCAGGATAATACCAACTGAAATTATAAATGCGCAAACCCACATTCTACAGGGACAACAGAGGGAAAGGGTATTGCAGAGGGTGCGTGTCCTGTCCGGCGGGATGAACAGCACTGTGGACCCGGAGGGTTTTGTCGAACCCATAAAAAGGGTTTGATTGGGGAACATACCGTATAAGTTTGAAAAAAACGGGTAATTGGCCTTGGCATAAAGGTTATTATGGAAAATAGCGTATAATTTGGAGGAAGAAGTGCTGTATACAGCTGTAACCGCGGCCCTGATTCTGGACAATGACAGGGTATTGCTGGCTCAAAGAAAAAGTGGCGCGCAACAATCTTTAAAATGGGAATTTCCCGGAGGGAAGCTGGAGGCCGGTGAAACTCCCGAGGAATGCCTGGCAAGGGAGATTAAGGAAGAACTTGATATTGATATTCAGGTGAAGGAAATTTTTACCGCGGTTGCCCACAGTTATGGTGATAGAAACATACTGCTGCTTGCCTACCTGTGCCGGAGGACGGGGGGTACCCCCTCTCCCAGGGATTGTAATGATTTTCAATGGGTTTCCCTAAACAGTTTGTTAAAATATGACCTGGCGGAGGCGGACCTGCCCATTGCCATAAAATTAATGGGGGAGAGATGTCATCATGCGTAAGGAAAGACCTTCTTTTGATAATTTCAAGCAATGCTTTAAAGACATTATTAATGAGTATTCACCGGGAATAGAAGTGCCGGACAGCACCAAATGGACTGAAATAGCCGACGGGGAGACCAGGAATAAGATACTCCGAAGGATGAAGGAAAGAATGGAAGTGGAGTATGGGGTGGAGCTGGTTATAGCGCCGGAAATTTACAATCTGGACACTTCCCTGGAGGGACTTTTGGCCAGGCTGCACCACGTTTTTTCCACGGTTTACCTCATGGAAAGGATAAATGACAAAATAAGGGCCAGGCAGCATTGAGTTACCATGTTTTACAGCTTGGTTAACAACCGGCAGGCTTGTATAATTATAGGCGGACAACCATTAATCAGGCCGAATCCCTTAAATACAGGGTACGGGGGAATAAATACAAGCGGGGTGAATCCGCGGCCTTTAAAGTTGAGGTGAATTATAAGGGGCCGTGGTAGGGTGACTCCCATCCGAATCCATCAACTAACCCCGGAGGCAGTACGGGAGGGCTGACAACTTGAAAGCGACGAAGAAGATGCTTACCTTACTGTGCCTGGCGGTTTTTATTATGCTACCCGGTGCGGCCAATGCCGTTAGCCATGTTGTAGAGCCGGGGGAAACCCTTTATACCATCGGACAAAAATATGGAGTGACCTACCAGAGGATAAAAGAGTCTAACGGATTGAAGAGCGACAGCATATATCCCGGGCAGCGGCTGAACATTGAAAATGGATTAAAATACACGGTAGTACCCGGAGACAGCCTGTACAATATCTCCAAAAAATTCGGCGTTACCGTAAATAAGCTGATGCAGGATAACGGCCTGAAAAATTCCTACATATATCCCGGACAGGTGCTGGCAATAGGCACCGGCGGTACGGCACAGGCCCAGTCTTCTCCCAGCAGAAGCGGCTATGCCGGCAATTCCACGTCCAGATCCGAATTCGACCTGCTGGCCAGGATAATTTCAGCGGAAGCGGATTCAGAGTCGTACGAAACAAAAGTTGCGGTGGGCGCCGTGATCCTGAACAGAACCAGGAGCGGACTGTTTCCGGATACTATACCAGGGGTTGTATACCAGGTTGACAACGGCGGCAAATATCAATTTGAGCCGGTTTTGAACGGATGGATTAATCAGCCTGCCTCCCAGTCGGCCATGAATGCGGCCCGGGACGCCTTAAACGGCTGGGACCCCACAAACGGTGCGCTATATTTCTTTGAGTCCTGGGTTCCCAACAATTTTCTTCAATCAAGACCTTTGAGCAAGGTAATGGATAGCTTTACCTTCACCTATTAATGAATAAACGAAGGGCCGTCACCCTTATATTGGGGACGGCCCTGATTTTATTTTTTATGGGTTGAAAAAAAACTTAATATATAAGTTAATAAGTTAAGAGCCTGACCCCGGGTTGAATAAAAACCTGCCAGGAAGGCAAGGGCTCCTGCCAGTGCAAGAAAGGCCAGATACATTTTAATGGTTATCATAACTGTTGTCCGGGGACATATTCTCCTCCGCGTGGTTAATCATTTCCGCAACCAGCCTCAGGGTGGCCACGGTGTTGGCGGCAAGCACCTCATAAAGTAAAAGGGGCAGAACATCCTGAATGTTGGCGCTTATTTCCTCTGAAGCCACTTTTTTTTGTATGGCGTCGCCGGCTTTATTCAGGCAGAGGTTCACCAGGGTTTGAATTTCATCCTGGCGCTCTTTAACAAATAAATCAACGTCAATTTTCAAATAATCACTTCCTGTCGGTATTATGTACTTTTATGCAGCTATTCCATACCTTTTGGGAAATAACCTGCCACCCTTTAAAATTAAGCTCCGGAAGCTGCCTTTGAATCGTTTGCCACCGGTATTGAGCCCACAAGCCGCAGATATTTTTGGGGAAGTCCGAAAAAGTGCCCGCCGGATATTATCTTATCAAGGTATTTTTTTGAAGGCAAGGCTATTTCTGCGGGAAAGGACTGATAGCATTCGGCGCAAAAAAGCCCGAAGGAGGTTTTTACAGGCACCCGTACCCTTCTGCAGTAGGGTGTTACTTCCACATTGTCCAGGGCGCTCCAGTGCTCCGGCTTAACGTGATATAAAGCCCCCCATACGGTGCTGTTTTCGCAGCGCCTGAAGCTTGCCTGCCCCCCGCCCCATTCGGCTGAATACCGGTCGAAGGCCAATCTGAAACCGTCCAGGGCTGCCCGGCAAAGGTAATGGCTGCCCGGGCAGCGTTTTAAGTACATTTGTTCCGGGTCCAGGTCGCAGCCGTATGCGAAATACAGCAGCCCCGAAGCGGAGAGTTCCCATAAATGTTCCGCCACCAGGGCGTCCGCGCCGGGAGGGTCATTAAGATTTGTATGGAACCTCCTAATCTCCAGAGGTTTTGTCCGGTCGTTCTCAAAGGTCACTACTCTGTCTTCGGCTACAAGGCTTAAAATTACGGGCTCCAGCATATCCCGGGTATATCCTGATCTTTTGGCGATGGTATCGAAATCAAGGGCATTGTCGGCGTCCCTGATCACTCCCAGTATCAGTGTTTTATCATCCGGAAGTTTAATATCTTTAAAATTCATATAATCTCCCCCACAAAAAAACTAATTCCAAAACATATATTTCCTTCCACCTTTGTCCGGGAGCCGTCTCCTTTGCCGGTCAAAATTGGGGCGGTATTTGGAAGGTTTAGTTTATCCCTTTGAGTTTGCCTTTGTAAGCCAGGCAGGCCAGAACGTACATGGCGTGAGACCAGTTCAGCGGTAGCACCCAGGCCGGCCCGCCGGTGTTTTTATCCGCCTGCTCCGGCAAAAGCCCTGTTTGTGAGGAGTTTCTTTCCGCCCACCTGATTAATTCTTCGGCTTTTTTTCTTTCCCCCTTGAGGGACATATATATTGAAAGCCAGAGGGTGCATAAAACCCAGGGGTTGCCGCCTGCGTACCCATCCCACTGGTAGCGGTGGAGTCCTCCTGCCTGATGATTTCCCAGGTGCTCCGTTATTTTTTCCACTGTGGCCGACATGCGCGGGTCGCCGGGCGGAAGAACGCCGAAGGGATAGCACAGGCCCAGCAGGGCGCTGTCAATCCTGTTGTCCCTGGGGACCATATAGCAAATATTGGGTATCCCCGGCATTTTTATTTCGCTGGCCTGCAGTCCTTGCTCCCTGGCGTACTGATATTCCTCCAGGCAGACCTTTCTGTTGATCGCCCTGGTGAAAGTGCCCAGTTCCTCAGACCACTGGTGCTTTAAAATACCCTGTTTAACTTTTTTTGCCGCGGCATCCCATTTGCCGGCCAGTTCCGCTTCATTTTTTACCCCGGCCAGGGCGGCGGCCTTGTTCAGGCCTCCCCAAACAGCCGCGGCGGCGTATGCGTTCTGGCTGAACTCATCCTCCCACAAATCCATGCCGGGTATGGGGAGGCCGTTATCTGGCGACAGGTTTGCCGCCAGATAATCAGCCCCGGCCACCAGGGAAGTCCAGATTTGATCCAAAAAGCCCCTGTCGCCGGTAAGCAGGTAATGGTGGTGGTATCCCCAGAGCACGGCTCCCGCCTGATCTATTTGCCGGCCCCAGGTGGGCGCCCAGTCGCCATTGAGAAAATATCTCTGGTTCCAGCTGCCGTCGGGGTTTTGCACCCGGGAGGCAAAACGGTAGAATTGGCCCGCCTCATGGTGAAAACCCGCCTCGTCAAGGGCGGCGGCCACGAACATGCCGTCCCTGGGCCAGCAGTAGCCGTAACCGCCGGAAGCCGTATAATTGGAATCGAATTCCGGCGCGGCCAGGGAACCTCCGTTTTCTTTGTCCGACATGAGTTTTATGGCCAGCAGCGACCTGTTATAAAGAGCAAAGGGCTGCGTTTCCGGGCCGGCGACCCGGGGGGAGGAGGCCAGCCAGCCGTTCCAATAGCTTTTTGTTTCATCATAGTGGCTGGAGTAATCCCCGGCGGCAATTCCGGACAAGGTGGAGTTCAGTGAATAGTCGTCGTGAGCCGCTGCCAGATAGAGGGTCACCCTTTCTTCGGATTCCGGATTTAAGGTGTCTATATTCCAGCCCAGGGCGCCGGAACTGCTTTTAATATTATCCATGCCTCCCCAGAATTCTCCCCTGGAGGCCGTCTCAAAGGGGTCTGACGGGGCGTTTTTTCTTCCGCAGTGAAATCCAAAGGGTTTTTTCCCCTCAAGGGTCAGTCCCAGGTATACGTTTCTCCTGAACTGAATTAGAAATCCCTTATCCGGCTCCACGTACATTCCGTCCTGTATTTCCGACTCGTTAATTGTGAAGGAGCAATACACTATAAATTTAAAATCTCTCCGGTGATTAAACAAATTTTTAATTTTATACGATCTGAGCAAAATATCCCGGTGTGGCAATACCAGATCAGTCAGCTCAATTTTAATGCCGTTTTCATGATTGCTCATAGCTGTTACCAGTATGTTGGTGCCGTCAACATACTGCTGACTGTATTCCCAGCCTGCGCTATCCAGCCACAGGGTGGGCTGAGGCGGTTCCTGAAGGCCGACCTTTAAAACACCCATATGCTGTCCCCAATCAATATTGGGCCAAAAGAGCCTGTTCAGTTCACCATTTGATTTTATGACGGCCAGCATATTGCTGTTGCCTGCGATTCCTCCGGGCATGACGGGGTAACGGTTATCCATGAGACATTCCTTTCAATAAATGTTGTTGGAGAATATTATACTCCTATCCGGTTTGAATGGGTTATATTATAGAACCCATATTATTATATAATTAAATATTACTCGCAAAAAACAGGCTTGAATAAGCCTGTTCCCCGGCAAAATTTAATGGAGCCATTTTCCCCGGGCCCTGCCCCGGGGAGTATAACCGGTGTGCAGCAGTTCCTTGGCTTTGGGGCTCAGCGGGTGTCCCAGATACTCCTTATAAAGCTGGATAACTGCCGGATTTTCGTGAGACTTCCTCAGTTTTTTGTTAAGGTCGATTTGATACAGGGATTTAGCCCTTATTTTCGCCTGTTCCCGGTTGGCATTCTCCGGCTTTTTCTTTTCCGGAATGGGCTGTCCTCCACCGCCCACGCAACCGCCCGGGCAGGCCATTATTTCAATAAAGTGGTATTGGTCTCCACCCTTTATCTTTTCCAATAGCCTCCTGGCGTTCCTGGTCCCGTGGGCCACCGCCAGTTTTAGCTGCTTGCCTTTAATGTCCACAGTGGCTTCTTTAATGCCCCTTAATCCCCGCACCTCTTTAAATTCCAGTCTGCCGCCCGGCTCATCGGAGCCTGTAAGGGCAAGGGCCGTCCGGATAACCGCCTCGGTAACACCCCCGGTTGCCGCGAAAATGGCGCCGGCCCCGGTGGCAAAGCCCAGCGGCCGGTCAAAATCCTCATCAGGCAGTTCATCAAATCTTATCCCGGCGGAGCGTATCATCCTGGCTAACTCCCTTGTGGTCAGAACGTAATCCACATCCCGGCCTCCGGGTGTGATCATTTCCGGCCGGGCAGCCTCAAATTTTTTGGCGGTGCAGGGCATGACAGCCACCACCACCATTTCCTGGGGATTTATTTTTATTTTTTCGGAAAGATAGTTTTTAATCAGGGCTCCGAACATTTCCATGGGAGATTTGCAGGTGCTGAGGTTTTCAATGAATTCCGGGTAAAAGTGTTCGCAGTATTTTACCCAGCCGGGGCTGCAGGAGGAAATAAGGGGCAGTTTGCCGCCCTTTTCCATTCTTTCCAGCAGTTCGTGGGCTTCCTCCACGATGGTAAGATCCGCTGCGAATTCCGTGGAAAAAACCTGGTCGAAGCCAAGCCTGCGCAGGGCGGCGGCTATCTTGCCGGTTACCCTGGAGCCGGGAGGAAGACCGAAGGCTTCCCCAAGGGTTACCTGTATGGCTGGAGCGGTTTGTACCACCACATATTTTCCGGGATCTTCTATGGCCCTCCAGACATCATCAATATATTCCCGTTCAGAAAGCGAACCGGTGGGGCAGTTCATAACACACTGCCCGCAGCTGATACAGTCCACCTTTCCCAGATCCTTCATAAAGGCCGGTGCTATTACAGTTTCAAAACCCCTGTTTTTGGCGGAATAAACGTTCACACCCTGCACTTCCCGGCATACGGCCTCGCAGCGGCGGCATTTCACGCATTTATTATAGTCCCGCACTATAAACGGGTTTTTGTTCTGCAAGGGATATCTCTTTCGCTCTCCGGAGACCCTTATTTTTCGTATGCCCATTTCGTCGGCCAGCTTCTGCAGTTCGCAGTTAAGGTTGCGGGCACAGGTCAGGCATTGCATGTCGTGGTCCGACAGCATCAACTCCACCACCCGCTTCCGGGCCCGCCTGGCCCTGGGGGAATCGGTGTATACCTTGAGTCCCTCGCTGACCGGGTAAACGCAGGAAGCCTGGAGGCTTCTTCTTCCACCGGCCTCCACTTCCACCAGGCATACCCTGCAGGTGCCAGCCTGATTTATATCCTTTATGTAGCAGAGGCTGGGTATTTTAATGCCTGCCGCCCTGGCCGCCTCAAGTATATTGGAGTCTTTTTCAGCCGTTACTTCCCGGTCATTGATATACAGCCTGACTGTTTCTTTCCGGCCCGCAAGAAATTCAGGGGCCGGAGAGGTTCCGGGATTAAGAGCTGTTGTGGTCATAGTCGTTACCTCCGTTAAAACTGCAATTAGGAGAATGTTGTAAAAGTATATGATCTATTCTTTTTCCCGGGCCTAAATTTATACCAAAAAAAGACCGCCTGCTTTGAGGCGGTCTTTTCCAAAAAACTGTTTTACAATTTAGTTAACTCATCCCTGGTTATAAAGCTTTTTGTTCCACACACGGGGCACTGGTAGGATCCGTAATTTTTTATGGATTTTGTCACAGTGCCGCAATTGGGGCATTTATAGGATATTACCTCCAGAAAAGAGCCGCTGACCAGGAGTCCCACGGCGAAAAGCCCCGCCACCGTTCCGCTGACCACGTGCGGCAGGCCTGCCGCAATTCCCGCGCCGGCGGTGATAAAAATAAGTGCCGCAAATCCTATGAGCCTTACCAGAACCAGCATTAATTCAAGGCCAGGGTTTTTTATTTCTCCGGAATGATACGAGTACAAGCGTCTTACCTCCTCCCGTATGTCTATATTGCTACTATTTATTCGTTAGATGTGCGATAATTCCTGCCGAAAGTGTAATTATTAATTTAATCGGCCGGATTAATAACGGAACAGGCGAGAGGCGAAAGTTATAGCGGGCCTGTGAAAAAAGACCTATTTACATAGTAAGGTTTTTCTAATAAAATGTGGAAAATGTCGAAAGGCAGTCCTTCCTTTCATGTGTTAGGGGAGGTTTTTTTGTGTTAGAGAAATTACGGCTGTAAAAATTGAAGGAAAGAAGTATATACGCAGAGAAATATTATGCGTTATGCATAATTTAGCCGTTTCTTATAAATTTTTGCTATACAGGCAGGAAAGGTGCTGAAATATATGGCTTCTGGCGAGGGGATAAACAGCATTAAGGTTGTAATATCCAGGGACAAGCTCACCGCATGGATTTCCGCCTCCGATGAGGAAGCGAAATATGAGAAGGAAACGCTTATTAATGAGCTGAAAAAAGCGGGGGTAGTTTTTGGTGTTTTAAGTGATGAAATCGATAATTTTATTGCTGTACCCTCCAAGGAACAGGTGGTTGTCGCCAGGGGTGTGCCCCCTACACCGGGGGTTGATGAAACGGTTGAACTTTTCTTCGCTTCCGAAATGACCCATGATAATGTAGATGAAATGGATACCGTGGATTTCAGGGAAACCAGCAAAATAGTTTCCATGGACGAGGGAACGCTGCTTGCCAGGAAGCTGCCCGGCACCCTGGGTTCGGACGGGCTGGGAGTCACAGGGGAAATATTGCCGCCGCCCAAGCCGAGAAGCGCCCAGCTTACGGCGGGTAAGGGCGCGGAGTTGTCTGAAAACGGAGTGGAGGTTTATTCCACAATTAGCGGTAGACCCTGGGTAAAAGTCGCGGGAACCGGCCGCACGGTGGGCTGCGATTCCGTACATGTCCAGAGCGGTGATGTGGATATTAAGACCGGCAACCTCAGGTTCAAGGGCGATATCAAAATAACCGGCAATATCCAGGAGGCCATGGAGGTGCAAGCCGCAGGAAATATTGAGGTTATGGGGTTTGTAACCAGGGCCACGGTAATTTGCGGGGGCAAAATGGTTATCCGGGGCAATGTGATAGGAAGTAAATTAAGGGCCGGTATAATATTTCCCGGAGCCAAAAAGATAAGTTTTGTTCTGTCGGATATATACGCGGAGCTTGTTAACCTGGCCAAGGCCATTGAGCAGCTTAAAAAAATGCAGAATGTCGATGTGGGAAAGCTGGATTTTGGCAGGCTGCTGCTGGGTTTAATGGACAGCAGGTTTAAAAATTTGCGCCCGCTATTAAAAAATATCAATAACCTGGTGGATAATCAAAGCGAGGATATTCCGGAGGAAATATCCGAAGCAGTGGAATCTTTGAAATGTTTAAGCGGTTTAAGCTGTGCCACCGTTGAAAATTTCAGCAAGGCTATCAGAGCCGTTTATGGCGCCCTGGAATTTTTATCCGAGGGCAGAGAACAAATGAGCAGCAGTATTTTTGTCCGGGCGGCCATGACTTCGGCCATTCAGTCGGCCGGGAATGTCAATGTAACCGGGCAGGGCTGCCTTAACACCACCATAAACGCCGGTGGAAACGTGACCATAAAAGGGTCTTTCAAAGGCGGGGAAATACTATGCGAGGGCAACGCCGAAATACAGGAATTGGGGAGCGAACTGGGCATACCGCCCGTGGTGAGAGTTGGCGAACGCAGTTATATTAAAGTTGAAAAGGCTTTGCCCGGTTCAGTGGTGCAGGTGGGTAAAAGCAGGATAACCATCACCAGGGAAATGGGCTCCTTTAAAGCCAAGCAAAATAAGGACGGCCAGATGGAACTTTTTTAACATGAAAAACGACATTAGTATTAAGTGGATATAAAAGCACAATTACCCTTAAAAAATAATTTAAGAATGCCGGCAACAGGATAATGTACAGGGCCGGTGTGGCGGCAAAAATGCTGGGAATGATAGAAGGGCCCATAGTTGTGGGAGTGCCGATTTCAGCACATTCAAAAAACATTTATTTTGACCGGCAGGAAAAAAATAAATAGACATTTTAGGGCCGCCGTAGGAATACGGCGGCTTATGACAGAATGGGGGAGAAGAATTGCTTAAAATAATTTTTAACAGTGTTGGAAAAAGCGTTTTATGGACGGTTGTTTTTTTATGTTTATGGGCCGCCCCTGCCTTTGCCCTGCCCACCTCACAAATGGTGGATTCCTTTACGGTGACCTCGGGGGTGGAAATGCAGACTCACAGATCCAGTTCTGGGGGAGGTTCGGTTACTGTTTACGTTTTAAAAATAGATTTGTCCAATCCCTACGTGAAGTTAGATACCATTGTTGGCAGTAATGGGACCCTTGAAAAAAATCAGGGGGTAACCGACATGGCTGTAAGGTCAAGGTCGGTGGCCGCGGTTAACGGGGATTTCTTCCAGATTGGCGGTGACGGGAGACCCATAGGTCTTACATACAGCGATAATAAAATAATAACCTCCCCGGCCATGAGGTCGGACATGTACGGTTTTGCCATAACCAACGGTAAAAAGCCGGTGATTGATGTTTTCAGCTTTTCCGGCAAGGTTACCGCGCCCGGAGGAAACTCTTTCCCCCTGGCGGGTATAAACAAACCGCCTTACCTCATTTCCGGCGGCGCTTCCTCCGACACCAACACCCTGCAAATGTACACTCCCGCGTGGGGTCACGGCAGTCGGGGGGGCAGCGGCCTTGCGGATGTGGTGGAAATGGTGGTGTCCGGAAATGTGGTAAAGGAAATAAGAAAAGGCCTGGTGGCCACCACCATACCCGGGGACGGCTATGTGCTCCGGGGGCAGGGGCCGGCGGCGTCCTTTTTACAAAATAATTTCCACCCGGGCGATCAGGTGGGGGTGGAATACTCGGTGGGGCCCGTTGACGATATATATTCCGCGGTGGGCGGACAGGCGGTGCTCATAAAGGACGGCAGCATTCCCAACAGCTTCACCCAGGAAATCAAGGGGCGGGTGGCCAGGACCGCGGCGGGCTATAGCACCGACGGAAAAACCCTTTACCTGGCCTGCGCCGAAAGAAGCAGTAAAAGTCAGGGCATGACCCAGTGGGAAATGGCATACTTCCTTTTATCCCTGGGGGTAAACCGGGCCGTCAACCTTGACGGCGGCGGGTCCACCACCATGGTGGCCAGGCGTTTCGGGGAGGAGAGCCCGGTGCTGATTAACGTTCCGGAAAAAGGGAGCGTGCGCAGTATTCCGACTGCCATAGGGATTTACAGCACGGCTCCTCCAGGTGACTTTGCCGGATTGCTGCTAAAAAGTCCGGCAAAAGTGCTGGTGGGGGTTCCGGTTAATTTTAGCGCCAAGGCCTACGACCAGTATTTCAACCCCTACAGGCTCGCCCCGGGGGATGTGGTGTGGACTCTAAAAACAGGGGAAGGCCAGGTTAACGGCGGGGAAATAACCTTTGAAACCGGCGGGCCGGTTACCGTGGCCGCTAAAAAGGGAGACTATGAAAAGGCGCTGTCCATAGATGTATTTGATGAAAATGACATAGCCAAGCTGGTGGTGGAACCCGGGTCCATAAAAACAACCCCCGGTGCCGTGGTTCAAATCAAGGTAAGCGCCCTGTGCAAGGACGGAACGGTATTTGATCTAAAACCGGGGCAGTTTAATATCGCGGCCGGGGATGGAACCGGAACCGTGGCCGGGGACAGGTTTACAGCTTCCGCCACACCGGCGGCCGGGGAATTGTCGGTCAGTTTCAGGAGCCTTACAATTCCGGTTCCGGTTGTGGTGGCGGAGAAGGAACAGGTGGTGGGGCGTGTTCAAAAGGGAGCGCCGCTGTCTTTAAAACTGGGTAATTATTTCAGCATAGATATAAAAGACGGTTCCCTGCCCGACGGTTCAATGGTAACGGTTGAGCCTTTAGAGCAATTGCCCGGGGAAATACCGGAGGGTTACGAAAAAATATATGGCGTTAAATTTTCCACGGACGGCGGTTTGACGGAACTTTCGGAACCGGCGGAGATAAGCTGGTACACCGATGCCGCAAGCCCGTCATTATTCCAGTGGAGGGACGGCAATTGGCAGGCTATAACGGCCGCTGAAACTGGACAGCGGACTGTCGGCGCGGCTATCCCGGCCATGGAACCGCTCCTGCTTGCCGCTCAGCCGGACAAATCATTTTCGGATATGAAAGGCCACTGGGCGGCCAATGATGTGTCATTGCTGGCAGCTAAGGGTATTGTGTCAGGTTTTCCGGGAAATGTTTATCTGCCCCAGGAAAAGGTCACCAGGGTCCAGTTTGTAACCATGCTGGCAAAGGCCATGGGCTGGCAGCCCGTGGAAGGTGACAGCGTATTTTCGGATAATGACATTATTCCATTATGGGCCAGGGGCTACCTGTCCGCGGCGGTGCAGAAGGGCGTGGTTTCAGGCTACAAGGACGGAAGCTTTATGCCTTCGAAAACAGTGACCCGCTCGGAGATGGCCTCAATGATCAGCAGGGCGCTGGAGCTGCCCCAGGCCGGCACGGATGTTATAAACAGCTTTAAGGACAGGAATAAGATTGACAATTGGGCGGTGGATCCGGTGGCAAGGTCTGTTGCCGCGGGCTTGTTCAGGGGGGACAATAAAAACATGTTCAATCCCGCAGGCTTTGCCACCAGGGCGGAAAGCGCCGCTATCATAGCCAGGTCACTGGAATACAGCTTATACAAAGATCAGATAATACCGCCCAATAATTAAACGGCTGTTATTTTAATTCCCAATGCCGGGGGAGGTTTTGGGGAACGTCTTCCGGCATTATTTTATTAAGACAGGAGAATGGCTATTGGGCAGGCAGAAACGAAAGCTGGAGCACCTGAAACTGGCGCTGGAGCTGTCCGACGGAGTCTATCCCTCGGGATTTTCGGATATTTTTCCGGTGCATATGTCCGCCCCGGAGCTGAATTATTCCGATGTGGATACATCCTGCCTCTACATGGGTAAAAGGCTGGCGGCCCCTCTGATGATCAACGCCATAACGGGAGGCCATCCGGAAACGGCCTGGATAAACAGGGAGCTTGCCGCCGCCGCGGGACAGGCAGGTATTGCCATGGCCGTGGGCTCGCAAAAGGCGGCCTTAAACGATTATTCCGTAAGGGAGACCTTTTCTGTGGCCAGGGAGGTTAATTCTGACGGGCTTCTGCTGGCCAACCTCGGGGCTTGCTGCACCCCCGGGGAAGCTTTATCCGCTGTGGAGATGATTGCCGCCGACGGATTACAACTGCACCTGAATGTGCCCCAGGAAATTATCATGCCGGAAGGGGACAGGAATTTTAAGGGAGTACTGGCGAATATATCGACCATTATTAATACTGTTTCCGTGCCGGTTATTGTCAAGGAAGTGGGGTTCGGCATGTCCAGGGAGACGGTGCTGGCCCTTCATGCCGCGGGGGTAAGAAACATAGACGTGGGAGGCAGGGGGGGCACGGATTTTGTCGCCATAGAGCTTTCCAGGACCAATAAAAAGTGTTTTGACATGGAAGGCTGGGGTATACCCACTGCCGTAAGCCTGCTGGAAGGATTGAGTCTCGGACTGGAAATTGATTTTGTCGCCTCCGGAGGGCTGCGCAGCAGCTTGGACATGGCCAGGGCTCTGGCGGCCGGGGCCGCCATGACCGCCATGGCCGGACCCTTCCTGAAGTCCCTGGTGGAGGGCGGTGCGGGTGAGCTGGAGAAAAGCATCCGGTATTTAATACAGGGCCTGAGGAAAATAATGCTGCTTACCGGCTCAGCCAATATCCGGGAATTGTCCCGGAAACCCATTGTGATTACCGGCCCCACGGCGGAATGGCTGGAAAGAAGAGGCGTGAGCATAAACAGCTACGCCAGAAGGAGCCATACGGAGGTTTGAAATTGCTTAATGGAAATATAGTAAAAATAGACTGCAAATCTCCTGAATGGTCCGGGCTAAAAGGTGCGGATTGGAAACTGGGAGAGCTGCTGGACCTGCTGGGGGATTATACCCTAAACCTGAAAACCGATTATTTCGGGTCCCTGGTGAGGTCCATCCTGGGCCAGCAGCTTTCCGTCAAGGCCGCCGCCACCATATGGAACAGAACTGTGGCCCTGTGCGGCAAAATTTCCCCGGAAACCGTATTATCGCTGGATGCGGAAAGGTTAAGGGAAGCAGGCCTGTCAAAATCTAAAATTTCGTACATAAAAGACCTGGCCCAAAAAGTTTTGGACGGGGAAATATTGTTCCAGGAGATAACCGGCCTGCCGGACCAGCAGGTTATAGAGAATTTGACCAGGGTCAAGGGTATCGGAAGGTGGACGGCGGAAATGTTCCTTATTTTTTCCCTGGGCAGGCCGGACGTGTTTTCCCCGGACGATTTCGGATTGCGCAGGGGGATAAAGTGGCTGTACGGGCTTGATGATTTACCCGGCAAAGTGGAAGTGAGGGAAATGGCGGAGAACTGGAAGCCTTTCCGCACGGCGGCGTCACTTTACATCTGGGAGGCAATCAACAGGGGACTGGTGGACGGCGGGTATAAAATATCAGCCCGATAAGGCTTTTGCATGGCAAATTAGGTAATAAAAGATGTCGGAAATATCTAGGCAAAAGCATCTTTTCAGCCATCATTATCTTCATGCAATGCTTATCTGCTATGCCGGATGAATGGCAATCAAAGATAACTTCATCACAGGAATGGATAAGCCAATCCGCATAATGCATAAACAATTATCCTGAGCTCCAGTTAAATGCGGTCGGCTCCTTTTCGGGGGAAGGCAAAATAAACGGTTTGTTGATGAATACATTAAAAACACGCATTCCTCCTTTTAAGGTGTTCTTCTGATAATCGCCGATAATTTCTTTTCTAAGTTATGAAATAATATAATGAAATACACCACTTGAAAAAATAATATCGAACTTCGTTTCAAATCTGAAATCCAAAATATTCGCTTCGGATACATTAACATTGACATTCTGCAAATTCCCAAGACGTATAGTTTTTCGATGCTGGAGTCCGCAATATCAAAAGCGTGACAGAATTCTTACCTTCCCCACAGCCAACATCCAACAATCTTAGCGGCCTAACAGGAGGCATTGCTTCCAAAACACGATAACAAATTTTTGATGGTTTAAGTCCCCAATAGTATTCGTCTTTCTTATATTCATCTTCATAAATCGAAATTTTTTTTATTATAAACATACGATAAGTAAATTAATATCGGTATCAAGAGCAAAAATTAAATTAGACAGCAATGAAATATTGGGGCATGATTGCCCTGTAAGCCATTTCGATACAGCCTGAGAGGATATATTTAGTTTTTAAGTCAGATCTTCCTGGGTGTACTTTTCTGCTTTCGAAATTTAGCAATATTTTGTGTCAAAAAAGTATTCATAGCATGCTCCTCCTTGGCTTAATGATAATGGAATTGTTCTATATATCAATAACTTATAAATAGGGATAAATCATAGATTCAACTGATGGCGGAAATAACATTCATAACAAAAGCTGTCGCATCAAATCTGATGCGACAGCTTTCGGCAAACTGGTGCGAGTACTCTTATAGCATTTATTCAAAAAACCAGTAAAATCAATGGTCGATGGTAATCATAAGGCATTATTTACACTTAAATTCAAAATGAAGCCACTAAATAGCAGTTGTACCATGATAAATGGCATTCATTCAAAATATGTATTAAAATGTCAGTTCGTCTTAGATTTAGTTGGAAACAATGTATATCACCAAATTTCAAAGGATATTTTAGGAGAAACCGCTCGTTTATCTTTCTTATAAGTCTTACATAGATACGCTGGGAATCACAGAAAATACGCAAAAAGGATACGGCAGAGGCTACCGAAATACCACAAGGTATGGTATGATAAAAATGAGTAATTATATCCAATTGAAGGGAGGGAGCAAGATTTGATTTCTAATAATGTAATTCTAAATCGGCTCTTTACCCAAAATGTTTTTTTTGACATGCTATATGATAGCAATAATATTACATATAACACGGTTATTCAACGGTATGTGGACGATCTGGAAGCTAAGGATAACGGTGAACTTATAAGTGAGATATATGAATTTATATCTAAATCGTATCGAAATGAGTATTTTTATCAGAACACTTTACTTAACAAATTGCTATTGGGAAAGCATAGTATAAAAACCACAACAGCCTTAACACAAATACCGATAAATAAATCCAAAGCAGATTTCATACTCATTAATGGTAAGGCAGTTGTGTATGAAATCAAGACTGAGTTGGACTCCCTAGACCGTCTTGACACTCAGTTGAGAGACTACTATAAGGCATTTAATCATGTATGTGTCGTTACATCCGGAAGCCATTATGAGCGTGTTCTGAGTACTCTTAAAGATACGCCTGTAGGGATTTACGTGCTGACTAGGCAAAATACTATAAGCTCGTCTATGAAGAAAGAGCCTGTTGCAGATAATTCAAGTTTAGATTATACGGTTATTTTTAAGGTTTTACATAAACAAGAACATAAAAATATTCTAATGCGATATTATGGCAAATTGCCCGTTACTTCACAGGTGTTCTATTATAACGAGTGCCTAAAGTTGTTTTCTCAAATTCCGATTCTCGATGCATATAATATGACATTAAGGGAATTGAAAAAGAGAAATAAGATATTAGTTGGTGAATTTCAGAAAGTTCCATATGAATTGAAATCGTTGATATATTTTTCCCATCCGTCAAAGGCAGATTGGAAAGCGCTTAGCTGCTTTTTAAGTAAAAAATATGGAGGGTGAAGCTATGTACTTCCCGTATGTTCGTGGTCGGCAATACGAATTACTGGCGCTGCGTGAATTAGCGGTTAACAATCTTTTAGGTGATCATATTATTCCGATTGTTGAACCGGTAAAGCTTTCCCCTACTTTGGTCAATGCAACGGCAGAGTATATCAAGGTGCAGCACCCTATTGCCATTATAAGAAATCCTGCTGTCGGAACATTCTTAAAAGATTGGAAAGACGTTAAGGACGATACGAAAGAAGCCGGATACAAGCAGAAATTCTTAAACCAATATGCCGATCCGTTGGTAATTAAATCTGTAATCATGCAGCGGAACGCAAAATCCTTACTTGACCATTGGGACAAGCAAGGTGTGGATAAATCTGAGTTACTGGTAATTAACATTGATCGAGGGTTTTTAGACTTGTATGAACACGCCTTTGGTGCGGTCGTTCCTAAATATGTTTTGATACTTGATGAAAGTGTGTTTAGACGCAAAGTACGGCATCATAAGGTTTTACTGGACGATAAGTTTGAAAAGCAAGATCGGAATGCGGATTATCAGGAAATAACTGATGAGTTCTTTTCTGATGACCATCTTTATTATAAGGATGATGGTTTCGTTGGATTTTCAGATTATTCGGTGGTGGGAAACGAATATCTTGAAGCGGGATTTGCACCGTATGCTGTTGCAATACACATTGTTTACTTTACACTGGATAAGATGCTTCGCGTGAAACACTTTGTGTCTGATTCTAACGAAGATATAACAAACCCTGCCTTGAAGTATTATGAGGCAGTGTCAAAGTTAGCCGTTTGGTATAATTTGAAACCGCATCCAGTTGAAATGACATTGGGATTACAGACTTTTTTGCAGCACTATAAACAACAAACATATCCTGGGCTCGGAACAGTCAAGAAATTGTCTTTAATGCACCATCTTGAATTAATGGCTAAATACTTGAACGAGGTTAGTTGATATGTTTTGTTGTACCAACTGCTTTGCTGATTTCGAGGTGAAGGCCATAATTGGCGGCTATAATTTCACAGGAAGTTGCGATTTTTGTGGAAAGTACAATGTTCATGTATACGAGATTGGCAGAAACCAAATCCTATCTGAGCTTTTTGATGGGCTTTTGGACATCTATACCCCCGCAGCCAGCTTACCTGACAATTTTCCCAAAGACCGTACGGATTTGTTGAAGAACATACTATACTATAACTGGAATATTTTCGCTGTGAAACCTAATTGTATTTATAAATTGATAACTGCCATCTGCGCTGAGAGATATAAAGAACAGCCCGGATTATTTGATAGCCCTATCGGAATCTTACAATGCCACGACCACGATTATTTGGAGACTAATGCCATTCTTAAAAACCATTGCTGGAGCGATTTTGTTGAAGCAATAAAGCACAAGAACAGATTTCATAGCGACTACATTAATACGGATGTACTCTACACTTTTCTAAGGTGTGCAAGAAAATCATATAAAGCAGGAAAGGTGTTCTATCGGGCAAGAATAAGTCCGACGGATAAAGGCTATCCACGGAAAGAAATGAGCGCCCCACCAGATGCGAAGGCAAAAGCCGGGCGAGTTAACCCAGAAGGAATTAGTATTCTATATCTTGCTAATTCAAAAGATACTACCTTTTATGAAATAAGGGCAGGAGTGTATGACTATGTTACAGTCGGCAAGTTTAGACTTCAAAAAGATATTGAGGTTATAAATTTTGCTGAAGTTGATAAAATTAGCCCATTTATTGGCATTGATTATGGTTTTGATTTCACACAGTATGCAACGAACATTGAGCATCTAAAAATGATTGGGCAGGAAATAGCTAAACCACTCCGCAACGATAACACACTTGATTATTTGCCGACGCAATATATAAGCGACTATCTCAAGAGTAAGGGCTATGACGGTATTGAGTATATAAGTACTATGTGTGAAAATGGCATCAATTTGGCCGTTTTTGATCAAAGTTTGTTTAAATGTATTGATACCGCTGTATACGACGTGAAGTCCATTTCTTGCTCTTATGATAAGATTAAATAGTTCTTTAAAAGGAAAGACATCCACTAAAGTGGTTAAGTGATGGTGGTGAACTTGATTACAGGGTTTTCAACCGAAAGAACTGCGGAATACATAATCTTACATGATTTGTATGAGAAAATAAAAGACCAATGCTCTTTCTTCTACCCCTTTTTCTATCAAAGAAATAGAGATGATACCAATCTTTCCGTAAAAAAAGAAATAGAAGGATTACATCTTATAATTTGCTTTGCAAGGAGGCCGAAAACTAACGTTCCTTATTCAAGCTATTCTGTGGTCATATTCAGGCAGTCAATTTTTGAACATGTTAATTATTTTTCAGCTTTAGGTATTCCGTCTATTGTTGGAGCGCCAATTGGAACAGGTATAGAAGAAATTGGATTTGGCTCAAAATGTCTTTGGTTTCAACTGCGCCCAAGAAAAAGAAGCAGATTATGTCGCTTATGAATTCTTTGATGGTATAATTGCTTCAAATCAAATAGATGATATAAGTATATTAGATAATTGCCGTCTTAAGGAGGTACTTAAGACAACACATCAGTATAAGTGGAATGAAATACTTACCATAGCTCGTGAATGGTATTTCTATTTCAAGACCACTCGACCAACTGGATTGTTTTATACTATTCCTGGGCAAAAGCCTGTTTTTATAGTATACAAAATAGATAATTAAACATTTACATCAGATTGTAGTTCGTGCTTCCAAAACCA
This sequence comes from Desulfocucumis palustris, assembly GCF_002933875.1. Lineage (GTDB taxonomy): Bacteria > Bacillota > Desulfotomaculia > Desulfotomaculales > Desulfocucumaceae > Desulfocucumis > Desulfocucumis palustris. The sequence continues at coordinate 7,850 of NZ_BFAV01000126.1, read as the reverse complement.
GATATATCAAATGGTTTATCTCATGGCTAATTGAGATACTTATTGTAATCCTTTTGACTTGAAGAATAAGTCGTTTGCATCTTGAACACGAGTGTTCTTATAGCATTTGCGCACTGAAAAAAAACAGCAGTATCACAAGGCATAGAAAGAACCAGAGCAGTCAAATTCGACTGCTCTGGTAGTGGTGGAGATGATGGGACTCGAACCCACGGCCTTCTGAATGCGAACCAGACGCTCTCCCAGCTGAGCTACACCCCCGCAATATAAAATTTTTATATTGGCCCTATTGATCCTCAACGGCAAAATATACTCTACCACAAAATCAAAGGTTTATCAAGCTATAAATTTGCCTGCGGCCGGCTTTTTACTGCTTTGAGCAACTTTTTTGGGAAAAAGTAAAAATAATTGGTGTAATAATCATGCTAATGAATTAAAATACTTATGGGGAGCTCATGTTATGGGCTGAGAAAGGGCTGTCAAGCACCTGACCCGTGAACCTGATCGGGGTAATGCCCGCGTAGGAAAGGTTTGATGCTTGTACGGCACACCTCGCCTATGGGGTGTGCCTTTTAATTTGTACGAATTGAGGGAGTCATATGCGTTGTGTCATACTGAGCGGCGGGTCCGCCGGTGGGCTGGACTGGCTGGCGGGTGTCATCAGACGTGGTGACCGGGTAATCTGCGTGGACCGGGGAGCGGACTACGCTGCCAAATTGGGATTGCTCCCGGATTTGATAATCGGCGACATGGACTCCCTGGACAGCCAAACCCTGCTGGATTTTTCCCGTCGCGGCGCGGAGATTAAAACCTTTCCCGCCGAAAAGGACGAAACGGACACCACCCTGGCCCTGGCCGAGGCGCTGGCGGGCCAGCCGGACGAGGTGGTAATACTGGGCGCTCTGGGCACCAGGTTCGACCACTCACTGGCTAACGTTCATCTGCTGCGATTGGCCGGAGACAAAGGGGTGCCGGCCAAAATAATCAATCAATTCAACGAAATAAGCCTGGTTACGCCGGGTGAGCCGGCAATATTGAAAGGCCTGCCCGGAGAGACTTTTTCCCTGCTGCCGCTGACGGCGGAGGTGACCGGTGTTAACGTTACCGGCGCCCGGTGGCCGCTCCGGGACGCCGTGTTCAGCATAGGCAACCCTTACGGGATAAGTAATGAGGTAGCTGCGGACAGGGTGGAAATATCCATCACTTCCGGACTTCTTTTGCTGATAAAAATAAACGAGAGGGGTGAAATGAATTGCCGGTGATAAACGTCAGCTTTCAGGTACTGCCCCAGGTGCCGGACGGAGATACTTACGCCGTCGTGGACCGGGCAATTGAAGTGGTGCGGAATTCAGGGGTCAGGCACGAAGTCGGCCCCATGGAAACAACCATGGAGGGTGAACTGGATCAATTGCTGGAGATAGTCAAAGAGGCCCAGCAGGCCTGCATAGACGCCGGGGCAAAGCGGGTCATGACCATTGTGAAAATTGACTATGCCCCCGGGGGTGTGACCATGGAGGAAAAGGTGGGTAAATACAGGAATGTCCCGTAATAAAAACGCGGCGGCCCCCGTGTTATTCATACTGGCCGGCATAGCCGTCTGGCAGGGGGCGGTTACCTTTTCAGGAATCCAGCCCTGGCTGCTTCCGTCGCCGCTAAAGGTAATGGCAACCCTGTGGGAAATGCTGCCCCTTTTGGCCAAACATTCCGGGAGCACCTTGCTGGCGGCGGTTTCCGGCCTGCTGGCGGCGGTGCTGCTGGCCCTGTGCCTGGCTGCGGTAATGGATCTGTCCCCCTGGTTCAAACAGGGATTATACCCGTTACTGGTGCTTTCCCAAACCGTGCCCATCATATCCGTTGCCCCGCTGTTTTTAATCTGGTTCGGGCTGGGTTTGTTCCCTAAAATTGTGGTTGTGGCACTGGTTTGTTTCTTTCCGGTGGCGGTCAGCACGGTGGCGGGCATGGAAAGCGCCGACCCGGCCATGGTGAATTTGCTGAAGGTGATGGGCTCCAGCCGCTGGCAGATAATCAGGCTGGTTCGATTGCCCGCCGCCCTGCCGTCTTTTTTTGCGGGCCTGAAAATAGCCGGGACCTATGCCGTAATGGGAGCCGTAATAGGAGAATGGCTGGGGGCCAGCAGCGGGCTGGGGGTTTACATGACCAGGGCCTCCCACTCCTACCAGCTGGATCGGGTTTTCGCGGCTATTTTCGTAATTTCTCTGGTCAGTTTGCTGCTTTTTTTGCTTATAACTTTATTGGCCAGGCTGGCCATGCCCTGGTATTACAAAGAAAGGAATAATGATAATGTTTAAAAAAATTTTTTTAGCCGTAATGCTTGCAGCCCTGATAATGTCGGCGGGGTGTTCCGGGGGCGGCGAAAGCAAACAGCCGCAGGATGTGACGGTGATGCTGGACTGGGTGCCGAACACCAACCATACCGGCCTTTATGCCGCCCTGGACAAAGGCTGGTACAGGGAAGAGGGATTGAACGTAAAAATAGTGGAGCCCACCGAGGGGGGCACCACCCAGCTGGTGGCAACCGGAAAGGCGCAGTTTGGGGTAAGCTACCAGGAGGACGTGACCCAGGCCAGGGCCAGCGACGTTCCGGTGGTTTCCATCGCGGCGGTGATTCAGCACAATACCTCGGGTTTCGCCTCCCAAAAGTCGGCGGGCATTGAAAGGCCCGGGGACATGGAGGGGAAAAGGTATGGCGGCTGGGGTTCCCCCACCGAGGAGGCGGTGCTTAAAGCAGTGGTGGAAAAGGACGGAGGGGACTTTTCCAAGGTAAAAATATTTAACATCGGAACCTCGGATTTCTTTACCGCCATCGGGCGGGATGTTGATTTTGCCTGGATTTATTACGGCTGGACCGGCATCGAGGCTGAACAGAGGGGCATGGAGCTGAACTATCTGGAACTGCGTAAGCTCGATCCCGCGCTGGATTATTATACCCCGGTGCTTATTGCCGGGGAAAAACTGGTGCAGGAAAATCCGGAGCTGGTTAAAAAGTTCATGCGGGCCACGGCCAGGGGCTACCGGTTTGCCGGGGAAAACCCCGACGAGGCCGCCGGGATACTGCTGAAACATGCCCCCGAGCTTGACCGCAAGCTGGTGCTGGCCAGTCAGAAATATTTAAGCCCGCGTTACCGGGACGATGCCGCGCGCTGGGGAGAGCAGAAAACAGAGGTCTGGGAGAATTACGCCCGCTGGATGAATGAGCGCGGATTGCTGCAGAAAATGATAGAGGTGGACAAAGCCTTTACCAACGAATTTCTGCCCCGCTAGGAGAGTGTTGAAAAACACATTGAAAAAACAATAAACATGTTGATAAACTACCGCCCGAGGCCGTTCAAAAGGCTCCAGGTGCAAGGCGCGGCAAGGTCTCAAGCGGAGCGCTCTTATGGTACGCTCCAGCCTTGAGGGCGCAGCCGCAACGCGGCGGAGGGACTTTTTCAACGGCCTCCCGGAATTCCGCCTATATATTTTTAACCCCCGATGGGAGTGCAACATGGCTATACTAGAGCTGGTTAACCTGACTAAATACTATGAAGTGAATGGAAACAGGCTGCCCGTGCTGGACGGAATCTCGGCATCCCTGGGAGAAGGAGAGTTTGTCGGTTTGATCGGGCCCAGCGGCTGCGGCAAAAGCACGCTGTTTAACATCATCTGCGGCTTGGTGAAGCCCGATGGGGGAACGCTGCTTTTAGACGGGCGGGAAGGGGGCAGCCCCCGGGATGTGGTATCTTATATGCCCCAAAAGGATCTTTTGTTTCCCTGGCGCTCGGTGCTGGATAATGTTGTCCTGGCCCGGGAGGTAGCCGGGGAAAACAGGGAGGCGGCCAAAAGGGAAGCCCGTAGCCTGATGCCTCTATTTGGCCTGGAGGGCTTTGAAAACAGTTTCCCGGCCCAGCTATCCGGGGGCATGCGTCAGCGCGCGGCAATGATGCGCACGGCCCTGGCCCGGCGGCCGGTCTGGCTGCTGGACGAGCCCTTCGGGGCGCTGGACGCCATTACCAGGAAAAGGATGCAGCGCTGGATACTGGAGGTCTGGGAAAGGTTTAAACAAACGGTTTTTCTGGTCACCCACGATATCGAGGAGGCGCTGTTCCTGTCGGACCGGGTGTATGTGCTTACCCCCCGGCCGGCCCGGGTGGCGCTGCATCTGGAGGTTGGGCTTTCCAGGCCGCGCAGCGCCGGGACAATGACGGAACCGGAGTTTTTAAAGCTTAAAAAAAGATTGATGGAGGTGCTGGAATAATATATTAAGGTTCCTTTTTGTCCGGTGCGATGCTGTTGAACACAGACATTCCGCCCAGGGTTACCCAGGTTAGCCCCAATCCCAGGCCAACGGGAATGGCCCACCAGGTTGAGCCGGTGCGTTTCCGGGGTAGGCCGCCTTTACCTGTCATGTTTAATTTATCACCACCGTGTTCTTTAATAATGATTCATCATTTACCCCTTGGGCTGCGGTACAACTTTCGGGCCTGTACGGGAATGTGACCGCCCCGGTACCCCATACCTGAAGGATTCCCCGTTCTACTGTTGCGGTATCCGTAAGTCAGGTATACAATCAGGCCTATGGCAATCCAAACCACAAACCGGACCCAGGTTAACGGGGGCAGGTTCAGGGCCAGGTATGCGGTTAATACTATTGTCAGCACTGGGATTAGCGGCATCAGGGGCAGACGGAAGGGCCGCTGCAATCCGGGATTGGTGCGGCGCAGGATCATGGCGCCCAGGGAAACCACGATGAATGCGCTCAATGTGCCGATATTGGCCATTTCCGCCACCAGGCCGATGGGCAGAAAGGCTCCGATTAATGCAACAATGGCACCGATTATGACGCTGTCCCATACTGGCGTTCTCAGGCGCGGATGCAGCCAGTCAAAAATGGGAGGAAGCAAATCGTCCCTGGCCATGGCAAAAAATATCCTGCTCTGGCCGTACATGGACACCAGCAGCACGCTGGTCAGCCCGGTTAAAGCACCCACGGAGACCACTGCCGAGGCCCAGGGGATGCCTGCCCTGAGCAGTGCCGTGGCCACAGGGGAAGCCGTATTCAATTCGGTATATTTAACCATTCCCGTTAATATCGCTGCCACAACCACGTAAAGAATCGTAGAAACAGCCAGGGTCCAGATAATCCCCCGGGGCAAGTCTCTTTGTGGATTTTTAACCTCCTCGGCGGCTGTGGCCACGGCGTCAAAGCCAATATAGGCGAAAAATACAATGGCGGCGCCATGGATTACCCCTGCCATACCATAAGGCAATACCGGCTGCCAGTTGGCGGGATCAATATGCCTTGCGCCCAGGGCAATAAACAAACCGATGGCCGCTAGTTTGCCCGCCACAATAATTTTGTTGGCAGTGGCGCTATGCTGGGTGCCGGTTACAATTAATGCGGTAATCAGTAAAACTATCAGTGCGGCCGGAACATTCATAATGCCGCCGTCAAGGGGAGAAGAGGTATAGGCGGCGGGCAGGGTTATCCCCAGTGATTTCAGCAAATCTCCCAAATAGGAACTCCAGCCAATGGAAACGGCCCCGGCAGCCACCATGTACTCCAGGATAAGATTCCAGCCCACCAGCCAGGCAACAATTTCCCCCAGGGAAACGTATGCAAAGGTGTAAGCGCTGCCGGCGGACGGGATGGCCGCCGCCAGTTCCGCATAGACCAGTGCCGCCAGGCCGGCTGTGATACCTGAGAGTATGAAGGAAAATATTACTCCCGGGCCGGCGTAATTGGCCGCGGCCACGCCGGTAAGCACAAAAATGCCGGTGCCGATCACAGCACCGACACCCAGGGCGGTTAAATCCAGAACCCCCAGGGTGGGCACAAGTCCGCTCTTGTTTTCCTTTTCAGGGTCCAATACCGCTTCCACAGGCTTTTTACGCAGTATACCCAAGGTTTTAATCACTTCTTATCATTATCATATCCTTTATATTTTATAAAAAAGGGATGCCGTCTGTTCCTACCTATTTTTTACGGGTGGTTTTTTTTTATTCCCAATTTCCCCGGAGGAAGACAGATATTGCCATGTATTGTGTACGGTTTTCAGTGGAACCCGTTTCTGATAATATAGCTGTAATAAGCTGTTTTTTTGCTGGAACAGGGTTTTGGCAAACCGCAGTTGGCTGCTGGAAATGCCCGTTAAATAAAAATAATACCGTTAGGAGAAAATTCTTTGTTTTACATCAACCCTTTTGATTATGTAAACAAAAATGATGTGAGAAAACGCGTTCTAAAAATAAAGAAAAAAAACCAGGAATTAAACAACCGCCAGCTTTGCGAAATGGTAATAAAAAACAAATCCCGCTGGTGTGCGGCCAGCGGGGCGGTGACAGCCCTGCCCGGAGCCTTTCCGGGGCTGGGAACGGTGGTGGCGGTATTAGGGGGAACAGCCCTGGATATAACCGCCCTCAGTTATTTTATGTCCGAAATGATACTGGAGATGTCCGCCATATACGGCCGGGACCTGAATATCCCGGCGGCTTCCCGGGAGGCCCTGTGGGTATTTGTCTCAGCGGTGAGTTCCGATCTGGCCGGGAAGGGACTGGCCAGGGCGGCGGCAGCCCGGATGGGCAGGCAGGCCGTTCTCAAATTGCTCCAGGAACTGCTGCTGTCCCTGGGCATCAGGGTAAGTCAGCGTTCCCTGCTGAAAATCATACCTGTGCTGGGAACTGTTATTTCCTCGGCGGTCAATTATTACATCTGCAAAAAAATAGGCGCCATAGCCGCCGATTATTATGAAAAGAGCAGTTTCAGCGAATGGCAGGGAACAACCATCGATATATAGCGCCCGGCGTCTGATTAGATCTGCTATTCACAAAACATTTAGCTTCCTCCAGCGGGATTTTGACGGCTCGGGAAGGAACCACGGAAGCCAGCAATAACCGGTATTCCAACATATAGTTAATTAAGTGGGAACCGCTATCAATTTTCCTGCTCCTCCGTGTTATCCAACCTCATTATTCTTTCTGGATTTCCACTATGATATAATTTTAATCAAGTTATGGGAATTGTTGGGAGGTTGTTTTCATGAAGGTTCCGAAAGTCAAGGGTAAGAATATCACAGGTGCGGGTTCCGGTGACAGTTACTCCGTAGTCCTTGTCCCTAATGAAATGCTGAACTACATCAAAGAGAAACTTGGCAATGAGGTACTTTGGGTATACGATGATGATTCTAATGAACTATTTCTTGTTAAAAGACCGGAGTCGTACACAGACGCACTGACCGGCTTGGGAGAAGATATGTGGAAAAATGCTGGCGGAGTGGACTATCTCAAGCGGGAGAGGGACGAGTGGGACGACTGATTGAACGAGTAAAGAAATATAAAAATATAGCCATTGATACAAATTCCTTCATATACCTGATGGAAAAACATCCACGATATCTCGTGGCAGCAAGAGAACTATTCCAACAGATTGAGTTAGGACGCCTTTCCGCCCTTACATCAATGCTGGTTGTTACGGAACTGCTAACAAAACCCCTGAGAGACCGGAATAAGACACTTGCCAACATGTATTTGGCTTTTTTGAGTACCTTCCCCAATCTGCAGCTGAAAAACATTAGCTATAGTATTTCTCTAAAAGCCGCTAAAATCAGAGCTAAGCATGGACTTAAAACGCCTGACGCCATTTTTTTGGCTACAGCCATCGTGGAAAGAGCAGAAGTATTTATCACCAATGATTTCAGGTTAAAAAAGATCGAAGACATTGAAATTATTTTATTAGATGAATTTGTAGACCAAATCTAGCACTAGGAGAGTGTTGAAAAACACATTGAAAAAGCAATAACCGTGTTGATAAACTACCGCCCGAGGCCGTTCAAAAAGCTCCAGATGCAAGGCGTGGC
>NZ_BFAV01000125.1 GCF_002933875.1 Desulfocucumis palustris | reverse complement strand
CGCGCCTTGCATCTGGAGCTTTTTGAACGGCCTCGGGCGGTAGTTTAGCAACATGTTTATTGTTTTTTCAATGTGTTTTTCAACACTCTCCTAGCACGTCGGTTTTAGTAGACCCGCCCCGAAGGGCGTTTTTTTAATCCCGGGTGTATTTGTTTACCGGCATTTTACGGTAAGTCGCTGTAAACCACTTCACCCATAACCATGGTTAGTTTGATATTTAAATCCCTGTCCATCAGCACGATGTCCGCGTCCATGCCCGGGGCGATGGTTCCCTTTTGATCCTCTATGCCCAGCGCCCTGGCGGGATTGAGGCTGGCCATATGAACGGCTTCCTGGAGGGGCAGGCCTCCCAGCAGGACCATGTTTCTTACCGCTGCGGACATTGTCAGGGTGCTTCCCACCAAAGTCCCGTCTTTTAATGTGGCCCGGCCCTGGTTCACTTCAATTTCCTGTCCCGCGAACCTGTACGTTCCGTCAGACATACCGGCTGATGCCATGGCGTCGGTTATGAGCACCAGTCCCCGCTTGCCCTTTATTTCCCTTAACAATTTTAGCATTGAGGGGTGCAGGTGATGCCCGTCGGCGATAATTTCGGCGCTCACCTCCCGGCTGGCCAGCACCGCTCCCACCAACCCTGGGTTTCTGTGGTGCAGGGGGGCCGAAGCGTTGAATAGGTGAACCGCGTGTCTCATGCCCGCCCGGATGGCTTCCTCGGTTTGTTCGTAGGTGGCGGTGGAATGCCCCGCGGACACCACTATTCCTTCCCTGTTCAGCAGTTTTATTACGTCCAGGGCGCCGGGCAGTTCCGGCGCCAGTGTCACCATTTTCAGACAGCCGTCGGCCGCGGATATAAATCTTTCCATCTCCCGCACGTCCGGCAGGCGCAGATAAGCCCTGTTCTGTCCGCCCGCTTTTTCCGGGTTGAGGTAGGGGCCTTCCAAATGCGCTCCCAGTATGCTTGCCCCCCTGGTGGTTCTGAGATATTGGGCTGAAACCGCGGCCAGGGCCTTCTCCATTACCTTGGAAGGGCCTGCGGCAATGGTGGGCAGGAAGGAGGTAGTGCCCCCCCGGGCGTGATATATGGACATTTTTCTGAGAGAGGTGGTGTTCCCCTCGGATGTGTCGAATCCGCCTCCGCCGTGCATGTGCAGGTCGATAAAACCCGGCGATATGTATAGTCCTTCGGCGTTTATTGTTTCGTAGCTTGGTGCATCCGCCGGAAGCCGGGTCAACCCCGGGGACGGACTGGCGCAGGCATTTTTAGCCTGTGCCCCGGAGCCGCCGTTGGGACCTGAAAGGAAATTCAGGGAGCACGACAGGCCGGCGTAGATGCTGTCCGGATTCATGGCTCCGGGCAAAGCTATTTTTCCCCGCATGATCATCAGTCCCTCGTTGGGAACCGGCCCACCTGAAGTAATCAATTCTCCGCCTGTTATCATATAATTCTTCATTGGCTACCTCTGCTGGATGTCAAATATTTAAAGCATTGCGTAATGTTTTGCTTTACTGTTATAATCTCCCCGGGATCCTTTTTTAATTTGATTTTGGCTGTTGAATCTATTAAATTGGCTGTAAGTGTCAAAAATCCTTTTAATCAACCATTTTTTCTTGTGCCAAGGCAAATCAGCCATCAGAAAATTTATTCGGGGTGACGCTATGTACAGGCAATATTTCGAGTTCTACGGCATTATTCTGGCTTATTTTCTGGCAAGTCTCCTGCTGGCCTGGCTGGCCGGGAAGCTCTGGGGGAAAATAACGGGCTTTATAAGCTCCCGCACCCGGAGCGAGCTGGATGAGAAACTGGTGGAAATGTCCTGCCGTCCAGTTAAATATGTTGCATTTTTTTTGCTGATGCTTGCCGGGAAGTCCATAGCCGTGGAATACCCGGTTTTCCAGAACTCCAAATTCCTCGGCCGGGCCGAGCAGATAGCCTACGCCCTTTTGGTCGTGGTGGTTGCCTGGTGGGCCGTTAAACTGGTGGAGGCCGTCATCGCGTGGTACATGGACAGATCCCTGGGGGAGCAGGAGCAGGGGAATCCCGTGGAGCAGCATGTTGCCATGATAGCCAGGCAGGTTATCAAATTTGTGGTGTATTTCGTGGCCCTTACAATTATATTGAGTTACTTTAAAATATCCATCAGCGGCCTGGTCGCCACCGCGGGGGTGGCTTCGCTGGCGGTGGCCCTGGCCGCCCAGGAGACCCTGGGCAATATGCTCTCCGGAGTAATGATCATATTCGACAAGCCCTTTAGGGTGGGTGACAGGATTGAGACCAACGGCCTTATAGGCGACGTTATGGATATCGGCCCCAGAAGCACCAGAATCCGTACCTTTGATAATACGGTAATGGTTGTCCCCAACAAGGATCTGGCTTCCAGCAGGATAATCAACCACGTTTTTCCCAATCCCCAGGTTACCATAAGGTTAAAGATAGGGGTGGCCTATGGCACCGACCTTAAACAGGTAAAGGAGCTATTGCTTGGGATTATGGGCTCGCACCCGGATGTGCTGGGAGATCCCGGACCGGCGGTGTACTTTACGGAATTTGGGGAGTCCTCGCTGAATTTGCTGGCTACCTGTTCCATTGCGGACTACAAGGAAAAATTCAGGGTGCTGGATGAACTTAATATGTCGGTTAAAGAACAATTTGAAGCCACGGGGATAGAAATACCCTTTCCCCAGAGGGATGTCAATCTATATTACGCCGGGGAAATGGCGGAAGCCGGCGGCGCGGCGGCAGGGGGAACTGAAAGGCTGCTGCCGGGAAGGGGATAGGTTTTTTAGTTATTCTTTGGAGTGAGTATAACTCCTTTGTGTAATGGTAATAATGTGAAATGGACATAAGCGAATTAACTTTTCTTTCCTTCCCTGAACCTGCCTCCGGGCGGGTTTTTAATTTGTTTCGGAAAGATACGCAGGGCGTGTGGATTCTTTTTGAAAGGTTCCATTTTGATACATGGGCCGGTGGCATTTCCCCGGGAATATTGTTGGAAGTATAATCTCCGGGCAGCATAAAAAGCGGTTTCTTCTTCTTTAATCCCGATACCGGCAAATACCGGCCGGGACCCCAAAGGGCACTGGCATGATGATTGCTATTAAATATTGTCACCTCTCTTTCTCAGTTACTCTCCAGATAATTTTTTTGTTTTTTTATTACGGTGAACCCCGCCTTAGGGGTTTTTATTTTTTAGCAATTTAAAGGATAAAAAACAATAAAAAGGGTCAAAATAGTAATGCTGCAGGTAGCAGTAAACCAGCCTCCTAAATCTCTCTCAGTGCCCCGCCTTTAAGGCGGGGCTTTTTTTTCAGGGGGTAACGGAGGAGCCTTTTCACTATCAAAACACTTCGTTTAATTTTATCCAGCCCAGCAGGTCAAGGGTATCGGACATTTTGTCAAACAGTTCCTTTAATTCTTCCAGGCTTAATTTTTCCAGTTCGGCAACCAGCTCATCCACTCTGTCCAAAATATACCACCTCCAATAGGTAAGGGAGCACAACTTTTAGGATGTCAAATCACTTACTATTATACAAACATCTTAAAGGAATGTCTCCTGATTACGGGGACATTCCTTCGGGCCGTTAGAAGTCCTTGCCTTTTAATAGTTTCACCGGCGGGTTTTCCCAATTCAGGCCTTGTTGCGGTAGATCCTGAAACGCCGGGTCTGTTCCGCTTTCAGCACTTTGGTGATTATTTTCAGCATCACCTTGTTCTCCTCGTGCACCTGGGATAAATCCGCCTCATGATATCCTTTTCTGTTTAATATATTTATGGCTTCGGCCATCATCAGGGAATCCAGCCCCTTGTGCCTGAAGGCCGGTATAATGCCGATTATAGCTCCCCGGACCGACTTTACCCCCGGCCGGGAGGGCAGCGGGGAAGGGGTGAAGAGCAATATTCCGGCGGGTTTATTATTCACCATTAAGGCCAGCAGCAAATCCGGGTCCGCGAACCTGGCGCAGTAATTCAGCATTGCGCCCGCCTCCGCCCGGGTCAGGGGAATAAAGCCCCAGTTTTCGGACATGGAAAGGTTGTATACCTGTCTGACCAGTTCCATATCCCGTCCGGGGCCCGCCGAATTAATCCTGCGCAGGGTTACCCCGGGGATTTCCCGGACCCTTTGCAGGGCCGAAGAAACTTTTTCGGGAACGCCCATCTCCCTCCACCAGTGAAAGGAAAGCAGATCCGTCAGTTTTTCCAGGCCGGCGGCCTCCATAAGCTCCGGGTAGTAGGGGGGATTATAGGGCATCATGGGTTGGTAACCCCTCTCAAAACCCTCCACCAGTATACCCACCTGCTGGTTGGTATTGAAAGTGGCCGGGCCCAGCATTTTTGTGCAGCCGTTTGTTTCCAGCCACTGATAGGCCTTTTCCAGCAGGCCGCTTGCGGCTCCGGGATCTTTCTCGCACTCGAAGCAGCTAAAGAAGCCTGTTTCTTGGTCCGGATTGAGCAAATCTTTTATTGCCGCCACCCTGCCCACTGCCCTGCCGTTTCTGAAGGCCATAAAACAGCAGCCCTTCAGATGGTGCATAACCGGGTTTTGCTCGGGGTTGAATATCTTCCCGGGGTCTCCTGTGGCCACGGGATACTCCCCCGGGCTGTATATTTTTTTCGGGAACAGGCAGAATTCAGTCAGCTGGCGGTGATTGGCCACTTCTAAAATTTCCAAAGACATAACCTTGACCTCCGGTTGCAAAATATATATCAACTTATGTGGGAGGCTTTAAATTGGTTATGAATCCGGCAGGAATTGTGGCGGCCTGCACTGAATGTATTTTAAAATGATATGGAGGTTGGGTAAATGAAGGGTAAAAAAATTCCCGGGCCGGCTCTTATCGCTCTCGGCATCCTGGCCTGGGCAATTATATTGTGGCTGTTTACCCTGGGCAATCCAGGTTTTGTTCCGGCTGCCAGGTTTATATTTATAGTGCTGGTTATTCCGCTGGCCGCGGCTGAATGGCTGAAGATGAAAGGTATTGTTAAAAAACCGCTGCTGCTGCCTGTGAGGCTGTTGCTGATTGCGGCGGCAGCGGTTTTTTGGTATGTAAACAATATAAAATAAATTTGTTTGCCACCGGGGGAATGTCCCCATACAAATGCCGGGGACATTCTTCCTGAATATTATATAAGCTGTCCGGCGGCAAGCCCTGTTGCCACAGCCACCGCCACACTCACCAGTACCCAGAATATGTCTTTTTTAACCCTGCCTTTAATACTTACCATTTCATCTTTTATTGAAGTTTCCAGTACAGGGGTCGGTTTCTTTGCGGCCAAGACGCGATTCCTCCTTTGCTGTTATTATTGCCAATGATATAACCCGAATAACGCGTAAAAAAATAAGACGCTCGCGGCGCCATTATTTACAGGTTAAACATATAATCAGTGAACCCGTCCGTTGGAATGTTCATCCACCGTCTCCATGATCCCGGCGATGGGGTTGGAAAAAATGCATGCCGCCACACCTACTGCCAGGCATACTGTGGAGATTAGATAAAAAAGGGTAAAGTCGAACATAACCTATTACCTCCCCGTATTAAGCGATGTGTCTTTTTCACCAAGGAATATCTCCAATTTAATGTATCACCAGCGTGAAACCGAGTCAACCCCCAATGATTTTCCTGCAGGCCGGGAAAGTTTCAGTTGGTTTTGTTTGCCGTCACGCCGGCGGAATCCCTGAGATAATTGGTTGACTCCATTACATAATTTACAAATTTATCTCCGGCCAGCCGCCTGACCAGGTTAATAAGGGGTTTTATCTCCTTTTTTAACTCAGCCTCGTCCGTTTCGGCAAGTATTCTATACAGCCTGTAATTATCCGTCATGGTTTCGGTTTTTTCCCTGAGCGCTTCACCCTGGGGCGTCAGAAATATTCTTTTAACCCTGGCGTCGTTTTCATCGACTATTTTATAAAGCAGGCCGGTTTTCTCCATTCTTTCCACCATGTTCATCACTGTGGATACATGCCACTGTCCCAACTCGCTGATTTCAGTCAGGGTGCTGCCGTTATTAAAATACAGCACCCACAGGAGATGCTGCTGGGCGGTGGTCAGGCCGCATTTGGCGGCGGCTTCCCTTAAATCGTCATCAATGGATTTGTACAGCCCCCTGAATAGATTCAGCAGCATGTGCAGCAATGCCCTATTTTCGGTGTCCTTCACAGTAACCCTCCCAATCCATGTCTGTTATTACAAGTTGCCCTCCAGGAAAAGAATCTGTTTCTTTTTCTATATGGTTTTCTTACTGGGACCCGGAATTAAATGTTTGCTGGTACTGCTCCAGCGACATCAGTATAGACCTGGGTTTACTTCCCTCAAAGCCGCCCACAATACCGTTTCTTTCCATAATATCCACCAGCCTGGCCGCCCTGGCATAGCCTATGTGCAGTCTGCGCTGCAGGAGGGAGATGGAGGCGGTGCCGCTTTCGATAAATATCTGCACGGCCTGGGGAAGCAACTCGTCCTCCAGGCCGGAGGGGTCGTTTTTTCCCTCCGCCGGAGGGGTTTTTAGCACCTGTTCGTCATAGATGGGCTCGGCCTGCTCCTTGATATAGGTTACCATGGACTCCACTTCCTGATCGGACAGGAATGCGCCCTGCAGCCTTAAAGGTTTGGGAACCCCCACCGGGAAAAACAGCATGTCCCCTTTTCCCAGCAGCTTTTCCGCCCCCCCCATGTCCAAAATGGTTCTGGAATCCGTTTGGGAGGATACCGCGAAGGATATCCTGGAAGGTATATTGGCTTTTATCAGGCCGGTGATGACATCCACAGAGGGCCTCTGGGTGGCCACCAGCAGGTGCATTCCCGCAGCCCTGGCCATCTGTGCCAGGCGGCAGATGGAATCCTCCACATCGGCGGGGGCCACCATCATCAAATCAGCCAGTTCATCGATAATAACAACGATAAAGGGCAGCGGAACAGGGGCGGATTCTCCCAAGGAGGCTCCGCAGAGTTTGTTGTATCTGGATATATCCCTCACCCCGGTCTGGGCAAACAATTCATATCTTTTTTCCATTTCCTTCACAGCCCAGCGCAGGGTTCCCGCCGCCTTTTTGGCATCGGTCACCACCGGGGAAATGAGGTGGGGAATACCGTTATAATTGGTGAGTTCAACCATTTTGGGGTCTATCATAAGAAATTTAACTTCGTCCGGGGTGGCCCTGTACAGTATGCTGGAAACCAGGGTGTTTATGCATACGCTTTTGCCGGAGCCCGTGGCTCCGGCCACCAGCAGGTGAGGCATTTTACCCAGGTCCGCCACCACCGGCGTTCCTGCCAGGTCCTTGCCCAGGGCAACCGTCAGCCGGGAGGAAGGGGTTGTAAACTCCCTGCTTTCCACCAGTTCCCGGAGGCTCACCATGGAAATTTCCCGGTTGGGAACCTCTATTCCCACCGCCGCCTTGCCTGGTATGGGGGCTTCGATGCGCACCCCGGGGGCGGCCAGGCCAAGGGCTATGTCATCCGCCAGGCCAACTATCCTGCTGACTTTGACCCCCGGCGGGGGCTGGATTTCATACCTGGTAATGGCCGGTCCCACCGCCACTTCAGTAACCCGGGCGGCGATGCCGAAGTTGTCCAGGGTTTCCTCCAGTATGCGGGTTTTTTCGGAAATCTCCGTGTTGGAAACCCCCGCCTTTTTGTTCTTGGGGCCGGACAGCAGTGACACCGGGGGCAGCCTGTATACCTTGCCGTCGGACAGGGACAGGGGCGCTATTTCAATTGGTTCCGCAATTTCATCCCCGGTTTTTTTTCTATTGCCGCTTTTTATCACCGGCTTGGGATTACCGGCTAGCCCGGAATCCTCCCCGGCTTCAACTGTGTTTACAACCTCGGAAGATTGGTTTTGATTGATTTTTAGCAGGGTATTTTTTTCTGATTTGGGCTTTTCGTTATTACCTTCCTTGCCCGGCTCGATTTCTTCAAAGAGAAAATTTAACACGCCGCTGCCCATTCTGCTTCCCATGGCCCTGGCCCGGAGAGCGGTAACCATTCCCAGGTGGCCCAGGGTTGAACCGGTTATCAGTATGAGAGAAACCGCTGTCAGGGCTGCCAGCATTATATAGGTTCCCACCCTGCCGAAAAGCAGTTTGAACAGGTAGGCCCCGGCGGCTCCCGTTATGCCTCCACCCCGGCCTTCCAGCGCCGCCGGAAAGTGTTGGGAGGGTAAAAAATCCAGGTGCAGATAAAAAAGCAGTGTTATGTATAATAACAATACCCCGGTGGCACGGGCGGTGATTTTCAGCCGTCCGCCCCCGGTCATTATTTTATATCCCGCCAGGGCCAGCAGCACCGGCAGAAAATAGCGGCCGCCGCCCGCCAGTACCAGCATGGCCCGTTCAAATAAATTGCCCAGCATACCCAGGGTTGGGGTGAAAAAAGAGGCCACCCCCAGGGCTGACAGGGCTAACAATCCTATTCCCAGCAACTGGTGTTTTATGTTGTCCCGGATGGGTGGGCAGTTATTTTGTTTTTTTGTATTGGAAGATGACCTGCCGCGGCCGCTCATCTGGACTCCCCCGGTTATCGACAAAATTTTGCTTTATTACCATATTTGAGCTTAACACAAAAAGGGCCCCGCCGCAAGCCGGAGGCCTTAAATACCGGCGATGCCCGTTTTTACCCCCGGGGTAACGGGAGTTATTTGCGGGCGGTTTGGTTGCCGCTTAACCTCCTGCCGTAGAAATACCCCGCCATACCCGCCAGGAACAGCAGCAGGCTGACCAGTTGGGCTACCCGTAGGGGCCCCAGCATAAGGCTGTCCGTGCGCAGGCCTTCGATGAAAAACCTGCCAAGGGAATAAAGGGCCAGGTAGAGTAAAGTTATTTCTCCCGGAAATCTCCTGTTTTTCCATTTGTACATTAATATGCCGAATACGGCGATATTCCACAGGGATTCATATAAAAAAGTGGGATTGTAGTAAACCCCCTGGATAAACATCTGTTTTTGAATAAATTCCGGGAAGTGGGAGATAAAACCCTCCGTTACCGGCCCTCCGTGGGCTTCCTGGTTAAAAAAGTTACCCCAGCGGCCAATGGCCTGCCCCAATATTATACTGGGCGCCAGTATGTCGGCGGTTTGCCGGAGGGGCAATCTTTTTTTGTAAACATACCACAGCCCGGCCAGGGCGCCTCCCAGGAGTCCCCCGTGGATGGCCAGGCCCCCGTGCCAGATGGCCAGCGCATCCAGCGGGTTTGCGCTGTACTGCTCCCACTCGAAGATCACAAAGTACAGCCGGGCTCCTATTATGGAAAAAGGGATGATCAGCGTTATCATGTTTATCAGGTGGTCCGTGCTAAAGCCCTGTTGTTCCGCCCTGCGATGGGCAAGCCATATTCCAAGAAGAAAGGCTGTGGCCATTATAATGCCGTACCACCTGACGGTAAAGGGTCCAATGGAGATTGCCACGGGATCAATCAATAAGCTCACCTCGGCGCCGTTTTGTTCTTAAAAAATAAAAATTCCCGCCCGGCGGGAATTTTATGGTTAATGACTTTTTCATTCCCGTCGTATCCTTGCTCTCCCGAGCAATTGTGAGCACCACCTTCAATTATAGCATTCCCCCGAAAAAAAGAAATTAAATCCATATTAATTACATAGAGGAATAATTCCCCAAAAAAAATAATAGAGCCTCTTTTGCCGGAGGCTCTTCATATTTTATGACGCCTTTTGAACAGTTTCCTGTTTTGCCTTTTTACTGGCCAATTCTTCGGCGTAGTCGGTGGCTATCAGGTAGACTCCCACCCAGAGTTCATGTTCGTTAATTTTTCCGTCCAGTTCCTTTGAGACATCTTTGAACTTTTTTTCCACCCTGTCCTTGAACGACGAAAACTCCACCAGAAAATCAATTACTTCCCGTTGGTTAAACGAAGCGCCGTCCTTTAAGCTTTTGGCCATTAAATCACCCCCGCATGAAATTTTCTTACATATAAATTATAGTAATAATGGAATAATATGTTAAGAGGTGAATAATGTCATAATGGCGCGGATGATTTAAATATAAATACCCGGTCCCAAAAAAGCTGGCCGGGTATAATTCAAACTTTGTTTGGAGTTGCTTATCTGAAGCCGAACTGGTTTGCCTGATAAGGTGAATAGGTGCTCTGCAACAGGGTGTTGGTGCTTGGGTTCTGTGAGGCATATGGTGTGCTTGAGGCAAACATTCCGGTGTTCTGGCCCCCTGCCAGGTTGGTGGCGTAGCTGAACTGGCTTGAAGCCGGGAATGTCGCGCCAATCTGGTTCAAGCCGGTCTGGCTTGCCAGCGCTCCCATGCCTGCCTGGCCGGAATAAATTCCGGTTTGCCCGGCAAAGGTTCCTGTTTGGTTGGCCAGGTTGCCGAACTGCCCCGCGAATGTGCCGGATTGTCCCCCAAAGCCGGTTGTTTGGCTGAGCATTCCGGCGCCGGCATAAGGGCTTATCCCGGTGGTAAGCGGGGGATAGGTTGAGGCGAAGGTTCTCTGGGTTTGCATTTGCCCGGCCATTTGCTGGGCGATGCTGCTGATCTGGTTGATATCCTGGCTCAGGGAATTGGCGGCCTGCTGTATCCGGCGCAGTCCCTGGGTGGCCATAACCTCTTTTTGCTGTAACTGCTGAAGCTGCATGCTGTTGGTTTGCTCGGACTGCTGCAGTGCGTTGCACACCTGGGAAATGTCGCTGATTTCCTGGCGCAGGCGCTGGAGTTGTTGTTGCAATTGGTATACCTGATCCATATTTGTACCCCCTATGAAAAATTTAGCCGTAATGGCTACCGGGATTATTATTTGCATAAAAATGGTCTTTATTACCGGAATATTTTGGATTAATGGGTTTCCACGTCCCGGGCGCCGTGTGCCCGTAATATTCCGGCGGCCTCATCGGCCTTGTTGCGCTCGCAGCGTACCGTCACCAGCATATTGCCCTGTTTGACCTTATCCTCGTAATAACGTCCTCTTTCCGCCGGTATTCCCCAGTCCACCAGCCCGCCGGCTATTCCTCCGGTGGCTGCTCCGGAAAGCAGCCCTGTAATTGGCCCGGCCGCCAGAACCGGACCCAGCCCGGGAATGGCCAGGGCTCCTATGCCGGCTGCCAGCCCTATTAAACCTCCAATTGCCCCCCCGGTGGTCGCCCCGTTCATCGCCGTGTCTCCGCCGGTGGCGGGGGCGTGTCCCTGGGCCACCCAATCGTTTTTCTGGTCCTCCCTGGTAACGATTGATATGTCATCTTTAAAACCCCTGTTTCTCAGTTCCTGAATGGCCTGTTCAGCGATATCCCGGGTGGAAAAGGTAGCCAGAACCGTATTGTCCATAAACGAAACCTCCTTTGGTATGAAATTAAAAACCTTTAAATATATTCCCACGGTATGGGGATAACTATTCCCTGAGGCAAAAAGCCGATTATATGGTAAAAGGAAAAATTATTGTTGTTTTTTACTATATAAGTGTTTATAATTTTTATTGTTTGTTTGTAAGCCAACCATAACAAGGGAAGGTGATTGGACATGCTACCGACACCCAAAAAATACTTTTTAACCGCTGCTGCGGCCGAAGGAGAAAGCACGCTGACCGCCTTTGACAACGCCCTGCTGTCGGGTAAAGTTGGTAATATAAATTTAATAAGGGTAAGCAGCATATTGCCTCCGGGAGCGGAACACGACCCGGAACTGGTAATTCCCCCGGGTTCCCTGGTGCCCACGGCTTACGGTTATATAGTAAGTTCGGAACCCGGACAACTCATCGCGGCGGCGGTGGGTGTGGGACTTTCCCCGGACACCTTTGGTGTGATAATGGAATTTTCAGGGGTATGCGGCAAGGAGGAGGCCTACAACAACATAAAATCCATGCTGGAGGAGGCGTTCCGGTCCCGCAAAATGGAATTGAAGGATATGAAAATAGCCGCGGTGGAGCACCGGGTGGTAAAAACGGGATGCGCCCTGGCGGCCGTGCCCATGTGGTACTGATAAAAAATAAGTTGGCGATATTTCCTGGCGAGGTTGATAAAGGAGGTATTATTATGGATTTATGGGTTAGTGAAATGCAGACCGCGGACATGAGGATCAGCTGCAGGGTTATCAAAAGCCTGCACTCCGAGATGACTCCCTTTCAGAAATTGATGGTGGTGGACACTCACCAGTTCGGGCGCATGCTGCTTCTGGACAATATAATTCAAACCACCGTGGCGGACGAGTTTGTTTACCATGAAATGATATCCCATGTGGGATTAAACACCCTGCCCAACCCCCGTAAGGTTCTGGTTGTGGGGGGCGGTGACGGCGGTTCCATTCGCGAAATAATAAAGCACAAATCCGTGGAAAAGGCGGTACTTGTGGAGATAGACGGAAAGGTGATAGAGGCCGCTAAAAAATATCTGCCGGAAATCAGCTGCGCCCTGGACGACCCCAGGGTTGAGGTGCTGGTGGATGACGGAATCAAGCACGTAAAAGAAAATAAAAATACATACGATATGATTATTGTTGACTCCACCGATCCCATCGGGCCGGCCGAGGGGCTGTTCGGCGCGGCTTTTTATCAGGATGTTCACGACGCTCTTACAGAAGACGGGATTTTTGTGGCCCAGACGGAGTCGCCCTTTTTTAACAGGGAGCTGATTCCCAGGATTTATAATGACGTGGCAAGCATTTTTCCCCTGGCCAGGCTGTTCCTGGCCAATGTGCCCACTTATCCCGGCGGATTGTGGACCTTTACCATGGGCAGCAAAAAGCACGACCCCGTAAAGGTGGACATTTCAAAATTACCCGACCTGAACACCCGTTTTTACAGCCCGGAAATACACCGTACCTGTTTTGTTCTACCGCCCTTTGTTCAGGAGCTTATAAAAAAATAGCATATAAAAAGAGGGCGGCCAACATGCCGTCCTCTTTTTATAGCTTCGCCATGAAAAGATATCCTGCTGAAAAAATAATTAACATTAACAAAAAAGCCCCGGTATTAATAGCCGCGGCTTTTTAAGACTTTTTAAAAAATATATGATTTATCCGTTGAATCCTAGTGGTGGGAAGATTCCTTATTCTCTACCGGGGAACAAGCCAGAGTTATATCCTTGGCGGTACCGCTGATAAGCATGCCCACAATAGCCGCCAGTAAAGCAAATCCTAACGAGAGCAGAATTCCGGTGCCCAGACCCACAACATACACCCCCTTAAAAAGTATATTATATTTTATTATTTCCGGCTGAAAATAACTTTACCTATATAATTATTTAACATAAAACCGGATAATCCTTCATTAAATCCATTTCCCCGGCCACATATTTTACAGAACCCCGGCCACTCTTTTGATAAAATCATGGGCCTTTTCAAACAGCAGCCCGGTTACAAACCACAGGGGCGCCATATCCAGCCTTATCAGACCCTGGATTTCCCAGGGGCCGGACCCGGAGTAGTCCCAGGGGCTGTATCCGGTGGTAAGCCGGAGCAATCCTCCTGTGACGTATTCCATGCCCCATATCAACAACGTCCATATGACGCCTCTCAGGAGCACCGGCCAGTATCTGATCCGATCATGCACCGGTTCGAGAAACACCGCCAGGCCGTATATGGGAAACATCCATAAATATGTTGTGGAGCGGAGCCGGGGATCTCCTCCCAGCCCGGACTCAATACCGGTCCAGAGCACTTCCAGTCCCCAGCCCAGTAGCCCGTAAAATATAAACCTCAGCAGCATAGTGTTATTTTGTTTTTTTATGGACAAATAATACATACTATTTTCCAGTTTTTTTCGGGGCAGGCTTTAAAAACCCATTCAAAGATTGGGGAAGAAACTAAAAAGGTGACCGGGGTTATTTGTAGAATCATTTTTGGGGTCAGGAATATATTTCTTGGGAGGTTTCAATATGGAATACAATACGCTGCGGTTTGAAAAATCAGGGGGTGTCGCAACCATAACCCTTAATCGTCCCCAGGCCATGAATACCTTCATCGAGGAGAGCTGGTGGGAAATGGAGGCTCTCCAGGGGATTATAGAATCCGACGATGAAGTGAGAGCCGTGGTGATTAAGGCCGCCGGCGACAAATTCAGCGCCGGTATTGACGTCTCACTGCTGGGAAAAATCAATTCAAATTTTATTATGAAAAATCTTCCACGAATTCAGAACGTGCACAATCGCTGGGAAAACCTGCGCCAGCCGGTTATTGCCGCGGTTCAGGGCATTTGTTTCGGAGCGGCCACGGAATTAATTCTTTCCTGTGATATCCGTATCGCATCTGAAAATGCCGTTTTTGGTATTCAGGAGGTTAATTTCGGCTTGGCTCCGGACATCGGGGGAACCCAGCGACTGACCAGAACGGTGGGAGCCAGCCAGGCCAAAAGGTTGATTCTGGCTTGCGATACCATTAATGCCGCCGAGGCCCTGCGCATAGGTTTGGTGGACCTGGTATGCCCGCCGGGGGAACTTCAGGCCAAGGCCATGGAGTTGGCCGCAAGAATTGCATCCAAGCCGCCGGTGGCGGTAATGTTCGGCAAGAAGGCCATAAACCTGGCCAGGGAGGTCTCCTTGCAGTCCGGCCTTATGTTTGAGCAGGCCCAGTCCATGTTCTGCATGGGAACCGAGGACAAAAACGAGGCGGTCAGCGCCTTTTTTGAAAAAAGAAAGCCTGAATTTAAGGGAAAATAAAGGCAGGGAATCCAGATATGATAATTGTGTTATTGACAAATAATTAACATACAAATATATTATATTTAATCATGGTTTGTTAAGGAGCATTATCATGGAGGATTTTACAGGCTATCTTTGCTTTGAAATGGGTGTTGCCGCCCGGAAGCTTCATAAATATTATAATAATCGGTTTAGCGAATACGGTATCACCCTGACACAGTCCTTTATACTTTTTGCTTTATTGCTGCAGGATGGTCAAAATGTTAAAAACCTGGCCGAACGGCTTTCCCTGGAAAGCCCGGCTGTTACGGGGCTGGTGGACCGTCTGGAAAAGGAAAATATGGTGCAAAGGCGCAGCGATCCCGGCGACAGGCGGGCATTAAAGGTTTTCCTTACCGAAAAGGGACGGCTGCTGGCGGATAAGCTTATCCCTGTGGCCAATGAATTTAATAAAAAGTTAAAATCCCAGTTCAGCCCTGAACAGGTTAACTCCCTTAAAAAGCTGCTAATGGTTATTAATGAGGAAATGTAAATTTTTTGGCCTAATAATTTGCGTGTTAATAATTAATATAAAACTCTACAGAAAAAAATTGAAAGGGTCCAAAGGCTTTGTTTTGGCCCCTTTTTTATTATTTCGCCGGGCAGCCCCGCCCCTGGCCGCCGGACGTGCAAAATACCGTTTTTACCGCTCCAATCCGTGGAGTTTCCTCAATTGTTGTTATTTTTTTTCTTTTTATATAGAATATGTGCCAGAAGGATTCTATGCTTTAAAGAGGGAATACATGGTGGAGAAAGGGGTGCACGTATTATGAGCGAAAAAATTGAGTATTTGATACCTGTTTTTGTAGACGCCCACAATCTTCCGGATGCATGGTATCAGCTGCAAAAAAAGCTTTGGGAAATAGACGCCTATGAATATCCCGTTGAGTGGGGCAGTTATCCCGGGCAGCTGAGACGTGAATTCGATTTTGTCTGCTGCAGGATAAAGCATCCCGGACTGAGGCCGCTTTGTGACGACATGCCTCCGGGTATGAGCATTCCTCCGCCCACCACCATGGACAGAATTGAGGAATATTTCAGCACCTATATATTAAACCCCCATGTGGGTGAAAACGAAAAATATACCTATGGCAGCAGGATCTGCATACAGGTGGACGGCCTGATAAGCAGCTTTAGGGAGCAGGGCTTCGGCCATGTGAAATCCTGCATAGAGATAGCCAGGCCCGAGGATCTGGTGGACGGAAAGTCCCAGCCCTGCCTGCGGCTGATTGATATAAAAATAAGGAAGGACCGCATCGCCAATGTTTACAGGCTTCATTTCATAGTTTATTTCAGGGTCTGGGATCTGTGGGGCGGATTTCCCCAGAATTTGGGGGGGCTTCAGTTGTTTAAGGAGTGGCTGGTGGAGCAAATCGGCAGTAATCCCAAGGACGGCCTGCCCCTGGAGGACGGCGAAATGATTGTTATGTCCAAAAGCCTGAATGTTAGAGAGCATATGTTTGAATATTCAAAGGCCAGGGTTTACAGCAAATAATATAAATGTTTTTTTTATTTAACACATCGGTGTGCCGGGTACCAACCAGGGAAAGGAAAAAGGGATGGCGGATAACTCTCTGAATAAAAGTTCCCCTTTAATACTGGTGGTTGACGACGACAGGGCGGAAAGGCAGATGTTCAGGAGCGCCCTGGAAAATGACGGTTATCAGGTTATTGAAGCGGAAAACGGTGTCGAGGCGGTGGAATTATTTGAAAAATCCACTCCCCATATAATACTGATGGACATAATGATGCCGGTTATGAGCGGCATAGATGCATGCCGGGTTATCCGCGGGCTGCCTGGAGGAAACAGGTTGCCGCTGGTGATGATATCGGAGCCGGAAGAAGATGATATGATCCACAGGGCTCTAAACGCGGGCGTGGATGAATTTATCACCAGGCCGGTGAACTTTCCTCTTTTAAGGCGTAGGGTTAAGCTTTTGCTGCGTTCAAAGCTGGCGGAAGAATCACTTAAATCCGACGCTGAAATAGGCCTGGCCAGGCTGCAGGCGGTATTGTCCAGCATGCAGCAGGGAGTGGTTTTTGTGGATGTGCTGGACAGAATAACGGAAATTAACCAATACGCATGTGATTTGGTGGAAAAAAAACGGGAGGAAATTATAAATCACTCCCTTTGGAAGATGCTGCCGGAGGATACCGACCAGAGGCTGAGGAACGTGCTGGAGGACTATAAGGCAGGTAACAGCCTGGCCCCTGTCTCCATACACAACTGGATCCGCCAGGGTGAGTTTACCATAACAGTTCAGCCCGTCCAAAAGGATGACCATTACCTGGGCACTTTGCTTTGCATAATTGATATTTCACCGCTGATTGAGGCCCGCAGGACGTTGGAATTTGAGAAATGCCTGCAGGATAAAATATTGCAGACCGCGGCCACCGCCATATACATAGTAAACAGTTACGGTGAAATAGTAAACGTCAACGACGAATTTTGCCTTATCACAGGTTTTGACCGGGAAGAGATTTTGGGTCGCCATCTACTTATGCTAAAATCAAAATGTCAGGAAAAGTGTGTTTTTTTCGATACGGCCCGGACCGAGCCAATACTGAAGCACCAGTGCACCATGACCAGCAAGGACGGCCGTCTTCTGTCAATATTGAAAAATATAAATATACTCCGGGACGACAGGGGCCATTTCACCGGGGGGATTGTTTCCTTCATAGACATTACAAAAATTGTGGAGGCCAAGGAGGAGGCTGAAAGGGCCAGGGAGCATGCCGAGCATCTTGCTTCGGTGGACTACCTTACCGGGCTTTTGAACCGGCGGGTCTTCATGGAGCGGCTTGGGCAGGAGGTGGACAGGGCCAGGAGGGAAAGTTCGCCGGTGGGCATAATTCTGGCCGATATCGACGGGTTTAAAAAGGTTAATGATACATACGGGCACCAGGCCGGGGACGTGGTGCTGCAGGTTTTTGCTTCCCGGATTTCCTGTTTCAGCCGCTCCTACGATTTTGTGGGGCGTTATGGCGGGGAGGAGTTCATCACCTGCCTGCCCGGGGCAAATTGCGAGCAAACGTTGAAAATAGCCGAGCGCACGCGCCTGGCCGTCCAGGAGCAGTGCATACCCCTGCCCGGCTGCGATTGTATAAATATAACCGCGAGTTTTGGTGTGGCCTGCATTGAGCCCGGCTCCGACGCAAATGTGGACTGGCTTATAGCCAGGGCGGATGAAGCCCTTTACCGGGCCAAATCCGGGGGCAGGAACAGGGTGTGTCTCTGACGGAATGGGAGTTGGCCATGGCCATCAATTCTTAATTGTTTTACCGTAGGTTTTCCTCAAGTGCTGTTTTTGAGCCTCCGCAAAAAGTTTATTGGTCTCCACCGCGTCGTTATACGAATCCCAAATGGAAAACAAATATATCGAAGGGAAAAAAAGCAACCACTGATAATTGACTATGTCATTGACCTTGCTGAATTCTCCAGTAAAGGTGGCAATTATACCGTGGTTGACATGGGAGAAATATATTATGGCCACGGACCATACCAGAAGGATGGTTCCTTTAATTGTTTTACCGTTATACATGTGCCCGAATCCTGGCAAAAGGGCGGACCAGGTGGCTGCAAGCCAGGGATTTAACCTGTTCAGGTAATTCATACCGTAGGGGGACATTATCATAAATCTATAGTCGCTCTTTTTTTGTTGCCGTTCCAGCCTGCTCAGTATATTCGATTCAACACTATTGCGATAGCTGTCGAAGATGGAAAAGCAAAATATCACTCCATAAACCAGCGCCCATTCCACATTTAAAGCTTCCCTGGCTTTACTGAATTCACCGGTGAAGGTGTGTAAAATACTTATATTAATTCTGGCCTTAAAGTTAACCAGTATTTCCCATAACATGAGAATGAGTCCTTTGCAATATGAACCTTTACACAGGTGGCCCAGACCCGGCAGGGCGGCGGACCACCACATGGGCATCCAGGGCATTTTGGCGTGCAAAATGGCTATGTTCAATTCGGACATGGCCATCCTGGCAAATCGAAGCTGTTTTTTTCTCATCATTTTTGGATCACCTGCTTTAGTGTACAAAAATAGAATAACCTGCCGCTATTGTGATTATCCTAAATCCTACAGGTGATGTCATGTATAGCGTATACGGACTTTATAAAACCTCGCTGGTATTGGAGCTGGGGATTAAAAGATTAAAGGATTCAGGCTTTTCCGGGGACAGGCTTTTAGTGGTTGTGCTCGACCCTTGCCTGCCCGGCAGGCAAAGAATACTTGACACCATGTACGCAAGTGACGGCATGAGCCTTGTGGACGGCATGGCCATAACCGGGTCCATAGGAATGCTGATGGGGGTTATTTACGGCTCGATGGTTTTTATCGGTCCTGTGGCCCTTGGGCTCATAGGCCTGGCGGCGGGATGCGGGCTGGGTTATTTTATCGATAAAATGATTGTAAAGGGAAAGGCTTCCCGGGGGCGGTCTCCTTCGGGGGATGTGCTGGTGGGGGTGCGTTGCCGGAGTGAAGATGAAATACTGCAGGCGGAAGATATTATGAAGGAATGCAAGGCCGTAGCCCTGGGGCGGAGCCAGGGCTTATTTTAAATTGGCGCCTGAAATATGCCATTTTGCAAATGGTGCGCCAGGCCCCGTTGGCCGGGGAAACCAGCAAAAATGATTATGAGGGAGCAATACATTCGCATATCTTCAGTGGTTAAAATTAAAGCCACCAGTTCAGCACTGGTGGCTTCTGAAATCCATGCACAATAAATGGATACAATTTCAAATTTTTGTATTTCTGCCGTCAGGCCGGCTGTTCCGCCATTTCTATTAATTGCCTGTACCAATTCAAAATCAGCTTACTTTTTCTTCTTCTTTCAGCAGCGCCTTTTTATATGAGCAGTGTTCTTCCTTTTTCTTTTCTACCAGGCCGCACCCCCAGTAGTCGCTGCCCGCGACAAAGAGGCGGTAATAACACCAAGTGCAAAAGGTATGGGCAATTTGCCCCTGCGTCATATCCTTTGCTTTTGTCATTTTTCCACTCCCCCTTTACTAAATACCTGGATTCTATTCTAAACAATTAATAAACCAACTAAATATTTTCTACTTATCGGCGAGGATTCCTGCTCTTGAAATGAAAGTTACCCGGGGTTGTTAAAAAATGTCTACCCATGGAAGAAAACAGGGGCCGGTTTTCGGTCCGGGGGCGGCAGCTGCACCTTGGGATAGCCGACAACCATAGGGCACACCAGCTTGTAGTGACCGGGAATGTTATATTTTGATTTAAATTCCCCGCTATCACAAATATGCCCTGCGAATCCAATCCAACAGGTACCCAATCCGAATTCTACGGCGGCGAGCATAATATTGCCGGCTGCCAGGGTGCAGTCGTAAACATGCCAGTGGGAATTGGTGTCGCCATAGATTATCAGCAAACAGGGCGCATTGTAAAAAATGTTAAAATTTATATCCTTCAACATGTTTTCATATTGCTTAAAATATGGATATTTTTCAAGGTTTTCAACCAGGTGTTTTTTTGTTTCGTCCGATAAACGCTTCATTTCGTTTTTATCCGTTATAATAACAAAGCCCCATGCTATACCTTTGAGCATACTCGAAGTCAATAGGGGTTTTATGCCATTCCGGAAAATAAAATACCCGGTTCACCAAGGTGCTGGAAGTAAGAGTTAGTATTGGAAAACAGGCATTTTCCAAAAATATGTTTGCTTTTAACAGAAATATAACAAGCGTTTAATAAGGCTTTAAATTCACCAACTTGGCAACAAGTTATCATAATTAACGTGAAGAAATCATAAAGGAAGGCTATTAGATGGTCAGAAGAAAGAGAACCGAGATCCTGCTGAAAGGTTCCCGTGAAATTGCAAAAAAATTAGCGGAAGGAATAATAAACAATTATAATGTCAAAACAATTGAGGAACCCGACAATGGTTTAGTTATGGTCAAGGTAAGGGAAACGGCCAGGAAAAGTCTTTTCTATTTGGGTGAAGTATTAATTACGGAATGCAAAGTGATGCTTAACGGGCATCTGGGAATCGGCATTGTCAAGGGACAAGAGCCGGAGCATGCTTATTATCTGGCAATTATAGACGCGGCATACAATGCCGCTTTACCGGAGACAGAGGATTGGACAAGAACCTTGCTCCTTGAGGAGGAAAAAATCAAACAGAATTATGAAACCTTTAAAAACAATGTGTTAAAGACAAAAGTATCCTTTCAAACAATGGACAACTGAGGTAAGAGGAGTATGAAACCATGAAACTGGATGCGGTCCATGACATACAGAGGGCCTATAGAAAGACGCTGGATGCCATGTCCAGGCCGGGATTGATCAGTAATATAAAAGCCCAGGCGGATAACATCGACGTGGAGGCCGGCTGTTTTAATTCCACGGTGGTATTGGCGCTAATGCTTCTGGATACTGAAGTAACCTTTAAAGCTGTTTCAGAACGGGAAGCTGAAATCAGCCGGCTGATCAACCAGTTAACTTATGCCAGGGCAGCGGAACCGGAAAATGCCGATTTTATTTTTATTTTAAATGACGCCGGGCCTTTGGCTTTGGAGAAGGCATTTAAAGCAGCCTGTCCGGGAAATTTGATAGATCCTCATAAATCAGCAACCATTATCGTTGAAGTCGCCACCCTGGGCAATAACGGTGATTTGATTATTACCGGCCCGGGAATTGACCGGGAGAGTTGTATAAAGGTGCAAACCACGGATAGCTGGGTGGATATACGGGCTGAAAAAAACGTGGAATATCCATTGGGAATAGATATTATCTTTACAGATTCCAGTCATAACATTTTATGTATTCCCAGAACAACTCAAATAGTGAAACGGGTGGTTGGATAGATGGGATATGTGGCGGTAAAAGGCGGTACTTTGGCCATTGAGGAGTCAATTAAACGGCTTAAATATGAGCGGCTGAAAAAGGGCGATGTGCTGGATGTTCACGGAATTGAATGCGGAATGCGCTGCCTGATCGATCAGGTCATGTCGGAGAGCAGTCTTTACAGTGAAACTCTGGCAGCCATATCCATCAAGCAGGCGGAAGGAAGTCCCGAGGAAGCGGTCTTTTTGATGAGGGCTTACCGTTCCACTTTGCCCAGAAAACATTATTCCCGCACGGTTCACCCGGATGACATGCTGGCTGAACGAAGAATTTCGGCAAGTTTTAAAGACATTCCCGGCGGGCAGATATTAGGGGCCACCTGCGATTACACCCATCGTTTAATAGATTTTGAATTAAATAATGAAACAGAAGGGGATATCAGCAACTGGCTGCATAATTTCGCCCGGGACAACGGAATCAACAGTTGCGCTACGGATTTGGCCAATCTGCCCAAGATCCTGGATTATCTGCGAAGGGAAGGCCTGCTCCAGGACTGTGAAAACAATGATCGTGAACCGGACGATATTACCAGGGAAAGTGTAAAATTTCCCACCAGCCGCAGTGAAAGACTGCAGATTTTAACCAGGGGGCAGACCGGGGCCGTTACTTCTTTAGGCTATGCCGCCCTGCGCGGTTATGGGGCGCTGCATCCAACCGTCGGAGAATTGCGGGTGGGACATTTACCCCTATACGTGGATAACCCCTTCGACGGGGAGGATGAAGATGACGCTTATTATATCGGAGGAATCAAGGTAACCGAAGTGGAGACCCTGTTTCCGGCGCCCGTGCAAAAAGAAAACGGCGTGAAAGAGATTGAGTTCGGCATCGGTTACGGTATCTGTTACGGACAAAATGAAACCAAGGCCATTGCCATGAGCATACTGGATCATTGTTTGGAAACAGGCAGCCCGGAGTATCCAACCCATAATGAGGAATTTGTTCTTTTGCACATTGACTCTGTCGAAGCCACAGGGTTTATATCACATCTTAAATTGCCCCATTATGTAACCTTCCAGTCCAAGCTGGACAGTGTCCGCAAGTCAAAGAAGAGCGGGCGGGGCAAGGACATGGAAAGTGACGGGGAGCTGAATCCATGAAAATAGAATACAATTTTGCTTTTTTCGATGAGGGTTCCAAGAGGGAAATTAGAAGGGCCACATTAAAGGCCATTGCTATTCCGGGATATCAGGTGCCCTTTGCTTCCCGGGAAATGCCCATTGCCAGGGGCTGGGGAACCGGAGGGCTGCAACTGACCCTTTCTCTGGTGGGTAAGGAAGATGTTATAAAAGTGATTGACCAGGGCTCGGATGAATCGGTTAATGCCGTAAACATCAAAAAACTCATCACGGCCACCACCGGCATTAATGTAACCGAGGCAATGGAGGAAGCAACCATCATCCAGTCCCGGCACCGGATTCCGGAAGTACCCCTGCGGGAGGGCCAGATTCTGGTTCTTCAGGTACCGCTGCCGGAGCCGCTGAGATATTACGAGCCAAGTGAATATGAGACCAAAAAGCTGCATGGGGAAAAGGAATATAGCGGTGTCTGGCTCATGCTGTTTGAGCAAATCATGAGTTACGGCAACATGTCCACAGGCGCGGACCACCCTGTCATGGTTCATGACAGATATGTTATGGCCCCAAGTCCCATCCCCAGATTTGACAATCCCAGGTTGAATTGCTCCAAGGCCCTGATTCTGTTTGGCGCGGGCCGTGAAAAGAAGGTATACGCGGTGCCGCCGCATACCGGGGTTATATCGCTGGCTTTTGAGGACTTTCCTTTTCAGACGGAATCCTTTCGGAATAAGTCCTGCCGGCTGTGCGGGGCAAAGGGAGTATACCTGGATGAAATAGAGGATCAGGCAACGGGAAAAACCATTTATCAATGCAACGATACCAGCTTTTGCATGAGTAGATTAAATGGAAAGATTTGATGAGGTAGGGCCAAATGAAAGATTTCGAACAGCCTGTCTTGCGGGTAAGCCATTTAAATAAGCAATATGGTAAAGGGTGCGCCAGTTGCCGGGATGCCGGGGGGATGGTTTTAAACAAAAATTTTTGCCCTGTCTGCGCCACGGTTTATGCCTGCCGGGATATCACCTTTGAGGTTTATGCCGGAGAAATATTAGGAGTGGTGGGGGAAAGCGGCAGTGGCAAGTCAACTCTGATGCAGTGCCTGTATTTTGATCAGAAGGTCAGCGGCGGTGAGGCCTATATAAGTTCCTATAAGAGCGGCCGGGAGAATATTTTTACGGAATCCTCCCAGCAGAAAAGGTATATTCGCAACCGGATGATGGGAAAAGTCTATCAGAATCCGGTTCTGGGTTTAAAAATGGATTTTTCATCCATCGGCAATATAGCCGAGAAGTTAATCGCGGCGGGCAACCGGAATGTGCGGGAGATGGAAGCCCGGGGTAAAGAACTGCTGGAGCACGTTAATATACCGGTATACCGGATCAAAGAAGCGCCGAGGAATTTCTCCGGGGGCATGCAGCAGCGGGTGCAGATTGCCAAAGCCTTATCCAACAATCCGCCGCTCCTGCTGCTGGATGAGGTAACCACCGGACTGGACCTGTCGGTGCAGGCCAGTGTTTTGGACCTGATCAAACAAATTCAGCGCCGGCTGAAAATCAGCGTGCTCATTGTGTCCCACGATTTGGGAGTTATCCGCATGCTGGCGGATCGAACAATTGTGATTTTGGATGGCAGGATTGTTGAACAGGGTTTGACTGATCAGATATTGGAAGATCCGCAGCACGGCTATACCCAGCAGTTGGTCCAATCTCTGCTCGTGTAGTACATACGTTGGGGGCCTTCATCATCTATATAGTCAGGCTTGTGAACTACCCCACCCTTCGCCCTCGCTTTACGGGTGAGGAAGGCTAAAGTTGTGGGGACTTCCCGGCGGAAAAGTTAAATAGAGGTGAGTCCCTTTACCATATCGGGAGGTAGAGCAAAAGAAAATGAACAGCAGGCTTGGAAAAGAACCCTTTATCCACAAGGGCTGTCAGCTGGTAAACACGGAGCTGGGGGAGTTCACCGAGGTGGATATTTACAACCATCTGGAGAATGTCTTTCTTGATGATTATTCCTATACCAGCGCCTTTTGCATCATTCAAAACGCGGTTATAGGCAAGTTTGCCAATATCGCGGCCATGGTCAGGATAGGTCCCACCGCCCACCCCATGGACAGACCGAGCCTGCACCACTTTACTTACCGCAGGCTGAAGTATGGCTTTGCCGGCACGGATGATGAAAAGTTTTTTCAATGGCGGGCGGAGCAAAAAATTTACATTGGCCATGATACCTGGATTGGACACGGGGCCATCATCATGCCGGGGGTGACCATCGGCAACGGCGCGGTGGTGGGGGCCGGGGCGGTGGTGACCAAAGACGTCCAGCCCTATTGCATTGTTGCCGGCGTGCCGGCTAAACCAATCAGGAAAAGATTTCCGGCGGATATTATTCAAAAACTGGAAGAAATCAAATGGTGGAACTGGTCCTATGACGCCATCAAGGACAGGCTGGATGATTTTTACCTTCCAATCCATGAATTTGTGAATAAGTATTATCCTTTTGCACTTAATAGCAACACCATTGCAGAGAACAGGCAGATGAATGGCAAATGAGCTTTTTATGAGCATGTAATGGTATTTGAACTTTAATTTAAAAAGTTTTAACGGTGGAATTAATTTTACGAAGAGGTGATTAAGTGGAGGAGATAATAGCCGTCGAGCACTTATCGAAATATTTTACGATACATAACCTGGGCAAACACATCGAAGCACTCCACGATATTAATATTGCCATGAAAGAAGGTGAATTTGTCGGTATAACGGGGAAAAGCGGCAGCGGGAAATCAACGGTGTTTAAATGTATTTATCGCACCTATGTTCCCCAGCGGGGCAGCATCTGGTACAACTCCAAAAAATTCGGGCCTGTGAATCTAACCAAAGCATCTGAAAGACAGGTTATTTATTTAAGAAAGCATGAGATTGGTTACGTATCCCAGTTTTTAAATGTGATGCCCCGGACCACTGCCCGGGAACTGGTTAAACAAGGGGTTTTGGAGATGGGGCGGGCGGAGGATTATGCGGAATGGGAAGCTGAAAAAATGCTGGCGCATTTTGAACTGGACAGAGAATTATGGGACAGTTATCCCGCCACCTTTTCCGGCGGGGAAAAATTGCGCCTCAATATCGCCAGGGCCATGGTCAAGCACCCCAGGTTGCTGCTGCTGGATGAACCCACCGCCAGTCTGGATTACACCTCGAAATTGCGGGTAAGAGAGCTCATTGAGCAACTTATCAGGGAAGGAACAACAATGATGGGTATCTTTCATGATCTGGAGTTCATGGAAAACCTTTGCCACCGGGAATACACCCTGCGGGACGGAAAATTAGTCGATAGGGCGGCTGTTAATTTGTACTGATTTAACCTAGTTTTTACCAAAACCATAAATTAATTAATATGCTCTTAATCATTATCAGGTAAGCTAAGATATTGAGTTATCCCCGTTATTTCTGGCGTAAGGGTTATTTTAATTTCAAAATGAAAGGAAGTATTTTTATGAGAAAAATTCCTTTACTCGGGCTGGTTATTACTCTTGTGTCGCTGCTACTGATGGCTGGCTGCGGATCCACCTCCACAGGCACTTCCTCGCCTGTCAAAGAGCCCGATACCATCACGGTGGCCTGGCTGCCGAATACCGCGGGAGATGATCTTAAGGAGGCCCGGGCTGAAATCGACAAGGTTATTGAAAAAGCCACGGGAAAAAAAGTTGAAGACAAATTGACCACCGACTACGCCATTACCGTTGAAGCCCTGGCAAGCGGCAATGCCCAGGTAGCCTGGGTGGGAGCTCAACAATACATAGAGGCCCATGCCAAAAATGATAAAGTTCTTCCCCTGGTGGTCAACAGCGGGGATTCCGGAACCTTGAACGACGCCCTGTATTATAGCCGGCTGGTGGTTAAAAAAGGCAATGAGGAGCAATACAAATCCGGCGACGGTTTCTCCATTGACAATATAGCGGGGAAAAAAATGTCTTTCGTTTCCTCCAGCTCCACATCCGGATTTAAAGTGCCCTCGGCAGCTATAATTACAGATTTTACTAAACAGGACAAATGGAAAAGTCTGAAACAGGAAGATCTGCTTCAAGGCGGCGGCGATAAATTTTTCAGCCAGGTGCTTTTTGGAGGTTCCCACCAGTTGTCTCTGGTAAACGTGCTTACGGATAAAGCTGATGTGGCCGCCGTGGATGATATTGACGTGGCCAGCTATGTCGAACTAACCTCGGGAGCCGAAAACACTCCGGGAGCCGTCTACACTGTCAGGAAGGACGCCGCCGCCCCCTTCGACAAACTGGCGGGCGTGCAATACGTGGTTATCAAAGCAATTCCGGTTTTGAACGCTCCCATTGTTGCCAATACCGGCGTGTTGAGCCAGGAAACCATCGACGCCATAACTCAAGCGCTTACCTCCGATGAGGTTGCCAGTAATACAAAGATTTTCGTGGATAAGGGAGGCAAAGGCTTTTTCAATAAGCCCCAGCGTTTCCTGGAAGTGGAAGACACCTGGTTTAACCCCATCAGGGAGCTGAGCAAATAGGCAATGTCAGGCCGGTTGGCCATGGGCAAAATGAGTTTTAGTTAAAGGGATTTTGGAAGCAGTCCGTCCGGCAGGAGCAGGTTGGCCGGGGTGCTTCCAGGCCCCTCTAAAAAAAGCGAAGGGGGCTGATTATGGCGTTATTGGAATTGAGAAATGTTACCAAGTGTTATAACAGTGCGTCAACGGCATTGTCCGATGTCAGCTTCTCGGTCCGGGAAGGAGAGTTTGTTTCCGTGATAGGACCTTCCGGAGCGGGAAAGTCCACCATGCTGCGCTGTATTAACCGGATGATTGAGGTGACCGGCGGGGAAATCTATTTTGACGGTGTTATTGTTTCAAAGTTGAATAAAAGGGATTTAAGAAAATTAAGAACAAAGATAGGCATGATTTTCCAGCATTATAATCTGGTTGACCGGCTGACTGTGATCGAGAACGTGCTCCACGGCAGGCTTGGTTACAAGTCAACCCTGGCGGGTGTGCTGGGCAGGTACAGCCAGGAGGAAAAAGGGCAGGCTTTCAGGATTATCAAATTCCTGGGGCTGAATGAGCAGGTTTATAGCAGATGCGATCAGTTAAGCGGCGGCCAAAAACAGCGGGTGGGGATCGCCAGGGCGCTGGTGCAAAATCCAAAAATGATTTTATGTGACGAGCCCATTGCTTCGCTGGACCCCAACGCTTCTAAAATTATAATGGATCATTTAAGAAACGTTTCCACGGGGATGGGCATAACCATGATTGTTAATTTGCACCAGGTAAATGTGGCCCTGAAGTATTCCGACAGAATTATCGGTGTAAATAAAGGCAAAGTGGTTTTCGACGGTTCGCCGGCGGAACTGACGCCTGAGCGGATCTACGATATTTATGGCTCGGAGTCCGGAGATTTGATTGTTGATCTGGGAGAAAGAAATGCAAGCTGACATTTTTATCAAACGCAGGAACGGGGGGCTGCTCTTTTTTGCCTCGCTGGCTATCCTCACCGCGGGCTCCATGATTATTACCGAGTACGATGTGCTTAAAGGCTTTACCAGCATCGCCGGGGCCTTAATCTGGGGATTTTCCAATTTTTATCCCGATGCCGGGTCGATGCAGAAACTGGGTGATATTATGCTCAAACTGCGGGAAACGGTGCTGATGTCCATTGCCTCAACCACCGTGGCCGCTGTTTTTGCCATACTATTGGCATTGGCCGGTTCCCGGACCACCAGAATGAACAATTTATTTAGTGTGGCGGCCAGGGGAATCGCCTCGGTTTTTCGCAACATACCCCTGGTGGCCTGGGCCATGGTCTTAATGCTGGCCTTCAGCCAAAGCCCGCTAACCGGATACCTGGCGCTGTTTTTTGGTTCGCTGGGATTTCTTGCCCGGGCCTTTATGGAAACCATCGACGAAGTGAGCAATAATTCGGTTGAGGCCCTGCAGGCCACCGGAGCCGGTTATTTTCATATCATATTTCAAGCGGTTTTACCTTCCAGCATGCCCCAGATGATCAGCTGGTTATTATACATGATTGAAACCAATATCCGTGACGCCACCCTGGTGGGAATTCTCACCGGAACCGGTATCGGGTTTTCCTTTGAGCTGTATTATAAAAGTTTGAATTATCATGCCGCAAGCCTGGTTGTGATTCTGATTGTAATCACGGTTATCGTCATCGAGTCCATATCAAATAAGATTAGAAGGGTGATTTTGTGATGCAAATTGAAGAATCAATCAAGGGATGGGGGCAATTAAGCAGCGATGAAATTGCGGACACCCCGGTCAGGCCCCTGAACAGGTCGTCTTTTGCCATGAGAATAATACTGCTGATTTTATCAGTGTTGACGATATATGCTTTATCCACCATTGATTATAATAGTGTCGACATTAAAAAGGCGGTGTCCGATACCTTAAGTAATTTCAAGACCATGTTTCTGCAGCCGTATTCACACCGGTTTAGTCTGCCGGATGCTTTTTACGGAGTGGTGGTAACAATGGGACTGGCATTTTTGACCACATTGTTTGGCGGCATAATCGCCTTGTTTTTGGGGTTGCTGGCCGCTCAGAATTTGGGCTTGAAACAGGTTGCCAATATTATCAAAGTTTTTGTGGCTTTTATCCGGGCGGTGCCCACCATTTTGTGGGTATTGATTTTTGCCGTCTCTGCCGGGCTGGGCAGCGCCGCGGCGGTAATCGGCATGACTTTTCATTCCGTCAGCTACTTGACCAAGGCCTATTCCGAGTCCTTTGAAGACCTGGACAGGAGTGTGATTGAAGCATTGATGGCCAGCGGCGCCAATTGGTGGCAAATTGTATTTCAGGCGGTTATACCATCCTCTGTTACCTATTTGCTGTCCTGGACCTTTTTGAGATTTGAGATCAACTTCGCCAACGCGGTTGCCATGGGCGCCGCTGCCGGGGCGGCCGGTATCGGCTTTGATCTGTTTATGGCCAGTGGATTTTATTTCGATTTGCGGGAAGTAGGGCTTATTACCTACTTTATTTTAGCCTTTGCCATGGCCCTGGAGTCCCTTTCCACAAATATGAAGGGCAGACTCCGGAAAAGGATTTAGTTCCGATTGGCGCCTTCCGGCTTAAAGCATGGTTATAGCCTGTGTTAAAGCGGGGAATCAAAATTAAGGGAGCAAATTAAATAGTGGGAAATAAGAAGACATGTATTTATAACGCAAATATCATTTTGCCCGACAGGGTTATCAAGGGCAATATTCTTATTGACGGCAACAGAATTTCCGGGGTGAGGGAAAGTAATTTTGCCGGGGTTAACGGCGGCCCGGATTTGACGGTGATTGATGCCGGGGGCTGTTATGTTATGCCGGGAATGATCGATATGCATTGTGATGCCATTGAAAAAGAGATGCAGCCGAGGCCCAATACTCTGTTTCCCATAAACATGGCCTTCTATGAGCTGGAAAAGAAGCTCGCCGCAAGCGGTATAACAACCATGTACCATTCCCTTACCCTGAGCGACGAATGGGGAGTGCGGGATAAAGACATGGTTCTGGATATTATCGCCGGCATAAATAAGCTTAAAAAGACACGCTCAATGATTAATCACAAAATACATCTTAGATATGAGGTGACTTTTCTTGACGGTGTAAATGTCCTTGAGAGCCTGATCAGGGATAAGAGCATAGACTTCATGTCATATATGGACCATTCCCCCGGCCAGGGGCAGTTTAAGGACGTCCAGGCTTTAAAAAACTTTACAATCCAGTCCTACGGGAGAGAAGAAAAGGAAGTCAAAGCTTTTTTGGATAAAGCGGCGGAGTACCAGGCAATGATTGATTGGCCCAAACTCGTTGGCCTGGGTAAATATGCCAGGTTCAGGGGAATTAGAATGGCGTCCCATGATGATGACACCAGGGAAAAAATTGAGACACTCCTTGATTGTGAAGGGGTGGTAAGTGAATTTCCCATCAACCTTGAAACAGCCGTTTACGCCAAATCCAAAGGTATTCACGTGTGTGTGGGAGCTCCCAATATCGTGCGCGGCAAGTCCCACAGTAATAATATGAGGGCTATTGACGCCATCGCCAATAATGCCGCGGACATCGTGTGCTCCGACTATTTGCCCGGCGCCATGCTTCCGGCGATTTTTCGCCTCACCGGGGAAGGAGTTAAACTGACCGAGGCTGTCAGTATGGCCACCTTAAACCCGGCCAGGGCTTTGGGAATCGAGTGCGAGGTGGGAACTGTGGAGCCTGGAAAATATGCCGATTTAATAGTGGTTGAATTACATCAGGGTTATCCCCTGATTCGTCAAACCCTGGTGGGCGGTGTCACTGTATACCAATCGGATTTTCAGATCTTTGGCAGCGAAAGAGTTGATAATATATGTTAATCAGAGAGGCCGCGGAGGCCGAGTTGCCGGAAATATTAGGGCTTTTAAAAGATATGGACGGGGAAGAGGGAATGGATTCCGGCGGGGCGCTGGCAATATGGCGCAAAATGAAGGAATATCCGTGCTATAAGGTCTTTGTGGCCGAAGACAACAATACCTTAATCGGCACCTGCAGTCTTATAGTTATTGACAACCTGGGACATAAAGGGGCGAAACTGGCTGTGGCGGAGAGCATGATCGTAAGTCCGGGATTCAGGGGACTCGGCGTGGGCAGCCGGCTGATGCGATTTGTAATGGAACGGGCTAAGGAAGAAAATTGTTATAAGCTTATGCTTTCCAGTAATAAAAAAAGGATTCCCGCTCACAGGTTTTATGAAAGGCTGGGTTTTGAGCAGCACGGGATAAGCTTCATGATAGCTCTTAATGAACCTTTGGAACAGGAGCAGGAGTTTCCGGGCTATTAGCGTTGTCCCTGAAAGAAGGGGTTATGGGCAAATGAATGATGAAGAAAGAGGAATGTATGATTTTGCTTATGATTTAACCCGGTCAGCCGGGTTGAAATTGAAAAGGATTCGCCGGCATTCAGCCATTGAAGTAAGGGAAAAGACATCCCAGATGGATCTTGTTACCGGGCATGATATATTAATTGAGAGAATTCTGGCGGAGGCCATCCTGGAAAGGTACCCGGGGCACGGCATAGTGGCGGAGGAAAGCCAGACCTGGGCAATTGCGGACGGAGACGGCTACACCTGGGTAATCGATCCAATTGACGGTACTGTCAATTACTACCGCTTCGGCAGGGATTATGCCATTTCACTGGCCCTGTACAGGTATGGAAACCCGGTTTTCGGCCTGGTCCATGATGTTGCGAACGGTGTCATGTTTGCTGCCGGACAGGGTGAAGGGGCAATTATGAATGGATGCCCCCTGGATACCCTGCCCGCACGGAAGGAGAGGATGACCAGGGCGGTTGTGGCCATGAGTTTGAGAACCATTGTTGAACTGTCCGGTTTGGATATGGATGTTTTGGGGATGTTGTCCGGGGTTCAGGCGCACAGATATCTGGGATGCGCATCCCTTGAGTTGTGTAAGGTGGCAAATGGGGAATACGATTTGTTTATTTCGTCAAATGTCTATGAATGGGATGTTGCGGCAGCCAGAATTTTCCTGGAGCAGCGGGGGGGATTTTTCCTCCCCCGGAAAAAAGACAAAAATAGCCCGGGTTATGGTAAACTTTTGGTGGCTGCTTTCCGTTCGCCTTTAATATGGGAGGAAGCCCTGGAATACTTTCCGGAGCGCATCAGGAATGAATATGGCTATTAAGGGGTAGGGCAATGCCGGATGAAATGCAAATACTGGACAATTTAATTTTTAAAATTGTTTCAGGCAAATATGTCGCCAACGATAAACTGCCGTCTGAAAATGTAATTGCCGATCAATACAAGGTGCCGAGAATTACAGCCAGAAAAGCCTATGAAAGACTTGAGGAATTGGGCTATATTTATAAAAAGCAGGGGAAAGGAAGTTATGTAAAGGACAGACATAGACAAATTGAGCTTGTTCTTTCCGGGGACGTGAGTTTCAGCCAGAAAATGATTGAAAAAGGGTATGATTTTCAATCAAAAAATGTATTTTGCAAGGAGATCAAATACAATAAAAAGATTTATGATTTTTTGGAAGCTGATGAGGGTGACAGGATTTTTAAGGTGGGAAGATTGAGGTTTATTGACGGGCAGCCCATCGCCATTCATATCTCCTATGTTGCCAAATCGGTATTCGACAATATTGATGCCGTGGGCATGGAGATTACATCCATGTTCAAATATTACAACAGTAAAGGATATAACCAATTTTGTTCAAAACCCAGCATCTTAAGCGTTACATTTCCAACGAAATCCCAGCGGAAACTGTTGGAGTGTACATATTTAATACCGCTGCTGGTGCTGGAATCCGGCTGTGTTGATAAAAAAAGCGGCAGGGTATTGGACTACACCAGGATTCTATATAGAAGCGACAGCTTTTCCTTCTATGTGATACCGGCACCGGAAGAGCGTATATAAAAGGCTGGACTGATATGGTCCAGCCTTTTGCATATGCTCCCTGATTCTAATATAAACCCCGGTAACAGTTGCAGGATAATCAATTAATATTGGAACATGCTAAACCTTAAACCTTTTGGCCAGTTCATCCAGGTTGTTGGCCATCATATTCAGCTGCTCCGTGGCGGCGCTGACTTCTTCCATGGCCGCGGTCTGTTCTTCGGTGGTGCTGGCCACATTTTGCACCCCGGCGGAAACCTGCTGGGCCGACGCGGCAACATTTTGAATCTGGTTTGATAGACTTTCCACCACGTCTATGATGCCTTTTATGTTTTCTCCCACATCGCCGGCTACCTCGGCCCCTTCCTTGACCCGCTGGTTGCCTTCGGCCATGGTGGCCACCGCTTTTTGGGATTCCGAGTGCACCTGGGTAATCAGCTGGTTGATTTCTTTCGCCGCGCCGGCGGATTGCTCGGCCAGTTTGCGAACCTCTTCGGCCACCACGGCAAACCCCCGTCCCTGCTCCCCGGCCCTGGCGGCCTCAATGGCTGCGTTGAGGGCCAGTAAATTGGTCTGGTCCGCAATATGCGTAATCAAGTCCACAATCTGGTTAACCCGTCCCAGGGTCACCGAAAGTTCGTCTATAACCTGCACCGCCAGGTCACTGGAAGTGATTATGGAGTTCATCTGAGCGTTGATCTTGTTAATGCCGTTAATGCCTTCACTGGCGTTTTGCGATGCCTCGTTGGCCGAGGTGGATATCTCCTGGGTATCCTGGGCAACATGTTCCACGGTGGAGGCTATTTCTTCAACGGTGGCGGCGTTCTCGCTGGCGGCTGAAGAGGTTTGCTCGGCCTGGCTGGCCAGTTGCTGCGAGGATTCGGACAGGGACAGGGAGATGCCCACCATCTGGTTAATTATATCCTTCAAACTGCTCTTCATTTTGTTAAAAGCGGTGGATAGCCGGGCTATTTCGTCTTTACCCCTGATTGCTATGTCCTGGCTGGTAAGATCGCCCCGGGCGACTTTGTCAGCGGCCTCCACCACCATATTAAGCCCGTTGGCAATATTGCGGGATATGATAAAGGCCAGAATAAAACCGATCAGCACGGCGAACAGGATAACGGCCGTTACTATTCCAACCGCTGATTTATACTGGCTCTGGCTTTCATTATATATCTGATCGGCCCGCTGAATTTTAAACTCCACAAGGGTATTTACAGATTCCTGATTTTTATTGTAAGCAGGCAAAAATGCGTTATTAAGCATATCCTGCGCCTCTTGATTCTTCTGTTCCCGGGATAGGCTCATAATCTGCCGGGCTATTCCCAAACATTCATCCCAGTTGTTGAGGAAAGACTGGTACTTGTTTCTCCCTTCCTCCGTGGTTATTGTTTTTTCGTATTCTTTTTTATTTTTATCCAAATTATCTGTGGCCATGGCCATTTCCTGCT
This sequence comes from Desulfocucumis palustris, assembly GCF_002933875.1. Taxonomy (GTDB): domain Bacteria; phylum Bacillota; class Desulfotomaculia; order Desulfotomaculales; family Desulfocucumaceae; genus Desulfocucumis; species Desulfocucumis palustris. The sequence continues at coordinate 37,636 of NZ_BFAV01000125.1, read as the reverse complement.
CCGCGTCGTTCAGGTCTTTTTCAGTTGTCGAAAGGGCATGTTTGCGGAGCGCCGCCCTGTAATCCGACGTGTCGGTATCAATGGACCTGGCGTAGTTGACGCCGGGCAGGGCATTTTCATTTAGTTCGAAAACCATTTTATTGACACTGTTAACGCTGTGAATTCCGGCCAAACCGGTAATTACCGTCAACAGGACAACAATGGAAAAGGAGATTAAAAGTTTGGCTTTAATGTTCAATGACATTGCTATTCACCTCTTTGAATATTTTATTTTCCATCTTTGCAATCCAGGATAGGTTCAGCAGCAGCCAGAGCCGGCTTTCTTTTTTTACAACCCCGTCTATAAATCCGGTTTCCGGGCCGGTGAAAGCAGCGGATTCCATATCATTGCCGGTGTATTTTCCCACTTCCAGAACCCGGTTGACGATCAGGCCTATTCTGCTGTCATTGAATTCAACAACAATAATTTTGGTTTCATTGTCTTTTTTCTTGTCCGGGAGGGCCAGTTTGCGGGCCAGGTTTATCACGGGAATTACCCGGCCCCGCAGGTTAATAATGCCTTCGATGAAAGAATCGCCTGCGGTTACGGGAGTTATTTCTATTAAACGGATAATCTCCACCACCTGAAGGATGTCGATGCCATAACTGACTCCTGATAATTCAAATACCACCACTTGTTTTTCCGTCATATTTAATACACCTCCTTTCCTTTATTTGATATATTTCGGCCTGGCTGCAAACACGGTAATCCTTTGTATTTTGATTTGATTACCGGTTTAAAAATTGATAATCAAAAACTGCTAATGAATGCATAATGCAAAAAACTCGCCTTGACTGGCGAGTCGTGTAATGAATTGTCGAATATAGTTGTAATATGTAATATAAAGTACCCGGGTTTTTAATTTTTTCTGTTTGTTTAAGTATATTGTACCTGTACCGGTGTCCCGTGCGGTACATCTGTCCCTATTGGGACAGGCGGGCTTGTTATTCAGGGTGGTATCTTTTTTCCATCCGTTCCAGGCGGCAGTACAACATGCGCCTGGATATGCCCAGATAGCGGGCAGCCTGCGCTTTGTTTCCCTTATGCATTTCCAGCGCTTTTGCAACTACCATATTGTTGAACTCTTCTATATTAAATGAGCCCTCAGGCAGCGAAAAGGTTTCAGTGTTTAAAATCCGCTTGTCTCCGTTTCCGGCTGGTTTATTCCGGGTGAGAATGTTCAGGTGGGAGGGCTTAACTTCGGGGCCGTCATGCATAAAACTTATCCATTCCATTACATTTTTTAATTCTCTCACATTGCCCGGCCAGTGGTGGGAAAGCAATATCCTGGACGCGGAATCGCTAATAGTGCAAAAGCGCTTTTTTCTTTTTTGGGCATATTGCCTTATCAACGCCTCGGCCAGGGGTATTATTTCTTCCTTTCTTTCCCGCAGGGGAGGTATGTGGATTAGACCCAGGTTAAGACGGTAGTATAAATCCTGCCTGAAAGAGTTTTTCTTAATGCTTTCTTCGATGTTTACGTTGGTGGCGCATATGATTCTTATGTCGGCCTTGATTTTTTTAAGGCCGCCAACCCTGTAGAATTCTTTCTCCTGGATAAAACGCAGTAATTTAGCCTGAAGATCCATTGACAGCTCCGCTATTTCATCCAGGAAAATAGTTCCTCCCAGGGCCAGATCAATTTTTCCCTTTTTACCCTTGGGCAGTCCGCCGGTAAAAGTGCCTTTTTCGTAGCCAAAAAGCTCGCTTTCGAACATGCCCGGGGATATGGCCGCGCAGTTTATATCCACGAAGGGAGCCGCTGTATTGCCTTTGCCGTAGTGGATGTGCCTGGCGACCACCTCCTTGCCGGTTCCCGTCTCCCCTTGTATTAATACGGGAATTGTACGGTCGGCATGATATTTTTCCGCCAGCTGGAATATATTTTTCATTGTCTCGGAAGCAATTATTACTTCTCCGGCGCCCATAGCCTGGGCGTAAGCTTCCTGCAGCAGCTTTAATTCCCGCTTTGTTTCCTTTGTGGCGGCTTCAGCCGTTTCATCGATTTTTTTATTAAGGACTTTGTTTTCCGGTAAAAGAGACTGGTGTTTGGCAACCCTCTCCACAACCACAGTCAATTCCTTAATATTTATGGGCTTTAAAAAATAGTCATAGGCCCCGGCCCGGATGGCTTCAATGGCTAATTCCACGTCATCGTAGCCCGTAAACAGCACCACATCCGGATATCTTCCCGGGGGTGGGGAAGGAAGGGAGCGCAGAATATCCAGGCCGCTCATTCCAGGTATGTTAATATCCGACAGGACCATGTGAAATTCCCGGTTGTTTATTAAATCCAGGGCATCCTTGCCATTACCGCATTCAGTCACGGCATGCCCGTGTTTACCCAAAAAACCAGCCAGATATTCCCTGCTGTCACGGTCATCTTCCACCAGTAATATATTCACCTTTTACCTCCGGCTCACTCTTTGCAAGCAGGGAGCTCGACTATGAAAGTGGCGCCGCCTTTTACATTGTTTTCCGCCCGGATGCTTCCTCCAGTGGAAGCAACTATGTAATGTGTTATGGAAAGGCCTATACCCATGCCGGTTTCTTTGGTGGTAAAGAAGGGGTCGAATATTTTGTTTTTCAGCTCTTCTTTAATGCCGGTACCGTTGTCCCTTATTTCCAGTATTACATTTTTATCCCACCGGGTTGCTATAAATATTTCTTTTACCCTGGCAGCGCTGCCCTCCAGGGCGTGCATGGCGTTGGCCAGCAGGTTGACCGTGACCTCTTCAAGCCTGAAGCTTTCGCCCTGCACCCTGGGCAAGGGATTTTGTAAAGATTTTTTTATTTCTATGCCATGGGCGCGTAACTGCCTGCCCATGATGTCGAGAGCCCCTTTAACAGCTTCGTTTAAATCGCAGGTGTGCGGTTTTGGAGAGGTTTGCTTTCTGAACAGGGCTCCCATTTGCTTCACTATCAGGCTGATTTTATCCACCTGTAAGGATGCTTTTTTTAATTCCTTGATAATTTGGTTTGTATCAATGCTCCTCTCCCTCTCGTTCCAGTACAAAATCCCGTCAATCAGCATTTTTAAGGAATTCAACGGCTGTTTAATTTCATGCGCGATACCTCCAGCCAGTATACCCACGGAATTTTTCAGGTCTTCTTCAACCCTCTGTCGCCCGGCGGTTTTCCAGACATTGATAATTAGCCGGGCGCTTTTTCCTTTACCGTCATAAGCGGCTTTTGCCTCCACCATAACAGGAAAAACTATTCCTTTTTTGGTAATATGGCTGGATTCAAAAGTGTGGCAGCCATTTTTATGGATGGTCGCGATTATTTCGGGCAATTGATGCCCGGCAGCAGGGGGTAAAAGGTTTTTTATCGGCTTGCCGGTGAGTTCTTCAACGGTGTAGCCGTGCATTTCCGCAAATGCTGGGTTCATATAAGCCAGGTTTTTTCCAGTCTTATTGCTTATTGCAATACCTGTTTTGGTATGTTCAAAAGCTTTTTTTAATTCGGATAGTTGCTTATTTAATTCAGAATTCAGTTTGCGTAGCCTGTTCAGTTCATCTGCTTGCTGCTCTTTGTCTTGTAGTATCATGTTTGCACCTGCTGACAATTTTTAGCTGAATTCGACATTATGTGACGACCCTCCTTTTAAAATAATCAATGGTTTAAAAGCTGTAAATATAAAAAGCTTTTCTTATCCTTGCAAATAAATTGCCACTATTGGCTCAGAGAGCATCCCCGGTTTTAACCGGCCTGGTGACCGGCAAGCATGGCCCGGCTAACGCCGGATTGCTTACAAATATATGAAAAATGGCTGCCCCGGAGGAAAAGGTACCTTAAAAAAACGGATTCATTTTGTTTTCGGCGCCTTTTTGTTGAACAGTTTGGGTTACAGGTATTTGAAGCCGGCTCCCAATCCCTGGTTGCAGAAAAAATGTCTGTCTTACCGATTTCAGGTTAAATTAAAAGAAATTTATTAAACTTACAAGGAATACCTGTAAATATGTTGAAATGGAACATTATTTAACATTAGTGTAAAAGAAAGGGGGCAATCCCTTGAATAAAATGCCTACCGGGATAAATGGCTTTGATGAGCTTGTGTATGGCGGAATTATACGCGGAAATTCCGTTCTGGTGGAAGGGGTTCCCGGTGCGGGTAAAACCACTTTTGGCATAGAGTTTGTTTATCGAGGCATTACCCAGTTTGATGAGCCGGGGGTAATTGTTACCTGTGAGGAATTACCCGAGTCCATATACCGTGACGCTTTTAACTTTGGCTGGGACCTCCGGGCTTTTGAACAGGCCAACAAGCTGCGTATTTTATGTACGTCTCCCGAAGCGCTGGAAGATGCGGAGGTTAACCTTATTGAGGAGGTTGTCCGCGAGGTCGGCGCCAGGCGAATCCTGGTGGACAGTATCAGTCATTTTAAAAGTGTTATTAATGATCCCCTCTCACTGCGCAGGTCGGTATATGGTTTTTGCAACGGGCTGCGCCGTTTAGGCCTGACGTCTTTTTTGGTTAAAGAACGGGAAAGCGAGGAAAAAAGGGAATACGCCTTTGAGGAATATGTGGTGGATGCTGTGATTCGCCTGGAAAATAAGGAGAGGCCGGGGCTGCACCGCCACCGGGTGCTGGAGATCAGTAAAACCCGGGGACAGGAGCATATTCCGGGCAAACACACCTTCCGCATTACCGACGAAGGAATCAGGGTTTTCGCCCTGAGGGGAATAACGGATGTTAATAGTGAGATAAGCCAGGAAAATAAGCTGTTGCATACCGGTGTGCCCGGGCTGGATGATTTATTGCGGGGAGGACTCCCCCGGGGCGCCAGCGTGGCTGTGGCCGGCGGTTCCGGAACCGGTAAAACGGTATTGGGCCTGCAATATCTTGTAAAAGGAGCCATGGATTACGGGGAGAGGGGAATTTTCCTGTCCTTTGAGGAAACCCCGCAGCAATTATTTGCCAATGCCCGCCAATTTAGCTGGGACCTGTACGCTCTTCAGGAACAGGGCCTGATTAAGGTTGTGTATATGCCTCTTTCCAGGATGGAAATTGACGAGACCATTATCGGACTGGGCGAGCAGGTGAAATCATTCGGCGCCCGGCGGCTGGTGCTGGATTCCATTTACGCCTTTCTTTCCCGTATAGATAACGCCGCTGTTCTGCATGAAAAATTTTATTGCCTTGTCACCTGTCTAAACAGGCTAAACTGTACCACTTTATTGATCAGTCCCGCCTGGGATACGGCGGCAGGCGGAAGATTGGAATTAATCCACTCGGTGGTCCAGGGCACCATGCTGCTCAAGTCAATTTTGTCGCAAAACCGCCGGGTCAGGCAGTTGGAACTTTATAAAATGCGGGGAGTCAACCATGTTATGGGCAACCACCTGCTAGAAATCAATGCTTCGGGTGTACAGGTGTTCCCCCGGTTAGGAGGTTGAAATTATGCATAGAGCCTATTTTGGAGTGGAGGGATTGGACCGTAATATTGAACAGGGGCTGTCCTACGGTTCTCAAATTATGGTGGAAGGGGATTCCGGTGTGGGCAAAACCGTACTGGCGGGGGAATTTATCAAAGAGGGGCTGCGCTGCGGAGATACCTGCGTATACGTGGCCTGTGATGAACCTCCGGCGGCCATGCGTGAGCACCTGCTGAGCTTTAAGGTGGGAACTCCGGTCTATGAAGAAACGGGCAGGCTGGTTTTTATCGATGCTTATGAAGAGGACGGAAGCGCGGAAAAATACGCCCTTTCCGACCTTCGCAACCTGGAGAAGTATTTCGCCCTGGAAACGGAAGTGCTGCGCGGCTGTATCGGGCGCAGGGTGAGGCTGGTGGTGGACAGTCTAAGTACTCTATTAACTAATTTGGATATTACCGATGTTTTGGATTTTCACCGGGCCAGGATTAAACAGCTCCGGAAAAAAGGGATATTGACAATGGACATATTTGTGAGCGAAGTTTTAGAACCCAGAATTATCACCATAACCGGCCACCTTTATAATTTTATCCTGAAGATGAATTTCAGCGGCTCCAGGTACAATTCCGTGCGCCTGATGCAGATTGGGAAGGTAAAAAGCCAGCAATTTGTGTCCTCCAGCCACATGTTTACCATTAGTCCCGTATACGGCATTCTGGTGTCTGCCGACATGGGGGTGTACCAATGAAAGAAAACGACATATCCAGGATAATAATCAATTATATGTATCTCAGCATGTGCAGGACAATGAACCAGGTCCCCTTCAGCGGCCGCCACTGGCTGGAACAGTTTGTGACCGGGGTGGCCCAATATTTCATTAACGAGTATTGGGACGATCTAATGCTGCAATCAAAGAAGCCTTTGGATATCTGCCGGGCCTACCTCAACACCCTGGAACGGGTGGATTTTCTGAACGCCGGGGATTACCGGCTGGAGGAATCGGGGGAAAACCTGCTGCTATCCGTTAAAAGAGATAAATGCGTTTACCGGGAGTACTGCCTGCGGGCCAGGGAGGAAGGCCTGCCTACTTTCTGCGTGCGCCTCGGCACTCTGCAGGCAATTTTGCACCATGTGCTCGGTGAAAATTTTTCCGAATCCCTGGAGAAAGAAGAGGAAGGAGTTTGCCGCGGAAAGCTCTTCCCCGCCGCCGGGCCGAAGGAGGAAATCGTTACCCGGGAAGGACATGTGCTGAAAATTGCCGGCCGGAGGGCGGTCCTTCTCCCCCAGGAAACCTATGCCTCCCTGCTGGTTTCCGTCAGGGAGCACGCCCCACACGCTTTAAAACATGTGCTTTATGATGCCGGGTACCAGTCGGGACTCAGCCTGGCCCATAAGTCCAGGGCTTTATATCCCGACCCGGAGGAATGTTTGCAGTTGCTTCTGGAAGAAATAAAAAATCAAGGGCTGGGCAATGTTGAACTGGTTTCCGTCAGCCTGACCCGCGCCAGGGCCAGGATCCGGTGTTACGAGTCTTTTCAGGTGGCTGTTGCAAATGAATGCGGGTATCTTTACCGCACTCCGCAGGTGATTTGTGATCTGCTGCGGGGGTTCTTTGCCGCTTACCTCAGCGTTCTGTTTGAAAAGGAAATCATCTGTGAAGAGATGATTTGCCAGTCTATGGGGGCTGATTACTGCGAGTTCCTAGCCTTGCCTCTTCCGAAGAAATTATTAGACAGGAGGGGAACCCCGTGGCCGAAAAAATGAATGAAGAGCTTGACCCGATTCTGCAAAGTGTTATCCGGATCGAGTTGCTTGCTTTTTTTCAGGCCAACCCGCATACCAGGGATACAGCTGATGGTTTGGCCCTCCGTTTGCACCGCCCCCGGCATCTGGTGGAGACGGCTCTTAGTACCCTTGGGGCCCTGGGCATCCTGGAGATTGGCGGCACAAAAAAGATAACCATTTACCGCCTGCGCAACGGGGACTCAATCGCCAATTATTTCCGGGAAAGGGGCGAAAAAGAACTTTCCAAACCGCCTTTGCGGTAGCCCGGAACAGCCTATTTGCGAGTGGAGGTTCTGTTAGATGGTTGAATTAGTGGAGATCTGGTCCCGTCTGGCCATAGATAACCTGCCTGTGGGATTATTGGTGATTGACCGGGAAGGCAGGGTTCGGGTTTTCAACCGGGCATTGTCCGGGATTACCGGACTTAAGGCTGACGAGGTGATGGACCGGCCGCTTCTTAATTTAAACGGCCCGGAGCGCGGCTCCGGCAAATTGCTGCAAACCCTTGCCACGGGCAGGGAATTTCAAGACCTGAATCCCGAGGCCGTGATACCTGTTACCAGCTCCGTCGCTTGTTTGGCAAGTACATATGTGATCAGGGACAAGAGCGGTGTTATCATAGGCGCCATGGCCGTATTTATACCGGCGGGACGGCAGCAGGAATTGGAGAGCGCGATTATTAAAGCTGAGAAGCTGGCCATTTTGGGACAAATGGCGGCGGGATTGGTGCATGAAGTTCGCAACCCGCTTACGGTCATCGGCGGCTTTTTGCAATTGTTGCAAAAATATTTAAAGGGAACTCCCCAGGAAGAATATGTAACCTTAATATTAACTGAATTAAAACACGTTAACATCCTGATTTCAGATTTTTTGCAGTTGACCAAGCCCGGTTTTTCCAATCGCAGCCGGTGTTCCATCTCTAAAATAATAACCGATGTGGTCATGCTGGTGGAAAGTGAAGCATTTCTCCGCAAGCTGGATATTAACCTGGACATGGCAACGGATATTCCGGATATTCTTGGAGACAGCGAACAGTTAAAACAGGTTTTCCTGAATATCTTTAAAAACGCTTTCGACGCTCTCTCTCAGGGCGGGAAGATATTTTTGCAAACTTCCTGGGACAGGCATGAAAAATTTATTCAGGTTGTTTTCAGAGATACAGGAACTGGTATGGATGAGCAAACCGTGGCGAATATGTTTGACCCCTTTTTTACCACCAAGGAAAGCGGCACCGGGCTTGGGATGTTCATAATCAAAAAAATTATTGATAATCATGGCGGCCGTATCGAGGTCCGGAGTATACCGGGAGAGGGTACTAGCGTGACGGTGCTTTTGCCGGCGGGATAGAGCCGTAAAGTCGGCATAAAAAAACACATGCCCGGGGGAAACTAATATTTGACTTCTTAAAGCAGTTAAATACCATCGGGAGGTGTTAATATTGACTGATAAGGATAGGCGGGCAAAAGAAGAGGAAGAAGATAAGGAATGTAATGCAAATGTCGATAAAAATAATCTTGCCCTTGCCGCAATGGGCATTATGGTAAAAGATAACGGCAAAAATAAAAACCCGTAAAAAAGAGGGCATCCAATGAACTGCTGCGGCCATCATTCATAATGTAGCCACATACTGATGATTTTTACAATATGTTTTTTTTGATAAACCTCATAGACTACACGGTGCTGACGGCTTATCCGCCTTGAATAAGCACCTATTAAATCACCCACGAGTTTTTCATACGGCGGGTAATCGGCGAAGGGATTTTCTTTCAACGTTTCCAAGATGCTTTTTATTTTATCTGAGAAACCAGCTTCATAAGCAGTCTTTTTATCTTTTAGTGCTTGTTTTGTGTAGAGGATTTTATAAGGTTCACTCATCATCATCCTCCACTAAATCCTCCAGTGGGGTATTTAATCCGCGTAATATTTTCTCGCGCATACCCGGAATTGATATTAAATATAGCGTTTCTTGAATAGAGCGATAGTCCTCTTCGGAAATAACCACGACATTCCCAGCTTTGCCGGTTATATAAATAGGCTCATGTGTAACAACCACATCTTCCATGATTTTGAAAAAATTATTTCTAGCAGTTGTTGCGTTGACAATAGGCATTGTTATACCCCTCCCATAATGTACATAATAGTGTCGTTTATTATGTACATATTATACGACATGTTGTACGCAATTGTCAACGCGTTGCGTTTCTTGTGCTGGAAGCTAACTCGTTCAGCTAAAGCTGACACCGGGGCTTCAGGTGGGGATTCTACCCTATCTGAAGTAAAAAATGGAACCCCCGCCTGTAAAAGTGGGTAAAAAGAAAGAGGACTCCGGGAGCAATCCCGAAACCCTCGTTGCTGTTATACTGGAGGCGACACCCGGATTTTTTTATGAGGGTCCCCATCAAAACAAAACATTTTTTCCCTCGGTATTCTCCGAAGGCTCCTGTTCGCTGGGAGTGTGACTGTTCAACATTGACCAATGGTTCCATATATGGTACCATTATATCGAGGCTGGTGATAAATAAAAACGACTCAGTTTGATAAGCTGTACGCCCAAATAGTAAATAATCCAAGGGACGTGAATTTTAAAGACCTGGACAAACTACTCCGGCGGTATGGCTTCAGCTGCAGGCAATCGGGAAAGGGTTCCAGCCACTTTACATACTTTCACCCGGAACTGCCCGATATCCTTCCGATACCTAAAGAACGCCCTATAAAGGCGGTTTATGTTAAACAGGCAATAATACTTATTCAAAAACTAAAAGAGAAGGGGAATATGGAGTGAAAAATCTGGAGTATTACCTCAATATAGCTTATGAGATCAAACTAAGAAAGCTTTCCGAAGACGAAGGGGGAGGCTGGTTGGCTGAAATCCCCAATCTTCCCGGCTGTATGTCCGACGGGGAAAACCCGGAGGAAGCTGTCGGCAACCTGGATGACGCCAAGAAATGCTGGATCGAAACCTGCCTGGAATTGGGCCGCCCGGTGCCCGAACCAATAACTGACGAGTTTTCCGGGCAGTTAAGAATTCGTATACCCAAAACCCTCCACCGCACTCTGGCGGAAAGAGCCAAGGAGGAAAAGGTGAGCCTGAATCAATATATTAATTATCAGCTATCCCGAGGGGTAGGGTATAAACCTTAAAAATGAGCCCTAAACTTATTATGGTATTTTCAAGGGGCCGTCTGAATTCTATTGTTTATTAGTTCTTATTTCCTTTTAAGAGATAGGAAGTCTTCGGAATCATTGACCAATGGATTTGCAGGACTTGCTAGCTAACGGGCAGTGATGTTTAATAAGAAAAGTTAAAGGAATTTTCGTAAATTCATTGAAATTGTTTAGGAAATATGTAAAAAGGAGGAATTGTTTTGAATAGAATAAACCTTATTACTCTAGGTGTAAGAGATATTAATAAATCACTTGGATTTTACAGGGACGGTCTAGGATTTCAGACATCAGTTAACGAGGATAATCCTGCTATTGTTTTTTTTAATAATGCGGGAACGAAACTAGCTTTATATCCATTAGATGGGTTAGCTAAAGATATAAATGAAAAGGAACCGCCTAATGGATATGGATTTTCAGGTATTACCCTTGCTTATAACGCTAGATCAATTGAAGAAGTTGATGAGATTATAAAAAAAGTCGAAAAAGCTGGGGGAATAATAGAGAAATCACCTCAACGTGTTTTTTGGGGAGGATATAGTGGATATTTTATTGACCCTGATGGTTATTATTGGGAAGTTGCGTATTCAGAAAACTGGGATTTTGATGAGAATGATATGTTGATTATTAAATAAAAAGAAGAGTATTAAGAACCCTTTGCCCCACTGCTCCCAAAAGTGAAAGGCAAACCCATCTGGAAGCCCCTGGCACTTCGACCGGCAACGAAAATTGATCTCCAAAACTGGTTTGCCAGGTGTCCCGGCATCAACATCGGCATTATTACCGGAACGGAGCCAAAAACAAAAATCACCCACTCCTCAAAGTAGGTGATTTCGCTGTCCCTTGGCACTCAAGGGCTTTAGCTCATTGGAGGCGACACCCGGATTTGTCATAAAGCCGTGGAACTCAGCCCCCGGAAATACAGCAGGGCAAATCGTTATGCTCCAAAGAAGGGGACTGGCTATTGATTTTACGCTTTCGTTTTGGGAAAAATTATTAAGGCTTGGCAAATGTATATTCCGACATGTCGGAGCCAACCATTTCAGCGAGTGAGAGCCTGTACTCCTTGTAAAATGAGCTACAGCTTTGGGGTGACCCTATACAAATATATAGTCTATGCCAAGCCTCCGGGCACTTACCGTATTTTAAAGAGGTTCAAATAACCAAGTTTTATGTTATTAAAAATTGCATTATCGGTATTTTTAGCCTGGTTTTTTTCTTTATTGATTTTTTATGTTATTTTTAGTATCATTTGTTTGGGGAAGTATATACTATGTATTGAAGGGAGGTTCTTAAGAAATGAAAAAATTATCTACTGCAAAACTTGCAGAAACCGTAAAATTAAAACGTGAGGAAAAAGGATTAACACAAGAGCAATTGGGTGATCTTGCCGGAATTAATCGAGTAATGATAGGTCGTATAGAGCGTGAGAACTTTATTCCTTCTATTACTCAATTGGAATTTTTAGCTAAAACACTTAACTTTGAAATTACTGACATGTTCATTGAGGAACAGGAGACAAACTTCTTTATTGCGTTGCGTAGCGAAGCATTAAGTGAAAGTGAAAAAGAAGGCGTTGATAAGCTTTTTACCATGATGTTAACCCTTAGGCAGCAAATACTTTTAAGGAGCAAATTTGAAAATGCAGCCTCCCACCAAGCTTGATAATCAGCAGATTTCTAAAATTAGGGATCTTGTTGAGGAAAAACGCCGCACATTAGGATATATAGGAAAAGCCGCTATCGCTAAAGATATTTTTGCCATTCTTGAAAATATGAACATTTTATTGCTTGAATATCCCATTGAATCAGAAGGTAAAAAACCAGCTTTTTCAGCTGCACTTATGTATTCTAAAGTGGGTGACAAAGAGCTAATTTTCATGGGCTTAAATACTGCCGACTATTTTGATAGGCAGATTTTTGCTGTTGCTCATGAACTATATCATTTTTTTACTATAACTGGCTCACATCTTAGTCGTGTTACTGAAGTTGATTCTCCGATTGAAGTTGAAGCTAATCGATTTGCTGCAGAATTATTGCTGCCACAAAATGTATTAGAAAGTCTTATTTTTAGCGAGTTTAAGGACTCTTCACTACAAAAAATACAAATCAAGACATTGCTACGTTTCGTAGCTAGACTACAATGTGCTTGGTGGCTTCCATACCGGTCTATAGTCAGAAGATTTATGGAAATTGGTGCTATTTCTGAACAACAATTCGAACAACTCTATTCCATCAATGAGCGAGATATGGTTGGAGAGTACGGACGTATGGGTAAAGCAATCAACAATGAAATTTTCTGGAAGCTTAACACCAAAACCAATAATATTGGTACCTCGCCTAAAAATATTGAAGTGATCATTAGAAATTTTGAGGATAATATTATAGATGAAGATAAATTCTTAAATACCTTAAGTCTCTTTGACAAAAAACCCGATGATTATGGTTATACGATTGAAGTTTCTGTTGAAGATGTAAATGAGTTTGAAGAATTTTTTAACCGGCGAGGCTGACAATGAACATTGATCTAACCTTCTTAAACCCAGCCCTTATAAGTATTTTTAAACAGCCAGACCAAATCATTACTTTGGATGCAAATTTTATTATCCCTCCCGATAGAAGTAAATATGCTGAAAAAAGCTTTGATTTTCCTCTATTTCGCCAGGTATGGCTCGATCCAATATTTCAAGCTTTCTCCAATTTAGCAATTCATGAAGCTGTTTATGATGAGTTAGTAATGCCATCAGAACAGTCTTATATTCAGGCAATTATAAATGATAGACCACCACGTCTGATTGTTCATAAAGACTCAGAACTAACTTCCGAAGAGCAAGTGATCAGAGGTTCCATCGAGAAAAGAATCTATCCTTTTACCAAATATGACCCTTTGCTTGACAACAAGGATGATCGTGGTGAAGTTAAATCACTTGCTTACTTAGCAGTAAAGGGACTACTATATTTTGCTGCTCATGATTCCAATGCTATTCAGTTAGTAGAAAGAGCAGAAGAATTGTTAACAGGTCTTGATAATGTACAAGTTATTAAAATGTATGAATTAATATTTTATCTTTACATAAATAATATAGGTAATAAAAAAGCCTTGAGAATGCTGTATAAGTATCAGTATCACTTGACACAGTTCGAACAAAAGACAAATCCAAAATGGAGGCAATTTGTTGAGGCTATGGAAAATCTCTACCATGGTTTGTTATAAAACCGTTAAACTCAATCCACGGCAATACAGTAGGAAGCAACAAACACCTGTGTTTTCATTCTTAATCGTCTGAATGCATCAGAAAATAATATTTTTCCAATGTCTCTTTGATAGGCTGTTCTGTAAGGATCATCAACATCTTTTTTCCAGAACCTTGCCTCTGAGGATTTCTTGGCAAATGGCGACAAATATTCTTTTTCCCATAGTTCTTGTTGTTCTCTAAAACTAATCATTTTGATTCGCCGCACTTATCTTTTGGGTTTTCATTCTATGGTGAGATAGTAACTTATACAAAGTTTCCGGTTTTTCTTCTATCCAGGCGATTAAGAAATTACCACTTTTAAAACGTCGGATATAGCATCTTGCCGGGACTCCATCTATTGTTTCTTTTTGACATATCAGGCACCCCCGTTTAATTACCGGAATGCTGTTTATTTTCTCTATGTTGAGATTGACTCCCGGAGTATTATAGGCAAAGAGTGGTTGGGATTCACTGAAGCACATAAAAGCTCCTTTATACACTTCAAGTTCCACAAGTCTTCTGCATGCCATTTCCAAACTAACTTTATAGCCACGCAAAATATAATGAATCAGGTCCATCGGTTCTCGGTACTTTTGCGCCAGGGCAAGCATCCTGTTTTTGGGGGCCAGTATTTCCGTTGCAAAATTATCGGCTTCGGTGTGCAGGAAAGGGTCTTCTTCCTCTTCGATGATGCTTATGTCGCCCTGGTGGCCCAGGTATATGTGGGCCAGCTCATGGGCCACGGCAAAGCGCCGGCTTGTGAGTGGCCTATTGCTGTTAACACAGATGTGTACTGATGTATAAACTGGTTTATCTAAAATCATGGCACACACGTTAATCGGGAAGTCCCGCTCGTCAATTATTACAGGCTTACCAAGCACCTGACTGGATAACCAAGCAATATCTAAAGGGTATTTAGGTTTAAGCGCATTGACTAATAACCGTGCCTCTATAGTTGCATTTGATTCAGTCAAGATGTCATCTCCTGTAGAATTATGTCGATTGGTCATGATATGACAGAACCACCGCTTTCTAGTTAGCGGTGGTTCATTTGTTCTTTTTTTGTTTTTGCCGTTTTTGCTTTTCTATCTCATCAACCATTTCAATATAATCATAGACTTTCTTTTTACCATCAGGTGACAATTTACCTATAGCTCGCATAAAGAACATATCCAATCCTTCAAGAGCTTTTGGTTTGGGAGGGTCGGTCTTGTCAAGATATCCAGCAGCAGCCATAAGTTCATCAGTGGAAATAGCCATAGCTCCTGCAATTAGTTTTATTGTTCGCATAGTAGGCGTAACTGGCTTTCCAGTTGTAGGATCTTTACCGTTTTCTAATTTGTCAATATATGCGTGGCTTAATGAAGCTCTTTCAGCAAATTCTCGTAAAGATAGGTCGTGGTCAATACGATATTTTTTTATTATTTCTCCTATACTCATAAAAACAACTCCTTTGTAAACTATAGCAGACATTTCAAAGAAAATCTATAGTTCTTTCGTATTTTATAGTTGACAACGATAACTTTAAAATATAAAATATTTACAGTACACTAAAGGTTACAAAGTGGTAACTATAGTATCCATTGGAGGTGGACCTTGTGAAAAATAGAATTGCTGAGTATCGAAAAAAAGCAGGTATGTCTCAAGATCAGCTTTCCAAAAAAATAGGAATTTCAAGACCTTATTTGTCTGACATTGAACGAGGTATTAAAATTCCTGGGGCTATCATAGTAAAAAAAATTTGTAATATTCTAAAAACCAATTTTGAGGCTCTTTTTTTTACAGAGGATGTACACTATAGTGAACATATTTTATTAAAAACCGCTGGACGGGAACGGTAAGGAGTTAATCCATGGACCCCAAAATAGATCGCCAAGCAAAAATATGCCCGGTTCTGACTGCCTATTTAAAAGATAATACTGCAGGCTATATGCCGATAGACCAGCCATGTAAACAAAGTCGTTGTCGCTGGTGGATAGGGGACGACTGTGCAGTACCCTGGGCCGGCCGGTTGGCCAGAGCAATTTTTATGGGACAGCTTAAATTATTTGATAAAAAAGATTAAACATATCCTGTACTCTGACTTGCTTTATGGGAGGTATAATCATGGCCCGTTCACGTCTTGACGACATGAAATTTAAAACTTATTACATTACAGAAAGCTTAAATCAAGAAACTAACGCTGCTATTAATCACGGGCGTCAGACTATGATTCGTATTATAGCGCAAAGTGTTCTTCGGAATGAACAACAAATAGGCATTGGTTTAAAACAACAGGATAGCAAAATTAAATCTTACAATAAATAGATTCTACGAAAATATTTTAAACCCTCCCAGTAATTGGTATTAATGCTTACAAGCTATTAAATCATAGGTACGACGGTAGGCCCTAGGGCAGGAAAAGCTGCCCGGGGGCGTGCCGTTAGGCATGCAGGGTGTTGCGGAAAAAGTTACTTGGTCCTACCGGTTGGGGACTGTATCTGCCGGGCGTAATAGAAATTGCAAAATCTTTTATGCAACTGTTGCGACGTCACGGGCAAGTGTGGTGATTTGCCCGTGACGGAAGAGAAATGCGCCTTCTGCCTAAATGCCAGCCAGGGCGTTGAATCGGTAGCGATGTTCTTTGATATAGCCTTTGGGACTGGACAGGATGTCATGCCTGCCCAAGGGAGTTTTATGTATTGCAGTGAGCCCGTTTTCCTGAAAACAGGGACTGCGTTAATAAGGCGTGGGTCTGGGGGTTTCGGCTCTGTTGTATATTGGTGCACCCCCTTTATGCAATTGGAGTTTTTGCTTGATTCGGATTCTTGGATTTGCGCAAACTTGACGCGGTTTAGAGCACCGCTCCGGGCTGTTTTTTCCAGTGCCAATTTCCGTTGCCTCCTCGTGGCGCACTGGGGGCGCACTTTTATGTTTATGGTGCGGCGAAAGACGGATAAGGGAGGTTGTGTTTGTATTGAAATACGATGAGATCGAAAGGATGTCCCTTGTGTATTCCCGTTCAGGGGATCATGAAAAGAAATTAATTTTGCAAAAGGT
Organism: Desulfocucumis palustris; assembly: GCF_002933875.1. Taxonomy (GTDB): domain Bacteria; phylum Bacillota; class Desulfotomaculia; order Desulfotomaculales; family Desulfocucumaceae; genus Desulfocucumis; species Desulfocucumis palustris. Next base: position 20,999 of record NZ_BFAV01000125.1, on the reverse strand, counting down.
ATGGGAAATAGAAGGGGCCACGGGGCTTGCAATATTGTCCAGAATACTTGATTATCCATATTTCTACTTATACATAAAGGGTGATATCGAAGCTTTTAGAGTTCGCAGGAACCGGAAAAGAAGAGGCCGGGCATATTACGGCGAAACAAAGAAAAATAAAATTGACGAATTATCCATTGCAGAAGTTGCCAGAGAGGCAGCGCTGGGAGGAATTGAATTAAACTGCGGTGGTAAAAAGACCGGGCATGTATGTAGCAATGGCAGTATAAAAAGCATTTCATTCGCCCAAGGTATGCAGGCATTGTCGGGGCAATAGGAGTAATCTATGGATATGCCGCTCATGTGGACTTGTGGACAGGCCTCAAGCCTGCCCACAGGGCCCACAATCGCTTGGACAACAAAATACGTTGCCCACATATCCACAGATACTGCTGCTAATTATTAATCATGACATTGGTTAAACACTTTTTACTATGGTTTATTCCACGTGGAATATTTGACCGGGTTTGCCCCGGCTTTTTGTTTTTTATGGGGGGTGAAAAGAGTGGCCATTAAAAATCTTGCCTTTAGTATATATCAAAATGACGATGATTCTGTGAGCCGGGAAATGATTGATAGACGTGTTAATGTCGAAAGACATGTTCTTGAATTACTTTCCCATGAAGATCCTTATCCTCAAACTGGCGATATTTTTAGCCTAAAAAATGATTTAGACATGAATTGCACTGTTGTCACTGTCAAGGACGAAAAAAAGATTCTATGGCGAAGCCCTTCCGGTCCTTGCATTAACGGCAGCAATGAAATGTATAATTGGCTTTGCGACGGAAAGATTCCCACATGTAGTAAGTTTATTCGGGGTAATGGCGAGTATGCTCCTACCGGCTGCAAACACTGGCACAAGTGCAGTAAAAGCTGGAATAGGAAAATCATATTTTAGTAATTTTTTTTAGCGAGGTGATTTATACGTTTGGTGTAGTTGTCAATTCAGACAAGGAAAAAGCTATTGTGGATGTTATTGGTGACCGGATTGTACACAGTAGTTTCGGTTCTTATGAACCAGCGGAAATTAAGCGCGTTTTTGAGATGGCTTTGAGGATTCCTTTAAATACTTTAATTATTGATGTATCCGTGGGGCAGGGCAATGAATTTATTAACGCGGTAAAGATATATCGCATGCAAAGACCTTCAACCAGAATAATTCTTCTTGCAGCAGGCAGGGCCCCGGGAGACCGGCTGGTTGCATCCTTTGTGCAACTGGGGGTTTTTGATATTATTCCGGATGACGGTTGGGCGGAGAGACTAAAAGACGTTTTGGAACAACCACCGGCTGATTTTAACACTGCGGAAAGGTGGGTTATGCAGGGCGAAGGAATAGAAGTGGCAGAAAAGATAAGTTGCCCCAAGCTGCCCGTTGAGACAGGTATAGAGTTAAAAGATAATGATGGGGAGAGAATTACTGGTGACAAGAATAAAGTGAGTTTTAAAGCCGAGCCTTTTTTTCCGGAACCGCCCAATGGCAATTTTGAGATTCCAGGGAACTTTGTTCCAATGGAAAGCCCATCGGTGCCTGACAATGATTTGGCGGAGAAAAGTTTTCGTAACGCAAAAGGAAAGTCAAGTCTAAAGGAATTAATACCAATTTCTTTCTTAACCAACAAAAAAAGAAACCTGAAAACCGATGACCTGACCGGCTGCTACACCAGGTCCTGCTGGGACGATTGGTTAAAGGAGAAGGCTGAAAAAGGAAGCGGCTTTGCGGTGGCAATGCTGGACCTGGACCATTTTAAATCAATAAACGATACATACGGCCACTTGGCAGGGGATGAAGTGCTGTCCATGTTCGGAAAGTTTCTTAGGGAGCACACCAGGAACAAGGATATTATCTGCAGGTACGGGGGCGAAGAGTTCATTCTCGGTCTTTCAGTGGCTGATACAAGCGAGGCGTACAAAACCGTTGAACGGCTCCGGGAAATGTGGTCCTTCGAGAAGATTTGTCATGATGGCGTTTTTATAAAAGTGACTTTTTCGGCCGGCGTGGCTCAACACCAAAACGGCATGAATGTTGTGAAAAACGCGGACACGGCCCTTTACCGGGCGAAATCCCTGGGGAGAAACAGAACGGAGATATATGCGGCAGTGGAAAGCCCGTGCGGCTTCATACTGCCGGAAAAGGTTTTAAGATTCTGCACTCCCTGGGCCTGGGAGGGCAGCTCCGCCTCCGAGGTGGTAAGCCTCGCCAGGCATCTGGATAGTGTGGCCATAATCGACGCCAACTTCAAAAGCCCACAGCTTTACGCATACTTTGGATTCGATGCCGCCGACATATGGAATAAGGATTGGAGGAGGGTAGGGGTGGGCGGGGGGCTGGAGGTGAACGGCAAAATCATTTGGCTCCTGGACCCGACTTGTGATGAAAAGGAAGACCCGGGACATATAATTAAAACTGCCGCACAATTGGCTGATTGTGTCCTGATTGACGGCGGAAGCGAACCGGAGTTGGATATCCCAGGATATCCAATTCTTTTTGTGAAAAATGTTGAGCAAAAAATTATTGATGCCTGGAGCTATTTCAAGCCCTTTGAAAGGGGTCTGGTATTATGTCCGCCTCATATTGACGCCCGGGGTTTTAATTTGCCCTATACCAACAATATCAGTGAAATTGCCAAACAACTGAAAGGAGCCTGAGAATGAATGTTTTTTAAAAAGAACCCGTCAGCTCAGATTTCAAAATCCGGAAAGGGGTATCTTCTGTTAGCCTCTGTATTATGCCTGGTTACCGGATTTTTAGTTTATCAGGCCTTGGACATGGCCATACCAAAAATAAGCGTGTTGGTAACTACCAGGGAATTAAAGCCCGGGGATGTAATCACAAAAGAAAATTTGAGCGTTGTCAAGGTTCCCAAGGCCTCCGTTCCCTCCGACAGGGTGACAGGTCTGGATGAAGTGTTGAACAAGCACTCAAAAACCTATGTCGCAGCCGGCGACCCCATACGCAAGGTTCATGTGGCGGAAATTGACGGCGGCGGCAATGTGGCGGCCAGATTAAACCTTGTGGGGAAAAATACGCTAGCGGTGGCCCTCCCGCCTGAATCGGTTTTGGGGCTGGTGCTTGACATCGGCGACAGGCTGGATATTATCGGTGTGGTTGAACAGCCTCAAGACAAAATTACCAAGGGTAAGCGTATTGTGTTGGGTGCCCCGGTGGTATACGTTCCCCAAAAAATAATTGAAAAAGAGCAAAAAAAGGATGAAAGCGTTATCGTGGCGCTGACTCCGGAACAGGCGGAAAAAGTTGCCCTGGCAATGGTTAAGGGCAAGCTGGTAGCGGCCATAAACCCCATAGGCGGGGATTTGCCGGCCACGGCGGGGATTACACTGGATAGGGTACTGGAGTAAGGGGGGATAAAAAAATGTTTGAAAATGAAATTAAGCTGCTGGTTGTTGACGGGGATCTTGAGTGGAGCAAAAAGCTCTACCGCCAATATTCAAATCATAAAAGAATAAAGGTTATCGGCATGGCCACCGAGGGTAAGGACGGAATAGGCATGGCCAGGGACCAGGGGCCGGATGCCGCCATAATAAATCTTGGCCTCATTGATATGTCGGGGCTGGAGGCGGCCTCCCGGATAGCCCGGGACTCACCCGGCACGGTGTTATTCATGGTCACGGAAACCCCTTCCTTGGATCTGTGGAAAAAAGCCACGGCCATGGGGGTCAGGCAGGTATTAACCAGGAACATGGCCCCGGAGGACCTGGCTTCCTCAATAGAAAACGAAGTGGATTCCTACAGGTCCGAGGTAATTAAACTGTCCGGCAGTATGCCCGGGATAAAGCCGGGCAGCGGCCCCGCCGGCGGCCTTGTCAGGGTCGAAAAGGAAATACAGAGGGTAAAGCAGATAGTTCTGGCGGTTTCCAGCGGCATCAAGGGCGGGGTTGGAAAAACCACCACATCGGTAAATATGGGTGCCGCAGCTGCCGCCCAGGCGGATATCGGAGTGAGGGTTGTGGTGGTCGACTTGAATGAAGCCGGCAACGTAACCCTGCAGCTGAACATGGGCACACCGGAAAGCCTGGCTGCAAGATCTATTTTAAACTGGCAGTACATTTCAGAATCGCCTGCGCCGGAGGATATGGAAGATTACGTCATCAAGCACCCCTGCGGACTTTACGTTGTTCCCGGGATACCAACTCCTGAACGGCTTCCGGAATTAAACGAAGATTTGGTAAGGAAAGTTGTACAGACACTAAAAACGAACTTTGACCTCATAATACTTGATCTCCCTCCGTCAATTGCCCTCGACGCCAGCTGGGTGGGAATGGATGTGGCAAATTACGTTTTTGTTGTAACCACCCCCGACGAGCAGGAAGTGGCGGGGCTTATGAAGGTGGAGGAAATACTCCATCGACTTAACTGCGTTGAAAAATGCGTGAGGGTAGTTAATAAGCATAATGAGCCGGAATCCTTAACCTTAAACGAGTTTTACAAACTCTATTCGTTCCCTCCACACCTGGGGGAGCTGCCGTATGACCCCCAGGTGAAGAAGGGAAGAAAGCTGGGAACGCCCTGCGTCTTAATGGCGCCGGACAGTGAATACAGCCAGGCCATAAGAAGGACGCTGAATAAAATCTTCCCAGTGTTTGGCGGCGCATCCGTCGAAAGAAATAACGGGGCCAAAAAGAGTTTCTTAGGAGGTTTTTTTAAAAGAAAATCCTGTTAAACAAAAAGCCCGTCTTCATGTTTGAGGCGGGCTTTTATATTTTAAGAATTCAAAATGGAGGTGTATAAATTGTCGCTTGGAAGTGGGTTGCAGAAAAGGCTGGCCGGCTCCCCGCAGGTTCCCCAGTTAGGATTAAACAGTGAGGCGCCCGGGGCCAATGCCGGTAATGCCAGTATGGATGAAATATTAAAGGACATCCGGGCGGAGGCCCAGGAGAAGCTGAAAGCCAAATTTCAGTCTCACGAAATATCGGACCGTAGCTCGGAAAATACCAGGAAGCGTGTTCGCAAGGAAATAATAGAGATTATCGAAAGCAAAACAACGCTTTCCAAGCCGGAACAGCTTTATCTTGCGGAAAAGTTAATTGATGACCTTTTGGGCTACGGGCCGCTGGAGGTGTTTTTCAACCCGCCCTTATCGGATCAGGTAACTGAAATAAAAGTTAACCGGTGGGACCATATACGGATTGAGAAGAATGGTATAGACATGCCCGCAGTGGATGATAAAGGAAACCCCCTCCGGTTCAGAGATGAAAACCACGCCAGGGATGTGCTGGACAGGATGCTTGCCCCCACTGGGCGCAAGGTGGACGGGTCAACTCCCTGCGTATCCGCCAGACTGCCGGACGGCTCCAGGCTAATGGCGCAAATACCTCCGGTGGCTGTTGATGGAACCATCATAACCATCCGCCGGTTCAAAACGGATATGAGTATGGAAAAGTTATTGGAATACGGCGCCTTAAATGAAGAAATCAAAGATTTTCTCTCCAGGGCTGTATACAGCCGGCTTAACATTTTTATATCCGGAGCCACCGGTTCCGGTAAGAGCGCAACATTAAGCTGCCTTACCATGTATATACCCGAAAATGAATCAATAATTACCATAGAGGACCCGGCGGAACTGCAGTTAAAACATCCAAACGTAAGGCGCCTGGAGGCCAAACCGAAGAATATAGAAGGCGAAGGCGAGGTTACCACGTGGGAATTGGTTGCCCAAGCTCTCAGGATGGCGCCGAAAAGAATAATCGTGGGTGAGTGCCGCAATAACGAAGCCCTTGATATGGTGCAGGCCATGGGCACCGGCCATGACGGCTCAATGAGCACGGGGCACGCCAACAGCGCCGATCATATGCTGAATAACCGCCTTGTTAATTTGATACAAGGTACGGGAAGAGAGCTCCCCTATGAAACCATAATCAGGATGCTGGCCGACTCAATTGATATTGTGGTCCACCAGCAACAGCAGAGGGATGGCCGCAGGAGAATCGACCATATTGCCGAGGTTGTCGGTTATGAAAAAGTGGCCGGAAAATATAAGGTTAAACTTAACAATATTTTTGAATACAGCAAGGAGAAAGATACCTGGCTGAGAACCGAGCACATCTTCACCAGACAGGAAAGGCTGGTGTTGTAAACGTGGATATGATGGCTGTCATTTCGTCTCTGGCTGCGGCCAGCGTGTTTTGCATTTTTTTAGCCGTAAAGAAAATCCGGGCTGAAACAAACTGGATGCATATTCGATACAGTACCACAAAAAAGCAATCAAAGGACATATTTGCATTTCTATACCGGGACGCCTGGGCCATGGGCCTTGAAATCACCAGGAATCAAATTATGGGGATTCTAGCCGCCGGCGTTTGCATAAGCATCGCCCTGGTCTATGCGGTTACTGGAAAGCCATTGATCTCTATACTTGGGTTTCCTTTGGGATTTGCGGCACCCTATATATGGGTAAAAAGAAAAATAAGCGGGCGCACCGAAGCATTCAAGGCCCAGTTGGAAACAGCCTTAAATCAGATGGCTTCCTCGCTCCGAGCAGGGCAAAACATCCGGCAGGCCCTTGAACAGGCGGCTATATCAGCCGAGGCCCCGGCCAATGAAATACTGGGATATGCGGTACAGCTATTAAAATCCGGCGGATACAACATCACCGAGGCGATGGAGGAAACCAGTAAGCTTGTAAAATCAAAAGAAATGGAAACCTTGGCCCTGGTGACCTCCATCTGCGCCCAGAGTGGCGGCAATCTCGCTTCCATCTACGACCAGCTTGCCGATTCGATCAGGGATAAAAGAGCCTTCGCCTCCCAGGTAGGCGCGGCCACCGGTGAGAGCCGCATGACGGCCAACGTCCTTTTGGTGCTGCCCTTTTTGGCAATAGGGGTAATGAGGATGCTGTCTCCCGAATATATGGAGCCTTTATTCTCCTCTGGCGGCCTGGTGATATTGGGTATCTGTTCGGCTGTGATTATTGCCGGCTATTTAATCATCAAACGATTGGGGGTTGTTGAATATTGATCCATGCCTTAACAGCCGGCCTTTCGGTCTTCTTCTTTATTTTGTATCTGGATGCCGGGAGAAGGCCGGCGGCAGTATCGGTGAAACAAAAAGTTGACATGCTCCAGTTAAAGAACAACGCTAAGAATTTCGGCGTTTCTTTTTTTGGGCCGCTGGTGCCAAAGGTATTTGGCGAGGATGTGATTTACAGCGTCAATAAAAAGCTGGTCTGGGCCGGGATTGACAATATCACCACGATAGAATTCCTGGCCCTTAAAATTGCCGCTGTTTTCCTGCTTCCGGTCATCGGCTTTGTGTTGTCACCCGTCCTGGGCTACGATCCTTTGTTTGCCATAATGCTGGGCGGGGCCGGCTACATATTGCCGGAGTCAATATTAAACAGCAGGGTCAAGGCCCGGCAAAAGGAGATTAAGGCAAGGGTGTTGGATTTCGCTTCGTTGCTGGCCACCACCCTGGAAGCCGGGGGCGGGGATATATATAACTCGTTGGTTATGATAGGCAGCAGGCTTGGCGGAGAATTGGGAAAGGAGGTCGATAAGGCCGTACATGATGTCCGGACCGGAAAGAATCCGAACGACGCGCTGATAAACATGGCCGAAAGGTGCGGCGTTGACGACATGACGCAATTGATGAGAATCATCAACACCGCCAATAAATACGGCACCAAAGTATCCGATACCATAAACAGCTACGTAACGCAGATACGAACCCTGCGCCGGTATGAGGCCGAAAAAATAGCCAATGAGGCAGCGGTTAAAATGGTATTCCCAATGCTGGTGTTTATCATAGCACCGCTTATGTTTATGCTTGCTTACCCGGCGTTTCAACAGCTGGGCAGCATTTTAGGTTAGAAATGAAATCCATAAAAACAGGGAGGAATAAGGAATGTTACAGGAACTAAAAAAACTGATGCTGGATCAAAGGGGCCCCACGCTGCTGGAGTATGCCGGACTGGCCGTGCTAATCCTGATTGCGGTTTGGGCGGCTGCAAAGGCCCTGGGCGGCACCGCTGGAGACACCTTCGGTGAGATTGATGATAAACTTCAGGAAAGATAAGCGCCGAAAACGCCGGTTTAGCACCTGCGTTTACCTCGTAGAAGGGAAAGAATTGTAAAAAGGGAAATTTTTCTTGTGGATTAGCGAGAAAATGGTAGAATTATGTTTGGGAATATTGGACTGAGGACGGGCCTCACCTGCCGGGGATGGAAGCATCCGGAAAGGGGGTGAGGTGGAATGTTGGCAGTATCAGACACAATACAGATTGTGACAACTGTCATCCTACTAATCACCCTTGTAGTGTTGATCGCCGACCGCAGGCGTTAAATGCGGAACCCCTTAAACTGTCGCCACAGTTTAAGGGGCCGTAGATAATACCTCGGTAGTGTGAGGCACTCGAGCCGTTTTCATTTCCAGTATTCCCATTTAAAAAAGGAGTGATAACTCTTTAGGTAAATAATATAATCCGAATTCGGATTTGTCAAGAAATAGGAAATAAGGGTTTTAGGGAGGTTTCGTAAATGAGTAAACTAAAACTTAATGTTATAACCATAGTCCTGGTGTTGACCATGGCCATGGTTGTGGCAGGCCCGGCTCTGGCCGAACAAGCCGAACAGATTGATGTGTACGAAAAAGAAATGTTGGTCAAATCCTTGGTGTTTAAAATCGGAGTGCCTTACTACGTGGTGAATGGCCAAACGCCCGGCGTTAAAATGGATGTGGCCCCTTTCATACAAAGTGGCCGGACGTTTGTGCCGGTGCGGTTCCTGGGTAACGCTCTGGGCCTTGACGACAGCAAGATTACCTGGGACAACGGTACCAATACGGCCACGCTGGCGGGGAGCGCCGCCACATTGCAATTGACCATAGGCAAGGCTCAAATTAGCATCAACGGGCAGAACAAAGCCATGGACGTGGCGCCGCTGCTGGCCAGTGGCCGGACTTTCCTCCCGGCCAGGTACGTGGCCGAGGGCCTTGGTTACCAGGTGGGCTGGGACGAAGCAGCTCAGACTGTTGTATGCTGGCCAGCAGGAGAACCGAAGCCGGATGTTGCTTCGGCAGTTAATTACCTTGTAAGTGTCGTCAACCCCACGTTGCCGCAGCAGCCCAAAGGCGAAACTCTTACCACCCGGGCTGGGTACCGGATTCCCATAGATACTAAGCTTGTTATTCCCAAAGATATTAACGAGCTTGGACCCGGTGATCCGAATAAATGCGAGCTTGGTTTTGGCATCGACTTGACCAAAAGTGAACTAGCCAGCCAGTGGAATGATGCGTCCAGCATCCTTTCCCAAAAAATCAACGGCCAGACTGTTAATGAAGTGATGGCATATGTGAAGCAAAAGACGGATTGGAAGCAAGTATTGGTGTTTCAGCAATGGGAATCGAATGGTAAAAAAATAGGCGTTAATTCCCCGGGGGGGTCTGATGGGGTACAAATCACCGTTTGGTATAAATAAATACAGGAGAGTGATTATTATATGATGAAAAGATTGACCGCGGTTGCGGCAGTCTTTATTTTTTTGACTGCTGTGGTGCCAGCCTTTGCCGAACAATTATTTAACCCGCAAACAGCCATTGAAAACGCATTAAACAACGGTTACTACAAATCCCAAAACCCGGATGGCGACATTCTAAATTATGTTTCAATACCCATTTTGAACTATTACCTGAGAGGGGAAAATTACTACGGCTGCTTGGTTTACGGTCAACCTCACGGGGATATAAAAGGCGATCAGTATAGATATATGGGTTATACCAAATTCAAACCAACCCCAGACGTTAAAGAGGATTACACCAACATTGCCTTTCCTCCGGACGTTACCCATACCGGATATTTTGAAGACCAGAAATGGATAATTCGGCCATGGTGGAACGGTGACGTTCAAGCCGAATATAACGTTGATTTTAACAACGGCCTCGACGGTACTGATAAGTACGCCAAAAACATTAACTATGGCGTCATGCTTTATTACAACGAAAAATACAACGCAAACAACTACCAGCTGAAAGGTGTCACTGCCGAGACTCGAAGTTTTTGGGAAAACATTGACCAGTATATACACATCCTGGCCCCGCCCACGGAATACGCCTGGGGCATAGGCAGGATGTGGCGGGTTAACAGCAGTGGAGGCATAAATTACATCACGGTCCCGATTTCGCCCGGGGCTTTATTGAAATTCCCGGACCTGTCAGTAAAACTGCAGGAGGACAGATTCACTGATAAAAAAGCCGGGGAAAAAATTACATCCACTGTATCGTATACGCTCGACGCTGACTATTCAGAGGAAGAAGTAGCCTGGCTTCGCCTGCATCACGTGGTAAGCGGCCAGGAGTACCCTATTGCTCTTGTGTCTGTTGACTCTGCCGATACGCCAAATGAAAAAGGTCATGTGGTTTTTAAACCTGGAAAAACGAAAACATACCAATATACATTTACTGTGCAGGACAGAAACACAACGATATTGGCGCGAATAAACCCGGCTGATCCATATGTGCAAGATAAAAAATGGGATAACAATAGGGATGAGGCGCCGGTGACAATCGTTTCTGCCTGCACGGACATCTCCGTAACCGGCATAAAAAGCCTGAACAGCACCGTGGTTGGCGGGCGGCCTGAAAAGTTTACGGCAACCATAAAAAGAGCCAACGATGGCCCCAGTGGAAATGTTGCCGTTAAAGTCACGGTAACCGGCAGCAACGGGTTAAAGAAAGAAAAAACCTATTCCATGGCAAAAGGGCAAACGGTTCAGTATAGCTGGGTCGATACAATCAGCAATACAATCACATACACGGTACAGGCCTTGCCCGTGGGCGTGGAGGACTGCGCCTTGGGCAACAATGCCATGCAGAGAGGATGGACGCCCAGAACGGCGCTAAAGCCGCCCAGTACCACCAATGAAATTTGGATTTCAATTAACGGAGCAAAATAACTTTTAAACCCTCCTTCCAATGGAGGGTTCTTTTATTTTTTACATTAAGTTTAAGGGGGTGATTTTATTAAACTATTAAAAAATCAAAGAGGTAACGCTATTTTGGAGATGGCTTTAGCTTTTCCAATTCTGTTGGGTTTAGTCCTTGGAACAATTAATCTGGCTATACTGCTTAACAATAATATAACAGTAGCAGCAGCGGCCAGGGATGCAACACGTGTGGTTACAGCAACAGCAAATATCGATGAGGGGATAACTGCCGCCCAGAAAAGTCTTGATGTGGGTTTGATTGGAGGAGGAGAAAGTTCAATAAATATATATCTTACTTCATCAAGCTTAGTTTCTGAAATAACATACAATGTTCCTATATTGATACCTGGTTTTGCAAAACTTTTAGGTGGAAATATAACAGATACAATGGTATCAATGAAATACAATTCAAGCACTTATGTAGAAAGAGCCGTATTTGAGCCGCCGCCTCCTTCTCCATATTGCGGGGATTGGTATAACTGCAGCGGAGGTGGTTGGTGGTGGTAAAAGTTTTCAAAAACATGGGCAAAGACCAGCGGGGAACGGTTATTTTGATGGCTGTCCTGCTGGTATCAATACTCCTGATAATGGCCGGGGTTGCAACGGACCTGGCAAGAGCCTGGGTAGCCCGGGAAGATTTGCAGGCGGCAATTGAGGCCGCCAGCCTGGCAGGGGCGAGAAACGCTAAAAGATATGTCACTGTTACTGTAGAGCCCGGCCACAAAGAATGCTCCACGGATGAAGACGGCCATACCTCCTGCTGGTGTGTTTCAGAGCCAATCGTAGACAGGTCGGGCAACGAGGTTCACATGATCGACGAAGACGGCTGGAGGCATAATGAATGCGACAATTACCTGGGCATAAGAAAAAGATGGCTTGAATACCCCAACGACACCGCTGAGATTATGCAGGGGGTTTTTGATGTTAACCGCCCTTCCCTGCTGGAGGAGGATGGCGAAATAACCTCTGAAAGAATAAAAATTAATGACTCGGCAAGCGATGAGGCATACCCTTCTGTAACGGTCAGGGCCGGCGGGAGTGTAAACACCTTTCTCCTGAAGTTAGCCGGTATAGACGAACTGGAATTTAACCGGTGCTCTCAGTCAGCGAGTTATTATGACAAAATTGTGGAGGGGAAGATATATGGCTGGGAAAGACCTGAAGATGATTGCAAGGAATGAGCGCGGGGCCGTACTGCTGGAGTTGGTCATAACATCAATGATAATATTGGTCATCTGGACGGGAATGTGCAACACGGCCCTGCTGTTCAAGGATAAGCTCGCTGTTATTGCGGTTGCAAGGGAGGCGGGAAGGGAAGCCGCCGCCACCGGCAATTTGAGCAGGGGGGAACAAAAAGGCCGGGAGATGATGGATATAACAAAAATAAGGGATAAAGCGGAGATTAATGTTTATTGGTATGAATCCCCCTATCTGGCTGCTGAAGTTACCTGCCGGTCGCCCCTGGTGCTCCCCGGCATGGGCGCCCTGCTTGGGCACCCCTGGGAAAAAGAAATCACCTTGAAAACAACGAAAATCTTTAGAGCCGAACCATGAAGGTGGGTGCCATGGAATATATTCTTAGCGGCATATCTGATACAATGTTGTTCTTTTTATCGCTTGGGGCAGTTTTATTGTTTGCCGTGATGATGATAATAACCAGGGTGTTGCAGTATACGCATTTAATCATCATCTTAGCCATCGGGCTTGTTATAGGATGGAAAATGGGATTTGTATCCATGGATACGGTTGAAGCCATAAAAAGCTATTTTTAATACCTTCTTCATGGTGGTAAGAGGGTGCGTTATCGTACTGAATCTTCCCGGCCCAGAAGGAGGGCGGGCTGCAGAAAGGTAACCGTTACAAGTTTCATAAGAAGGGCAGAGGGTAATCATTATAACGAGAAAGTAGTTTGTTGAAAAATGTAGGATATACAAATAATATGACGAAATATTTTTAAAGGTATAATTTCCCCTTTAACTAATTTTAGTAAATTTAAGGGGGGATTATAATGAATGAGTTAATCCAGTTAAAAAGGTTTTCCGAAATAAATTTGGGCGATTCATTTTTTAATTCTCTGAAAGAAGATTATAAAGGCTTTGTTAATTGGTTTAAAAATAAGGCTGACGAAAATGCTTTCATTTTAGAGAGCGAAGATGGAATTGAGGCTTTTTTGTATCTTAAGGTTGAAAAAGGTCCTGTTACCGATGTTACTCCTTATTTAGACGACCACACGAGGGTAAAGATAGGCACAATGAAAATTAACCCTCATGGGACCAGGTTAGGAGAACGATTCATAAAAAAGGCTTTTGACTTTGCTGTCAGTAAGGGCCTTAATGAACTCTATGTTACAGTTTTTCCCAAACACGATTCGTTAATTAATATTTATAAACAGTATGGGTTTATTGAACATGGCAAAAAAATTACTTCTGATGGCGAAGAATTAGTACTGGTAAAATCATTTTCCGCTTTGAAAGGAAACGTAATCTTAGATTATCCTGTTGTAATAAATAGGAATGTTAACAAATATTTGTTAGCTATATATCCGGAATTTCACACACGATTATTCCCCGACTCAATTTTAAGAACTGAAAGATTTGATGTTATTGAGGATGTTTCCCATACAAACAGCATTCATAAAGCTTATATATCCTATATGGAGGATGTTTCCAAGTTAAATGCAGGTGATGTTTTAGTTATCTACAGGACAAAGGAAAGGGATGATCCAGGCCCCGCTGAATATAGATCTGTTGCAACTTCTGTTTGCGTGGTCGAAGAGATAAAATCAAAAAAAGATTTCAAAAATAGGGATGATTTTGTGAAATATTGTATGGCTTATAGTGTCTTTAGTAATAATGAATTAATAAAATGGTATATGGCTAGAAAACCTTATCTGTACGTAATAAGAATGACTTATAATATTGCAATGACGAAAAGGCTTACCAGGGGGCAATTAATAAAGGATTGTGGGATCGAAAGGAATGCCTATTGGGGATTTATTCAATTAGCAGATAGAAATTTTAATAGAATAATAGAAATGGGTGGTATAAATGAAAGTCTTATTGTCAATTAGACCTGAATATGTTGAAAAAATATTTAGTGGTGAGAAGAAATATGAATATCGAAAGAATATTTTTAAAAAAGAAATTGATAAAGTAATAGTTTATTCTACCCAACCGGAAGGAAAGATAGTTGGGGAATTTAGCGTGGAGATTATATTACATGATACTTTAGACAATATATGGGATTTAACAAGCAGGTATTCAGGTATAAGCCACTCATTTTTTAAAAATTATTTTAATGGAAGAGAGGATGGGTACGCGATAAAAATTGGAGAAGTGATTCCATACAATGAGCCAATAGATCCCAGAGATATTAATACGGATTTCAAGCCGCCTCAATCTTTCTGTTATTTAGAGAATGATTTTCATAGACATTAAAAGTAGTTGCATTACGATAGCTAACAGGAGCTAACAGGTGAAGGATTTTTAAATGAGCCATAAGGCTCTTTTTTTATTAAAAAGTGCGAATGGAGGTCAATTATTACATGCAATATATTTTAATCGCGGGGAGCATGGTGATAGCTTTTACGGATGTTAAATGGCATTGGATTCCCGATGTGCTGTTATTGCCCATGTTCTTTATTGTTTTGGCCGAGAAATTCATCACTGGGGGAGACCCGTTGCTTATTGAAAGCTTGGTGGCAGCCTTTATTGTTTTTATGCTTGCGTTCACGCTCTATAGTCTGGGCGGAATGGGCGGCGGGGATGTTAAGCTGATACCGGTTATAGGGGCGTGGTACGGCTTGCAGGAAACATACTTAATCATGCTGATTGCCTGTCTTATAGCGGTACCCTGGGGCGCCGTCAAAATATATAAAAACAAGGAATCCGTAAAGGAACGCTTTACCGGCTTATTTAGAGGCTTATACCTATATGCCTGCGGCAATAGAACCGAATTGCCCTGGGAAAAACTCCCGGAGGATATCAATGCTCCATTGCCTGCAACAGCAATACCCTTTGGAACATGCCTAATTGCGGGGATCTTTATCCGGGAGTTGATCAAATATTATGCGTAAATACATACCGGTGCTATTCTGTCTCTTCGGATTGTATGAAAGCCTGTCCATAATTAACTGCGAGCTTTGCCGGAGTAAAACATTGCTTAATATCCCCCTGGAGATATGGGGCGCGACTTTTTTCGGAATCACGGCATTGCTGTTTCTTTCAAGTTATAAAAAAACATTGAAGATAGCCCTGTCAGTATGGTTTTTAGCCCACATGGCGGTTATAATCTATTTCGGAATTATGGATAAATATTTGTGCTCAAGCTGCATGATATTGGCAGGTGTTGAAGGTATTCTGTTAATCCTGGCTTTTTCCTCGGATGAGGATAACCCCGTGAACACATCCATTGTCCAAGTTTTTTCTGTCTTTCTACTTATAATTATGGCGGCTATTCCCGCCGGCAAGGCTGTAATGGCTGCGGCGTCAAATGCTGCTTATGGCCAAATCAGCAAAATGGAGAATATATCCACTGAAAGCCAAAAGAATATCGGGTTAGCGCCGGCGGCAAAAGATATGAAAATATACGATGAAAACGGAAAGGAGGTACCAATTAAGTCCGGGACAAAGGTGCTGTTTTTTGCATGGTGGTGTCCCCACTGCAAGGACGCCCTGCTGGAAAACAAAGATATGGTAAAGGTAAGCACCTATTTCAAAAAGGATGCGGACAACATTCTGGAAACTAAAGAAAAATTGAAGGACCTAAATATTCCTGCGGATAAATGCTACTACCTGCCGGATAACCCTCCGGTTAAAAAGGTGCCGGAAGTATATCAGTTTTAAAGCGGCATCTTATTTAAAAAATAACTGTGAGGAGGATTGAAAATAATGTTTAGTATTCTTGAAAAATGTTTTAATTATAAATTTGTGTTTAATTATTTGAAAAAAATGGATTTTGACGAAAAGATTTTTGTTATCCTTATGATTGTCGGTTTGGCGATTTCTTTTTATATGACTTCAATAATAAATTTTTCCTTGCGTAATTATGGGGCTTCGATATGAATTTGCCTTTTCGCCAGAAGTGTTTATGGGTATTTTTGTGGGTTTATTGAGCGCCACTACTGTATTAGCCTTATTGGCACGCAAGTATTTTTTTTTGAAGTGAGAAGTTAAAGGAGACGTGAACAAAGTTGGAAAATGATAAATATTTCATAGATAAAGGGGATGGAAAATATTGCAGGATAATTACTGAAGATGGTGTGTGGCCATTATACATACTGAAAAGAAATAAAAAAATCAAAAAATATTTTGTCAAAAGACATCCTGTGAATCGTGTATCACAGGATTCTTTTATAGAAGAATGTGTTTGTGCAATTGTTGTTTGCGCCTTCCTATTATTATTGTCTTGGCTTCAATATATAATGCCATATGGCTTATATATTGAAGCAATAGTGGTTTTAATTGTTATTGCGAGGATATACAAAATAGAAGGAATAGTGAGTGGGCATGCTTATGCGATGCCTTTTATTTGCTTATTATTATGGATATTTGTTTCTCATAATTTGTTTTAAAGAAAACTATTTAAGGAGTGAAGCAAAAATTGTTCAAAAGAAAATTGCCCCAAGCCTTTGAAAAAACAGAAAAAAGCCCCTGGCCGCTTAGAATTGCCGTTGTGGCAAGCCTGGTTATCGCAGTGGCCAGCGCCTATGCCCTGCGCCAGTATAGCGTTAACAACCAGGAAATAACACAGGTGCTGGTGGCGGGGCGGGACATCATGCCCTACACCGTAATAACCCAGGATTATTTGGGCTGGCGAAAAGCCCCCAAGGGTGCCCAGGAGCCCGGGACGGTGCAGAATCCCAAAGAGGTGGTGGGCAAAATGACCGGCACCGTTATTTTTGCCGGGGAGCAAATACGCAAGGAAAAACTGTCAGACCCCGGCCTTTCCCTGCAGCCCACGGAAAGGGCCATCGCCATCCCGTCTAACTCAGTAAAAAGCGTAGGGGGGACGATTATGCCGGGGGACATCGTGGATCTATATTGGATAAGCAATCCGGAGCTGCCGGCAGTCCTCATATCCCAGGGGGCAAGGGTAATGGAGATAAAGGGGAAAAGCACCGGCCAGGCCCTGACCCAGGTAACCCAAAAGGCCGGCAACATGGTACAGCAGGCGGTTTCCGCCAGCGTTGACGACGCAAACAAAAATGAAACCTTTATCGCCATTGTCATCGTGAACCAGGATAATGCATCCACCGTGGCCCGGGCCGCCATCAGCGGCGATGTGGTCTTTTCAAAGGTGAACCGCGGCGCCATGGTGCAAACAACAGCGGTGCAGCCCACACAGGCTGCGGCAAACGAAACCGTTGCCCCGCAGGAACAAACGGTGGGCCCGGAAGAAAGGCCAAAGACAAAGGCCGGGGCGGTCGAGAAAAAGCCGGGCGGCCAGGACAGACAGCCGGAAGAAGCCAGGGAAACAGAAAACGCCCAATCCAATAAACCACAATAAGAGGGAGGGTAACTATGTTTATTGACAAAGCTAAAGTACATTTAGAAATAAAGTTTGATGCACCTTTAAATCGTAACGACTCGTATGATTGGCTTTCAAAATATCAAATAATTGCTTATACCATCTCAAGTGAGGGGCGAAAACAATTTGAGGTTGCACGTGCGAGTATAATTTTCTTGGACGGAGATATTAATTTAAACATTAAAGGTAGCTCATTACCTATGGCATGTGATGCGCACAGTGAAGAAATATATAATTTATATGAAACTATTTTTGATGAAAACGAGGAGATTATAAAAAAACCTTTAGATCAAATAATACACCCATATATTTGGTACATCGATTACTTATATGTCCATTCAAATTTTCGCAGAAATGGCCTGGGAACAGCTATACTTGAGTGGATTATGAATTTCCTTTGCCGTTATCAAGGTGCAGTTATAGCTTTACCTTGTTCGATTGAATTAAAAAATTCAGATTTAGGCTATCTTGAATTGATATCTATTGATGATGAAGAATTAAAAAGCCAAACAAAAAGATTTTTGAATAGAAATAAATTCTATTTTCTCGAAGACACTCCTTATATGTATCACCTTTTAGAATGGGAGTCTGGAACAAGTGACTTTAGAGGTAAAGGAAGGCAACTCAATAATGTATTATATTTGTTTGAAGAGAGATAAAAAATATATTGAGCAAATATAATTTTGAATGTTGCAAACCTCAAAAAATATTTAATATAGTACGCTACCGAAGAAATGTGAATTCCAATGGCGGCAATACTTTATAAAAGACGCAGTTTCATTGGGATACATATACATCCATAATAATGCAATAACTCAAATCCTATCCATGAGGCTCATATTTGGAAATGTGAAAATCTAAGATCCAAGGAGACATTTTAAGAAAACCCTAGATTATAGAGGGAGGGGAAATCATAGTGGCCACGATACATAAATTTGTTAAAGTCGGGGAGCTGTCCCTGGAAAAGTTCCAGGAGATATTTGCGGAAACCATCGTGGGTAAGGACAGGCTTCCGGAGTCTTTGTCAAGCAGAAGGGATGACGTCATCCAAAGGGCTTGTGCGGGCTATCCCCAGGCGGCAAAGGAGGCGGTAAAGCTAATTACAGATTTTATGGAACTGAACAACATCAACATTGAAGGTCTGACCAATGAAAAAGTGGCCTGGGAAGTATACAAGTCTGTCTGGAGCCTGGACAGACTTCCCGAGTCTTTGTCAAGCAGAAGGGATGCCATCATGCAAAGGGCCTGTGCGGGCTATCCCGAGGTGGCAACGGAGGCGGTAAAGCTAATTACAGATTTTATGGAACTATACAGCATCAACATTGAAGGCCTGACCAATGAAAAAGCGGCCTGGGAAGTATACAAGTCTGTCTGGGGCCTGGACAGGCTTGAGGATTTATATAATGACCCGGGTCTGCAGGAAATAGCCGTGAACGGTCCGGACCATATTCATGTCTTGAGAAAGAAACGGAAAGCGCCCAATCCAATAAACCACAATAAGGAGGGAAAATCATAGTGGCCACGATACATAAATTTGTTAAGGTCGGGGAGTTGCCCCTGGAAAAATTCAAGGAGATATTTGCGGAAACCATCGTGGATAAAGACAGGCTGCCGGAGTCTTTGTCAAGCAGAAGGGATGCCGTCATGCAAAGGGCCTGCGCGGGTTATCCCGGGGCCTCCCTGGAGGCTGTATCATTGATAACCGATTTCATGGTCCTGTACAACATCAGCGTTGAAGGGCTGACAGGTGAAAATGCTGCCTGGGAAGTATACAAGTCTGTCTGGGGCCTGGATATCCTTGAGGATTTGTACAATGATCCGGAGGTGCAGGAAATAGACGTGAACGGTCCGGACTGTATTTATGTTTTAAGAAACGGCAAATGGGAAAGGGTTGACATTAAGTTTCCAAACGGGGAGAGAATCAAGGACTTAATTAACCGGCTGATACTCCACGACAACGTAAGCATAACCACCAGCAATCCCTTTGTCGAGTCCAAACGGGCGGACGGCAACAGGATTACGGCGGCCATACCCCCCATTGCAAAACACCCGACAATCTGCCTGAGAAAGCTTAACACCTTTGAATACACCCTGGAAAACCTCACCCGGGCAGGCACCTTAAACGAAAAGGTTTATAAGCTGCTGGAGCTATTGGTAAAGGGGCGGGCAAATATTTTAATCTCCGGCGGAACCAATACCGCCAAAACATCTTTGCTTCAGCATATGGTAAGTTTCATGCATAAATCCTTAAGGCTGATCACCCTGGAAAATAAATTTGAACTGGAACTGGGCAAACGTTATCCATATCTCAATATAGTGGAGTTCGAGGAAGATCCCGGCAAGGGAGTAACCCTTAAATCCCTGTTTCGCCTGACGTTGCACCTGACTCCGGATATAATCATTGTTGGGGAAATAAGAGGTCTGGGGGAAGCTGTGGAAGCCATAAAGGCTTGCCTGCGCGGCCATGACGGGTCAATAGCCACCATACATACCTCCAGCGTGGAGGAGGCCATCAACGGTCTGGCCATGATGAACGTCGAAGAAGGAAAAAACCTCCCCCTGGAGCTGGTGCGGCTGCAGGCAGCCTCGGCGTTCAACGTAATAATCCAGATGTACTCGTCACCCACAGCCGGGATAAAGAAAATTATCCGGGTCACCGAGGTATATGTGAAAAACGACCAAATAGTGTTCAAGGATCTGTGTAAATGGGTGCCTGATGGGGATAACTATTTGGTTGGCGACTGGGTATTCCCCAACAAGCCCAGCAGCCGGCTCACGGAGAGATTTATAAAGCACGGGGTAACACCGGAGCAGATGAGGGCGGCTGATTTCACATGTTAACCTATAACCAAACACTCTGGCTGTTATCGGCGCTATTCGGGCTTTCCGTGGCGGCGGCGGGAGGCGTGCTGTTAAAGCAGTGCCTGGAGAGTCTGGCCCCGGGTCTGAGAAGTATGATTGACAAATACATCTACCGGCGCACATTAAGAGCCATGCCCAAAGGTATTCAAAAGGCCCTTTCCAAAAACAAGGCCGCTGGCGCAAAAGACCTGGCGGATATGTATTTCCATAATATTAAACAATTCATTATATCAGCGGGAGTACCTGCGGCCATATATATACCCGTGGCGTTGCTGCTTTCCGCCATTGGTTTTTTTATGGGATATTTTTACCTTAAAAACATCGTTGCAGCCTTCGCCCTGGTGCTGGCGGCGGTTTACCTGCCCCGGCAGGTATTCTCCAGCTCAAGGCAGCGCAGGATAGAAAAACTGCAAAAGCAGCTGGCGCCCGTGGCAAGCCTTTTCGGAGCTGAATTCTCCAGCAACCCCCAGGTCACCAGGGCACTGGAAGCCACTGCGCGCAACGCTCCCCAGCCGATTAAAAGTGTTCTGGAGCAGTGCATCAGGGACATTAAGGCAGGGTTTGATCCGGATACCGCCTTCCACCGTTTGGGAAAAAATTTAAACTACGAATACGGGGCCTTCTTTGCTCAGCTTTTA
>NZ_BFAV01000124.1 GCF_002933875.1 Desulfocucumis palustris | reverse complement strand
GAGGTGATTAAATGGGCGCGCACATATCCATACCCATGTACCAGAGGGCGGTTCCCCAGCGCTACAGGCTGGCGGGGCAGAAATGCAAAAGCTGCGGCAAAGTGAATTTCCCGCCCAAGGCCGTCTGCAAATACTGTCAAAGCGGGGCTGAATTTGAAAATATACAGCTGAGCGGCAGGGGTACGGTTTATTCCCATACCGTAATAGCCGGCGGCGGCGCCCCGCCGGAATTTTCCGAAGAGGCCCGCTGCAAGGGCAGCTATCCCGTGGCGGTGGTGGAACTGGAGGAAGGCCCCAGGATCATAGCCCAGCTGATAAATCCCCCGGAAGAGGGAATCACCGTGGGAATGAAGGTGGAGGCCGTCTTCAGAAGGATTTACCAGGAAGAGGGCGTGGTCCGCTACGGGTTTAAATTCAGGCCGGTTTAAGGATTGAGATTATATTTATGATATTTATGTTTATCTGCCATCCATTTATTTGCTCCTTTTAAGGGGCGATATTTTTTATGAAGCCAATGCGGGCAGCCGGCTCCACCGTATCATTATTTGAAAACCGGGGTATCCGGGCTGAGGAATTTGGTGTAGAGTATATATTATTCGGTTGCACCAGCGCTAATGGGGGTGGATATCTATGGTTCGCATCAATGATCTGGCCGGCGGGGCCTTCTGGCGCCTGCTGGGAATGGAAGCGGAACAGGATGATAATGGGGAAACAGTGCTAAAAATACCGGTGGAGGATAAACTGCTTCAGTTTTATGGCAAAGTGCATGGCGGGGTTATTGCCAGCCTGATTGATGCCGCTTCAGCGGTGGCCATTAATCTGAAGCTGGGTCCTGACCGGGGGGCCAATACGGTGGAGATGAAAATCAATTACCTGCGCCCTGTGGAAAAAGGTATTCTCTATGCCAGGGGTGAGGTTATTCATTTGGGGCGGACACTGGCGGTGGGCAAGGCTGATGTCTGGGACGATCAGGGCCGTCAAATCGCCCACGGCACGGGGACATTTTATCTGATTTCACTTTCCGGCGAGCATTCCGGCCGGGATTAGTTTCAGGTAAAAATGCCGGCCGGGGAAAAGGGGGTCGAGGATTAAATAAATTAAATTTGAGAAAATGGACTCAAAACAGCTGTTTGTTGTCCACAAAAAACGACAAAATGTGCATAACTCTGTGGATAACTCTCAATTTTCCTTGCCGTAGTATCCCGGCAGCAAATGGGGATGAAAGACAACCTTATAACATAACGGCAATTATACTGTATTTATGAAAAGGGCTGGGAGCAATTAACAAAAAAACCGCTCACGTTGAACGGTTTTTCGTTATCGCGCATATAATATACAAAGCAGGTCTGGCGACACATCCACCGGAATTGCCGGGGGAGGGAAACGGGGGCCTGCTGAATTTTTATTGTATCAGCTTTTCTGCCAATTCATTTAAATCTTTAGACATTACTGTAATTTCATTAATAGATGCGGCAATTTCCTCAACAGAGGCGGATTGTTCCTCGGAAACTGATGCTATTTGATATATTTGCTCACTCAGATCATTTATAGCGCCGGTTATTAACATTAAGGTATCGGTTATTTCCTTGGTGGAACCGGCTGTCTTTGCCGCCAGCTTTCGTATTTCCCCGGCCACCACATTAAAGCCCCTTCCTTGATCCCCCGCCCTGGCAGCTTCAATCGCGGCATTTAATCCCAATAAGTGAGTCTGGCCCGCAATATCTTTAATCAGATTTAAAACCGTGTCAGTTCTCAGTACGTTGTTTTTAATAGTGTCGGCCTGGGTGGATAGATTGCCGGCAGTAGCGGCCAGTTGCTGGGAACCGGCGGACAGGTTGGAGGTTGTCTGATTAATTATTTCAATTGACTTTTCCAGCCTGGTGGCGCTTTCAACAAGGGCGTCCTGATTTTCGGTGGGCTGAAAAATTCCCAATGTCCCTATCAGCTCTTCTTTAGAATTGTAAAGAGGTGAGCACATGGACAGATAGGCAACACCATATATGGAGAGGTCTGTTATTTTTGTGACAACCCTGTTATGGGTAGTTAAAACCTGATAAGTTGTTGATCCCTTTTTGATCGGATCACCTTTATTAACGTTGTGATTTATATTACTTCCCGGTTCGTAATAATGAAATTTTTCAAGGTCGGTTAAAGACACTGCCACGCCGGAGCCTATTAAACTTTTTACGCATTTTGCCATGCCTACAAGTTCATCCCATATGCTTCCGGAAATTGTGAGCACCCCCAATAAATTTTTGTCTACTAATATTTACATGTTGTTTTATCGAATCCTTCAATTAAAAAAAATTTAAAAATCGGGTTGCGGGTAAAATTTTTTAAAACTACATTAAAAACCAATTGCCATCATATTATTCCAATATATGATGGCAATTCAACCGGCGGCTATTTGTATAACGGGATTTATAACGGGGTTACCGGTATATATCCTAATTTATGTATTTAAGGCTGCTTATTTTTATAATTCCAGAAGCTCCAGTTCCATTTCCTCCAGCGGTGTGTCTTTTTTGCCCTTGTCTTTAAAGCTATTCACCGTAATAATTTCTGTTTCTTTAACTTCTTTAAACCTGCCCTGGAAATCTTCTAAATTGATTTTATGCTCCGAGTTAATAAAAGAGTTGTTGGCCACGCCGTTTTGGTTGATGTTTTTGCACCATACTCCTGATTTTGAGGCTGTGGCAGCCAGGGCGGCGGAGAAGGCCGCCATAAGCCCGGCGGTGAGTGCCGGTTTATCCGGTATTTCCTGCGGACCGCAGCCTGACGTATTAAAAAGGTCATTGATCTGGATTACCAGTTTTGTTAACTCTTCGAGAAAATCGCTGTTTTTAAGATCCTCAGCCATCACACCGACCTCCGGTAAAGAATATTGCAACCCCGCAGAGGCCGGGGTTGCTCCTTCCTATTATTGACCCGCTTCAACGCTGACATTATTCTGATTGCTGGAACCGTTCTGATTTACGCATTTGCATTTGGCCCTTGATTTTGAAGCCGCGACGGCTATCGCCGCCACCAGGGCCAGCTCCAGTCCGATGGGCGCGTCGCCGGTTTTGCCGTAGTCCCTGAGCAACTGGAGCAGTTCGGATAATTCGCCGGTCTTTTCCGTCATTTAGTGAGGCCTCCTTTTTGTCTTTATGCCCGGTAAGTTCATACCTGCCACATACTATGCTGGAAAATATGTTTTCTGATACAATATATTGCTATATTTTATGGCAGCTGTGAATTGTCGGTTTTGGGGAGACCGTCATCGCAGGACACTTTTGCCGTGTTGTTTACACCGTTCTGGTTGCAGTTATAAATGAGCAGTATGAGGCGTATATTCATGTCGGGCAGGGTAATTTCCTTGGCCGTGGAAATGCTCTCCAGGAATTCCGACAACTTATCCCGGGACATATCCTTGATCAGCGTATTACCGTTCCGCCCCGGGGTAAAATACCGGCTCATATCCTCGCAAAAGGTGTTGGCGGCTCCATTCTGGTTGATGTTATAAATCCACAACACAATGGTTTTCATATCGTCGGTTAGTGTGTTTAGGAGAGTCTTTTCCACAGGATTTTGCTCTTTTACAGGAGCCGTGACGGAGTTATGGTTTTGCACTATTAAATTCGCACCTCCATTAACCGATAATGAGGTAGATTATGTATTATATGAAATGATAGTAATATTGTGCCGGCAGCCGCCGGAATTAGGACCGGGTATGTAATGTGTTTAAATTATAAAAAATATTTTTTATTGACATAATAAAAATAAAAACATAAACTAATTAAAGAGACTGGTACGTACGTCATTATCTCGCTTACAGCCTGTTTATCCCCGTCCCCGAAGGCCGGGGATAAACAGGCAATTAAGGAAAGGGGACACACCTCTATTAAAAGCTTGACCTTGGGGTGAGGAATGTCCCCAACTTATTCGAACTAAGTTCGCTCTAGGGGTTCGTAAGGGGAATAGCCCCTTACGAACCCAAGGCTCACTTATATATGATAATTTTACTACTACTGTAAAAACGTGATAATGAAATGCGTTGGGGACATTCCTTCGGAGAAGGTGTGTCCCCTGACATTAAAAGGAGGTATTGTATATCGCTTTAGACATTTACAGTCCCATTCCGTTGCACGTTCAGTTGAAAGAAGTATTAAGGGAAGAGATAGAGAAGGGGAATTATAACGAGAAGATTCCCAGCGAAAGAGAACTGATGGATCGGTTCTCCGTTAGCCGGACCACAGTGCGGGAAGCGGTATCCGCTCTGGTTCGGGATGGATTTTTAGAGAAAATCCACGGCAAGGGCACTTTTATTACCTCCCATCCGGTTAATGAATGGCTGAGTAATTTAAGAAGCTTTACCGAGACAATTGAAGGTATGGGTATGAAGCCGGGCATTCGTCTGCTGTCTCAAAAAGTTAAGAACAACCCGAAAATTGCGGAAACCCTGGGTGTTAAGGAATATTACGCCATTAAGAGACTCCGTTTTGCCAATGATGAGCCCATTGCCATAGAGAGAACTTATTACCCGGTGAAGATTGGCCTCAAATTGGCGGAATATGACCTGAATAAGGTAACTTTATACACCTTGCTGGAATCCATCGGTATAATACTTTATGAGGCCGAGCAAAAGATTACAGGAACAATGCCCGGCGAAGAAGATGCCAAATTGCTGGGAATTTCTCCTGCCACAAATGTACTGGCGGCTGAGCGATTGACATCGGATCCCCGGGGAAACCCACTGGAGTATTATTACAGCGTCTTCCGGGCCGACAAATATGCCTTTTGCATTAAGATGTTCAGAAAGAACAGACAGATTTTGCTCAGGTAGATTATTCCCTGCTCTGTAGACTTTAAGGCCCGCTAAATATTTTGTCGACTGGCTGATAAAATTAATGTCAGCTAGTTGACAAGATAAGGACAGAAGCATAGAATAAGTTTAAACCAACTGGTACGGACGTCGTTATGTTACAATGTGTTTTATTGTTAGAGTCTTTGATTTTAAACGGGTCAATGGCGTGATATTTATAAATGGTTTAAATAAGGCGAAAAAAATTGAAGGAACGACACATTGAATTTTTTGTTTTTTATGCCTGCTAATGTGAAAAATACCACAAATTTTTAAGTAAACCTTTAACATCAGGCCTTAACCGGAGTCCGGACTACTGGGTTATGCGACTTATTATGCCGGGAGGTGGTAATTGAAATTTATTAAAAGCATGATCAAAAAAGTACGAGCAAATTAAAAAGCATGCGAAGGAGGATGGCTATGGCCGAGATTTCTGATAAATATCATGAAGAGGCGAATCTGCTGTCAAGGCTTGACCGGATGCCGATAACCAGGTCTAGTATCGGAATTATGTTGTTATTAGCTTTAGTATGGATCATTGAAGCTTTTGATATTGGTGTTGTGGGTCAAGTGGTGCTGGTATTGAAAAAAATATGGAACCTGAGCCCTGGTGATGTCGGTCTCCTGGGAATATCTTCAACTATAGGAATAGTTATTGGAGTTTGTTGCGCCGGCCGGTTGATTGATAAATTTGGCCGTAAGAAAATTCTAATCTGTGGGGTTGTCTGGTTCACTTTTTTTACCTTAATAGGTGCCGTTTTTCCTAACCTGTATTGGATAGTTACCATGCGATTCGTGGCAGGACTGGGAGAAGGAGCGGTATTCCCGCTTCCTTACCTGCTGATTTCGGAATTTGTCGGGGCAAAGCGGCGGGGAGCTTTGGCAAGCACCGCAAATGCCATATTATGCGCGGCATATGTGCTGCCCAGTATTATAGGCGCCTGGGCACTGGCCAAGTTTCCTCTGGAAGTTGCCTGGCGTATTCCTTTTATCGCCGGCGGCATCCCTATTATAGTGGCATTTGCAATCGCCAAATGGCTGCCGGAGTCTCCGCGCTGGCTTCTTCAGCAAGGCCGTACGGAAGAAGTGCATAAGCTGGTGAATAGGCTGGAAGACGAAGCAGGGATAGAACACGACCTTAACTTTACAAATATCAGTATTCTTAAATCGTTAAAAGCACAGGAACAGGAAAAGAAGCATGTGGGTATAGCTACGCTGTTTAAAAGCCCTTATTTGTCCCGCAGTCTGATCGCCTGGGGGTTATATACGGGCACAATGATTTTCTGGTACGCGATGCTGGTTTATGCCCCTACCATTTTTGCGAACAAGGGATTTAATTTAGGGAGTGCGGTTCTGTTTACGGGAGCGATGATGGTCATCGGCGGTATCGGAGAAGTTGGTATCGGTTACCTGTCGGATACCTATGGGAGGAAACCCGTCTACTTAATTTATAGCGTCCTTGCTGCTGTTGGATGTATTCTGCTGGCTCAGGTAACGGCTTTGCCAGGCCTGATTATTGGAGGGATCATAGCTGCTTTCTTTGGTTTTGGCACCCTGCCTTGTGCAAAAGTTTACATTGCCGAGCAATATCCAACCTCTCTACGCGGAGCCGGCAGTGGTGTCGGAGAAGCTGTGGCAAGATTGCTGGGAGGAGTTTTGGCAACTTATTATATCTCCTTCATCCTTGCCGCAGGCGGTGTGAAGGCTGTCTTCTGGTTTGTGGCGGCTGCCTTTATCTTCTTTGTAATACCGTTTATGCTCTGGGGGCAGGAAACCGCAGGGCTGAGCGTTGAGGAGACCGGTTCCTCATCGGAAAATGAACCAGTGCAGACAGAACCCCAGTTAAAGGGGATTAACTCTTAGAAAAAAATTTTCGGAGAGGAGATTAAGTGATGAAACTTAAAGACAGGGTTGCTCTGGTTACCGGGGGAAGTGCCGGACTGGGCAGAGGAATTGCACTGGCATTTGCCCGGGAAGGAGCCGGGGTGGCTGTTTGCGGAAGAAATGAGGAAAGATTGGATGAGGTTGTGCGGGAAATTGAAAAGGCCGGAGCCCCGGGGCTGGCAGTCCGTGCGGATGTTTCCTCCAGCCGGGAAGTAAAAAGAATGTTCTCCCAGGTCCTGGCAAGGTTTGGGACGTTGGACATTCTTGTTAACAACGCAGGAATCTTCAGGTCGGACGAAGCAGGCGTGAAGGACAGGATGAAACATCTGGATCTGCTAACCACCCCGGTACCCAGGCATTCCTTACAGATAACAAGGAATATGAGTGACGATATTTGGCAAAGGATGTTTGAAGTAAATGTAAACGGGGTTTTCTACTGCACCCGGGAGGCGCTCAACATTATGGAGGACAAGGGATACGGCAAAATCATCAACATCGCGTCCATCTCCGGAATATCGGCTATCAGTTCCCACAGCCCCAATTATTCGGCAGCAAAGGGGGCCGTGGTTGCCTTTACCAGATCCGTGGCGCAGGAGGTGGCCGGCGCCGGGGTGTGCGTTAATTGCATCGCCCCCGGTTATATAGATACGCCTGAATTTATGAGGGGTATAGAGCAAATGAGTCCGGAAAGAAAGGCGCGGCTTATGCAGCTGATCCCTTTGGGGAGGATTGGGAAAATTGACGAGTACGCTTCCCTGGCCGTTCATCTTGCTTCCGAAGACGCAAATTACATGGTGGGTCAAATCATAAGTCCCAACGGAGGCCTTGTTATTTAGGCCGGGGTAACGCAGATATACTTTATTTTATTATCCAAAGGGGGTAGAATAATGGGTTGCTGCACGGTATTAACACCGCAGGAACAGAGAATTTTAAATGAGGAAGCGGGACAGCTGAATTCCCGGTACAGCCAAAAGGGCAGGGAAAGAGTTAATAACATATTGAACAGTTTTAAAAGAACCGCTCCCCGGATCAGTTTGGACAGGGCCCGCTTTATGACGGATTCTTTTAAGGAAACCCAGGGCCAGCCCCTGGTATTAAGATGGGCTAAAGCTTTAAAACATATCGTCGAAAACATACCTGTCCATATAGGGGAATATGATCTCGTGGTGGGGCGGGCGGACGGTCACCCGGGAAGGCACGGCTTGATTTATCCTGAACTGGACGGCGGCTTTTTGGACCAGGCCCTGGAGCGGCTTACCCAGGGCAAGACCCCTTATATTATAACGGATGAGGATATCAGGGCGGCGAAGGAAGAAATCGTGCCCTATTGGAAGGGCAAGACCTTTCACGAAATACTGGCCGCGGCCTTACCTGAAGATACCAGAAAATTGATCTTTGACCCTGATGATATGTTCTACCAAAGATATGTGGTTACCCAGACAGCCAGCATCCGCAGTTCATTGCAGTGGGTTCATGATTATGAGAAGGTATTAAAAAGAGGTTTCGGGGATTTAAAAAGAGAAGCGGAAGAAAAACTGGCCGCCCTTGATCCCCTTAACCCGAAGGACATTGTGGAAAAGAGGCCCTTTCTGGAGGCCGCCGTTCTGGCCTGTGAGTCGGTTATTATTTTTGCTAAAAGATATGCCCGGCTGGCAGCCGAAATGGCCGCCCAGGAAAGTGACGGGCGGAGAAGAAAGGAACTTTTGGAAATCGCCGGAATCTGCCAATGGGTACCGGAAAATCCGGCCCGGACTTTCCAGGAAGCCGTACAATCCGTATGGCTAACCCAGGTGGTCTCCAGGCTGGAACAAAATATCGGCGCCGTGGTGGGCAACGGCCGGATGGATCAATATTTTTACCCGTATTACAAAAAAGATATTGAAGAAGGCAGGATCACGGAGGAATCCGCGCTGGAACTGCTGGAGTCCCTGTGGATAAATATGGCCCAGTTCGTCAATTTAAAGGTTTCCCCGGCCGGGGCTGATTTTACGGAGGGTTATTCCCACTGGGAAGCTTTGACCATTGGCGGAAAAACCCGTGACGGGAAAGATGCCACAAACGGGTTGTCGTACTTGATTCTAAGGTCCAAAAGGGAGTTTCCGTTAAATTACCCCGACCTTGCGGCAAGGATACATGTCCAAAGTCCTGAACAATTCATCCACCAGGTGAGTGAAACAATCAAAGAAGGCTCCGGTTTTCCCAAGCTCCTAAATGACGAGGAAATCATTCCCCTGCTGCTGGCCAAGGGAGCGGCCATAGAAGAGGCGAATGATTATTGCGCCTCGGGTTGCAGTGAAGTTCGAATGGTTAACAGGGAAACCTATACCAGTCCGTGCGCCTGGCTAAACCTGGGCTCCGCGCTGGAGATGGCCTTGAATGACGGTAAAATAAAAGCGTTCAATAATGAGCGGGTGGGTGCCGGAACAGGAGATCCCAGGAATTTTGCCACCTTTGACCATTTTTGGAAAGCGTATCTCGCTCAACAGGAGTTTATCCTAAAACATGCTTTTATTCAGCAGTATGTGGTGGATATTTTAAGACCCAAAAATTTTGCCGCGCCCATGGCCTCGGTGCTTCACGATCTTTGCATGAAGGAATGCAAAGACCTGCACGCAGGTGATATTCCAGACAGCATCAATTTAGGTTTTTATGATCTGCTTGGTTTTGGAACAGTGGTAGATTCCCTGGCGGCCATCAAAAAACTGGTCTATGATGATAAAAGAATAACCATGGATGAACTGCTGGAGGCTTTGGATAGCAATTTTGAAGGCAGGGAGGTAATCAGGCAGCTATGCCTGAACGCCCCAAAATACGGGAACAACGATATGTATGCCGACTCCATCGGACGGGATATTGAAGCTCATGCCATCAGTTTCTCCAAGAGGTATCCCACCGCATCCGGTGGGGAGCTGGACGTAAGGTATGTTCCCGTCACCTCTCATATTCCCCTGGGGAAAATCGTTGGCGCCACCCCAAATGGCAGAAAAGCCGGAATGCCACTGTCCGACGGGGGCGGACCGTCGCACGGCGCTGATACAAGGGGGCCCAGCGCAAACTTAAACTCCATCGCCAATACAAAATGCATGGGGGCAAAGGAACGCGCCGCCAGGCTGGTCAACCTGAAGCTCAGTCCCTCCGCAGTTGCCGGAAACGAGGGAACCGGAAAGTTAATGTCTATAATCCGGACCTTTTGTGATTTAAAGCTGTGGCATCTCCAGTTTAATGTAATTAACCGTGAAACACTGCTTGCCGCCCAGGAGGATCCTGAAAAATACCGGAATTTGCTGGTGCGGGTTGCCGGTTACAGCGCTTACTTCGTGGACCTTTCAACGGAACTTCAAAATGAAATTATCGCCAGAACCGAACATGTCTTTTGAAGCTGTCCGGACGCGACAAAAGCCGCTGCGGATAATTGATTGGAATTCCAAAGTCCTGCTCCATGTGGGGGCAGGACTTACTTTGCAAATTTTTAATCAATTGGGGACTTTCCTGCGGGAATTTGGTTTACAGGCAAGCGGCAGTCAACCAGTAAAGGTGTGTGTCTGCTTGCCTTACAAGGGGGAAGTAACTTGAATAATTTTGGCCTTGTTTTCAACATTCAACAATTCTCGCTTCACGACGGGCCCGGAATAAGAACCATTGTCTTTTTTAAAGGATGTCCTTTAAGGTGCCGATGGTGTGCCAACCCTGAATCACAGTACGATCAGCCTGAACTGGTGTACAATAAAAATAAATGCATCGGAACCCATGAGTGCCGGGAATGTTTGCAGGCCTGCGGGGCCGGCGCCATTGAACAGGAAGAGAGACACAATAAAGTAGTATTGAACAGGAAGCTGTGCCTGAATTGCGGTGAATGCGCCAAAGTATGTCCTTCAAAAGCTTTGGAGATCCTGGGGAAGACCATGAGTGTGAATGAGGTATTGAAAATTGCCCAGGAAGACGGCGTTTTTTACTCCAGGTCCGGCGGCGGATTGACTCTAAGCGGGGGAGAGCCTTTACTCCAGGCTGAATTTGCCTGCGGGCTTCTCAGGGAAGCGAAGAACAAGGGCATGGATACCGCTATTGAAACCTGTGGTTACACCCGGTGGCAAAATATTGAGAAGGCCTGCCAATATGTGAATACTGTTTTTTATGATATCAAATGCATTAATTCAGATAAGCATAAAAGATTCACCAATGTTTCAAACAAAAGAATACTGCAGAATTTTAAAGATTTATGCGGATGTTTTCCCCAAACACCGGTCATAGTCAGAACACCGGTGGTTCCGGGGTTTAATGACAGGGAGGAGGATATACTGGAGATTATCAATTTTATCAAAGGGAATCCAAATGTTAAATATGAGCTATTGCCCTACCATCGATTTGGTGAATCCAAATATGCTTACCTGGGAAAAAATTATTTGTTAAGAGGGGTTCCAACGCTAACAGAGGAGCATATAAAATTCTTGCGAAATATTGTGAACAGGTATATGGGGGAGCGATAAAGCTGAACGTTTAAATAATTTCCCATAAACAACCGGGTTAACCACCCGGTTTTATTTATTGCAAATCCGGGCAGGATTATGCGGGAATTAAACGTCAATTTGCTGCTTTTAGACAAAAGTTATAGACAAGGGTCTTTAATATTGTTAATTTAATATCTGCCCCATCTTTTCTTATTTTCTTTTTTAAAGGGGTTGGATTTTTTTTGAGGATAGAAGTAAAAAATGAGTTTACATTCGTACTACTTTTTTCTGTTATTCTGGCGGCATTAATTGTTTGGGATGTGAGCGGCACCGTGCGGGTTGCCCTGGGATTGCCCTTTGTCCTGTTTTTTTCCGGATATGCCTTAATAGCAGCTCTGTTTCCAGCCAGGGACGCTCTTGACGGTATTGAAAGGGTTGCCTTGAGCTTTGGTCTGAGTGTAGCCGTGGGACCGCTTCCGGGTCTCATCCTGAACTACACCCCGTGGGGAATAAGGCTTTACCCCATACTGTTGACGCTTTTGGTTTTCACTATGCTGCTGTCCGTTATCGCAATCCACAGAAGAAATAAACTCTCTTTTGAAAAACGATTTGTGGTCTCTTTAAATTTAGAAGCAATTGAATGGGGCAAACTTTCGAGGCTGGACAAAATTCTTTCGGTGGCGCTGGTGGTAAGCATTGTTTTTGCGGCGGGAAGCCTTTATTATGTGGCAACCACACCAAAAACCGGTGAGGAGTTCACGGAGTTTTACATTTTGGGCCCGGGCGGGAAGGCGGAGGGTTATCCCGGGGATATGGGAACTGGTGAAGAAAAGAAAGTTATACTGGGAATCGTTAACCACGAATACCGTCCGGTTTACTATACCGCCGAGGTGAGAATGAACGGATATGTGAAGAGTCGGCTGGGTCCTTTTAAATTAAACCATGAAGAAAAGAAGGAAGAGCCCGTTGGCTTCAGCGCTTACGAGCCACATGACAATATGAAGGTGGAGTTTTTGCTGTTTAAAAACGGGGGGAGCAATCCCTATCGCTCTTTGCATTTATGGGTGAACGTCCATGAGTAGAATACAAATATATAATGAAAAATCGGATGCTGTTACCGATGGTATTGTGTCAAGCAAAGATTACTTATTTATCTGGTTGTATGCGGCCGCAATCACCATGGCGGAAATTTTTACAGCTTATTACAACCCTCTGTTCGGGATCATTTGCCACGTGGTTTTGCTGGCGGCCCTGCTGGCACATGCTTCCCTGGCTTATAAGCAATCAATAAACCTGGTCTATCTGTCTTTGTCCCTGGCCCCGCTGATCCGAATCATGAGCCTTTCCATGCCGCTGGTTGACGTTCCATTCATGTATTGGTACCTGATCATCAGTCTTCCGCTTTTTGCCGCCTCATTTTCGGTGATGCGGTTTGCCGGCTTTAAACCCAGGGAGGTTGGGCTGACTGTGGGTAACCTGCCCCTTCAGTTGCTGGTGGCCTTGCTTGGGGTGCCGCTGGGCCTGGTGGAGTACCTGATTTTAAAACCAACGCCCCTGGTGCCGGAACTTACCTTCCAGCAGGTGTGGCTTCCGGCGCTAATCCTGCTTGTCAGCACCGGTTTCCTGGAAGAATTTATCTTCCGCGGGGTTATGTATCGTGCGGCCGTGGAGACATTAGGCAGCCGGCACAGTATTATCTATATCAGTTTCATATTCGGGGTGCTGCACATCACCCACCGTTCACCAGTGGACCTGATTTTCGTTTTTGCCGTTGCGCTGCTATTTTCCATGGCCGTCGGCTTTCTTAGATCTCTTTTGGGTGTCTCATTAGCGCACGGATTAACAAATATCGGCTTATATATCATATGGCCGTATCTTTTGAAGTAAAAAAAATGCTTCCTTCTACCAGGACTTTCTTCTCAATTTTTTTGCAGCAGGTTTCAGCCCTGCCCGAGAGCAGCCTTACCTTGTGTGCCCATTCAATTTCATCCCTTCCCCTGGCAATGAAAATAAGTCTTTCATTTAGCAGCTTGTCTGCTCACCGACGTGACCTGCCTGGCAGAGCTATCTTTAAAACCGGCCGACATACTATGTTTTAAAGGACAGATGAATAAGCGCCACTTGGAAATATGTAAAATTTTTTGGAAGGTAAAAAAAATTTTTCCCGCGGCCCCCTAAAACCGAAGGATATTAGCGTATTATATTATAGGCTTTTGATCCAAATTGCGAGAAAGCTTAAATATAGTTTTCTAGATATAATAGCTGATTGGGGAAACGTGTTAAATAGTTTATAAGCAAAGAATTAAAAGTTTGAAATATTCTTTAGCTGAAAAAGGCAAACTTACCGAAAGGTAAGGGCGCAAAGCTACGGATCTAAAGCCGGCCGCTTATTTGAAAGTGGCGGGTCATGACCGCCGGGCCGCCGAAGGGAAGGGACGCTTATTTTTTTATGTTAGCAAAGTTCCGCTGCCGGTGATCTGGGAGCGGCTTTTTATTGCTTAATGTTCCATGCAATTTCAGGCAAGAAAATGTAACATTTAGGCAAGAAAATGTAACATTTAAACATGGCTGGCAGGAACCCGGCTTTTTTAAAATAAGAAATGTAATGTAAGGAAGGTTACCTTTTGAATACGATGACTCTTTTATCACTGTTAATGGTTTCGTTCCCTGAAGCGATTATGGTGGCTACCCTGGGTTTTTTGCTGGTAGGACTTAAACCCTGGTGGCGCGACTTGCTTATCATCGGCTCTTTACAGGCGGTTTTTGCTTATATCATCCGGCTCCTGCCGGTACCTTTCGGGCTGCACTCAATCTTTGAAATATTTTTATTCATTTTAAATATTCGACTGGTTACCCGGCTGCCATACAGGATAGTCATACTGGCATCTTTATTTGGCCTGATCTTTTACGGCTCGGTAGAAACGGTGGCAATACAGTTCATGTTGCACATCAAGGGCTTTTCACTGACTGATATTTGGAATTATACCTTTTTAAGAATTTTTTACTTCCTCCCTCAGGCCCTGGTGATGCTGATATTTATAGCAGCCTGTAAAATTTTTAATATTTCTTTAATCGGTTATTCCCAAGAATATAGTCGTTCAGGAAACCTATCAAGAAAAGAAATTCAAGATAATTTGAAGGCGGACATTGTTAACAATCACAATCTTGTTATCTTTGTGGTGGTTCTGCTGCCCGTACTTTTACTTGCGATATTAAACATGGCTTTTGAGGCTGCCAGGTTGAATATTTTTCCGGGAGAGCATTTCAATATCTTTAACGGGCTCATCGGCATTCTAATTATTGTTTTAACGGTACTGTCCACTATCGCCTTTAAAAAAATAGGACAGTACGTAGAGAAGGAATACGAGGCTAAAAGAGCGGAGGAAAACTTAAAACAGATCAAACAATTGATTGATTCTTCCAGAAAGCAGAGACATGATTTCCACCACCAGCTGCAGACCATTTACGGGCTGCTGGAGTGCGGTTCCTATGAGAGAGCCCGGGATTATATTGGCAGAGCGTTCGGCGACATTTCCAAAACCGGGGAATTGATAAGAACTGACAATTTTAGCATTAGCGCCCTTCTTTACACCAAAATAGGACTGGCTGAAGCAAGAAACATAGAAATGGAGATTGCTGTTGAATGCAGTCTCAGAGATATGCCTTTAACTCCTCATGAAGCAAGTTCTTTGCTTGGAAATATGATTGATAACGCCCTTGAAGCCGTGGAGGACAAAAACGGTGAATACAGGCTGGTAAAAGTAAAAATAGCCCGTGAGCATGGGACATACGTAATTATGATAAGCAATTTCGGGGACACCATCGTCCCCGAAATCAGAGAAAATATATTCAAAACCGATTTTACCACAAAAAAAGACCACTCCGGTTTGGGCCTGTCAATTGTTAAAGATATAGTAACAAAACACCGGGGCAGCATCGAAATCAGCAGCGACACTGAAGAAACGACTTTTACCGTTACAATACCTTTTAAAAAATGAGGTGAAATTGAATGAATATAAACCAGCTGGCTGTGGGAACTGCAAATTATCTGTCCAAGGAACTGGCGCTGGATACCAGTAAAATCGATACCCTGCGCTTTGGCCTGGAAATTATCTTTGCCGCTCTCATCAAAGGGATTACCCTTGTCACTTTGGCCCACCTCCTCGGAATACTTCCCGAGGTGATGTTTGCAATGGCCTGCGGAGCTGTTTACCGGCTCTTAAGCGGCGGAGCCCACTGCAATGGGTACTGGAGATGTCTTACCCTGGGAGTTGTGATGTATCTTGGAGCCGGAGAGTTGGGAGTGTTCCTGAAGCGTTATTTGTCAACGGATTTCCTGGTATATTCATTGCTGGCCGGATATTTTCTTTCCTTACTCTGTGTCATGGCCTGGGTGCCGGGGGAAGTGCCTTTTAAAAAGATTACAAATATCTCCGAAAGAATTAAGTTTAAAATTCTTTCACTGATCTATCTCAGTTTATGGTTGGGGGTGAGTATAATTGTTGTCCACTATGCCAGTCCATCCCTTGCCATTGCCGGTCTTGCCGCTGTCATTAACCAAACAATTAGTTTTTCTCCACCAGGTTACAAAACAATTCACCAAATAGACAGACTTTTAGCAGGATTGTTTAAGGAAAGGAGGTGCCCAGCCAATGGAGCTGACTGTTAAAAAGATAGTGTTTACACCCGCCGTTATGTTGGCCCTTTTTGTAGCCGCTATCGGTATCAGGCCCGTTTGTTTCTTCTGGTTTTACCAACCCGCTCCCCCCGTGAAATCTGAATAAGGACGGGGAAATATCACAGGAAAATAACTGTATTGATTGTTTAAGACGACCCGGACATGTGTTAAATGAGCAGAAAAGTAGTTTAACGGCTTGAAGGTGCAAAGAGGCATTGACGAAGCCGGAGGATGGGCTGTGGCGGCGTTTGCCACAGTTCTCCCCCCGCAAAATATGAGTATGGACGGGGAAATATCGCATGAAAATAACTGTCTTGATTGCAGAAGACGATTCGGATATGCGTCATGTGATCAAAAAAGTGGTTGAAGAGGTTGAAGGTGTCAGGGTCATCGGTGAGGCCGGGAACGGGCTGGAGGCAATAAAGTTGATTAAAGAATTATCGCCTCAGGTGGCTTTTTTAGATATCGATCTTCCGGGGAAAAATGGTGTGGAACTGGCCCGGGAAATATTCGATATCAACCCCTGGACCTTTATTGTATTTGCCACAGCTTTCAGCGAGTTCAGGGGTGAAGCCTTTGATGTCTATGCTTTTGACTATATCGTCAAACCCTTTAAAATGAACCGGGTCCGGCAGACAATTGATAGGATCAAAATGGTTTTGTCCGGAAAGGTTACTGATAAGACAAAGTCATATATAAAAAATACTAATAAAAAAGTAAGCAGGAAACAATTTTTTAAAAACGATAACAAACTTGTTTATTTGAATCTTGATGACATCATCTACGTCACCAAAGAAGGTCGCAAATCCACTATCTATTTTATCGGCGGCCAAATTAGAACAAATGAAAAACTCTCCATTCTTGAAGAACAATTGGCAGGGTATCCATTCTTCAGAAGCCATAGCGGTTTCATTGTAAATTTAAAGATGGTCAAGGAACTTATCCCGGCGGGTAGGAGCAGCTATGAACTGGTTATGGAAAACACAAAGAACAGACCTTTAATAACAGTTGAAAAATTTAAGGAACTTGAAGAGTTGTCAAATTATAGAGCTTCAAAGAGCAGTTGAAGGGTTCCAAGCGAACCCTTTTTTATTGGTGTAAATCCAGACAAAATTACGTAAGAATTAAGCGCGATATTGTTACATTTATACAGTAGATATAGACAACCGGTTTTAATATTGCTAACTTTAAAGTGAGCTAATTTGAAAAAATATTTCTGGGGGTGAAACCAAAATTATTAACAAAAGGATTAATAGAATTAAAAGGGGGTTAGAAAGATTAGAATGATAATGTGCAGGCGGATAACTACTCTAATATTATGCACGCTAATGGTTTTCTGCGTAACGTTTATCCCGGCGCCTCTCCAGGCCCGGGCCGATACCGTTAAAGATGTGGTAAAACAATTAGATAAGGTTTACGATCAACTGGTGCTTGACCCTGAAGGCCTGAACGATGTGGCCGCGGCCAAAGCAAAGCTTGCCAGTCTGAGCAGGGACCCTGATAGCGCTCCATGGCCGGATGTTTTTGCTGTATTATTGACTGACCAGGTAATTACCAAGCTGGGCGGAGAGGATGCGGCAAAGGGCAAAATAATCGATTTTGTTTGCGATCTGGCGGCTATTCAGTATTCCACCCATGCAGGCGAGCTAAGGGATAATATGGAGTCTTTTAGGGAAAAACATGCCTCCACAATCACGGCGCTGTTTGGAAGCGATTTCAACATTGACGACCTGTATGATTATTTGCTGGCGGCCAAAGGGGAGGTTCCCAACGTTATTACCGGTAACGTGTCAGATTTGATTGCCCTTGCCTCCGGGGACTACGGGCAGATACGCACCACCATGGAAAGATGGGCCGGCGATGCCTTTAATAGAGCCGCCACAGGCCAGTACAGCCTTTTCCTGAACAAACTCGGCACTATAGGATGGAGTATCGACAAACTGATTTATGCCAAGGACATTATCAGCGCCAAAGTGGATCCGGGCTATGCCGGTGAGATTGCCATGTTGAAAGCGACAGTCCGGTCAGAAACCCATTTCCTGAAAAACGGGAAAGAGTGGGATCAAAACATTAATCTGAAAGCCGGCGACACCTTGCCATTAAAACTGTCGGTTCTGGACTTCTCCATGGCGGGATACATTTTACACTGGAAAGTAGATGATGCCAGTATTGCAACAGTGGATGATTCAACAAAAACTTTGACAGGTGCGGCAAAGGGCAAAACAATCCTCCGGGCATATATTAATAACCCCGAGACTGATTGGGTTTATCAGGGAACTGTCCATGTAACCGGAGGCGGCGGTCATAAGGAATAACCTCATTTTTCAGAGATGCGCCTGCGTTTGTCGATTGCAGTAAGAGGGCCATGGTTTTAATAAATCAACCATTCTATTTGTCAATGTAAATACAGACAAGATTATGTATAAATTAAACACGATATTGTAGGTTTTAGACAAAAACATAGCAATGGGACTAGATGTTGTCAGCTATGACTATATGTTGGCAAATGTCGAAGTTTAGGGGATAATTGAAGGGTTTTGGATGAACCCTTCTTTATTTTTGTTTGGCACAAATCCAGACAGGGTTTTGCAGGAATTAGACAAGATATTGTTACATTCGCACAATAAATATAG
This sequence comes from Desulfocucumis palustris, assembly GCF_002933875.1. Classification (GTDB taxonomy): domain Bacteria; phylum Bacillota; class Desulfotomaculia; order Desulfotomaculales; family Desulfocucumaceae; genus Desulfocucumis; species Desulfocucumis palustris. Next base: position 25,325 of record NZ_BFAV01000124.1, on the reverse strand, counting down.
ACAATTTGCTTTAATGCTGCTAATTTTATATTGTCCAATATGTAGAAATTCTGGAAGGGAGGATTAAATGGTTTTAGTTGGTTGATTAACAATTGAGGGGCAGTAAATTCTTGTGTGAAGTAATTTAAAAAAGTATTACCAATAATTAAAAATTCACAACTGGTATTCGCTGTAATTATGCATGTTTAAATGTTTTTGTAATTAACTAAACTTATTTGTGGTCATTGCATATTTAACTTGCTAAGTAATGACTGAATGACATAAGCGTTTATAGGTAAGGATGCCATTATCATGCAAGGAAAAGTAATTGTAACAATAATGTTCTAATGTGCCAAATGAATCATGTTGAACGATGTGCAGTATAAGGGGGGAGAAAGTCATGATTTCCACAGTAACCGCCGTAACCGCGGCTGCCGTGAGCACGGTTACCACAGCCACATCCTTAGTAGCCGGGTTCGGCCTGATTGCCACGATAACCTTGATAACGCTGCTTATCGCAAAGGAGCTGGCGGGGGCGGCCTCGGAGAATTCATCTGCTCCTGAGTTTACCCTGCCTGGTGCGCTGGATAGGGCCTTGAATGTCGGTATTATCCCGCTGTCGATGGTTTTTGTGTCCGTCGTGTTCGTCAAAATCGTAAATATCCTTTAAAAAGCCTGCTTAAAAAAGCCGGTGTAGAAAGGAAACTGGTCCTGTATGAATTATGACGTCCTAGTGGTTGGTGGAGGCCCGGCGGGCTGTGAGACAGCCCGGCTTATTGCTGAAAAAGGTTATAAGGTACTGGTAGCCGAGGAGCATCGGAAAATAGGCGAGCCCATGCAGTGTGCAGGGCTCGTCAGTCCCAGAACCTTGAAAACTGCAGCCATGCCGGACGCCATAATAATCAACCAAATCCACGGCGCTTTTGTCCACTCCCCCGGTGGGGAAGTGCTTTTAATCAGGGACCAAAAGGCATACGCCCTTGTGATTGACCGCTCGGAATTTGACCGTAATTTATCGGAAAGAGCTCAATGCGCCGGCGCGGAGATACTGACCGGGGTAAGGGCCAGTATAGGCGAATTTTTTCCCGATGAGACCAGCGTAAAGTTAAAGTCTAACAGCGGAGAGTATACAGCCAGAACACGTTTGCTGATCGGGGCAGACGGGTCCAATTCCAGTGTGGCCCGCCGGATCAATGCTTCCAAAGCCGAGGAAGTGATCCGCATGTGCGCAGCCGAAGTAGAGCTGGAGTGCCCGGAAAAAGATATGGTTCACATCTTCCTAGGCAGGGAAATCGCGCCGGGCTGGTTCGGATGGGTTATCCCGGTGGACGAAAAGCGCGCAAGGGTAGGAATTGGCGTAAGCCGGAGGGACAAGCACCCCAGATATTATTTTAATAGGATGGTGGAGGCCAATCCGGGGATTTTTAAGGGTATGAAAATTATCCGCGGCACCGGTGGCGTTGTTCCCGTCGGTATGTTATCCAGAATTTACGGAGAGAGAACATTGCTGGTTGGGGATGCTGCCTGCCAGACCAAACCCATTTCAGGGGGAGGGCTGTATCTTGGGTTGTTGGGTGCGGAGCTTTGCGCCAGAGTGGCGGCTAAAGCGCTTTCCAAAGGAAATCTATCCCCGGAGTTCCTTTCAGAATATCAATGGTTATGGGAGGAGGCGATGGCAGAGGAAATACAGACAGCCCTCGGTCACAGGAATATTTTCCTTACAATGTCCGACAAGGAAATGGACACATTGATCCGTTTTTTCAGACGTCCCTTATGGCGAAGTATCATATCCAGATACGGCGATATCGATTACCCATCGTGGTTGGCGGGAAGATTGACTTTTGCCAGGCCCTGGGCGCAGAGATTTTTCATGGCCGGTTTCAAAAGGATACTGAACTACTGCTAGGCTGCTCAGGTTAGGAATATTACCTGATCCCCCGGGAATGAAGACTGCTTGATTTAATTCCGAGGTCCGTCGGTGGCGATTGATATTTTGAGGGAGAGTGAGTTTGCGTGAATAACGAAAAAGCAAAAAATTTTCCCGGAGAAATAAAATATAGCTTGATTATACCCGCCTACAACGAAGAGGAAGGATTGCCTGTAGTTCTAAATGATGTCTTTAGGTTGATTAACGATAGTTTTGAAATAATTGTTGTGGATGACGGCTCTAAAGACAGAACCAGAGAGGTGGCTAAAAGGTTTCCCTGCCGGGTCATTTCCCATGAGCACAACTCTGGTAAAGGCGCTGCCATGAAAACCGGCATCAAAGAAGCCAGGGGTGAAAACATTATATTCATTGATGCCGACAACACCTACCCTCCAGATGGGATATTAAAAGTTGCAAAAGCTTTGGAAAGCTTTGACATGGCGCTGGCTTCGCGGAAGACAGGCCAGATGAATATTCCCGCCTTTAATAGAATTGGCAATGCCATTTTTAGAAACAGCATTCGATACATATATGGTTTTAAAGGATATGACCCGCTGACAGGTTTATATGGCCTTAAGAAAGCCTATATTGAGAGTATGAAGCTGGAATCCAAAGGTTTTGGAATAGAGTCGGAAATATGCATCAAGGCTGCCAGAATGGGTTTGAGAGTCAAAGACATCCATATCATGTATAGAGACAGGATTGGCAAAGCAAAGCTCAATGGGTTAAAAGACGGCTATAGGATTTTCATGACCATATTGAGGCATTTCCCGCTGGTTTTTCAACGCATCGAAAAACCAGCCCTGCCGGGCTAGGCACAATTTATTTTTCCCTGAAGTTAAATTATCTTTATTGGTGATGATGAGTTGATGAGAATAGCATACGTTTATGATAATGCTTATCCTTACTATGTTGGCGGAGTTGAAAAAAGAATATGGGAAATTAGTAGACGCCTTAGTCAAAAGGGTCATGAAGTTCATATGTATTGTATGAAATATTGGACAGGTAATGACATTATAAATCAAGATGGCATATATCTACACGGTGTGTGCAAACCAATGTCATTATTCTCCAATAACCGTCGCTCTATACGTGAGGCTATTTATTTTGCATGTAAAGTGCTATCACCATTGTTAAAAGAGAAGTACGATATCATTGATGTGCAAAATTTTCCATACTTCTCCACATTTCCCTCAAAATATTGTGTGGTTTACCGCCGAAGCAAAATAGTTATTACCTGGCATGAAGTTTGGGGTAAATACTGGTTTGAGTATCTTGGCATTATTGGAAGTATGGGGTTGCTTGTTGAAAGACTTGTAGCGTTAATGTCAAATGAAATGATTGCAGTTTCAGAGTCAACTGCAAGTAGTTTAAAAATGATAAATCAGAAAGCCAATATTTCCATTGTTCCTAATGGAATAGATTTTAAACAAATTCATAAAGTTAAGCCAAATGGGCACTATTACGATATAGTGTTTGCTGGTAGATTAATTAAGGAAAAAGGATTAGAGCTTTTGTTGGATTCGGTAAATTTGATAAAAAATAGCAGGCCCAATATAAAGTGTTTAATTATTGGTAATGGGCCTATGAAAGAGGAACTAGAAAAATTAATTACAAATTATAAATTACAAAATAATGTCTTTTTAAAAGGTTTTATAGGTGAATATGAAGATTTGATAGCGCAAATAAAAAATTCAAGTACATTTGTTTTGCCCTCCACCCGGGAAGGCTTTGGTATTGTTGTATTAGAAGCAAATGCTGCCGGTGTTCCGGTAGTTACAATTGAACATGCTAGAAATGCTGCAAAAGAGTTGGTTACCGATGGGAAGAATGGGTATGTAAGTAAACCCAATCCCAACTACTTGGCTAGTGCAATAATGATGGCGATTGATAATAGTAAGGATTTAGAACAGGAATGCACTAATTTTGCTGAAAAGTATGATTGGGACAATATTGTTAATTATTTGGAGAATTATTATAAGAACTTAGCATAGATTGTTATGGTAACATATTTTTCTTAAATAGGTGTTTAATTATGCTTAATTTAGCTATAATTACATGTGTCTCCTCTCTGAATAGATGTAGGGGAGGCAACGAGGAGTCCATAAGACTTCTAATAGGGGAGTTAATAAAAAGAAATGTAACTATTGCTTTGTATTCCTATCCAAATAATCTTGTTAATATGGAAGGTTTGAATAATATTAAAAAAAATAACCAAGTTAACTTAAAACCGTTGGAATTATTTGCTCCTCCACTTACCCTGCTTCCTAGATTGTTATTTGAATTAAAGAAAGCCGAAAAAAATATTGATATGTTTCATATTTATAATGTATTCCCCATGGCAGCAGCTGGTTTGTACAAAGTATTGGGTGGCAAAAAAACAGTCGTTGCTACCTTAAATAATTACGCAGGTGTTTGCCCCACTGGAGGTTATTTGTGTAACGGGCGAGAGATATGCAGTTGGTACAAACGCACAAAATGTCTGGCAAGGGGTAGAGGCTTTTTTAGTAAAATACTAGCGCCTTTTTATTCTTTGGTATATCCTGCCCTAATTTGTTTAATGAAGAAAATTGATGGATACATTGCTATTAGTAATTCTGTTAAAACTATTTATTCTCAACATGGATATAACAGTGAAATAATTCAAATTATACCAAACTTTATGGAAGACAATATAAAGCCAATAAATTGTGGCATTAAACTATTAGAAAAACATGAATATCAAAGTGAAAAGAACTTTAAAATTTTATTTGTAGGTGGTCTGAGTGAGCATAAAGGGGTAGATGTACTTATACGGGCTTTTGCACTCTTTATAAAGGAAAGACCTAATAGTGAGTTAATAATTGTTGGGAATGGACCACAAAAAACAATGTTAATGGAATTAAGCTCCAATCTTGGGATAACAAAGAATGTTATCTTTCCAGGTGGAGTTAAACATAAAGATATATGGTCTTTTTATCAGGCATCTGATATCTTTGTTCATCCAGGAGTTTGGCCAGAACCATTTGGGAGGACAATATTAGAGGCAATGACTTATGGTTTGCCTTGCATAGTTTCGGATCTAGGTGCTCCTCCGGATATCGTAGAGAATGCAGGGCTGGTTTTCCCAGCCGGCAATGTTAAATCATTGTTTAAATGCTTGATCGAACTACATGATAATGAGGATACAAGGAATGAAATGGCGAGTAATATAAAACTAATTTTGAATAAGTATAAATCTGAAAAGGTTTTAAAAAATATACTGCAATTTTATGAGAAACATGTTTGCTGAAAACATATTTTGTAAAATTGCTTTAATTTTATTTTAATAAACAATTTAATGATGCAGAAAGCAGGTGACATTTTTGAGAATAATGGTAATTGGTTTAGGGTATGTTGGTTTGGTTGCAGTTGCCGGATTGGCAAAGGCTGGTTATCAAATTACAGGTGTTGATATAAATATAAAAAAAATTAATTCCCTGAATAATGGTAAGATAGATATCTATGAGCCCGGTCTAAAAGAAGTAATTGACGAAGCAAGACTAAATCAAAGAATTTCCTTCAAAAATATTGCAGAAATAAAGAATATTGATTGCGGTATTGTGATAATTTGTGTGGGTACCCCCTCCAGGCCCGATGGAGCTGCTGATCTTTCACAAGTTGAATACACAATTGAATGGATTAAAGAGAGAACAATTAATTCACTAACAATAATAATGAAAAGTACAGTTCCGCCTGGTACCGGAGAACTATTGTATAAAAAGTACCTAGCTGGTTTTTCATATAAAATAAATTATATTTCCAATCCTGAGTTCCTACGTGAGGGACAAGCATTAAAAGATTGGTTCTATCCGGACAGAATAGTTATTGGAGGGAACAATAACAAAGCAATTGAAGAGGTTAGTGCTTTATATGATTCCTTAAACGCAAGAATTGTTAAACTTGATATTACCAGCGCGGAGTTAATAAAATACGCTGCTAATGCATTTTTAGCAACAAAAATAAGTTTTATAAATGAGATAGCTTGCTTGTGCGACTGCCTGGGGGCCGACATAAACTCAGTAGCAACCGGGATTGGTCTTGATAATAGAATTGGTGAGGGGTTTTTAAAAGCAGGTATTGGCTATGGGGGATCATGTTTTCCCAAAGATGTACGTGCATTAAATTTTCTATCAACTATAAATGGACATAATTTTGAACTACTGAGAGCAACAATCATTGTTAATAGTCGGCAAAGGTTATTACCGGTTCAGAAATTGCGATCGTATCTTGGTAATTTAGTTAATAAAAATATTGCTGTGCTCGGGCTGACCTTCAAACCAGGTACAGACGATATTAGAGAATCACCTTCTCTGGATATAATACGTTTATTGCTGGATGAAGGCGCTAATGTTAGTATATATGACCCTATACGTAAGAATTTGAATATCAATTTGTTCCGGAAAGATCAGATACGATTTGGTAAAAATATATTAGATACAGTTAAAGGCACAGAAGCAGTTGTAGTTGCAACTGAATGGGACCAATTTATAGATACAAATTGGTCAGAAATAAAGATAGTCATGAATGAACCGTTTTTAATTGTTGATGGGCGAAACTGCCTTGATCCTTGCATAATAAATAATTGCGGCTTTATTTATTCGGGGATAGGAAGGGCGAAAGCACATGAAAGGTAGTTGATTTAAATGGCATTTCCACCGGAAGTATATTTAATTGGGGCACAAAAAGCTGGAACAACTTCATTAAGTTATATATTAGATCAACATCCTAAAATAAATGTATCAACACCAAAAGAATCGCATTATTTTACGCACAACTACGATAAAGGATTAAATTGGTATTTGTCTTGTTTTAATAATTATGAAGATGGCTTTTGTCTGGATGCCTCCACAAGCTATGCAATGGCTCCATTAAGTGGATTAGATGTTAATCTTTCACAGCATAAATTTAATGAAGTTCCAAATCGAATATATTCTTTAAATCCTAATGCAAAAATTATTTATATTTTAAGAAATCCAATTGAAAGAACATATTCAGGTTATTGGCACAATGTTAGAACTGGAAGAGAAAAAAGAACTTTTGAAGAAGCAATAAAAAATACTACTTTTTATTTAGATGTAAGTAATTATATAGGACAAATAAAGATATGGCTAAAATATTACTCTTTTGATCATTTTTTATTTGTTATTTTTGAGGATTTAAAAAAGAATCCTCAATGGGTGGCAGATGAATGTTTTAAATTTTTAGGAATTAATAGCGTTTTGGTGGAGCTAGACAGTCCTAAAAATAAGTCGTACGAATTATCATGGATGGGTAAAAGAATAAACAATATTGTTAGTAAAATATGTATTTATCAACCCAAAGTTGTTAAATTTAAAAAATATTCAGTGTTACTAAATAAAATAATTAAAGTTAATAAAGAAAAAACTATGCCTCAAATGGACCCCAAGGAGAAATTGTTTTTACAAAATTATTTTTATGAAAAAAATATTGAGCTGGAAAAATTGATTGGAAAAAAATTAAGATGGCAATAAATTAAGGGGATTATTAATGTTTGAATTTAATAAAAGTAATTTTAATCCAATTAATTGGAACAAAAAGAACTTCTTGGCCTTTGTATTTATATTGCAAATAGCGGCATTAATAGAGATTTTTCTCAACTCGACAATTTTTGGTATTAATTACCTTGTTGTATTTATATATCTTTTATTTTTACCTGGAATAATTTTTCTAAGAGCTATCAATGCAAAAATACGTGATTTAATATGTGTTATAGCAGTATCTCTGGCAATAAGTATATCTATTTTAATGTTTTTGGGTTTCTTGGTTAATTTATTTTTGCCATACTTTGGTGTAAAAGACCCCATCAGTAAAATTCCTTTAACTGTCTCAATTGAATTAATGTTAATAGTTTTAAGTTTGATGGTTTTCAAGTTTGAGAAAGAGGAGCCGAATAAAAATTCTAATCCGGAGAATAAGGATTGCTATGAAATAAAACACATTTTAATTGGCCTGTTTCTAATATGTTTACCGGTTTTAAGTGTTACCGGAAGTTATTGCGTTAATTATTTTAGTAATAATATGATTTTGTTAATATTGATAACGCTCATAGTATTTACATTTATAATGGCAGCAGTAGGATTTATAAATAAAGAACTATATCCTTTTGTGGTGTTTAATATTTCACTCGCTTTACTTTTGCATACGTCATTAATATCTCCCGGTCTTATGGGGTGGGATATTCATAAGGAATTTTTCTTGCAAAATCAAGTGCTGCTGAATGGTGTATGGGATTATCAACAATATTATAATTATGCCTCGATGCTGAGTGTAATGATGTTGCCCCCAATACTCAGTATAATGATAAATATTGATTCATTATGGGTGCTAAAAATAATATACCCTATAATTTATTCTTTTGTGCCTTTAATATTGTTTAAAATTTATCAGTCACAAACAAATAAAGATTATGCCGTAGTGTCAGTTTTTATATTTACTTCTTTATGGGTCTTTTTCATGGAAATGATTCAATTGGCCAGGCAGCAGATTGCTGAATTGTTTTTGGTATGTTTGGTCTTTATGATTTTTTTTAAGGAAATAAAAAGTTTACAGAAGAAAGTTATTATGTTAATATTAGTCTTTTCTCTGGTTGTATCTCATTATGGTTTGTCATATTTGATGTTAATAGTCCTTGTGGCTTCATATTTTTTCTACAATATTTTATGTAGGGTAAATAATAAAAAGAAAGAGAAAGAATTTATAAACTTAACATATATAATAACATTTATTGTGTTTTGTTTGTCCTGGTATATTTATATTGGCTCATCCTCCTCATTTACTTCAATTATTAATTTAGCAAATCATATGCTGATAAATATTAACGAATTGTTTTCGTCAGAATCAAGGGACTATGGTACTCTTATGGCTGTTGGATTGGCGGCTCCCAAAAATATATCAATCCAGCGTTATTGTTTGTTATTGTTGCAGTATTTTATACAGTTTATGATTGTCGTAGGATTTGTAAAATGTTTAAAGGAAGTAAAAAACAATAAATTAAGTATTGAATATATTGCTTTATCTATTGGTGCGTTTATAATTCTATTTTTAAGTGTTTTTATGCCTTATTTTTCTAGTTCGCTTAATGCAACAAGGATATATCATTTTTCGTTAATTTTTTTGGCTATTTACTTTGTGATAGGTATTGAAGCTTTAGTGGAATATAGTAAAAAGTTTTTGATTGTAAAAAAATACCAAACCTCAAAAGTAGCAGCAATAATTGCCAGGTTGATTCTGATGCCATATCTTCTGTTTAGTTCTGGTTTTATTTATGAGATAACTAATGATGTTCCAACATCGTATTCTTTATCCTATGGTAAATTTGACTATCCAATTTTAACAAGTTCAGAGATCGCTTCTTTTAAATTGGCAAAAAATATTATTCCAAAAAGTTGTAGCATAGCTACAGATAAATATGGAAAGATATTACTGGATGAATATTTATATGATTATAAAATTAATGATAACTTAATAAATAATCGCAATAAAAATTCCTTTGTGCTTTTTAGAAAGTGGAATTTGGCAAAGGAAGAACTAAAGTTGTATAAAAAAAATGGTGCGCAAAAAAAATCCTATACTGTGAGTTTGAAAGAAGAAGACGATAATCAATACAAGTTTAGTGAGATAGTTAAAAATAGAAATAAATTATTTGATGTTGGTAATAGTCAGTTGTGGTCAGGTGTTAATATAAAATAATTAATCCTCATTAAAAGCATTATTTGTTAAATATTTATAGAATTAATATTAATTATAAAAGTGGTATTAATATATTGTTTGTTGTGAAATAAGATAGAAAGGTGGTTTGCAATGAGAGTTCTTGCATGGCCAGCTTTTAAAAATAAAAATGAGAATCCTTACAACTGGCTATTGTCAACTCATTTAGTAAATATCGGAGTTATGGTGGAAGAGTTTTCAATCAACAGATTGGTGCAAGGAAAATTTGATATTCTGCATATTAATTGGCCGGATGCTGTTTTAAATAATAAAAATAGGATAATTGTTTATATTAAATCATTGATATTGCTTATTATTTTAATAAGCATAAAAATGCGTGGAACTAAAATATTGTGGACAGTGCATAATTTGCATTCTCATGAAAATTATTATCCTAGATTTGAGAAATGGTATATGTCAAAGTTTATTAGTTTAATTGATGGTCATATAAGCTTGAGTGAGGAAGGAAAGAAAGCTTTATTAAATATATACCCAATATTAAAAAGAATGCCAGGTTTTGTTGTACCGCATGGTAATTATAGGGAAATATATCCTAATAAAGTAGATAGAGATGAATCAAGAATATTTCTTGATATACCTTTGAAAGCAAAAGTTGTTTCATTTGTAGGTCAAATAAGGCCATACAAAAATTTAGAGAAATTAATAAAAGTATTCAAAGAAATATCTGATGAAAATGTGTATCTACTTGTTGCTGGAAAGCCTAGTGATGTTCAATTGGGTGAGATAATAAAATATGAGGCAAGTAAGTTCGATAAAATAATATTATTTCTCGATTTCATTCCTGATAACATGTTACAAATATATGTTAATGCTTCTGATTTAATGATATTTCCTTATGGTGAAATATTGAATTCTGGAAGTGCTTTTATGGCTCTGACTTTTAATTGTCCCATTATGGTTCCTTCTGTTGGAGCTTTTAAAGAATTGAAGGATATATTAGGTGGTAATTATGTAATAACTTATGATGGAGAGTTAACTGCAGAAAAGCTGGTGATGGCAATAAAAGAGATTACCAAAGAAAAAGTGCTTGAAAAACATGTATTAGAAGAATTTGAATGGAATAAAATTGCTCCAAAAGTATTAAATGTATATAAATATTTATTGAAAAGCAGCTATTAATAAATAACTATAATATAATAATATTTAACCAAAAAATGGGCAATTGCTGTACAATAGTGATTGAGGTGAAAAAATGGTGAAAAATGAAATAGCAAATATATTATGGCATGTATCTACTCTTAATAAAGAGCAAAGAAGAAAATTAAAAAAACATAAAAGTTGCATTTTATGGATTACCGGATTATCGGCTTCAGGTAAATCTACCCTTGCAAATGCATTGGAATGCCGGCTGAATGAGATGGAGGTACACACGTATATTCTTGATGGTGACAATATAAGACACGGTTTAAATAAGGATTTAGGCTTCAATCCGGAAGACCGCAGGGAAAATATTCGCCGCATAGCAGAAGTGGCAAAGCTTTTTGTGGATGCCAATATTTTAGTGATAACTGCATTTATTTCACCGTACCGTGAGGATAGAAAGGCGGCCCGCCAATTGGTTGAGCGTGGAGAATTTATTGAAATATATACTAAGTGCCCCTTGAATGTATGTGAAAAAAGAGATCCAAAAGGTTTATATAAGAAAGCGCGTATAGGTAAGATATATGGATTTACTGGCATAACTGCACCATATGAAGAGCCTGAAAATCCGGAAATCATTATAGAAACAGATAAAGATTCGACTGAAGAGTCAGTTAACAAGATAATCAGGTATTTATTAAGAAAAGAAATTATTGAAATTCGTTCTATATAAAAGAGAAAAATGAGTTTGTGGAGATACTGAATTACTTAATGTTCAGTTTTATGAGAATGTGCTTAGAGAAGAAATGATAATTGAAAGCAAAATAAATATAAGTTTATGAAATAAAGGGTTGATTTGTTTTGGAAAACCACGTTCATGAGGTCCGCTTGACTGGTTCACGTTTTTTCCTGGATTTATATTTAAAGTCAAAGAATTCATCTTTATACAGTAACGCATTTTATTTAATGCTGAGCAATGTATCAACTAGCTTCTTTGGATTTGTTTATTGGAACATTATGGCGCGTTTTTTTGAGCCTGCCCAGGTGGGTATCGGCTCTGCTCTGGTCTCAGCTTCAAGCTTGGTGGCTATATTAGCCGGTTTGGGCCTCAGAATCGGCCTCATTCGTTTTGTATCGGAATCGAGAGAAAGAGCGGTACTATTGATTAATGCCGCCTTTACCCTGGTTGGTGTGGTGTCTCTTAGCGGGGCAATCATATACCTTTCAGGAATAAAATACTGGTCACCGGCCCTGGGATTTGTCAGGGAAAATATTGTGTTTCTATTGTTATTCATGTTTTTTACTGCGACTACCGCTTTATCCGGGCTAACCGACGGTTCTTTAATAGCCGGAAGGATGTCCAAATATGTGTTTTGGAAAAACACCATCATTAGTGTTTTCAAGATTCCCTTGCCGATTCTAATATTTGCCCACTGGGGGAGCTTCGGTATTTTTGCCGGGATGGGAACAGGATTTGCTGTCGGTGTTTTGATAACCTGGCTGTTTTTTTTGCCAAAAGTATATGAGGGATATTTCCCGCGGCCTGCAATTGCAAAAGACATCATGCAAAAAGTCCTTCCATATTCCTTTGCCAACTACGCGGCAAATCTACTGAACATGGCTCCTCAATATATTTACCCGCTCATGGTTTTAAATATCGTGGGTCCTGAAAACAGTGCTTACTTTTACGTGTCCTGGATGATGACAATGGTACTGTCGGTCATCCCCAATGGTATTTCCCAGTCCCTATTGGCTGAAGGCTCCCACGACCCGAAGAAATTGGGTCGGGATGGGCGCAAGGTTTTGCTGTTGTCCCTTGGCATATCAATTCCGGCGGTTGGCGCCATGGTGCTTTTAGGTGGCTGGTTGCTGCATTTCTTCGGTCCCGGCTATTCGGAGAAGGGAACAACGGTTTTGATTTATTTAGCAATTGCAGTAATACCTCAATGTATTAACACACTCTACATCACGGTTAACCAGGTGAAAAAACAAATATACTTGATTATTGCTCAAACCAGCTTCCTGTCAATCGTTGCCCTGGGTGTAGGTTATTTCTGGCTGGGCCGTGTGGGACTGCCTGGGATAGGTATGGCTTATTTAACCGCTCACCTGGTTTTATCAATATTGGTATTCAGGCCTCTCTGGATTGCGCTAAAAGAGAGTTATGTCACTTCAGCTCAAGTGCAATAATAAGATTTATTTCGGTTCAAGTAATGGTTTTTTGAGGTTAAAAAATGCTGCTGTTAGCTCATATTGGCATTACGCTGGGGATGGCCAGAGGCATCAAGAAAGTGATGGAATACCGGGGAACAAAGGGAATCTCTGAATTTATCGACTACAGGCTTGTAATCCTGGGGTCCATACTTCCCGATATTATTGACAAGCCCTTGGGCGGGATTGTTTTCAGGGAAACAATTGGAAACGGACGCATATACAGCCACACCTTGCTATTTTTGCTATTTCTTTCAGCTTTGGGAGCTTTGGTTTGGTGTAAATACAGGAAGACTAGTATGTTGGTGGTGGCCGGGGGCTGTATCATACATCATATTTTGGATGGCATGTGGCTTTACCCCCACACTTTCCTGTGGCCTGCCTACGGCTGTACATTTCCAAAGGGACACCCGGAGAATTGGTTTCAGCTGTGGCTAAATCTATTAACCGAACCGCGTTATTTTTTACCGGAGGTGATTGGCGGCATCATCATACTATGTTTTGTAAAAAATATGGTTTCACGGCAGCGGTTAGTTAAATTCATTGTAAACGGACGTTGAGAAAAGAAGAGGTGTATTCCATTGGCAGGATTTGCCGACTTGCACATTCACTCCACCGCCTCGGACGGTAAGCTGACTCCCGGTGAGGTGGTAGTCCTTGCGAAAAAGATGGGTTTCCGCTGCATAGCCATTGCCGACCACGACAGTGTGGGCGGCATTGAAGAGGCCCTGGCCGCTGGCAGCGAGCAGGGCGTTGAGGTGCTGCCTTGCGTGGAACTTTCCACACTGTATAAAGGCGGCGAGGTCCACATATTGGGATACTTTATAGACTGGCGCTCTACCGTATTTCTGGACATGTTAAAACATATTATGGCCTGCAGAATCGAACGGGCCAGGCAGATGGTGGACAAACTGGGGAGGCTGGGACTGGATGTCACCTGGCAAGAAGTGGTAAGCCGGGCTGGTTCCGGTTTTGTGGGCAGGCCTCATATAGCGCAGGCCCTTATGGATAAAAAATACGTCAGTGAAATAAAGGAGGCTTTCACCGAAAATTTTATAGGAAAAAACGGCAGGGCTTACGTGGAGAGGTATGAGATAAACCCCGGTGAAGCCGTAGAGGCTATCAGAAACGCCGGTGGAGTCGCCGTTCTGGCCCATCCCGGGTTCTTTAAAAAGCAGGTGAAACTGGACCGCGCTGATATCGAATATCTGGTGAGCAGGGGACTGCAGGGCGTAGAGGTTTATCATACCAAACACAGCGAAGAGGACGTGCAAAAATACAAAGGCATTGCTGAAAGCCTCGGCCTGGCCGTAACCGGAGGGTCTGACTGCCACGGCGGCAACACCGGTGAAATTTTAATGGGGAGAATTAGAGTGCCTTATATTTATGTGGAAAAGTTGAAAGCTCTGAATTACATGTAGTTCTTATGATGCATCCTGCATTATTTCAGCCTGTGGCAACATGATTAAGGGGGATGAAAAGATATGCCTTTTGCGGTGATTATGGCTGGCGGACGGGGTGAGAGGTTTTGGCCCCGCAGCCGTATGGCGGCGCCAAAGCAGTTTTTGAATCTGGTAGGCGACAAGACCATGCTCCAGCTTACTGTGGAGCGGGTGGAGAATCTGGTTGGAATATCCGGTACATACATAGTGGCAGGTGCGGATTTTAAAGATATCATCATGGAGCAAGTGCCGCACCTGCCGCAGGAAAACATTCTCATCGAGCCTTTCGGCCGGGATACAGCGGCTGCCATTGGACTTGCCGCATTGATTTTGGAGCGTAAAGACCCCCGGGAGGTAATGATTGTGCTGCCGGCGGACCATTATATAAGTGACGTGCCCTGCTTCCAGGAAGTGCTTAAGAGCGCGGTGGTGGCGGCCTGGCGGGGGCAGGAAATCGTTACCATCGGCATTACCCCCCACAGGCCAGAGACAGGATACGGCTACATTTGTCAGGATGAGATGCTGGATACCTTTGCCGGAGTGCCCGCATACCGGGTTTTTCAGTTTTTGGAGAAGCCCGACTACGCCAAGGCTGTCAGGTTGCTTGCTTGCGGAAATTACCTGTGGAACAGCGGCATGTTTATCTGGCGGCTGGATTTGATTCGTCAGTTGATTGAAAAACACACCCCGCAGCTCGCCCGGGGTTTAAATAAAATTGGACAGGCCATGGGGACGGAACAATACCCGGCCGTACTGGAAGAGGTTTACGCGGAGCTGCCCAGGATTTCGGTGGACTACGGTATTTTGGAAAAGGCGGACTGTGTTCTGGTGATGCGGGGAGATTTCGGCTGGGATGACATCGGTTCCTGGACCGCCCTGGAGCGCTATGCTGAAAAGGATGAACGGGGAAATATCATTGAGGGCCGGGGGGTTTTGCTGGACACAAGGGATACCTTTATTTATTCTCCTGGCAAGACGGTTGGTGTCATAGGAGTAGAGGGTTTAATAGTGGTAAACGACCGCGACAGCATGCTGGTATGCAGCAAGGAACGGGCCCAGGAGATAAAGAAGGTCGTGCAGGCTTTTAAGGACAGAGGTCTGGATGAAGTATTGTAATGTCTAACATATGCAGTTTAAAGGAGGAATTTCAATATGGTAACTGTTAATGAACATATTTTTCGCCAATATGACATCCGGGGCGTGGCTGAGCGGGATTTGACCGATGAGGTTGTAACACTTCTGGGTAAAGCTTTTGGAACTATGGCCGTACAAAAGGGGTTATATAAGGTTGCGGTGGGGAGGGACAACCGCCTCAGTTCCGAACGGCTGCGGGACGCCCTGGTAAAGGGGCTTATGTATGTGGGCTGCGACGTGATGGATATAGGTCTGGTGGTTACGCCGGTACTTTATTACGCCAGGGTCCACTTTTGTGTCGACGCTGCGGTGATGATCACCGGCAGCCACAATCCACCGGAAGAAAACGGATTTAAGATGACCTTGCGGGACGGAGCCATCTACGGGGATGATATACAGAAGCTTAAAGAATTAATGCTGGGCGGGAAGTTTCCGGCTGCTTCCGGAAGCCTTGAAAAGGGAGACGCCATAGCCCCATACCTGAATATGCTGATGGAAAAAATACAGCTTGGCCCGCGCAAGCTAAAGGTGGCTGTGGACTGCGGCAACGGCACGGCCGCCTTGTTTGCTGAAAAAATATTGGAGAACTGGGGCTGCCGGGTGATACCGCTGTACTGTGAATCTGACGGCTCCTTCCCGAATCACCAACCGGACCCGGTGAAGACGGCCAATCTGGTGGAGTTGAAAAGAACGGTGCTGGAAGGGCGGGCGGATCTTGGCGTAGCCTTTGACGGCGATGCGGACCGCATCGGGGTAGTGGACGAGGCCGGGAATATTATTTGGGGAGATAAGCTGATGTGCCTTTACTGGTGGGAAATTATGCCGAAACATCCCGGAGCCCAGGCCATCATCGAAGTGAAGTGCTCCCAGGCCCTGGTGGACGAGGTGGAACGCCTTGGTGGAATCTCTTTCTTCTACAAGACGGGTCACTCCTTGATCAAAGCAAAGATGAAGGAAATAGGGGCGGTCTTCACCGGGGAGATGTCCGGGCACATTTTTTTTGCAGACGAGTTTTACGGTTTTGACGACGCCTTTTATGCTGCCGGCCGGCTTTTCAGGATACTATCCAATTCCGATGTGCCGCTCTCAAAGATGCTCTCGGGCATACCGAAGTATTACTCCACGGCTGAAACCAGGGTTCCTTGCCCGGACCAGGATAAATTCAAGGTGGTCTGCCAGTTGGGTGAGCGTTTTAAGCGGGAATATCCCGTGGTTGATGTGGACGGGGCAAGGGTGCTCTTTGGCGACGGCTGGGGCCTGGTGCGGGCTTCCAACACCCAGCCCATGCTGGTGGCCCGCTGCGAGGCAAAAACTGAGGAAGGGGTCCAGCGCATTTGCTCCCTTATGAAGGAAGCCTTGAAAGAGTTCCCGGAAGTTGAAGACTTTGAGTGGGAATATTGAGTTTCATTTAAAGTTATATGGTAAGGGGTTGTATATTATGAAACCATATCCTTTACTGTTTAAACCAATTTTTAAAGAAAAAGTTTGGGGCGGAACAAAACTGAAAAAAATGTTTAATTCTGCCGTTTTAGATGAAAATATAGGTGAAGCCTGGGTAATCTCGGACCATCCCAATGGTAAAAGTGTTATAGAAAATGGGGAATTCACAGGAAGAACATTAAACGATTTGCTGCGGATTTGTCCCGAATGGTTTTGCAATTCACACATGGTAGGATTTCCGTTATTAGTTAAACTATTGGATTCTAATGAAGATTTATCGGTACAAGTACACCCGGATGATGAATTCGCAGTTATAAATGAAGATGTTAAATCCGGTAAAACTGAATGCTGGTATATTATAGAGTCGGAGCCCGGCGCTGAAATTGTATTTGGACATAAAGCAAAAAACAAAAAAGAATTTATTGAACTTGCCAATGAAGATAAATGGGACGATTTATTAGTGCGAATTTCCGTACAGCCCGGAGACTTTTTTCTTATTCCCAGCGGTACTGTGCATGCCATAGGAAAAGGAATAGTGCTCCTTGAAGTTCAGCAGAATTCTGATATTACATATAGGTTATATGATTATAACAGAATAGGGCTGGATGGCAAGAAAAGGGATTTGCATATGGAAAAAGCCCTTAATGTAATCAGGTTTGAACAAGATAGTTATAATGAAAGACAGGGTGTATCCGGTGAGAATTAAAACAATATTAACATCTTGTAAGTATTTTACTGTGGAAAGATGGTTAATAAAAGAGTCGTGTGATTTG
The DNA here is from genome assembly GCF_002933875.1 of Desulfocucumis palustris. Classification (GTDB taxonomy): domain Bacteria; phylum Bacillota; class Desulfotomaculia; order Desulfotomaculales; family Desulfocucumaceae; genus Desulfocucumis; species Desulfocucumis palustris. The sequence goes on along the minus strand of NZ_BFAV01000124.1, from coordinate 7,569 downwards.
AATTCATTGGATGTATTTTTGCTGATTTGTATAATTAATGGAAAGGGAAAGCTTATTTATGAAAATGGTGTGATTGTATTGATAAGTGGCTCCAATATTATGATACCAGCCAATATGGGCAATTATCAAATTAAAGGTGATATAGAAGTAATAGCATGCTATGTTAACTAGCTAAGGTATAAAAATGGGGATGAGGCTTTGTCCTTACTTATCTTTTCAATTCAAAACGCCTTTCGTAAAAAAGCGGTTATGATTCTGGCCATTCTGGGCGTAGCCTTTGGAATTGCCCTGGTAACTTTCCTTTTATCCCTGGTTGCGGGAATGGAAAACCGGGCAGAGCGTACCCTTGGCGACCTTTCAAATAGAATCATGGTTTCCGGCAGGGATGCTCTCTTCGGCGGATTGTTCCTGGGTATGGGTACAACCCCTATACCGTTATCTTATGTGGAAACCATAAAAAGCATACCGCACGTGGAAAAGGCCTATCCACAGGTTTCAGCGATTATGCGCCCTTTTCAAGTGGAATACAACATGCCTCTTTATGGTTACGGGGATCAATATATTTCAACTGTTGCCGGCCTGCCTCACAACAAAATTATAGAGGGGACCGCACCTGAAAATGATAAAGAGATTATTATCGGGGCCAGTCTTCAGAAGTATATGAAGTTTATTAATACTCCTTATGAGATAGGTAATGTTTACCAGTTTATCGTCCCGGAAAAAGGGCAGGAGAAGGTGCTGGAGTTGAAGGTTGTGGGTGTTTACCAGACCGGCAACGAAGTATTGGACAGTGCTTTCAGCGGATCTGAACATCTGGCCAGGGATATTGGCAAGATACCGGATGAAAAAGTATCTTCCATTAATGTAACTGTGGATAAAATTGATAATTTGGAATCCGTCGCACAATCCATCCGGAATGATCTGTCCGGCAAAAAGCCTGAAGTTCAGGTGGTGTTGCCCAATGAAGTGCTGAATCCTGTTAAAGACGTGCTGGACATCTTCGGCAGGTTTCTCATCGCGGTCTCCGTGGTGGCCGTGGTGGTCGGGGCGCTTACCATCATGGTGGTGATGCTTTTATCCGTCATTAACCGGATGCGTGAGTTCGGCATCCTGAAGGCATTGGGCTGGACACCGGCCAACATCATCTTTCTGGTGCTGGTGGAGTCTCTTGTTTTGAGCATGCTTGGAGCCGCCTTGGGGGTGGCCCTGGGCTACGCCGGCCTGGTTTTGGCCAGGGAGCTGATAGCTTTGGACTTTGCCAGAATCACCTGGCAGACGGCGCAATATGTGTGCCTGGCCGGTATCCTCATCGGTGTGGTGGGGGGGATTTACCCGGCCTTGCGCGCCGGGAGCGCGGTGCCGGCGCGGATACTTCGGGGAGCATAGCTTACGGAGGTGCCTTTATTGGAGCCGGATGTGTTGATTTCTGTGAAAAACCTGACAAGGCTTTACGGGAAGAATAAGCTTGCGGTTAAAGTGTTGGACGTGAAAGACCTGGAGATCCGGAGAGGCGAATTTATCGCGCTGACCGGTCCTTCCGGGTGCGGTAAAACCACCCTGCTGAACCTTCTGGGCGCCCTGGACAGGCCCAGCGGCGGAGATATTACTTTTGAAGGAAAAAAAATTTTCGGACGGGGTGAGGTATCCCTTTGCAGATTTCGCAGGGAGAAGATTGGTTTTATTTTTCAAGCCTATCATTTGATTCCTACTCTGAGCGCTTTGAAGAATGTAATGGCACCCGCTTTCCCCTTGGGAAGCGGCTACAAGAGACGCGCAATGGAACTGCTCAGGCAGGTAGGCCTGGCGGGAAAGGAAGGACGCAGGCCGGATGACCTTTCCGGTGGCGAGCAGCAGCGGGTGGCTATTGCCCGGGCGCTCCTGCTGGAACCGGACCTGATCCTGGCGGACGAGCCCACGGGCAATCTGGACTCGGTTAACGGCAGGGGGATTATGGATTTGCTGAAGAAGTTGAACCAACGGGGGAAAACAGTGCTGGTGGCTACCCACGACCAGCGGCTTGCGGAAGATTGCGGCAGGGTGATCAGGCTGGCAGACGGCAGTATTGAGGAACATTGAATATTTTATGACGTTTTATTGTCAGCCGGCAGGTTTAGCCGGCCCGGGCGTTTTTCCGCAGCAAGCGGTTATAGAGTAGCATAAAGATAATTTCTATTAGCAAATAGGAGGGGTACGGGAAATGTTTTTCTAAAAGCAAAGAAGTTGTGGATATCGGAAAATAAAGGGACTAGGTAAAGCAGCCAGTTTAAATGGACTGTAAAACCGGGATTCCGGCAACAAAATAAAGGGGGAAAAATAATGATAAGAGTGATGAAATGGAAAATTGCGGCATTAATGATGTGCATAACGATGGTATTCGGTTTTGTTTTTACGTTAGATCCCATTCAAGCCGGCGCCGAAACATCTGATAGCTATGAGCAGTTATCCCAGCAATTTCCCGATTATATTGACAAACTGATTGACAAAGGAGCCGACGAATCACAAATCCGCAGCTTAGTTCAGGACCTGGAGCAAGCCCTACAGGGACAGCAGCTGACGGAAGAGAATTTTAACGATGCCGTAATGGAAGCGGCTCTTCAATTGGTCAGCCAGGATAAACACAAGGATGTTGTCGACGCGATCCTTGCCGCCTACCCCCAGGACGTACAAGATTTGATGCAGGGTAAAATTTCTGCCGGGTTAATGCCTGTATACAACGTATTGAAACAAAATCTCCTGAGTGAGAACAATAATGCCTCGGACAGTGAGAACAACAATGCCTCCGATAGTGAGAGCAACAATACCTCGGACAGTGAGAACAACAATGCCTCCGATAGTGAGAGCAACAATACCTCGGACAGTGAGAACAACAATGCTTCCGACAGCGAGAGCAATAATACTTCCGGCAGTGAGAGCAACAATGCCTCAGACAGTGCAAACGATGGTACTCCCGGCGCCGAAACCAGTGAGCCTGTTGTCACTACGCCGGTTTTCTCCGACATAGCCGGGCACTGGGCCAGGGAATACGTTGAGAGGATGGCTGGGATGAAGGCTGTTAGAGGCTATACAGACGGCACTTTTAAGCCTGACAACTACATCACCAGGGCAGAGTTTGCGACTATCCTGGCCCGGGCTGAAGGGTGGCCGGCCGAAGAGAGCGCGCTCAAATTCACCGATGCGGCGGCCATACCCGACTGGGCCAAAGAATCTGTAAGCGCGGTGGTGTACAGTGGGGTCATCACCGGTTACGAAGACAATACCTTCCAGGCTGGCCGCTTGATCAGCAGGGCGGAAATTGCCGTAATGCTGACCAGAGCGCTGGGCAAAGAAGCTTCGGAGCAGCCCCTTGCTTTTGTCGATGCCGCCAGTATCCCGTCTTCGGCTGCCGGCTACGTATCTACTGTCGTAAATGAGGGTATTATGAAAGGCCTGCCCGGCAACCTTTTTAAGCCTGCTCAATATGTCACCCGGGCCGAAGCTGCCGCTATGGCTGTCCACCTGCTTTCCGGGGCCGCGAAATAATCGCGGTTTCCGGTTGCCGGAACCAATGTCCGTAGGGCAAATGATGACATTTTAAAATAAGGATGATGGATGGGTAGATAATCTAGCGCGGCATAAATCAGATCCTAACGTGTACTTAAGTGATTGGGAGGAAATATTATGAAAGTTCGTAAAGCCGTCATACCGGCGGCAGGTCTGGGCACAAGATTTTTACCGGTAACAAAAGCTTTGCCCAAAGAAATGCTGCCTATAGTGGACAAGCCTACAATTCAATATATAATTGAAGAGGCTGTGAATTCCGGTATAGAGGACATTTTAATAATCACCGGCAGGGGAAAGTGGCCAATAGTAGATTATTTTGACCGCTCCCCGGAGCTTGAAGCCGCGCTGGGCGGGAAGGGAAAATCCACGCAACTGGAAACCATTGTTCAATTAACTAAAATGGCAAACATTCACTACATAAGACAAAATGAGCCGCTTGGTCTGGGGCATGCCGTTTATTGCGCCAAATCCTTTGTTGGAAAAGAACCATTCGCCGTTTTGCTGGGTGATGATATTGTTAAAGCCCGTATACCGGCATTGAGACAGTTGATAAAAGTTGCAGAGAAGCATAATTCCAGTGTAATAGGTGTAAGAGAGGTTCCGGACAGTGATGTTGGCAAGTATGGGATCATCAAGCCGGGGGAATGCACAGGGTCCATATACAAGGTAAAAGACCTGGTAGAAAAACCGTCTTCCCGGAATGCCCCTTCTAAATTAGCCATCATGGGACGATATGTTCTAAATGCGTCAATTTTCAGTTGCTTGGAGGATCTGCCTGCCGGCGCCGGAGGGGAAATTCAGCTGACTGACGCGTTGAGGGTTCAAGCCGGTGTTGAAGCCGTTTACGCCTGTAGGTTCGAGGGTATACGTTATGATGCCGGGGACAAACTTGGATATTTAAAAGCTACTGTGGAATATGCCCTTGAGTCTCCCGAACTGGGGGAACAATTTTCAAGGTATCTCAAATATTTATACGAATTAAGGATGGCGCGGGAGGCATAGCCGTATACCCGCCTCCCGCGGGTTTTTTTTCTCCAGGGCTATTCTCAGTGCAACTTTTTGTCTATGGTTTCCTTGCCCTTTACCTGGGGGGGCTCTTCAAGCCATCCGTGCCCGATGACAATTTCAATGCCGTCCTTGGCATATTTCATTGTCTCGGCCATTAGCCTCATAAAATCTATTCCCAGTTCAGGCAATCCCACAATTGACAGGCTTTTCCCGTATGTTGAGAATAGTTCCACATTGGTTGTACCTATTGCCCCCATCATAAGCCTGTCTGAGAATGGTGGAACCTTTGATTCCACAATACCTGAATCCCAGCTCATCGATACGGGAAGATCATTTTTAATTAGTATTGAACTAAAGATTTCTATGTGTTTCGCGGAAATCTCCAATCCCCTCTCCATGTATTTCCGGACATCTTCTAATGTGGCAACATTCGCAAACCCGGTGAATAAGGACTTTCTGATTGCATTCCTTTCAAGCCCGGAAAATACGTGGGACACCTCTATGGAGGTTAAAGGTCTTCGCTTTCCGAGATAGCCTCTAAAAAAGCTTTGGCTGGTCACGAAATCAACTTTCTCGGGCAACGGAATATATGGGGGCCTTGAGTAAATCCCCTTAGACTTCATAACACTTACAATCCTGTTGTAAAGATCCACCTCTTCAGTTAGGGATTCGGACAGGAACGCAGACACGTCGTGCCGGGAGGCCATTACCACAGCGGTGCTGTATCCATCAATTCTGATTTTAACCATATCCTGCAAATGACTTAAGATCAATAAATCCGTAAAGAGGCGGGGGGCATCCGGGTTTACTTCCTCATCTTCTTTAAAACCATGGGGTATGGGGTGGTCTTCCCCGGCATAAAGCTCCGAAAGCCACTTTAACCGCTCCCGGCCTGCCCTCTGGCTGTGCTCCAGCAGTTGCCGAATTTCCATGTCTTCAACCTTTTTCAGGTAATATTCCACTATGCAGCTTCTCAGGGTAATTGCCAAGTATAACGACCAAAGGTTGGCCAATTCAGAGGAGCTAAGCCTTTCATCGGGCCCGGTTTTATCGGCGGCAGGCATTGCCTGTTGACTGGATTCGGTTATTATGTCGACCATTTGAATCCCTCCCGGATATATTCTCTTGTAAATAAGAAAGAATTATTCGTGCTGCATTTATTTTTTACAAAAAAGGCCAAATGAAGTTTATGTCGTACTTTTTCAGGATATTAGGCCTCATATCCCGGGATACTTTTTTTGCCCGGGTATTAAAATAAGATTTAGGGCAGAATAAATTTGACGTAGTTAGCAATGATTTGCAATTTAAACAAAGGAGAGAAAGAAATGGCCGTTCAAGTATATATCAATTTTAAGGGAAACTGCCGTGAAGCTGTGGAGTATTATAGTGAGGTTTTTGGAACGGAAAAACCAAAAATTATGTTGTTTGGAGATATGCCGCCGGATCCGGGATTTCCACTTACTGAACATACTAAAAATCTGGTAATGCACACTTTTCTTAACATAAAAGGAAGCATGGTCATGTTTTCTGATGTTCCTCCCGATATGACTTTTGTTGCCGGAAACAACATCAGCCTTGTGGTGAGCAGTAAGGATATGGATGAAATAAAATCGATATTCGACAAATTGAAAGCCGGCGGCACTGTGGGCATGGAGCTTCAAGAAACATTCTGGAGCAAATGCTACGGATTTGTAACGGATAAGTTCGGAATCGGATGGCAGCTCAGCTATGACAGCGGAGAAATGGGAGTGTAAAGTTACCGACGCCTGGCGCTCCCGCGCATTCCCGACGTGTCCCAGCCACATCCATTATCCTGTAAATGTCGGCAATATGCTGTTGGCTGATGCCGGATCCGGAATTCGGCAACGGCCATGGATGGCTGAGCCTCAAAAAAGAAAAACCAAACTCAGGATAATCCATAGCCGTTTTCAACAAATTTAGTTAGTTTAGAGAGAGCTCTCACCGCAGGAGCACCATCAACAACATCATGGTCAACTAAAACCGTAATATAGAGGTATTCTCTTATTTCTATTTTATCATTCACAATGCCGGGTTTCTTGACTATTGAACCTATTGCAAAACATAGCGGATGAACGCTTACCGGTATCACCCATCCATTTATCTTGCCCACCATGCCCACCGAGGTTATCATAACAGTTCCCATATTTTGTTTTGTTAATAACGGGTTTTTTATTATGGATTTCCATATAAAGCTTCTTAGGAAACCTGGTAAATAATAATATATTTTCATGAGAACCTTATTCTTTTTTTCCTGACCCAGTACATAATCTTCTTCATCATTAATTGACTGTTTCTGCCCGTTCTTTATTTCGTCACTGATTTCAGAAATGCTTTTTTCGTTTGTCCTCCGGATAACATAAGGTAACGGCACTTTCTTTCCGTCAACTTCTCTTTCTATAACAATTGATATGTCTATATCATCAAAGATGACTACTTTTCTCTTGCCTTTTCTTATTCCGTGAATCTCTTTAAATTCTTCAACTGCATGACTTATGCATTTGATTAACCATGAGTTGAAAGTAATCTTTTCTGATAGCTTCTTTTTGTCCCGGAGCAATCTTCGAGGTTCCGTTACATCTAATTCGATTAATGCCTTAATATGGTGTTTCTTTAGGCCGGCCGCACCGATATCAATAGTCGCTATCCTGCTTGTTGGAAATTCCTCTATCCGATATTCACCAACATTTTTCATGGTAAATCCTCATTTATTCATATCTTGAAAAGCATTTTGGCTTAATCCAATCCTGGCGGGACGCGCGTCCTTGCGCATAATTTCAGCGAACCTCTTATTTCTATATATTTTGCCAGATATCCTGCCAATTTAGACCGAAGCATAATGGGGTCAGGCTATTAACTTATTAACTTATTAATTCAATTTTCGGCCTGCGAAAGTTGAATTAATTGACTCAACTTTCGCAGGTCGAAAGTTGAAGCCGGCCCTTTAAAAATGCGGGCAGACAGGAAATAAAATCGTTGACGAGTCCTTGTAAAGCACAGTCT
>NZ_BFAV01000123.1 GCF_002933875.1 Desulfocucumis palustris | reverse complement strand
GATAATTTACAGGCTCTCAAGGGGCGTTACAGCATGTGCTCCGCAACTGAATTATCCGTTTTTTTACGGTTTATCCTGCGCTCCCGGAAGCCCTCGAACAACGAGTAAAGCACCGGCACCAGAATCAAGGTGATCAGGGTGTGAAAAATCAGTCCGAAGATTACCACCGTGGCCAGAGGGGCTTCCAGGTCGGAGCCCTCGGCAAAGGCCAGGGCCAGGGGCAGCATCCCCAGTATGGCCGTAAGCTTGGTCATCAGAATGGGCCGCACCCGGTTGCGCACCGCCTCCAGAATGGCGTCGTTCAGCCGGTAGCCCCGCTGCCGCAACAGATTGATGCGGTCTATAAGCAAAATTGCGTTTGACACCACGATTCCAATCAGCATTATAAAACCAACCATGCCGATGGGGTTCACCACCCGCCGGGTGATTACCATGCCAAACACCACGCCGACGATGGCCATGGGCAGCGATAACATTATAATGAAGGGATGGGACAGCCTGCCGAATTGGGCCACCATGATGATATAAATTAAGGCCACGGCTCCCAGGAAAATATAAAGAACGCCGCTAAGGTTTTCCTTTTGCTGCTTCAGCGCTCCCGCGGCGCTGACGCTATATCCCTCGGGGATGGTGAGGGTATTTAATTTTTGTTCAATAATGCGGCTAACAGCCCCCAGGTCGCTGCCGGCCAGTTCCGCCTTGACGCTGATAACCCGCTGGCCCTCCTGGTGAGCGATGCTCAGCGGTGTTTTGGAATATTCCCATTGCACCAGTTCATCCAGGGGCACCAGGGCGCCTGATTCCGACCGGACCATTACCCGGCGCAATTGGTCCGGGTGCTGCATCAACTGTTCCGGGTAGCGGGCCATAACATCCATGTCCATTCCGGATGGTTTCCATTTCCTTGCCGCTGACTTCCAGTTCCACCGGGGTGCTGTTGGCCCCGCTGCCGAAGCCCACCTCGACCCGTTCAATATCCTGCAGGGATTTGAGCCTGTCATTGATATCCTGCATCACCGCTTCCCTGGGACGTTTTTGTTCCTTCTTCCCCTTCAGCAGCATGTGCAGGACTGCCCTATCCTTATAATCTTCCTGGTAAATATCCTTCATTTCCGGCAGTTTTTTCAGGCTGTCCGCCGCCGGCCCGGACACCTTCACGGTTTCCTCCAGGGTGGTTCCTTTAGGCATGATCAGTCTGGCCTGTACATAAGACTCGTCCACCGTGAGTTCCGTATCGGTTTTTACCAGGGGGGAAAGCAGCAGCGCCCCGGCAAACAGGCCCAGGGCCAGCAGCACTGTTTTGCCCCGGTGACGCAGGGCCAGTTCCAGAACCCCGTATCACAATGGCCAGAACGCCTCCGATTGCCACGTCCCGGCTCAAATTATTGACCGCGTGCTTGATGAAGGAGGCACCATCCTGCACAACGCTGATGTTGTAGCTGCCCCGGGCTTCCCGGTTAATCCGGTCAATCACCTGCTGCACGGCGGCGGCGGTGGTAATTACATCGCCGCTGGAGGATCTTTTAACCTCCAGCATGATATAGGGCCGGCCGTCTTTCATGTATACCGCGTCGGAGCTTTTGCCCCGCATATCCTCGACTGAGGCAAGCTGCCGCAGGTATACCCGCCCGGAGGGAGTCTGCACTGTCACGTCGCCTATCTGCTGTATGGTTTTAAAGGAACGGTCCACTTCAACCACGGTGTCAAACCCGGTGTTTTTCAGGGTGCCTATGGACTGTTTCACATTGGCCGCCTGCAGCTGCTCCACCACATCCCGGGGAAAGCTGCTGCGCAGGCGGTTGACTATGGTTTGTACCTCCTGTTTTACCTCGGCGCCCTTGCCCTCACTGACCTGCACGGAAATTTCAACGGAACCGGTACTGCTGTTGGAAGTGAATTCTTCTATGTCCGGGACTGATTTCAGTTCCTTTTCAATGGGCTTGGTGCTCTTTTCTTCCATTTCTTCCGGGGGCAGTGAGCCGCCGGAAATATTTACTTCAATCCAAGGGAGATTTGTTGTGGGAACAAGCTCACGGTTAAAGGTAAGCAGTGAACCAACTCCTGCCAGCACCAGTAAAAAAGTAAACAGGTAGATAATCAATTTCTTGTTCAGTAAAAAACCAATAAATTTTTCCACGGTTAGTCTCCTTTAGCTGCTATTTTCTCGCCATCCATAATATAGGCAATCCCCGCGGAAATAACTTTTTCACCCGTCCGCAGTCCGGACAGTATTTCAATGCTGTCTTCCATGACCTGCCCAACCTGCACCTGGCGCTTTTGGGCCAGCCCATTTTCCACCACCAGCACATACCTTTTATCCTGGTTAATGCCCACACAGCCTAAAGGCAAAACAATGCCCGTAATCAGGGTGCGGGGCACCTCCACCCTGGCCAGCATGCCCCCGCGCCACTCTTGATTGGCGTTATGTACAGTGACTTCCACCCGGTACTTGCCGGTGCCGGCGTCAACAACCGGCGCCAGTGAAGTAACCTTGCCCTGTTCCGTCTTGCCGCTTTCCCGTATCACCCGGGCACTTTGGCCGGGTTTGTATTGCTCGATCAAGTCCTCCGGAACATCCAGGGTTAATTTCACCTGGGATAGATCCACCAGCCGGATTATCGCCTGACCGGCCATGGCTATTTCCCCCGCCTGGTTGTTTACCTCCACCACTGTGCCGGCAAAGGGCGCCAGCAGCTTTACATCCTCAATATTTTGTTCTATCTGGGCCATATCGCTGGCGGCTCTTTCCACCTCGCGCCGCCGCTCCTCCAAATCCACCCTGGAAATGGCGCCCTGGCTGTACAGCGTTTCACTTCTTTGCAGATCGGTCTTTTTTTGAGCCAGCTCCCGCCGGGCCTCTTCCAGCTGCAGTTGTTTGATGCTGCGGGATTCCTCCGTGCCCGTGTCAAGAACGGCCAGCAGTTGTCCCCTGCCAACCCTGGAGCCTTTAACAACATTAATTTGTTTAATGGTTCCGGAAGCGCTGAAGCACAGTCCGGCCTCCTGCTTCGGGACGGCAACCGCCGTGGCTGTCAGGGTTACGGGCCGGGTTTGTTTTTGCACCGTTATTACCGAGGCGAGCTTACCGTCCTTTTCCGCCGGGTTTTTTTCCCCGGTGGGGGAGGATTCAGCTCCGCAGCCGGCCAGGAGGATAATTGCCACCGATAAAATGGCTGTCAGTTTTTTGGTCACAATAGTAGCTCCTCTTGTTGATTTTAATTTCAGCACAGGTCCCATGCAAAAATCACCCCTTTGGCGGCACCTGTCCGAGATTTGCAACCTGGAAGGTTTTCTAAATACTTAGACTCGGCTGCCCGGAAAAATACTTCACCGGTAAATACAAAATTTTTATCTTGCGGGTGCAGGTTTTTGAATTGTTGAAATATCCGGGAGTTATAATGGCGCAGTGATTAAGACGGCTTAATGCAAAGGGAAGCGCGGCCCGCTGGAAGGTTGACGGATAAAGGTAATTAAGCTATAATAGGTCGTGTTGCGACGCGTCGTGATGCGACCTAAATCCAAGGGGAAAAGATAATGCAAAACGAAGATGAAAATGTAAAGATACTGGTTGAAAACTTACTTTTTATATTCAGGGCACTGCATCGGGGATTGGAGTCCCTGTTACCGGAAGACGGATTAACAGTGCCCCAGAGATTTATTATGGGCCACTTAATCAAACACGGCAGCATGAGCGTGAAGGAGTTGGGCCAAAAAGTCGGGCTAACGCACAGCACCGTATCGGGAATCGTTGATAGACTGGAACGCAAGGGAATGGCAATACGTGTTCAGGACCTGCAGGATCGCCGGATTACCAAGGTTACCATAACCGATTTGGGCAGAAACCATCTGCACCGCATTAAGCCCCGGCGGATGTTCTCCCTGGTTGTGGATTCGTTTAATAATGCACCCGCCGGGGAGCAAAGGAAAATACTTGACGGGCTGGCGGCCTTGAGGCGGTTGCTGGATGACGGGAAGTAACAACTAACTTACGGGAGATAATGATCATGATTAAGTTGTTCAGGTTTTTAAAGCCATTTGGGTGGTCCGTTGCCGCCGTTCTGGCGCTTATTTTTTTTCAGTCCCTTTCTGATCTGTATTTGCCCACTTTGATGTCCGATATCGTTGACATAGGCATAGTCAATGGTGATACCCGGTACATACTCAATATCGGCGGGCTGATGCTGATTTTCGCGGCGGCCAGCGCCCTGTGCATGATTACAGCCGGCTTTCTGTCCTCTAAAGTAGCCGCGGGATTCGGCAGGAATTTGCGCGGCATGGTTTTTTCCCGGGTGGAGAGCTATTCCCTATACGAGTTTGACAGTGTGGGAACAGCCTCTCTTATTACCAGAACCACCAACGATATTACCCAGATTCAGCAAGTATTGATCATAATGATGCGCATGATGGTTAGCGCGCCGATGATGTGTATCGGCGGCGTTATTATGGCGGCATCCAAGGACGCCGTTTTATCGCTTATTTTTGTGGTGGTGCTGCCGGTTCTTGCCGGAGCGATACTGCTCATTTTCCGTAAGGGCGTGCCTCTCTTCAAGGCAATGCAGGTCAATCTGGACACATTAAACAGGGTTTTGCGGGAAGGTCTTACCGGCATAAGGGTGGTGCGGGCCTTTAACCGCCTGGGGCATGAAAGGAAACGTTTTCTTGAAGCCAACAGCCGGCTGACCGATACGGCCATTAGGGTCAATAAGCTGATGGCCTCCTTAATGCCTGTGATGATGCTGGTGTTGAACCTTTCAACCATTGCCATTGTCTGGTTTGGCGGTATCCGGGTTGACAACGGCGACATGCAGGTGGGCGATATGATGGCCTTTCTCCAATACGCCACACAAATTATGTTTTCGCTCATTATGATTTCCTTCATGTTTATCATGCTCCCCCGGGCGGAAGCCTCGGCGGTGAGGATTAATGAAGTGCTGAATATCGTTCCGGAAATAAAGGATCCCGAAAAAGTCAAGAAGCCGGATAGCAAAAGGGGTTTTGTGGAGTTTAAAAACGTTACCTTCAGCTATCCCGGCGCCGAACGGCCCGCCATCAGCAATATTTCTTTCCTGGCCGGCCCCGGCCAGGTCACGGCGATAATCGGGGGCACCGGTTCCGGGAAATCCACTTTGATCAACCTGATCCCGCGTTTCTATGATATTGACGGCGGCAGCATATTAATAGACGGCGTTGATGTGCGGGAAATGGCCCAGGAAAGTTTGAGAGCCAAAATAGGGTTTGTACCCCAAAAGGCAGTGCTTTTTACAGGCACCATCGCGGACAACATCAGGTTCGGCAAAGAGGGAGCCACGGACGATGAGGTCAGGCGGGCTGCTGAAACCGCCCAGGCCGTGGAATTTATCACCGGTATGAAGGATGGCTTTGATTCCGTGATCGCCCAGGGCGGCGTCAATGTTTCGGGCGGGCAGAAGCAGCGTCTTTCCATCGCCAGGGCACTGGTGAGAAAGCCTGAAATATATGTTTTCGACGATACTTTCTCGGCCCTGGACTTTAAAACCGATGCCAGGCTGCGTGCCGCCCTCAGAGAGGAAACAGCCGACGCCACGGTGCTGATTGTGGCCCAGAGAGTGAGCACGGTGATGGACGCCGACCGGATAATAGTCATGGAAGAGGGAAAAATTGTGGGAACCGGCAGCCATAAAGAGCTGCTGAATACTTGCGGGGTGTATCGCGAGATTGTATACTCGCAGCTTTCCGGAGAGGAGATAGCATGAAGGAAGAGCACAGAGGACAAAGGCCGGCGGGGGGACCCGGAGGAGGCTTCGGCAGAGGCCCGATGGGACCGATGGCCATGCCGGCGGAAAAAGCCAGGAATTTTAAAGGCACCCTGAAAAGGCTCCTGGGCTATTTAAAACCCCGCAAGCTCCGGCTGCTTACCGTGTTTGTAATGGCCATTCTCAGCACCCTTTTCAGCATAGTGAGCCCGAAAATACTGGGTAAGGCCACCACCAAATTGTTCGAGGGCATAATGATGAAGCTGAACCATGCCCCCGGGGCGGGGGTTGATTTTGGCTACATCGGGCAAATACTGCTGCTTCTGGTTGGATTATATATATTCAGCGCGTTTTTTGGCTATTTGCAGCAATATATCATGGCCGGGGTGGCCCAGAAGACTGTTTTTGATATTCGTAACGACGTTAATGACAAACTGGCCCGCCTGCCTCTTAAATTTTTCGATTCGCATACCCATGGTGAAATATTAAGCCGGGTTACCAACGACGTTGATAATATAAGCTCCACCTTGCAGCAAAGCTTAACCCAGCTGATAACTTCTATAGTTACCATAGCCGGTATTCTCATAATGATGTTGACCATCAGTCCGGTCATGACCCTAATAGCCGTTATAACCCTGCCGCTATCGTTTATAGTTACGGCCATCATCGCCAAACGCTCACAGAAATATTTTGTGGCGCAGCAAAGAGAGCTCGGTATACTTAACGGGCATGTTGAAGAGATGTACACCGGCCATCCCATAGTAAAGGCATTCGGGAGGGAGCGCGAATCCATCACCAGGTTCAATGAAATCAACGAGAGGCTCTATCACGCCGGCTGGAAAGCCCAGTTTGTTTCCGGCATCATTTTTCCGCTGATGAGCTTTATCAGCAACATCGGTTACGTGCTGGTCTGTGTTGCCGGGGGTATTCTGGTGATGAAAAAGACCATTGAAATCGGTGATGTGCAGGCCTTTATCCAATACTCCAGACAATTTACCCATCCAATCATTCAGACAGCCAATATAGCCAATATCATCCAATCCACAGTGGCTTCAGCCGAGAGGGTTTTTGAGCTTCTGGACGAGGTGGAGCAAATTCCGGACAGAATAGATGCGAAAAGCATACAGTTCCCCAAAGGCCGGGTCAAATTCCAGGATGTTAAGTTTGGTTATAAGGAAGACGTTACACTGATTGAGAATATGAATATTGATGTCGAACCCGGCCAGACCGTCGCCATCGTAGGTCCTACCGGGGCCGGCAAAACCACCCTGGTCAACCTGCTGATGCGCTTTTATGAAATAGACGCGGGTAAAATCACGGTGGACGGCGTTGACATCAGGGATTTAAAGCGTGGCGATTTGCGCTCTATTTTCGGCATGGTGCTGCAGGACACCTGGCTTTTTAACGGCACCATCAGGGATAATATTGCCTATGGCCGGGAGGGAGCAGGCCAGGAGAAGATTGTGCGGGCAGCCAAAGCTGCCCACGCGGACCATTTTATCCGGACCATGCCCGACGGTTATGACACCATCCTGAATGAGGAAGCCTCGAATATTTCCCAGGGTCAAAAGCAGCTGCTGACCATTGCCAGGGCCGTGCTTGCGGATCCGGCCATCCTTATTCTTGACGAGGCAACCAGCAATGTTGACACCAGAACCGAATTGCTGATTCAAAAGGCGATGACAGGCCTGATGAAGGGACGGACAAATTTTGTTATCGCACACCGGCTGTCCACCATACGGGATGCCGATCTGATCCTGGTGATGAATAACGGCAGCATTATTGAGACGGGCAGTCATAATGAGCTTCTGGCCAGGGGCGGTTTTTACGCGGACCTTTATATGAGCCAGTTTTCAGGGGCATATGGTGAAAAAGAAGTGGTGTAGTATTACAAAATACTGCTCCACAAGGAGCGAGCAGGTGTTTCCAACCTTTCCGGTATTAAATGGGGACATTCCTCCCAAGGAGGGGTGTCCCCTAAATTCTGACCAGCCGGTATGCCCGGCGCTGTACGGCTTTGCCTTTCGCGGCACACTTGTCTGTGACCGGCTTCCCTATAACTCTCTTTATTTACCTCATTCCGCTTTATTGAAGCTCAAATCCCTCAATATGTGCTTTGCCGTTTTTCTTCGACCCTTTGGACGGTTTTGACACTTCGTGAATGCCTTCTTCCGGGTTAAGAAACCTCTTCAGTGCCTGGATCTGGACCCGGGCGCTTTGTATGCGGAGTTTGTGCATTTCGATTTTTTCCTCTAAACCGGTAATTTCCGCTTCAATTTCCTGGATAGCGCTTTCAGCGTTAGATTGAATTTGCTCAATAACAGACATTTAACAAACCTCCCCGGAACATTTGTTTTGTTAATTTTACCAAACATCAGTTCTATTGGCAACCGGTTTTATTATATAAATTAATTCCGGCATCTTACAAAACAGGAAACCAGCCATTCCCCGAATTTCCGTTCACCAGTTGTGGGAAGAATATAGACAGCACAGCACAGGAAAAAATTTTTTCTGTACAATCAGGTGGGGAAGGAGGTGTAACAGTGAAGAAGAGAATAGCGCTTTTAACCGTTACACTGCTTTTGCTGTTCGGCATTGCCCAGGTGACTGCAGCCGCCGGGATGGGCAGGGGTGACGACGGTCCACCCAAGCTGAATGGGAACAACTGGATAAATCCGGTTGAGGCTTTGAACCTGACCGACCAACAAATTGTTAAAATGCGGGAAATCAATCAAAAAACCTACGAGCAAACCCGGGACCTGCGTATTAAACGGATGGATTGCATGCAGGAATTAAGGCAACTCAAGCTGCAGAAAAGCCCGGACAAATCCAAAATAGAGGCTAAGCTCAAGGAAATTAGCGAGCTCAGCGAAAAAATCCGCGGTACCGCGCAGCAGGGAAAGCAGGAGTTCCGGTCCCTGTTAACCCCGGAACAGCAGGATAAGATGGACCAGCTGAAGAGTAAAAAAGGGTTTTTTAGGGGAGACTGCTGAACCTGCTGCACAAGTAAATACTTTAATGATTAAACGTTAAGGGGGCCCGGCCGGGCTCCCTTGTTTTATGGCGGCCGTGCCTAAAAGATCCAAAAAGCTATTGACAAGCATTATAATATAATTATAATTAAATTATAATCATTATAAATTAAAAAAATATTCAATAAAATCCATTATGCTCAACTGGCTTTTATTGGAAAAATTAAGGAGGCTAAAGTTTTTATGAAAAGCTTAAAAGGTACAAAAACCGGAGAAAATCTATTGAAGGCCTTTGCCGGTGAATCCCAGGCCCGAAACCGTTACACCTATTATGCTTCGGTGGCCGACAA
Source organism: Desulfocucumis palustris (assembly GCF_002933875.1). Taxonomy (GTDB): domain Bacteria; phylum Bacillota; class Desulfotomaculia; order Desulfotomaculales; family Desulfocucumaceae; genus Desulfocucumis; species Desulfocucumis palustris. The sequence goes on along the minus strand of NZ_BFAV01000123.1, from coordinate 17,063 downwards.
GGAAGGCTACAAACAAATAAAAAATATTTTTGTGGAAACCGCCGACAACGAAAAGGAACATGCCAAGAGGTTCTACAAGTTCTTGCTGGAAGGCTTCCAGGGAGAAATGCCCGCGGTGGTTGAAATAAACGCCTGTTATCCTGTTGCCCAGGGAAGCACCCTGGATAATTTAAAAGCGGCTGCCGGCGGTGAAAACGAAGAGTGGAGCGAACTTTATCCCGCCTTTGCAAAGGTTGCCCAGGAAGAGGGATTTCCTGAGATTGCGTCGGCCTTTACCATGATAGCATCCGCTGAAAAGAGGCATGAGGCCAGATATAACAAGCTTGCCGAGAATGTTGAAAATGGCAGGGTATTTAAAAAAGACCAGAAAACTCTCTGGAAATGCGGCAACTGCGGATATGTTCATGAAGGCGAAGAGGCGCCGGAAAAATGCCCGGCCTGTGTTCACCCCCAGGCTTACTTTGAATTATTTGCGGAAACCTATTAAATATTGCCGGAAGGAAAAGGGATTCTCCCCGCTGTGGGTGAGAATCCCTTTTGATTTCCCGGGCGGTCAACCGTCCAGATGGGCATTCAGATGCCGGACAAAGACATCATACTGTTGTGCTCCCACGATCTTTTCACTTCCATTGATAATGAAGGTGGGCACCGCGGTGATGCCGTGCTCCAGGGCTTTTTCCCGGGCCAGTTCCAGCCTGGAAGTATAGACGTGATTGTCAAGGGCGCTGTTTAAGGAATGCGGGTCAAGTCCAATCTCCCCAAGCAATCTCAACAGGGTGCTTTTTTCCCCGATATTCTCCCCTTCCTGGAAATAGGCCTGGTAGAGGCGGGCGTGCGCTTTTTCGAACTGTCCCGCGTCCCTGGCGAATTCGCAGGCCTCCAGCGCCAGCCTGGAGTTGGCCGCCACTTCGATGGGGTTGAAACTGATGCCGTAGGGCGCCCCGGCCCGGTTCAGGCCTTCGCTCATCTTTTCCGGGTTAAATCCGGGCAATAATTGCCGGAGGGATTTTCCTCCGGGGGGCGTTTCCGGGTGGAGTTCATAGCCAATCCATTCCACCTCCAGGTCATATTGTTTTTTAAGTTTTTCGACAATACCTTTGCCGATAAAGCAAAAGGGTCAAACGTAATCAGAAAAGATTGCCAGGTGAATGCTCATTATTTTACCTCCGACCGCAATGTAAAAATTTTATTCCGTCCGCTTAAATTTTATCATGATCTTCTCCCGGGAGTGGTATTATCCGCCGAAGAATTTCCCGGTTTGAAAATATTGTTTGCCACTATTGGGCAGATTTAAACCGGTGGAAGGTTTTTTCAGCGATTTGTCAAATCTAGTGAACACATGGAAAAATCATACTGCTTCCACTGCCGGCGCCGTCAGTGGAAGCAGGGAATTTTTTCCTCTGTCTGCGGCGGACCGGGCTGCCGCCGGCGGGAAGTCCGGCATAGAATTGTTTATATAACAATGCCGCTGAGAAAAATAAAAGAAGGCAATTTATTTATTAAAAAGAGGTGATTTCTAATGTCAAAGGTCTTTTACACTTCGGCCAGGGCTTTGGATTTTGATTTCCATGTCAGTTTGCCGGCAAAGTTGGAAGAACTTCTGGAGCAGGCGGATCTGAAAGGTTTTATAGACGCCAATGATTATGTTGCCATTAAGATGCATTTGGGCTCCCATGGCGCTTTTCGCATTGTCCGTCCGGTTTTCATCCGTAAAATAGCAGACGCCGTGCGCAGCGCCGGGGGGAGTCCCTTCGTTACCGATACCGTGCGCATTCCCGGACTGGAATACCTGGAGGTGGCCAATGCCAACGGTATAAATCACCTTTCCGTGGGAGCCCCTGTTATTCTGGCGGACGGTATATTCGGCAAGGATGTGATTAATGTACCGGCGGGGGAAATACTGGGCGAAATAGGTGTAGCCAGCGCCATTTACGAAGCCCAGGCCATGATCGTGGTTTCACATTGCAAGGGGCACATTGCCGCGGGATACGGAGGAGCCATTAAAAACCTGGGCATGGGAGGAATCGGAGCCAGAAACAGGGATGGCCTGCCCGAGCGGGGGCGGATGCATTTTGCCCAGAATACCCAGCTGGAATGGGATATGGATATTTGTGATTTCTGTGAAAAATGTGTTAACGTATGCCCGCATCAGGCCATTAATTTTGATGACCGGCAGATTTTCCTGGATCAGGCCAGGTGCGCCAAATGTGCCAGGTGTGCCAGGGTATGTCCCAGCGGTGCTTTGGTGGCGCCCATAAGTCAGGAAATCTTTCAGCGCAGCCTGGCGGAAGCGGCCGGGGCGGTGGTGAGTACTTTTAAGCCGGGGAAAATACTGTACATAAACTTTGTGCTGGAAGTGCAGCCGGAGTGTGACTGCATGCCCCTGGCCGATGTGCCCGTGATTCAGGACCAGGGCGTTTTAATCAGCGACGACATTGTGGCCATTGAAATGGCCACCCTGGATATGATGGGAAAAGCCGCCCTTCTGCCCGGTTCCAAAGGGGAGGAGAACAGCGGCAAGGAAGGGCATATCCTCCAGAAAATCACAGGAAAAGACCCCTATTCTCATGTAAGGGCTGCCGCGGAACTGGGCATGGGACAAATAGATTACGAATTGGTGGAAATTGAACGGAAATCCGGAAAATGGGAAAATGCAATGAATTTCGATCCCCAGGACCGAATTCCCCTGAAGCCAAAAGGACATGGCTGGCACAGGGAAGGCCCGGGCCACCCCCACCCCTGTCAGGGGTCAGGCTCTTAACTTATTAACTTATACATTGCTGGTGTACGGCCTTCTGTTTATTAAAATATAACAGGAGGTTTTTTGCTTTGGCCGGGACTTTTGAGATTGGAAAGCATGGAGCGGGGTTTGGAAGGCTGCCGCCAGTGAAGATTTCTTATGCAAAACCGGCATGGGAGCAGTGGTATTCATTGAGTGAGATAACTGGTCACATAGGGGGTCGGGGTTTCACCTGTGGCGGCATTAAAATATATAAACGAGAAACGAAAAAATAAGTTAATAAGTTAAGAGCCTGACCCCACCCCCTCACCCGGAAGGGTGAGGGGGTGGGGAGGGAGGGGTGGGGGAAACAATATTATTTTATTAACGTTACGGGTTTGTCGGTCAGGTGAATGACTTTGTGGCTTACACTTCCCAATACCATGCCGGTAAGGCTTCCCAGTCCCCTGGTGCCCATAATTATGCTGTCAATATTATTGTTATTTGCATATTCGTTGATCTTAGCCGCCGGATCCCCTGCTACCAATACAGCGTTGACGGGGATATTTTTTTGCTCAAGGATGCTCCTGGCTTTGTCAAGAATAGGTTCCTGGTATTCCATGGACGATTGGATAAATTTTTCTTTTGTGTCGAGAGAAGCTTCAAAATAATCAAGATTACCGATATTAACAACCAGCATGAGTGTTATTTCAGTCTCCGGATTTTTTTGTGCCAGGCCGGCAGCGTAATTCACCGCCTTCAAGGCAGTGTCCGAGCCGTCATAGGGAACCAGAACCCTGGTCATTTGCTTCGCCTCCTTTTTCTCACACAATACTCAAATATTGTATATAAATAATATCCTAATGTGTAATATTTCACAATACCATATTGAAACTTTTTTCTCTTTTCACGGAAATTTGTATTGCCGCCCTTTGGCGAGGTTGCGGCAGCTGTGCGGGGACCTGGCGGCATCCCGGAGGAATCTTTGGGTTCGACATTATTTACGTGGCCAAAGCCCCAATTTAGGTGTAATATACATATAAGGCAATGCTCTCTGTCTAATCATGTGGATGACCTGGGGGAAATGATTTCCCACTCGGGGGTTGTCACATTGATTTATTGGGTAACTGACTAATCCAAGGAGGTGAATTAAATGTTTGTGGTATCGGTGGATGTTGATAAGTGTGAGGGCTGCAGCGAATGCGTCGACAACTGTCCGGCCTCCGTGCTGGAAATGGCCGACGGCAAGGCTTCCGTTGCAAACGGTGATGATTGCCTGGGCTGTGAGACCTGTGTTTCCGTTTGTCCTTCAGGAGCCGTGACTCTCGAAGAACAGTAGTTTAACGGTTGTCATTAGGCAATGGAATGCAACCATTATTTGTTTGCTGCCCGGGGTGTTAACCCCGGACAGCAAACAAAATTTAAGCCGGGAATGGCATAGTCTAAAAAGCAGGGGATTCGGCGGTATGAGCTGAATCCCTTTTACCTTGCGGGAGAAGGAGGTCTGAAATGCCGGTTAAGGATCAAATAGAAGCTTTCGTGACTAAATACATTGTAAGTTATAGGGGAAATAACAGTAAGGCAGACTTTTGGGGAGCGCCTCTTTTTGCCTATGCTGATGCCAATGACCCTTTGTTCCTTGAATTAAAACATATAATTAGCCCGACTCATCTATTACCCGCGGAGCTGTTGCCTGACAGTAAAACGGTCATTGCTTATTTTATTCCCTTTAATAAGCCTGTGGTTGACAGCAATGTGGCGGGTGAGATGAGTTCGGAGCAATGGGCCAATGGCTATATTGAAACAAACAAACTAATTGTGGGCATTAATGAAGCCCTGTCCAAAGAGCTGAAAAAACAAGGTTATCAATCCGTAATTCTTCCCCCCACCCATAATTTTGATGAAAATACCCTGATCAGCGACTGGTCCCATAAACATATAGGCTATATAGCGGGACTGGGCACCTTCGGGCTGCATCAGATGCTGATTACGGAGAAGGGGTGCTGCGGCAGGCTGGGGAGTCTGGTAACAGACGCCGTCATTGAGCCCACCCCAAGGCCCGTTCAGGAATATTGCCTGTATAAGCATAATAAAACATGCCGGCGCTGTGTTGCCCGCTGTTTTTCAGGGGCATTAAAAACGGAGGCCTTTGACAGGCATCGCTGCTATGAATTACTGCTTGAGAATCACCGGCATCACAACAGAAAAGAGCTGGCCGATGTTTGCGGGAAATGTGTAAGTATTGTGCCCTGTTCCTTCCAAAGGCCCAAATCCTCTTAGCTCTTTCCGGCGCAGGCATTACGGCGACTTCCCGGCCGGCGGCCCGGCCGTACCGGGAGGCCGGCCTCCTTTGGGGTTTGTGACCGTCAAAAAAGCCTGTTTCCCAGCGGCCTTTTCGCCCTTGTTTTGTCCCCGTGCCAAATTTCTTTCGGGTTCATGTGAATAAAACAATGCCATTTTGCAATCCATCCATCATCCGGATGGTTCTTTTATTATTCCGGGGATGGGAAAAAACATTTTTGATTTTCTTTAATCTGTGTTCTATTGTGGAGTGGCGGCACTTATTGTATTCTTTAGAAAGATGGTTCATAATGCTAATTTATAGAAATTGCTGCGGAGGTGTGTCAAAATAAAAATCGGTGTTAAAATTACCGCCACGGTGCTGGTGGTCATATTGCTGGGCGTCATGTCCCAGTTAATCCTCAATTACAAAATGAAACAGGCCAATGCCGGCATTGAGAAAGAACAATGGTGGACCATGCGCGCCACCACCGCTCTTGAAATTAAGGCATTGACCGGATACCAGAATTTGGCCCTGGCGGAATTCGTGCTTTACGGGGAACAGGAGCAAAAGGAGTATTTTGATAGCCTCAGCCTGGAAGCGGAAAAAATGCTGGATGAATACATAAACGCCACTGTAAGGCAAGCCACCAAGGACCAATTGCTGCGGATAAAAGACAACCAGCAGAAATTCGTGGAGCTGGCCAATGGTGAGATTGCCTCAGCGGTGAAGGCCGGGGATTTGAAACAGGCCGGGCTGCTGCTGCAGGAAAAGGCCGCGCCCTTTGCCGATGAGGTGCAAAAGGGTCTGGATTCCTTTGCCGACGACAGATTGCAGGAAGTATCCGACCAGCAGGGGATAGTGCTCACAGCGGCAGCCGGCTCCGTCCGGTACGGCATAATACTTACAGGGCTGGCAGCCCTGGCGGGCTTGCTGATAGCTTTAATACTCTCCAGAAATATTACAAAATCTCTCAAAAGGATAATAGGACAAGCCGATGAAATCGCGGCTGGAAATCTTGCCAAGGAGCTGCCGGAAGTTAACAGAACCGACGAAATTGGCGATCTGGCCCGTTCTTTTAAAAAAATGGAGGATGAGCTGCGGCAGGTTATCAGCTCAATTAAGTCCAACAGCATCACCCTGGCGGCGCACAGCCAGCAGCTTTCGGCAGCCAGCCAGGAAGTCAGCGCCAATGTTCACGGTATGGCCGGGGTGGCCTCGGAGCTTGCCGCCACCACCGAGAACCAGGCGGCAAACGCTGCCGCGGCGACGGAAGTATCCAAAAACGCCGAAAACGTGGCCATGGAGGGCGGCAAAGCCGTCCAGGAAGTTGTAAACAAAATGGAAAGTATTAGCGTCACCGTAAACAACAGCACCGGGGTGATGACAAAACTGGCGGAGCAATCGCATTTAATCAGCCAGATTATTGAAACCATCACCAGCATAGCCGACCAGACCAATTTGCTTGCTTTAAACGCCGCCATTGAGGCGGCCCGGGCCGGGGAGCACGGCAGGGGCTTTGCGGTGGTGGCGGACGAAGTGCGGAGCCTGGCGGAAAAGTCGGCTCAGGCCGCCAAAGAGATATCTGCCATTGTATACGAAATAAGAGATGACATAGACATGGCCGTGAACGCCATGGACGCGGGATCGAAGGAGGTAAACGAGGGAGTCGGAGTGGTGGAAAGGGCCGGCCGGTCATTGCAGCAAATTGTATCAAACGTGGCCAACAGCACCAGGTACATTTCGGAGATATCCGTGGCCACCGAAGAAACCAGCCTGGCCACCCAGGATCTGGCCCTTTCCAGTGACCATATCAATTCTGCCATGGAACATGTCACCCAGTCCTCCATCAGCCTCACCTCCATGGCCGATGAATTTCAAGAAATAGTAAGCCATTTCAACCTTGGCGGAGCCGGGGAGAGCAATTACTGGAAAGACAGGGAACATTGCAGCGATATAATGAAATGCAGGGAGGAAGGCCGTGATCCCTTGCGGTGCGGGGTTGCCAGGCACAGCGGCCACCCCTGCTGGAATGTGAAGGGGACCCATTTCAAGGGTGAAGACGGCAAAGATGTAAGAAAGTGCAAGGAATGCGAAGTATACAAACGCTACGGAAACAATGAAGCAATCGTGGTTTATGAAGACGAGCTGCTTGAAAAACTGTAATAATACGTTTTCCGGAAATTATCCGCGAATGTTCTGGTGGGGCAAGGCTGCAATGAAGCCTGGCCCCTCTTTTTTGTATTTTCCGGGATGGCGGCGGGTATCATGGAGGGGGGATTACCAAATACTATAATAATCATTTATTTGGGGGGACAACATGAGATTTTTGAGACTGTTTTTATCCGCCTTGCTTATGCTTTGCATTTCTCTAAGCCTGGTTTTTATCCCGGGCGCCGGGCTTGCAGCCGGCGCTGGCGGTGCCGGTCCGCCCGGAGATGCCGGATGGGAGCGCCCGGATAGCGGCGATGGACTTCATGCCGCCTGGGGTCAGACAAATTCCGGTGATTTTGCCGGGAAGAAAGGCGCGATCAGCAAGGTAACCGTAACCTTCCATGGAGACACCGCCACTTCCAGGGGATTTACCTGGTACACCGGCCCGGCTTCCACCGGCAGCCAGCTGGAGGTGGTTGAAAAGAGCGGCTCCACCCCGGATTTCAGCAAAGCCGTTAAATTTTCAGGCAGGCAGTCAGATTCCACAAATTCCCCCGGGGAGCTTGTTCACAAGGCCGAGGCCACCGGTCTGAAGGCCAATACAGCTTACTTTTTCCGGGTGGGTGACCCGGTGCTGAATATTTGGAGTGATACCGGCACTTTCCGGACAGCCCCCGGGAGCGGCGCCTTTACCTTCATCGATCTTGCGGACCCCCAGCCGGGGACCGAGGAGGGGGCCGTGCTTTCGTCTCAAACAATTGCCAAGTCCCTGGAGGCTGTCGGCAACGCGGAGTTTTTGGTCGTCAACGGTGACTTTGTTGATGCCGGTGGCGTTGAGAAACTGTGGGACTGGCTGCTCGGCCATTCCGGGAAAAGCTTTTTAAACACCACAATTATGCCTGTTGCCGGCAATCACGACCAGGACGAAAACTCCTTTATGGAGCATTTTGACATCAAGCCGGCGGATGGCTCGAATACCGCCACCGGCGCTTACTACTCCCTGGATTACAGCAACGCGCACTTCATAATACTCAACAATAACGAGAATTCTTATCAATACGCCAATTTCACTCCGGCTCAAATTCAATGGATGAAAGACGACATTAAAGCCGCAAAGGCGGCTGGCGCCCAATGGATTATCGCAGCCATGCACAAGGGGCCTTACACCACTTCCGTCCATGCCACCGATATGGATATAATGGGGCGAAACGGCGTAAGGACACTGGTTGCGCCGATGATGGAAGAACTGGGGATTGACCTTGTTCTCCAGGGACATGACCATATTTACGCCCGCAGCAAACCCCTGAAGAACGGGGCCGCAGTTCCCGCAGCCAGGATTACGGAAACATTCAACGGCAGAACCATTGAATATACCGTGAAGCCTGACGGAACCGTCTACCTTATACCCGGTACCGCCGGCCCAAAGGTCTATTACCGGAACAGGCATGTCAAGCCCGGCTACTTTGGCCTCTTCGAGGTCGCCGATGAGCATCACGCCGCCGCTTACGGTCCTGACCCGGATGATTCAGGCGTGCCCCTGCGGGGCCGGGTACAGAACTTTGTCGGCATAACCATAGACGGCGCCAGGCTCACCGGGATCTCCTACGAGATAGACCGGGGCAAGCATAATGCCAGGCCGTATATAATTGATCAGTTTGGTATTTCCAAGGAAGCCGTGTCCCCCGCTTTTTTAAAAAGCGCCATGGGATTTTAACGAAGCGCGGTGGATGTGAAAAGTTCCGGGGCAGCCTCAGGATTCACAGTCAGCCTGCCCCGGAACAGGGGGGAAATTTACAACTGATTGTTGATATTTTGTTCCAGCCGTTGTTTCCGGCGGCCCAGATACAAGCCGACGGCCCCCAGTATAACTGGATATAGCCCGGACCATCCTGTAAAACCATAAATCCCCAGGCAGACCATTAGCGAGACAACCGCGCAATAGCGGTAAAAAACTGCCTTTTTCAGTAGTTTTACGGCTGAGGCCATGGCGATAATATATAACACTATAAATATGGCACTGGTGAATTGAATTAAAACCGTTATGCTCACGCTTAATCCGTAATAGATTAAAAGCACGGTAAAAAACACGGGCAGCAAGGATAGCAACACCCTGTGCGGAGTATGGTAAACCGGGTGCAGATCTGAAAAATAAACATGGAAGTAGCCCTGCCTGGACTGGGCGAACACCAGGCGGGAGAATCCCGCCACGTAAGTATGAATAGTGCCGTAACAGGCTATAAACCCCAGTATGGCCACCACAGCCCCGGAAAATTCTCCCATGTTCCGTGAAGCCATATGGGTTAAGGCGGCAATTTTTCCCTCTGCCAGGTAAGACCGGGTTCCAATGATTACAAAGGCAAGTAAAATATATAAAAGATTAACTATTACAAGGGATACTCCCAGGCTGATCTGAATATCCCGCCCGGGGTTTTTGAACTCTTCCGCCAAATGCCCGATCATCTCCCAGCCCACAAAGGCCCAGAATAAAACAGTCATGGCAACCCCCACGGGGATCCACCCCAGGGGTGCGAAGGGGGTAAAGGCTCTTTTATCAACCTCCGGTAAAGCAGTGGCTATAATTATTAATAATATCAGCGCAATCAGGCCTACCACCAGCAGCTGCACTCTCCCGGAAAGGCTGATTCCCCGGTAATTCAGCAATACCGCCATTAACAGCGTGACAGCGGCAACAATGAAAACCTCAATAGCATTAAGAGAAAGGTAGGCCCCTAAATAATTGGCCCCGATAAGGGCGGCCACCGGGGCTCCAATGGGGACAGTGCCCAGGAATAACCAGCCGGTAACGGCGCTGGCGGTTTCCCCGAAAGCCTGCCTGGCGTAGGCGGCTATGCCTCCGGCGTCCGGATGCCGGGAGGACAGCTTGCCAAGGGTTATAACCAGCGGTACCGTTAGCAACCCCATGATTAACCAGCTTAACAACGAAGCCGGACCTGCCAGATCCGCCGCCAGCACAGGCAGCACCAGCACCCCCGAGCCCAGTACCGCACCCACCGTCAGGGCCACTCCCTGTACCCAGCTGATATTTCTTTTTAAAATAACAGACTCCTGAACCATTGTTAACCTCCCGCCATTAGTCCATGATATACTAACATGTTAATATGAATAAGTGAAATTGACATTTCAGATGGCACCATTCACTTTTTTTGAAAATAAAAGCGTGGGGTAAATACATGGAACTCCGTAATTTAAAAATATTTGTAACCGTCGCCGGGCTGCAAAGCTTCACCAAGGCGGCGGACACGCCGGGATATGCCCAGTCCACTGTTACCGGCCAGATTCAATCCCTTGAAGAAGAATGGGGAGGCGCGCTTTTTGAAAGGCTGGGGCGGAAGGTAACCCTGACCAGGAACGGCGAAAACCTTTTATTGTACGCGGAGCAGATACTGAAGTTAAGCCGGGCGGCTGAAAGGGCGATGCGGATAAACAGGAAAGGCCGGGGCCTTTCCTGTAAAAGGCAAGTGAGGAAGGCCGGGAAATTATTTTGCGGACAGAAGCCCTATTTTTGCAAGAATCGCCCATCTTCTATTGGCCTTTCGCAGGGCGCCCCTGGAAGCTTCATAGTTATCCACGGTTTCCCTGAACAGGCGGCGGGCCCTGTTCATATCCTTGTATTTTAAAAATAGCTTGCCTGCCTGGTAAAAGGTCTTTGTGGAACCGTAGGACAATAATCTGTTGTAGGTATTGTTGATTAGTTCCTCCGGCTGCTTTTGCTCGATATAAATTTCCAGAAGGTATACATAAGGTTCGCCGAAGCTGCCCTTGGGGTTGATTTCCAGCGCCTGCTCAAGCTCTTTTCTTCCTTCCTCCGCGTTTCCCAGATGATACAGGGAAGCGCCCAGGTAGAAATGATAAAGAGGGTGGCCGGTCATTTTTTTTGAGGCGTTTTTTAGAAAATCATAGGCTTTACCGTATTTCTCCTGGCGAAAATACGTCTCTCCCAGTTCCAGGTATGCTTCGGCATCCGCCGGGTTGACCTGGATTACTTTTTTAAGCTGCCTTACCCTGTTGGCCCTGCGCATGGGCTTGAATATGTCCGGCAGGACACCTATGAAACGGCGCTCGGCAAAGAAAAAAATGACCAGCAACAGGACCAGGGCCAGAATTGGATTGCCGGTCAGAAGCGAGAGGATGATATATAGCCCGAAGATTTTCATGGAGTCCTCCTTTTTCCAGATATTTCTGCCCGTTCTTATCGGATTATATCAAGCCCGCCGGGAATTAACAAGTTTCGAAATGAAATTCTCCCCGGCAGGATTGCCTGAATAATAAAGCCGGCCAGTTTGGTTGTTGGGCCGGCTTTTAACCAAGCTTAAAGATGGCGGCGATTCATTGAATCAAACCAGCTGGAAAAGTTACAGGATTTTATCGGGGGAATGGTTATGAGCGTTATGTAATTAAAAATTTTTCTTAACACCATGAGCTGCTGGAGCAACAGGGTATGTTATCCCAGCTCTTTTTTTAACGCGTAAAAACAGGCCTTTGCTTCCGGAGAGAACTCATGAAATTTTATAAGTTTCTCACACTGCTGTTGGTCGCAGCGGGCGCAATTCTCCAGGCCCCTTGCGCTACAGCACTTTTTAATCTCACAGCTCCGGCAAAAATCCAGCAGCCTTCCTCCCTCGGTCAGACATCCGTCGCAGTTGATATCTTCGGGCTTTACATATAACCCGAATTTCCCGGCTAAATAAGCGGCAGTCTTTTCCCTGGCCGCATCGTCATTGTTTTTAGTGGCCAGAAAGGATGGACAGCTAGAACAAACGAGCCCGCAATAAGCGATCATACCGGACATGTTTTTCTCCTTTCCAATATGTTTTTTTAGCAGTCAACCAGCCTAATATTACCATGAATGATAATTAATTGGAATGCATTGACCTGGAGACAGGCCTGGGATAAACTTGGCTAAAGGCTATTGTCTGTGATTGTTTTAGAACTCTTCACATGGAATCCGGCAGGAGGCTGCATTGATGAAGATTTCCTTGCGGGAGACGGACGTGCTGGTTATTGGCGGAGGACTTGCGGGATTGTGCGCTGCCCTGCGGGCCCGGGAAAGCGGCTGCCGTGTGGTAATAGCCGCCAAGGGCAGGGCGGGGCGCAGCGGCAATACCATAATGGCCCGCAACAGCATGGCAGCCGTGATGGACCGGGAGCCCGGCGAAGTTCCTTTGCAAAAACATATTGAAGATACCCTGGCCGGAGGAGCATATCTAAATCGTGTGGAGCTGGTAAACATATTGGTCAGGGCCGCCCGGGAAGCCATCCTGTGGCTGGCGGATTGCGGCGTGCCCTTTCGCAGGGAAAACGGCGCTTTTCTGTTCAAGGGTTCGCCGGGACACTCGGAGGATAGGATTCTGACGGTGGACTGGAGCGCCCTGGGGCAGTCCCGCACCGCCGGCCTGGCACTGACCTTGCCCCTGCTTGGCCGGGGAACGGATAGCGGTGTGGAGATAATTGAAAATTTGCTGGTTACGCAACTCATTGTAAAGAATGGAAGGGTTGCCGGGGCCTTCGGCTTTCGCCGGGGTGCTGCCGGGCCGGCGGTAATTTGCTGCCGCGCCGCGGTATTGGCCTGCGGCGGGGCGGGGCGGCTGTATCCCCTGACCACCAACACGGCGGATGTCACCGGCGACGGCTATGCCCTGGCATACCTGGCGGGGGCCGGGCCGGAGCACATGGAATTCATTCAGTTTTTGCCTACCATGTCTTTGGAGCCGCCGCGCCTGGCGATTTCCAATTCTCCTTTCTCTGCCGGGGCGGTTCTGAGGAACAGGTCCGGAGAGGATTTTATGACCCGCTATTCGCCCCTGGGCTGCATGGCCACCAGGGATGTCATGGCCCGGGCGATTTTTACGGAATTGAACGCCGGACGGGGCGGGGTGTTAATGGACTTCAGCGCTGTTCCGCCGGAGGTAATGGACCGCAAGTACGCGGATATCAAGGAATACCTGCGGGGCCGGACAACGGTGGAGGTTGCCCCCGCGGCTCATTTCACCATGGGCGGGGTGCTTATCGACGGCAATTGCCGCACCACCGTGCCCGGCCTTTATGCCTGCGGCGAAACGGCGGGGGGGATTCACGGAGCCAACCGTCTGGCAGGGAACGCCCTGACCGAAGCGGCTGTTTTCGGCCTGAGGGCCGGCAGCCGTGCCGCCGGGGAGATGAAGGCCTGCGTTGCGCCCGGGCTGAACCGGTCCGATATTAAAAAGCTAATTGAGGAAAACAAGGTAACGCCAGGCATATTGGCCTCCTGGGAAACTGACCGGGGTAACAGTGACAGGGGTGTGGTGGAGGCGGAAACCCTGGCCGGGGAATTGCGGGAAATAATGGGCCGTTATGTGGGCCTGGTGCGCTGCCGGGAGGGACTGACGGAAGCCCGGCGCCGGCTGGCTGAACTGCGGCAACGGCTGGAAAACTGCCGGATTACCCATTACCGGGAGCTTTTAGGGTACCACCGGCTAAGGCTTATGCTGACCACAGCGGAGCTGATAACCGAAGCCGCACTGGCGCGAAAAGAAAGCGCCGGGGCGCATTACCGGGAGGACTAATGCGTTAAAAACCCCGGGGAAACCTGGACCCGGGGTTTTTAACGCTCATTTTTATTATTAATTCCTTCCAGCAGCAAAGCAAACTTGTATTTTAAATTATCCATGAAGGAAATTTCCAAACTGCTTGACATTGTGGATTTTAGTATGCCCATGTACATCTCGATGATTATTTCCAGAGGGATATCTTCTCTAAACTCTCTTTTTCCCTGCCCTTCCCTGATTATGCTTACAAGGATTTCCTTAAACCTGGGACCGTGCGGCGATTGTCTTTTGGCATGATTATTATCCCGGTGAAACTGCGTATACAATTCTATCAGCTGCCGGTTTTCTTCAAAGGTTTTTCCGGCAGTGAACAGCATTTTCGATAGTTTCAGGGAAGCTTTCACGGAGGATTGTTGAATATCCTCCAAGGACTCCCTGGCTTCAATGATTTTCTCCGCCAGACAATGTTTAAGTATTTCTTCCTTTGACGAAAAGTAATTATAAAAAGTGCCGGTGCCCAGATCCGCTTCTTCCATTATTTCTGCAACTGTGGTTTCCATGAAGCCCTTTTCAAAAAACAGTTTTAAAGCAATGCCTGAAATTGAATTTTTAACGTGAAGTTTTTTTCTTTCCCGTCGATTTATCAAATTGTTCATCATTATCCTCTTCAATGAGCAAATTCAAAAATGAATAAATTCATTTTATCATTGGAGGATATGTAAAGCAAATTGATGCGGCGCCGGGCCTGCACCATCTTTGGAGATTGCGCGCAATTATCGAAGATTTGTACGCCCGGTTTGTTTACCATATTTCCTTTACTGTATCAACGCAGTCCATTATTACTTTGATACAAATTTTTTCCCCTATGCCTTTTTCCTCAAAAAGCTTTAAGCCTTCCGGTTTTGTAAAGTCTATCCCCGTAAGCCCCCTGCAGGTGTGACAGCCGTGCCTGGCTTTTATTCCTTCAATTAATTTCTGGGCCAGAAAGAAAACCTTATCACGGGCGTCAACATCATGGACTTCATAATTTCCATGTTTCAATCCGATAGCCATGATGGCGCCGCTGACAGCTCCGCAAATGTCTCCGCGGCGGGCTATTCCCGCGCCAAAACCGGTGGACAGCTTTAGGGCTTGATTTCGTTCAATGCCGCATTGCTCTCCCAAAGTGGCAAAAACAGCTTGACTGCATAAATAACTGTCTTTCATCATCATGGCCGCATCAATGGAATCATTCATTTAGAAAGCCTCCTATCTCAATATTTATTATCCAGGCAACGGCCTGGCAAAGGCTTAGGCAGTACAAAAGCCATATTTATCCACATGAATCAATTCATTAATGAATGTGTTCATATTTATTGTAAAAGAGACTCCTGCCTGTGTCAATAACAACTGAATTTAAATTTATCACCGGTTGCCGGCATAACTTAAAAGGAATCGGCAGATTGATATAAGTTGGCCTTGTGTCCCCTTTCCTTAAATTGCCTGTTTTATCCCCGGCCTTCAAGGACGGGTCTTACAGGCTGCTAGCCAGATTAAAGCTTAAAGGAGCAAAATCTTTTTAGGTGCATTTACTTTTATATTTATGGTAATATAACAATTGCCGGCTGGCACAGGACATCAAGGAGGGTAAGCTTACCGGATATAATAGGTTTATCAAAATAGCCGTGAATGGCCCGGCAGCCCGGAAATTCGCCGTTCCGGGAGATGTCAAAATAAATTAATATAGGTGGAAAAAATGTCAAACTCCTCTCCCGCACCAGCAAATATTTTTCAAAATCGTTTTATTCAAGCCATTATGGCCTCTGCGATATTTTTGCAGTTGGGAATCTGGGTACGGAATTTTGCAATTCTTTTGTTTGTTATGGAGCGAACCAATAATAACCCCTTCGCCGTGTCTCTTATTTCAGTGGCGGAATTCGCCCCGATATTCCTTTTTTCCATTATAGGCGGGACATTTGCGGATCGCTGGCGGCCAAAGCGCACAATGATCTGGTGCGACTTACTGAGCGCCCTGTCGGTGTTTATCGTGCTTTTGACCATAATTTTTGGCAGATGGCAGGCCGTATTTTTTGTCACGCTTATTTCCGCCATACTTTCGCAGTTTTCGCAGCCCTCAGCAATGAAGCTTTTTAAAGCCCACTTGCCAATCGAAAGCATACAGGCGGGCATGGCCATGTTTCAAACCATAATGGCTATTTTCATGATTATAGGACCCGTTCTGGGAACCATGGTATATCAAAGGATGGGGATTTCTTTTTCGGTTGGGGCAATGGGGTTGGCCTTTCTGCTCTCAGCGTCATCCCTTGCCTTTCTTCCGCCGGATAAGCGGACAGCAGACAGAGGGGCCGACAAAAAATTCTGGCATGAACTGGCTGAAGGCTTTAGCTATGTTTGGCATAACAAGGTGTTAAAAACCCTTGGCGGCACTTTTTTTGTATGCGGGCTTGCGGTTGGCGTCATCCAGCCCCTGGGAATATTTATCGTGGTGGAGCGTCTTGGCCTGCCCAAGGAAAATTTGCAATGGCTTATGATGGTAAACGGGGCGGCGATGCTGATAGGAGGAGGCCTGGTAGCGGGCGTCGCGAAAAAAATCCTTCCGCAGATGTTGCTTGCCGTGGGTCTGCTGGTCAGCGCTATTTCTGTGGCCGGCATAGGACTGTCAACCAGCCTGATACTGACATTGGCACTGCAATTCTTAAGCGGCCTGTTTTTCCCCTGCATCCAAATAGGAATTAACACACTCATATTGCAAAGGACGGAAGAGATAATGATCGGCCGGGTGAACGGTGTGCTCACCCCCTTGTTCATGGGCGCCATGGCAAGTATGATGGCTATGGCCGGCTGGTTGAAGGTGAAATTATCCCTTGTTGCAATGTATGAATTATCGGGCGCTCTTTTTTTTGCGGGTATGCTGCTGATGGCCGCCATATCCGGTGAAAATAAAAAGGCGGCCGATTAAAAATGGAATGGAAGAACCGTTTATAACCGGGTTAAGGGTAAGGCGGGAGGAATAATCTACCGGTTGACCGGAAAGAACCAAAATGATAAAGTAATATCTTGCCGGCGGCAAACGCCGCTTAAATATAAGTGAGCTTTACAGACTGTTTATCCTCACCTTCAAGGATGGGGCCTTGCAATCTGTTGGCGGTATAAAAGGCAAAGGGTGGAATAAACTACCGGTTGACCCCGGACAGGCAAAGTGATAAAGTTATAACTCCCGGCGGCAAACACCGGGGGAGTGCCGGAGAAAGAATCCGGCAGGAATAAAGACCGGGCAGTGGGAAAAAATACCGGTTGACCTGGAGAAAGAAAAGTGATAAAGTAATGACTTGCCGGTGGTAATAATACCGGCAAAAAATACCGG
>NZ_BFAV01000122.1 GCF_002933875.1 Desulfocucumis palustris | reverse complement strand
TGCTCCGATTGCCATATTTCCTACTTCTCAATTAAATATTGGTTACCGGCAATGGCGCTGTTTCCTTTATCGCCAGTTTCCGTAAGCAGTCACAATCACCCCATTTTTAATGTTTATAAAAGTAATAATAATTACCCCCGCTCCACGCCGAACGGGAGTAATTACTGTCAGACGATTATTTACAGCCAAACCAATCACCGCAATATGAAGATTCAAGAATATTTACTGGTCCTCGCAATCATTTTCAGGCCTTTTCCAGCCATATATCTTTCCCTCCATAATTTTATCGAAATAACTAGCGGACTGGGAGCACCGGTTAAATTCCAAATCATCTATACCAACTAATTTTAGAAAAAAGGTATCGATCCTTCCGTCAGCCCTAACCGTTACCGAAGGGTATGCCTTATCGCTTGACGAGTCGTTAATTGTTATTCTTTCAGAGGTTATTTCGCCGTCCTCCTCCAGCAGGGAAGGGCGATTGACATCGAAGACCCCCCTAACGACCTCATCGGTGTCGCTTGGATACTCAAGCCACCTTTCTTTTATTCCCATATACTTGTCACAGCTATTGTGCCGCCAGCCTCTTTCGTCGATCATATGAACTTCGTTGCCCGACCTATCAACTATTGACTCATAAACACACCAGCAACCATTATCATCACATTCTAAATGGCCTGGCTCTACGGATACGGTGACATATCTTTCAGCATTCCCCGCCCCTGCAAGACTGGCCGCCGCAAGTGCAGCTCCAAGTTCCTCCCGGGCTACCCAGGTTCTCGCCAGATCCGTTGCCACTCCGGCAAAA
Organism: Desulfocucumis palustris; assembly: GCF_002933875.1. GTDB lineage: Bacteria > Bacillota > Desulfotomaculia > Desulfotomaculales > Desulfocucumaceae > Desulfocucumis > Desulfocucumis palustris. The sequence goes on along the minus strand of NZ_BFAV01000122.1, from coordinate 5,712 downwards.
ATTAGGAGTATCGACACCAGCAAGACGGCCAATAATAGAACTGCTCCGCGCTGATCTTCAACTAAGTTTTTCGTTATTCGAACCATCCAGATACTATCCCCCGTCCTTTTTATTTAGCACCGTTAATAGAAATCCATATATCGTCCGTCTTACCAGGAGGCGTAATAGCTTTTTCTGGCACAAATGTTTTTATCATTGTGTTATTGCCCAAGGCGCAGTCATCGACACCTACAGGCAGCGCCTTGGCCGTATACGTGATTGTATTGCTGATTGTATCAACCCAGCTATGCTGAACTGTTTGCCCTTTTGCCATAGAATAGGTTTTCTCTTTCTTTAGCCCGTTGCTGCCGGTTACCGTAACTTTAACGGCAACATTTCCCCCAGGACCATCATTAGCCCTTTTTATGGTTGCCGTAAACTTTTCGGGTCTTCCTCCAACCACAGTCTTATTCAGGCTTTTTATACCGGTTACAGAGATGTCCGTACATGTTGGGCCTACTGTTAACGATACTTCCTTTTTATTGTCCGCCCAATTTCTATCCTTCTCTGTGGACATCTGCGGGATCACCGAGTCGCTTGTAAACAAAGTAAATGGCATTTCAAGTCCCGGGCCGGTACCCGTATCGCTCCAGTTTGCAATTGCAATTATCGACTCTCCGGCAACACCCTTGGCTTTCCATGAACCCTCTATTGTGTACGTGGAACCGGCGCCATAGAAGTTATAATCTTCATATTTGATTCTCTCCCAGGCTCCTTTTACAATATGATACAGGGCCATTTTGGTTTTAACCGGTATTGGGTAGTTGCTGGCTATTACGGCCCTGGCCGTATAGCTCTTACCGGCCTCCATAACATTACCTGGCGCGCCCGTTTCGAGGGTTTTTACCGTAAAATCCGGTTGGTTTATCACCAAAACACCCAGCGATCCTGAGCCCCCGTCCCAAGCTTCTCCATGAATGAAATTGCGATATCCTTGCAGCACATATTTTTTGAGTTCCTCACTGCTTACGTTCAGGGGGTCCATGTCTAGGGCCATGCTGTTGCCGGAACTGGGATACGGACCGGGAACACCCTGGCTTTGCGCCTTATCCAGAGCCAGAAACCATGATTTTGCCGGTGTTATGCTGGAGTTAGAGAACCTAGCGGAGTCGGTTCCAGACTCCAGGGTGTATTTACCGGTGCCCGCATCCGGTACCACGCCCATGCTGTCAAAAAATGCAAAGGCCCTTTGGCTTCGCTGCAGCACATTATACGGTATAGCCATGTAGCCTTTACCGGCCTGCGGCTGCCAGTTTTCAGCCATGAAGTATTCATCGGACAGATCAGGATAAACAATTCTTAGTGGCTGGTAGGAAACCAAAGATCCTTCTGTGCCGTAGTGGGATTTAAAAAAGTCTTGGAAGGGGTTTTCTATCGAGCCTTCCTCTGTTCTACTACCAGCATAAGTTATTCCACCTATAGTCAACACTATACATAGTGCTAATAAAAGTATTAAAACAGGTTTTTTCATTTACTTACCTACTTTCTTAAAAATAATGGGGCTGACATTTTAAAGTCGGCCCCTTAATGCATAGTTGATAAACATTTAATGAAATTTTTAATACAGATGTACAGCCAACATTTTAACCTTTTTATACGCTTACCATAAAGTGTCAATTACCTTTGCCTCTGGTTTAAGATAACTTAAACTTCGCTAGTACGACCACTAATCCTCTTTTTTTTCCGGCATTCTATGAACAGGCCAAAGTGTTTCTATTTGGGTATAAGCTTCCATCACTAAAAATTTGTTCAGTCCAATAGCTGTACGGATATTTGATGGAATTTTGTCAATATCCTCATATTCATTTACAATGACAAATTCCACTTGATTGTACTTGAATGTTAAATCCTTTGGAACTCTCCACTCACGTTCATGTAAATAATCAATCGGCTGTTTTCCATCTCTCTTACCACCAGGTCTATAACTTGGTAAGAATCTTGATACAAATACATGGGCTTTCGGAGACCATGCTTGCTCCTTATAAACCTCATCACGAACATAAAACACAGGATTTCCTTCTAAAAGGTAAATCAGTGCTTTGTTAAATCCAATTCCATATGGAGAATACCTTTTAGCATGCACCAAAAGAGATGTCCAAGGACACTCTGTCAAACAGACAGCTCTTCCTGGAACCTTCCAGGGTAAAGATGAAGCAAGAATTTTTCGTTCATTAAGAATAGAAATCAATCGATCTCTCGCAGATAACCCTCTAGTTTTCTCAATTGTCGGATTAGCAGGATCATCCTTTACCCAAGGTTCCTTGTCAGTTGTAAAGTGTGCTAAATAAAAAGAAAAATCTGGTTTACTAGACATAATACCCTCCCCTTTTAAAAATAACATTATGATCTCATATTAAAGTCTGTCCTCTATCTCTTTGATTTGTTCCCAGGGAACCAGTCCAACCTGGACTGGTTCCTGATTTTAGTTTTCTAGCCATCCAGTTGATGTATCATAATTCCCTATGTCCTTCCAGGAATATGTTTTTGCAAAGATAAAGGATGTTGCAAATTGTATTGGATTGTCCGAATACATATTGTTATCTTTTATATAGTTGGCTCCCGATACCATTCCTTTCTTATCCACTGAATTCATATAGAAGTTGTTCCAGCATGTCTTTTCTCCCGCATACAGATACACATACCCGGAAGCCATCTTGGGATAATCCCCCGTAGTAGCCCTTACCATCAAGCCGCCACGCACCGGGTCAAAGAGTATTGCTTCATCGGGAACCCCCCATATTGTAAGCCATTCGAGCGCATTGAGTGTGAAACCGCCGTCCCTGGGGTCAGTTATCAATACCGGACTATCGGTATTTATCCTTTTCTTGCTTCCATCCAAACCTTCAACATCGGCGTAGCTGTTATCTTTATACACAGTAACTTTCTTAATCGTCTGCTTTATTACATCCGGCACATCCCTGAAAGTTTCCACTATAACCGCCTGCTCCTCCGGCACCCAGAAAACCAGGGCACCCATGGCCTGGGCGATTACCCTATATGGCAACATTGTCCGGCCGCTTTTTAACTCTGGGGGAACATCGAAATCGTTTATATGTGGGTAACCATTCATGCTGAAAGATTTAACGCCTATGGTCATGCCTATTTTTTCAGTGGCCCTTTTTATTTCCACCTGTTTGGCAGTGTCGTTCCATTTTATGTCGACATCGGGTATGCCCAAGCTGTAAGCCAGGTATCTAACCGGCATCATAGTGCGCCCATCCTTTATGTACGGCGCCACGTCTATTTCCCGGCGCTGGCCATCAACCTCATAATATTTTTTCCCTATCCAAAACTTCGCCACCCGGGCCTGGTCCGGTCCTATGGGAGCTGCCAACGCCGGGGTAACAAAACCGATGGCGGCCACCAAGGCCAGCACCATGGCCATGGTTATAACATTAAGTTTTAGTTTACTCATTTACGAAACCTCCTTAAAATCCTATTTCCTATTTCTTGACAATAGCGTATACGCCATATATTATTTACCTAAAGAGTTATCACCCCTTTTTAAATGGGAATACTGGATACTGAAGAACGGCGTGAGCGCCTCGCCTGTCGGGGTTTCGTCTAGGCCCTTGAAACTGCTACGAACAGTTTCAAGGGTTTTTAATTACTTCCGCCGGTCAGCTATTAGCACAACGAGGGTTAGCAGAAGAATAACGGCTATTACGATTTGAATTGCGTCAGATGCTTGAATCATTTCTGCCTCACCCCCTTTCGGATTTATCATCCCCGGCAGGTGAGGCCCGCCCTCAGTCCAATATTCCCAAACATAATTCTACCATTTTCCAGTCAATCCACAAGAAAAATTTCCCTTTTTACATTATTAGGCACCACCATCCTTTTATCCATTTATGAATCTCAGATCCTTTTATTCCACATGGAATATTCGGGTCTATTCAAAACTCTGCCACAGCTTAAAACCTTGTCGCCTTTGATGTTATGCCCATTTTGGCATTATTCTGTGCCACAGGTAATATTTGTGGCACATTCCACAGAAATATTTACGTTTTGGCCAGTGTCATCAAAGGTTTGCATGTGCCACGATATTAATAAACTAAAGTACATGGTACCAGATGGAGAACCCAACCATTTACCCCTCCCGAACCGGCTCCCTTAAATATGCAACTGCTTTTTTCCGCGCCTTTTCGTATATTTCAACACAATCATGCTTACCCAAGTCATCAAGAGTCTGAATAAGCATAAACATTGCCGTTGCACTTGATGCACCTGTTTTGGCATTCAATTTGGCAAGGCGATTCTCCAATGGTTTCATCTCGTTTCTGATAACCTCCCTTATAGCGCTACGTATCACATCTAAGGCAGTAACCGCTGACTCGCCGGCGAGAGCTTCGCTAAGTAGCCTCCTAACAACAACGGCTACCGGCTCATTTCTACTGGTGGCTAAAGCCTTTAACTTTTTCTCTAACTCATCATCCACACGTAAATGAATTTCATTCAAAATACAATGACCTCCCTTCAAAAGTCCCACAAAAAACCTTGACACACTAAAACAAACACCGAAAATAATCCCGCCAGAGGGATACAACACTTCAAATAGGGATATATCTGGGGAGTTTAAAAAGCCTTTATTCACCGGCTCTGCCGGTGATATGTGAACCGGGGCGGGACGCCCCCTTATCCTGCCTTAAAAAACAGAGACTATAAACCCCCGAAAAAGTGCTTGAAATGCAGCCCCAAATTTTTGTGACCGATAGTATGCGGGACCGAAAAAAAACAATCCACCGGCAACAACCTTGGCGCATATCGGTAAAACCCATAATCAACCAACTGGTTAAAATACCCCGCAGACGCGCATAATTGGCTTCTGAGAGGAGATAACGTGCCGGGCATGGTTTTCTACCCGCCAACAGCTGCAACCTTCTCCGTTTTTTCTCCAGCAAACTTCTGTAACGTGGAAAATATTATCTCAGCAATGCCAGGTTGGAAAAGGTACTTTAAAAAGGTTATAACATCATCAACCTCCTCCCTGGAAAGGTCCTTGATAATCTCCTGTAACATGGAGCCGTAAAACGCCTCATTATCACTGTCCAATTCCTGCAATATGGTCCAGCGAGTTTCCGGACTTATCTTTGAGACCCGCCAGGCTGCCCGTTGAATGAACCCTATATTATCCATTTCCAATTCTTCAAAAGGATTACCTGATCGAGTATCTATATTCGCCAAATTGTCCAATTGCAAACCCTCCTTAAAAAGTTGTACAATTGAACAACCAGGGAGTTTTCCCCGGGTTGTTCAATTGCAGGGGAAGAATTACACCGCTGCCGACCAAAGCAAACAGGTGTAACCTTCCCTTATCAATTTCACCCCCTTTCCCAAGTACCGAATAGTATTAATAACTGGCAAACCCCCTGACTCCAGCAGCAACCCTCCCTCCAGGTACATACCCAAGACCCCTTAAAGCCAGCAGAGCCTGTACCCTATCCCGGCACCGGTAGCATAAGTACACAGTATTAAGCGCCATGGACAAATACCCGCCACCCTGCCTAGGTCCAAATATTTGAGCGCAGCAATCACACTTCACATCAACGCGCACATCCCGGAATTCCATAAAAATAACCCCTTCCTATCACCGGCATCGACTCAAACCGAGACCACATGCCGTTATATTCCCTTCCGCTTTTTATCAGCATCTTTTATATCCTTAATACTAAA
>NZ_BFAV01000121.1 GCF_002933875.1 Desulfocucumis palustris | reverse complement strand
CGCGCCTTGCATCTGGAGCTTTTTGAACGGCCTCGGGCGGTAGTTTAGCAACATGTTTATTGTTTTTTCAATGTGTTTTTCAACACTCTCCTAGCAGTGAGTTTAGTGGGGTCAGGCCTTACTTTGTGAAATTCTAATTTCACAAAGTAAGGCCTGACCCTTATTTTTTGCCTGCTGGAAAAGGTTTTGCCTTAAAATATGGCGAATATATGTCGAATATTTGATTACGGGCAGCTAGGAGGCAGCTGGATGCGATTTGAACACTTTAACGGCGGCGAGTTTTTGGTAATGCTGGTGGGAAGCTCCAATTTGCTGGCGGAACACCGGGCCGAAATAGATGCTCTGAATGTATTTCCGGTGCCGGACGGGGATACCGGCACAAATATGTATCTCACCCTCCTGGCGGGGGTTAAAAAGGCCCGGGAAAATCCCGGGAGGACCGTCGGGGAAGTGGCTTCGGCGGTGGCGGAGGGAGCCCTGCTGGGTGCCCGGGGCAACTCCGGGGTAATACTTTCACAAATTCTGCAGGGCATTGCCTCGGTATTGGAGGGCAGGGAAGAGGTATCCGTCAGTGACGTGGCCGCCGCCTACCGGGCCGGCTCCGACGCCGCCTACCGGGCGGTCACCAGCCCGGTGGAGGGCACCATGCTGACCGTGACCAGGCGTATAGCCGAGGCCTATGAAGACAGCTCCCGAAAGAATTACGATCTGCTCCGGGCTACCCTGCACTCGTACAAAACAGCCCAGCAGGCCCTGGCCGAGACCCCGGAAATGCTCCCGGTTTTGAAACAGGCGGGGGTGGTGGACGCCGGCGGCAGGGGCATGGTGGTAATGATGGAAGGAATACTGTATGCCCTGAAAATGGCCGCGGCCCGGCAGGAGCTAAAGCTTTTCGACCTGGCCGCAAGCCAGCAGAAGGAATTTGTGGGCCGGCAGACTGATTTCTCCACCATCATCCAGTACTCCTATTGCACCGAGTTGGTGGTCAGGGGCGGCGGCCTGCCCCTGGAGCGCATGAAGGAGGAGCTATCTCCCTACGGGGACTGCCTCATGGTGGTGGGGGGCGGAGAAACCGCCAAAGTTCATATTCACTCCAACCATCCCGGGCTGGTGCTGGAATGCTGCCTGAAATACGGTGTGCTGCACTCGGTGCACATCAACAACATGGAGGAGCAGCACCAGGAGATGAAACAGAGGCCCGCCCAGGAGCGGCCCCTGGGGGTGGTGGCCGTGGGGCTGGGGGAAGGCATAATCAGTATTATGGAAAGCCTGGGCGTGGATGTGGTGGTGCCCGGAGGGCAGACCATGAACCCCAGCGCTGAGGATCTGCTGGAAGCGGTGAGAAATGTGCCGGCGCAGAAAGTGCTGGTGCTTCCCAATAATAAAAATGTTATTTTAACCGCCCGGCAGTCGGCCGAAATGTCGGAGAAGGAAGTCAGGGTGGTTCCCACCGTCAGCATGCCCCAGGGGCTGGCGGCCATGATGGGTTTCAATCCATTCGGAGATATAGATGAAATAGCGGAAAAAATGATGGAAAACGCGGCGGAGATACAATACGGCGAGGTAACCAGGGCGGTGAGGGACACTGCTATTGGCGGCAAGCCGGTATCGGCAGGCGACTATATAGGACTTCTGGGAGATGAATTGACTGCCGGGGGCGGCGATTTTGACGCGGTGGTGGAAGAGCTGCTGGGCCGTATGATTAATTCCGGCACAGGGCTGGTGACTCTTTATCACGGCGCCGATATGAACGGCAAAGCAGTGGATGAGCTATCGGACAGGCTTGGTGAAAGGTTTCCCGGTGTGGACTTTGAATATCATTACGGCGGGCAGCCGCATTATCAGCTGATTATTTCAGCGGAGTAAATAGGTCAGGGGACACACCTTCTACGGTTATCCAGCAATCATAGCTTAGCAACAAATTCACGAAGGAATGTCCCCAACGTATGAAAGGGGACACACCTTCTACGGTTATCCAGCCATCATAGCATATCAACAAATTCACGAAGGAATGCCCCCAACGAGGAGGGAAAGCTTGCAAAAGGTCAGGATTGTTACCGACAGTACCGCCGACCTTGACCGGGACACTTACAACAGGTACGGCATAACCATGGTTCCCCTCAAGGTTTTTTTCGGCCAGGAGGTATTTCTGGACGGGGTGGAAATAACCCCGGACCAGTTTTTCAGGCGCCAGGTCGACGGAAAAGAAATATCCACCACCTCACAGCCCACCCCGGCGGAGTTTGTTGAGGTTTACAAACCTCTGGCGGAGGAAGGCAGCGCCATTATTTCCCTGCACATTTCCTCTAAAATGAGCGGCACGGTGCAGTCCGCCCAGTTGGCCAAAACCATGCTGAATTATCCCGAGCTGGAGGTTATTGATTCCGCCGTTACCAGCGTGCCGCTGGGGATAATGGTTATAAACGCCGCCAGGGCTGCTGCCGAAGGCAAAAGCAAAGAGGAAATAATCAAACTGATCCGTTTAATGCAGGAGGAGCACCAGGTTTTCTTTGCCGTGGATACCCTGGAGTATCTTCAGCGGGGCGGCAGGATAGGCAAGGCCCAGGCTTTTCTGGGAACCCTGTTGAACGTCAAACCCATACTGACCATTAAAGACGGTTACGTTTTCCCCCACGAAAAGGTCAGGGGTAAGGCCAAATCCTTTGACCGCATAGTCAGGATAATGCAGGATAAATTCGGCCAGCGCGAAGTGCAGTGCTTCATGGTGCACGGCGAGGACTGGGAGGGCATGGCCCAGTTCAAGGAAAAGGTTTTAAAAGGACTTAATTGCGTTGAAGCTTTTGAAAGCAGACTGGGCCCGGTGGTGGGCACCCACATAGGACCGGGTGTGGTTGGCATGGTTTGCCTTCCGGTGCTGTGAAATTATTAATTTACCTTTTTTATATGTTCTCCGGGGCAGTTGCTGGCTTCAATCAGAGTATAGCCCTAAACGCCGGGGGCGAAATTGGGCGGGTTATGTTGTAAAGAGGGGACAGGCTTGTATCAAGCCTGTCCCCTTATGACTTCAGGTTTGCAAATCGGTCTGGTGCCTGAGCGCCCATATTCCGGCATTCTCGTCACATTTCTTATCGCCGGGACACTTAACCAATTCGGATATTGTTTTATTATCCAGGGGGTCTTTTTTCTTCATCCGGATCACCTCCAGGCATTATAATTTTTTAACTGAAATTATTTTGTCAATCCGTCACAACAGTTAATCATAGAAGTATTTGCCTCTCCACGGCAAATGGTTAAGAACAGAAATCGCCCTTCGGGCGACTCCGAAAAGTTGTCCACAGATTTACCAGGAGCATAATTCCCTTAACAAAGATAAAAGCGGGAGCCGCTTAATGCAGCTCCCGCTTTTTAGCGCGGATGTTAATTCTCCTTGTTGGCTCCGCAACACGAGCCCGGGGTGCAGCCCTGGCTTTCGCTGCTGCTGCCGCAACAGGGGGTGTGAGTGTGCAAATCATCGTTGGCGGGCTTGCCCACGGCGCTGGGCAGAAAAGGGGCGGAAATCAGCCTGGCCACATTGGCGCCGTCACAGGCAGGGCAGAGGGGCTCTTTTTTTTCGCTGCCCGGCAGTTCGAGATTTTCAAATACCTTGCCGCAGTCCCCGCATTTATACTCAAAGATTGGCATAAAATAACCTCCCATATAAAAATTATAAATTTTAACCTGCCATTTTTTCGACAAAGGTTTGAAAAATCCTTCCGGCATTTTAAAAGAAAGCATATTCAAAAAATAATTACCGCTTTAATGAAGGCCGGCAGTCAGCCCATTCTTATCACAGTTTAAAAAAATTTCTGTAGGCTTCTTCCTTGAATCCTACCAGCGCCCTTTCCCCGTCGGTGAGCACCGGCCTTTTGAGCAGCATCCCGTTGGCGGCCAGGGCCGCCAGCAGTTCATCCTTGCTCATGGCGGCAAAGGTTTCTTTGCCCATCGCCCTGTATTCCCTGCCGCTGGTGTTCAGCAGCTTTTTGGCCTCCAGCCCGCTCCGGGTCAATATGGCGTCCAGTTCCAGGGTGTCCGGTGCCGTCTTGGTGAGATCGATTTCATCAAAGGTTATGTTGTTTTCCTTTAGCCAGGACCTGGCTTTGGCGCAGGTGGTTCATTTGGGGTGGCAGTAGAAGGTAACCGGCGATTTCATAATTTTTTAACCTCCGTAATCATATATAGTTATGGTTTTTGCCACTGTATCAACAATCATAATCACAAGGACTCATTTATTTTTGTAGATATTTCTATTTTTACCCCGGATATTCCTTTTTATAAAAAAAGCCGGAAAGCTTAAACCATGCCTTACGGCTTCCCCTCTATCATACCAAAGGATGATTTATTAAGAATTGAAAAATTAACGCCTTTCCATTGATGATGGAAGAGATGTATTATATTAAAATGAGTTATGACGAATTAATACTTTGAATAAAGGTGAAAAAATGAAGAATAATATAAAAAAATGGATATTAATCATTTTAGGAGTTTGTCTTTGGGAAGTTGCTGTTTTTTTCGGTAGTTATATTTATGACTCGATGAATCCTCAAAAGGTGTTGCTTGCCCAGCATGAGGAGAGTCAATCATCACAGAGCGATAATTCATCAGCAGAAAGAGAACATGATTACAAAAATGATATTGGAGCCACAACCAATGTTATTAATATTCTTTTCCTTGGTATCGACAAGACTGATGAACGGGAAAGCTGGTTGGGTGTTTACCGGTCCGATACCATTGCTATTGCCAGAATCTATCTGGATAGTAAGAAGATAAAAGTATTGAATATTCCCAGAGATACCTATACCTATGTTCCTATCGCCAATAAAATGGACAAAATCAATCATGCATTTGCTTTTGGCAGCGTTAATGGCAATGGAGTTCAGGCTAGCCTTAATGCCGTCAGCCATTTTTTTGACAAGCAAATTATCGACTATTATTTTACAATGAATATGGAACCAATTCCCAGTATTGTTGATGAGATTGGTGGTGTGAAACTTGATGTTGAAATTGATATGAAAAATCATGGAGCCAATCTCAAAAAAGGGCTACAGGTATTAAATGGCAAGCAGGCATTTTACTATATCAGGTGGCGTTACTCTGCCGGAGGGGATATTGATCGCATTAAGAGACAGCAAAAATTTATAAGTGCGCTTTATACGCAGCAGCGTGATTCCGGGAAGATTATTGAAACTTTGAATATTATTCTTAAACATAAGAATAATATTCAAACGGATCTCAATATTAAACAATTAATCGGGCTGGCAGCATCTTTATCGGATATTCCCAATGGAAACGTTACTTATTATACTATCCCGGGCACATGCAAAATGATCAATGGCATATCATATTGGCTGCCGGATGAAAATAACACAAATGAGATAATAAAAGAATTCCTTTGTTAAATAATCTATAATAATGCAAACAAAAAGCCGGAAAATATAAACCATATCTTCCGGCTTTAATGATTTCTTTATTAATTTTGCAGCTCCGGCAGGTTTCTATAGAATTCCAGCGCCTCCGGGTTGGCCAGTGCGTCCTGGTTTTTCACCGGAAGATTGTGAATGATGTTTCTCACCGCCAGTTCCACTTTCTTGCCGTTGATGGTGTAGGGTATGTCCTTTATACGGATTATTTTTGCCGGCACGTGACGGGGGGTGGTGTTTTCCCGGATGGCCTTTTTTATGCTGCCGGTCAGTCCGTCATCCAGTTCAACCCCCTCGGCCAGCTTGACGAAGAGGATTACCCTGACGTCGTTGTCCCAGTCCTGGCCCACCACCAGGCTGTCCAGGATCTCCGGGAGGGTTTCCACCTGGCGGTATATTTCCGCGGTGCCTATCCTCACCCCGCCGGGATTGAGGGTGGCGTCGGAGCGGCCGTAAATAATTACTCCTCCTCCGGGGGTTATTTCAATGTAGTCTCCATGTCTCCAGACGTTGGGGTAAACCTCAAAATACGCGCTCCGGTACTTTTTATTGTCCGGGTCGTCCCAGAAGCCGACGGGCATGGAGGGGAAGGGTGCGGTGCAGACCAGTTCGCCCTTTTTCTCCAGCACAGGGCTGCCTGTTTCATCGAAGGCCTCCACCTTCATGCCCAGGCCCCGGCACTGCAACTCCCCGGCGTACACCGGACCGGTGGGGTTGCCCAGGGCGAAACAGGATATAATATCCGTGCCGCCGGAAATGGAGGACAGGCACAGGTCCTGTTTAATCTCCCGGTAGACGTACTCAAAGCTTTCCACCGGCAGAGGCGAGCCGGTGGAAAGCACCGCCCGGAGTTTTCCAAGGTGGTGGTCCCGGCCCGGGGAGACATCCGCCTTTTCCACCGCCGCCAGGTATTTGGCGCTGGTTCCAAATACGGTGACGCCCTCTTCAGCAGCCATCTTGAAAAGGGCGCCGGGGTCCGGGTAAAAGGGCGAGCCGTCATAAAGGACCGCCGCGGCTCCCACCGCCAGCGAGCTGACCAGCCAGTTCCACATCATCCAGCCGCAGGTGGTGAAATAAAATATGGTGTCGTTTCTTTTTAAATCCGTGTGCAGAATGAGTTCTTTCAGGTGCTGGAGCAGGGTCCCCCCGGCGCCGTGCACTATACATTTGGGAACGCCGGTGGTGCCTGAGGAGTACATGATATACAGCGGGTGGTTGAAGGGCAGTTGCTCAAATTCTATTTCCAGCCCTTCCTCCGGCGCCAGGAAATCATTGTAATAAACTGCGCCGGGCAGAGAGCCTATATCCGGGTTGCTTTCCGCGTAAGGCACCACCACCACCTTTGCAATGGAGGGAATGTCCTTTAAAAAGCCGGCTATTCTGCCTATGGAATCGTGTTTTTTGCCTCCGTAGTAATAGCCGTCCGTGGTGAAAAGCACCCGGGGGCCGATTTGACCGAAGCGGTCCAGTACCCCCTTGGTGCCGAAATCCGGCGAGCAGGAGGACCAGATGGCCCCTATGCTGGCGGCGGCCAGCATGGCCACCACTGTTTCTATCATGTTGGGCATAAAGCCCGCCACCCTGTCCCCGGCTTTGACCCCCATATCCCTCAGGGTCTTTGCGGCCCGGGCCACCTGGTTGTACAGGCCGGCGTGGGTAATCCTCACCGCGTCCCCGGACTCGTTCCTAAAAACCAGTGCGGTATGGCTGTCCCTGTGGCGCAAAAGGTTCTGGGCAAAATTCAGCCTTGCCCCGGCAAACCACCTGGCTTCCAGCATATTGTCCGGGCTGTTTACCACCTGCCGGTAGGGGGCGGAGAAAATAACATCGCAATAATCCCAGACCGACGCCCAGAAATCCGGTATATTTTCAATGGACCAGTGATAAAGCCGGCTGTATTCCGACAATGACAGTCCGTATTTTTCATTAACAAAATTTATATAACGGGTCATGTTGGCTTCTTTTATTTGCTCCTCTGACGGTTTCCACAGCAAAGCTCCCATTAAAGGCCCTCCTTTTATTTGTTAATTCAAAATATTTTACCAATTATCTTTGCAATACGTATGCCATGCTTTAAAACAGTGATTTTGACGGCTAATGGACCGGTTGCGTTTAAAGGTAGTAAACAAATGAATATACAGGCGGCGTAAAAATGTAAATACGGGGGACATTTTTCCCGGGGGGCAGCCCCTGACAACCATGAAAACTAACAGAATATTCTGGCACTGTTCTTGCTCTATTTATAATTCAGCCAGGAATTAACGGCGGAGAAAATAAAAGCAATCCGCTCCCAGGGCACGGAAATTACCGCTTTACAGAATTATTGTTTACAATTTTTTACGTCACGGCGGATGTAAACCCGGATTAACACTTAATTATATTGCGAAGGAGAGTTGGTAAATGGAAGATTTAAGCCTGCGCCGCCTGGATGCCGGACTAAAGGAAAGAGAACGGGCCGTATTAAGCGGAGGGGCCCAAAAGTATCACCAAAGCAATGCCAAAAAGGGCAAGCTCTTTGTCCGGGAGAGGCTGGAACTGCTGCTGGACCCGGAGTGCTGGGTGGAGGACGGCTTTTGGGCCAACAACCTGGCGGGGGACCTTCCCGCAGACGGGGTAGTTTGCGGGGTTGGCAGGATTCAAGGCCGCACCGTCTGCATAATGGCCAACGACTCCACTGTAAAGGCGGGTTCCTGGGGTTGGCGCACGGTGGAGAAAATAGTGCGCATACAGGAAACCGCCATTGATCTGAAAGTGCCCATGCTTTACCTGGTGGACTCCGCCGGGGCCAGGATAACGGACCAGATAGAGATGTTTCCCGGGAGGCGGGGCGCCGGAAGGATTTTTTACAACGAGGTTAAAATGTCGGGAATGATTCCCCAGATTTGTCTGCTCTTCGGTCCTTCAGCCGCCGGGGGAGCCTATATCCCGGCTTTCTGCGACGTGGTTTTCATGGTAAACGGCAATGCCAGCATGTATCTGGGCTCCCCCCGCATGGCGGAAATGGTTATATTCGAAAAGGTAACCCTGGAGGAAATGGGCGGGGCCAGGATGCACTGCTCCGTCAGCGGGTGCGGCGACCTGCTGGCGGAAACGGAGCAGGAGGCCATCCAGGCCTGCCGCGGCTATCTGAGCTACATGCCTCTGAATTACCGGGAAAAAGTAAGCCTGGTGGAGGCCAGGCCGCCGGCCCCGGGCAGGGATATTGAAGAAATCGTGCCTGTCCGGGAAAATGTCCCCTTTGACATGTATGAATTCATAAACCGGCTGATTGACCAGGGAAGCTGGTTTGAAATAAAGAAGCTGTTCGCCCCGGAACTCATTACCGGGCTGGCCAGAATAGGCGGCAGGGCGGTGGGTATAGTGGCCAACCAGCCGAAGGAAAAGGGAGGGGTGCTTTTCGTGGACTCCGCCGATAAAGCCGCCAGATTCATGCAGCTTTGCGACGCTTTCAACATACCCCTGCTGTTTTTGATGGACGTTCCAGGCTTCATGGTGGGATCCCACGTTGAGCGCCAGGGAATTATCCGGCACGGGGCTAAAATGCTTTCCGCCATGGTGCAGGCCACGGTGCCCAAAATTTCCGTGGTGGTGAGAAAGGCCTACGGCGCCGGGCTGTACGCCATGTGCGGCCCAGCCTTCGAGCCCGACTGCTGCATGGCCCTGCCCACCGCCATGATAGCTGTGATGGGACCCGAGGCCGCGGTTAACGCGGTTTACGAAAACAAGATAATGGCCCTGCCGCCGGAGGAAAGGCCGGCCTTCATTCAGCAGAAGAGAGAGGAATACAAAAAGGATATAGACATTTACAGGCTGGCCTCGGAACTGGTGGTGGACCATGTGGTAACAGCCGGAAAACTGAGGGATGAACTGGTGGCCCGCTTCGCCCTGTATGAATCCAAGGAGCAAAAGTTCGCGGAGCGCAAGCACCCTGTTTATCCGGTGTAAATATTTAATGAAAGGCGGGGTCTGGCATGTCCTATGAAACCTTAAAAATAACCAGGGCCGGAAACATAGCAGTTCTTTCCTTCAACCGCCCGGACGCCCTGAACGCCCTCAACACCAGGATGGCCCTGGAACTGCCCCGGGCACTGCTGGAACTGGAGCTGGACAACGGTGTTTTCGCGGCGGCGCTCACCGGGGAGGGGGATAAATCCTTCTGCGTGGGGGCTGATTTAAAGGAAAGAAAAAACATGTCCAGGGAAGAGATGAGAACACAAAGAGCCCTCTTTGTGAAGGCATTTACCGCGGCGGCGGAATTTCCCAAGCCCCTGGTGGCCGCGGTTAACGGCTTCGCTCTGGGGGGCGGCACCGAATTCGCCCTTTGCTGCGATTTTATCATAGCCTCGGAAAACGCCGTGTTCGGGCTGCCCGAGGTGGGCCTGGCGGTGACTCCCGGCGGAGGAGGGACCCAACTGCTGCCCCGGGTAATCGGCCGCAACCGGGCCAAGGAGTTGATTTTCACCGGGCGCAGGATAACCGCGCGGGAAGCGTATGAGCTGGGACTGGCCAATTACGTGGTCCCCGGGGATAACCTCATGGCCAGGACCATGGAAATAATGAACGAGATCGGCAAAAACGGTCCCATCGCCCTGAGACAGGCCAAAAAGGCCATAAACCTGGGTGTGGAGCTGGAGCTTCACACCGCCCTGGAACTGGAGGCGGAATGCCATATAGTCTGCCTGACCACAGAGGACAGGGATGAGGGCTTAAGAGCCTTTAACGAAAAAAGAAAGCCTGTGTATAAAGGATTATAGCAGGAGGGATGAGAAGTGTTTCAATTGAAATATCCTGAAAAGGTGACGCTGGGTGAAATTACCGTCAGGGATGGCTTCCAGCACGAGGAGAAATTTATTCCCACCCCTGCCAAACTGTGGCTGCTGGAGGAACTGATACTGGCCGGATTCCGGCGCCTGGAGGTGACCAACCTGGGGAACCCCAAAGGCATGCCCCAGTTCGCCGATGCGGACCAGCTCCTCAAAGCCGTCAGGAGCAGCAGGCGTGTGAAGGAATTGCTGCCCGAAGTGGAGCTGACCGCCGTCACCATAAGGGAAAAAGCGGTGGACAGGGCCATAGAGCTGAAAAAGCAGGGCATCGGCCCGGACCGCATACTGCAAATGGTTTCAACTTCCCCGTCCCACATGTATAAAAACTCCGGGCTGGACCACAAGGGCTACTGGGCCATGACCGAAGACAGCATAAAAAAGGCGCACGACCACGGCATAAAGGTAAACGGCACCGTAAGCACCATCTGGGGCTGTCCCATTGAAGGCCCCACTGAGCTGAAAAAGGCGGTGGAGTTTACCAAACACTACCTTGAACTGGGCGCGGACGATATAGAGCATGCGGACCACGACGGCTCCGCCCCGCCGGACAAGGTTTACCGGTACTTCTCCATGGTGCTGGACGCCCTGCCCAATCCGGATTTGCACATTGCCCATTTTCACGTCACCCGGGGCTGGGGGCTGGCCAACGTGCTGGCCGCCCTGCAGGCGGGAATTACCCATTTCGAGTGCACCCTGGGCGGCACCGGCGGCCAGCCCACCAATTTCATCGACGGCTATCCGGTTTCGGGCACCGGGGCGTATTACTACCAGGACCCCAATATAGTGGGGCTGGTATGCACAGAGGACCTGGTGGTGATGCTGGACGAAATGGGTATCGACACCGGTGTGAATGTGGACCGGGTGCTGGAAATTGGCAGGATGATGGAGAAAATCTGCGGGCGCCGGCTGAGAAGCGAATGCATCGGGACCGGCAGGATACCCAAGGGGCCAACCGGCTTTTAGCCGTCAGGTTCTAAGACTTTTGCCCCTACCAAGGAAGTGTGAAATGAGAGTCCGGAAGTGATTGTTTTAAATAATTCGCAAAGCGAATTCCACCTGTATTCCCACTTCCGGTTTCCCGCGTCTCACCTCTCGTTTCCCACCGGTCTTAGGGATGGCTTTTAAACAGTAAACTCCGTAACTTTGCTTATGTTCACGGGCGCCACCTCCTGAGCGAAGCGAAGGGAGGGGTGAGTTCACAACTTTGAAATATTTGAGGGGGCTTGGGATTGCATTGGCCTGGAAAGATTACCGTCCGGGAGGTCGGCCCCAGGGACGGGCTGCAAAATATCAGAGAGTTTGTGCCCACGGAGAAAAAGGTTCAAATGATCAGAGCCCTGGCGGCGGCCGGAGTAGTCGCCATTGAGGCCGTTTCCTTTGTCAGCCCCCGGGCGGTGCCCCAAATGTCGGATGCCTATGAGGTTCTGGCCGCCCTTGGGGATTTGCCCGGGAATGTGACCTTAAGCGCCCTGGCGGGAAATCTGAAGGGAATGGAAAGGGCCGCAGGCTCCGGGGTCCGGGAGGTGGTGGCGGTGGTGTCCGCCAGTGAGACTCACAACCGGGCTAATTTAAACCTGCCTGTGGAACGTTCCCTGGAAGTATTAAAGGATATCGGCGCCATGGCGGCCTCCGCCGGAATCAGGCTCAGGGGGGCGGTGGCCACCGCCTTCGGCTGCCCCTACCAGGGAGAAATTCCTGAATATCAGGTGAAAAAGGTGGTTGAAGGCATGCTGGCAGCCGGGATGGGGGAGATTACCCTGGCGGATACAGCCGGCATGGCCGACCCCAGGCAGGTATACGAACTGGTAAGGAAACTTTCGGCCGGTTATCCCGGGGTGGCCTGGGCGCTGCACTTTCACGACGCCAGGGGGCTGGGACTGGCCAATGCGGTGACGGGAATACAGGCCGGGGTAACGGTGCTGGAAAGTTCGGCGGGGGGCCTGGGGGGATGCCCTTTTATTCCCGGCGCCGCGGGAAACATAGCCACGGAGGACCTGGTGTACATGCTGCACAGAATGGGGATGGAAACAGGCGTTGATATTGATGGCATACTGGGCTGCGGCAGGATGCTGGAGGGAATTTTGTAGGGAAATACCCGGGCCGTAACCAGGTAAATAAATATTGAGCGAAAAAAGTTTATGATAAATCCCGGATAATGTTAATTCCGGGATTATATTTTTAAAATAATCCGGTGTATTAGAATTAAAACCTAATATAATAGTAGAAAGTACTAAAGCATGACACTGTCCGGGGTGAGGTTGATTGGACCACAGGGAAAACATGTCTGACGACAATAAAGACTCTACAATTCAGAATGACAACACCTATGACAATTACTCAAAGGGCGGCGGCGGGCAAAAAAAAGGTATACTGAAATTTATCGCCCCGCTGCTGGTTTTACTGGCTTTCGTGGGCAAGGTTTTAAAGCCTTTGCTGGTGCTTTTGAAATTCAGCAAGTTCGGCGCCACCTTCGTGTCAATGTTCATTACGGTGATTGTGTACTCCGCTTTTTTCGGCTGGAAGTTCGCCCTGGGTTTCGTGATACTGTTGTTGATACATGAAAACGGCCATCTTATGGCGGCCAGGAGGACCGGGCTCCCGGTATCCAGGCCCATATTCATTCCCTTCGTGGGGGCATTCATCAGCATGAAGGAAATGCCAAAAAATGCAAGGCAGGAGGCTATTATAGGACTGGGCGGACCCCTGCTGGGCGGGCTGGCCTCCCTGGCCTGTTTCGTTATCTATGACGCCCTGAAGGAACCGTACTGGCTGGCCCTGGGCTACACGGGCTGTTTTTTAAACCTGTTCAACCTGGTTCCCCTGGGTTTTCTGGACGGCGGCAGGATAGCCACCGCCATATCCCTCTGGCTCTGGATTCCCGGCGCGGTGATACTGGGGGTGCTGGCCTTTAAAATAGGCAATCCGGTAATTTTTCTGGTATTAATACTGGGGCTTTTTGAGGGCTACAAAGTATTCAAAAACAGGCGTAATCCCGAGGCCATACAGTACTATACCCTGGACTCATCCTTCAGGCTGAGGCTGGGACTGATATACCTGGGCCTGCTGGCGGTACTGGGAACGGGAATGGGTGTATCTCTGGAAATGCTGGAAAGTCTGAGAAGTGATATAATTGTCCAGGGTGAAAAAATATGACTGAAAACGCTGCCACAATTACCGCCGACGGTAAAATTATAAGGATTACGGCAAAAGTGCAAACCGGAGAACAACTGGCCGGGGCTGCGGAAAGCGGCGCGGAGGCCATCGGACTTCTGGATTTGAGAGGTTTTTCCGGGCAGGAGCAGCCGGACGGGGAAGAACAGTACCGGATATACAGGGAAATAAGCAAAATAATGGGGGACAGGCCCGTGACGGCAGTTATTACCAATTGGCGCGGCCACCGGCAGACTGACCCCGATCTTTTAAAAAGTCAACTCAGGGCTTTGCTGAGAGCCAGTAATCATGGCAATTTCAGCCTGGTGCTGCCCGGGGTAAGCCAGGTGTCGGAAATTATTAAGGTAAAGGAACTGCTGGGGGAAGCCCAGGCTGAACTGGAGGAGGGTAATACTCCCTTCCGCCGGCCCGGGGAGATAGGAGTCATGGCGGATATACCCGCGGTGCTGGCGGCCATGGAGATATTTTGTTTCGAGTCCCGTTTCTTCATCTCCGGAGACAACACCATAAACTGCCTTTTTGCCGCCGGCAGTGAAAGCCGTTCCGGTGATGACCTGCTATATTATTTTGATCCGGCCCACCTTTCCTATTTGCAGGAATTGGCGGAGAGGGCCTGCCGCAGGCAAAAGCGGGCAGGCATATCATCCCCCATGGTTAGCGAGCCGGCGGCGATACCATTACTGCTGGGCATGGGTTATGAAGAAATAATAGCGCCACCTGAAATAATACCGGCTACCCGCGGGCTGATCCGGCGGATAAACGCGCACTCGGCGAAACTCATCGCCTCCAAGGCCATATCCTATTGGGAGCCGGAGAAATCGCTGAGATACTGCAGGGATTGCCTGGCTAAGATGGTGAGACTTTAATCAACTAATATTAATTGCTAATTAAGATGTTATTAACAAGCCTATCCTTCAACAGATGGGCTTTCTATATTTGATTTTTATCACGGGCATTAAACCTAAAGAAAAATTAATATTTTCGACAAAGATTACTTTTTCGACGCTTATAGGGTATTTTTAAAGAGAACATATATGTTCTTATTTAGTATATTGATGTATAATTTAGTATAAATAGCAGGAATGGAATCGTTTTATAACCGGCAAGGAGAAAACTGCATAACAAAAAACCCTATTTTAACAGGCATTTCGATAAAGGATTTTGAAAAGGTAAAAAAGAATGAGTTAGCATAGTATTAATACTCTATATTTTGTTCCTATACCGAAAAGGCGATCTGAAGTTTCGGGAGAGCAAAGCCAGGATCAAAGGAGATAACCTCCAGTATGATGTACCGGCTACCGAAGATAGGACCATATCGTACTATTTTCGTAGCCTTATTATTTATAATCTAGTAGTATGAAAGGGGCCTAATACCATGGATAGAATTCGGCTGCTTATAGTCAGTGACGATGCATCATCCAGGCGCGGTTTGACGGCAATTTTCAGTTCGGAGGATATTTTTGACGTGGCCGGCAGCTACTCCCAGGAGGAAGGCATCGAAAAATCCATCCAGATTCAGCCCGATGTGGTGCTGTTGGACATATCCGAAGACATAACGGAATTCAGCCGGAAAATAAAGAGCATAAAGGACGAATGCCCTTGCAGCATGGTGTTGGCCCTGGTGGAGAATGAACAGAAAATAAGCATTTCAGAGATAATGGGCCAGGGAGTGGACGGCTTTGTGCCCAAGGGTATAATCCGGGGGTGCCTGGTAAAAGCGGTTGAGCTGGCCTGCCGGGCGGGGTTGTTTTGCCTGCCGTCCTGCTATAAAAAAGTGGTTTCAACCGCCGTGACGGAAAGGGTTGTGAAAATTGAGGACTATAAAGGCTGTTTAAATGAAAAGAATGAAATGCTGACGAAACGGGAAATGGAGATACTTCAACTAATGGTGAAAAATAATTCCAACCGTGAAATAGCAACCAAGCTTTTTATTAGCGAGCCCACAGTAAAAACTCACGTCAGCAGCATCTTACGAAAACTTGGGCTGAACAACAGGGCCCAGGTAATTATATATTCGTACAAACACGGACTTGTTGACGACTCTAAAAGCGCAACTTAATATAGATCTGAACTAATACTTCAATCATCCGGCAGCCCGATTGTAAACCCGGTTAATGTAATATAATTTTGTGCTATGGCCTCCAATTTAATGGAGGCTTTTTTAATTGTCATTTGTTCTTCAGGTAGTTTTTTGGGGTTATAGGAGGGGCTAATGCAAAAGG
This sequence comes from Desulfocucumis palustris, assembly GCF_002933875.1. GTDB lineage: Bacteria > Bacillota > Desulfotomaculia > Desulfotomaculales > Desulfocucumaceae > Desulfocucumis > Desulfocucumis palustris. Next base: position 43,575 of record NZ_BFAV01000121.1, on the reverse strand, counting down.
TCAGGTCATTGATAAGTTGCGACCACAAAGTGGTGCGCGACGGGCTGGCGCTGATATTCAACTCTTCACAGAATATAGAGGTGGTGGGCCACGAGGGTGCGGACGTAATAGATGAGGCATTCAGATTGCAGCCGGACCTGCTGGTCCAGGAACTCAGCACCATCAGTGAAAATGAGTTTGAATTGTTGAGGAAATTAAAAAGCCTGTGCGGCTGGACTAAGATAATAGTCCTGACCTCACAGCCCCTGACCAAGGAGTGTCTTATCTCACTGCTTGGTGTTTGCGACGGTTGTCTGCAAGGTCCGGTACTGCCCGGATTTCTTCTAAGGGCTATCGACATGGCCTGTTTCTCCGGGCATTTCTTTTTTTTAGGGTCTTCGAAAAAGATGATTCAGTAGGTATGCCAATAACCATATCAATAAATTGTGCCCATTTAAAGTATGAAGCAGGTGGAAAATAAATCGTCTTTTTAATCATCCCCTGGAAGGATGGCGCAAAAAGTCGCATCTGTTAATATTTTACCGTGTATACCTGGTTTTTTTATTTTCTTTTGAAATTAAGGATTATTGTTTAAATTTTGTTAGTTTGAGGTAAAGCAATGTTAATTTATTTAAAAAATGATGACTCCGGAAGAAAGTATTATATTTTCAAATAAAGTGAGGTGAGAGGTCAGTTGAGTAATCAAGACACTCAATGTAACATTGACGACCAGTCTATTGATTTACGGGCATTAATCAATGTAGTAAAAAAACGCTTTTGGATTATTGCTTTATTGACGGTGGCAGCGGTAACCGTCAGCGGCCTATTCAGTTACTTCTTTATAACACCTGTTTACATGGCCAGGACAGTACTGCTGGTCACCCAGGCGGCAGAAAAGCCGCAGGCGACAAGCCAAAAGGACGATGTTAACTCCATATTGAATAATGCCTACCGCATCCCGGTCCTTACCATGAATACCTATGTGGGTCAGGTAAGAAGCGAAGCTTTGATGCAGCGGGTGATCAACAAGCTGCACCTGGACCAGTTGGGCTATACGCCCCGTTACCTGGCAGGGCAGATTAATGCCACCGCCGCCAAGGACTCCTACCTTATTGAGGTAACCGTAAGTAACGGTGACCCTATACTTGCGGCAAATATCGCCAATACATTGAGCCAGGAATTTATGGCTCAAATTTCTGAAAAGAACATGGAAGTCATGGACCGTTCCGTTAAATTCCTGCGGGACCAGGTGAAAAATATTAGAGCTGAACTGGCAGTAACCACTGATTCTTACGAGAAGCAGCGCTTACAGGGGGTACTTAACCTCCTCACCGAGGGCATCACCAGAACCCAAATCGCCCGTTCCATTGACATTGGCAATACTAGTCTGGTGATTGTATCTCCCGCCATAGCTCCGTACAGTCCTGTAAAGCCGAACATAAACCTGAATATGGCCGTGTCCCTTATGCTTGGTCTAATGGCTTCCCTAGCCCTGATTTTTTTGTTTGAGTTTCTGGACAATACCATCAAGACTCCGTATGACGTGGCAGCGCATCTGGACCTGCCCGTACTTGGGCTCATACCGTCCGCTGATAGCCGGAGAATGTACTGATAATAAGCGAGGTGTCTTACGTGTTTAGAAGTAAAAATGTTCCTACAACGCTAATTACCCACAAAAACCCGAAATCTCCAATTGCAGAGTCCTTCCGGACCCTGCGTACCAACCTGTATTCTACTGCGGCTGAAGGCCGAGTGGACGTGCTGCTCATCACCAGCGTGGGCCCCCAGGACGGCAAGTCGGCGGTGGCTTCAAATCTGGCTGTGGTGATGGCTCAGGCCGGCGGCAGAGTGCTCATCGTGGACGGAGATCTTCGAAACCCTACCATGCACAAATTGTTTAACCTGGACAACAGCAAAGGATTGACCAATTTACTGGTGCAGAACCTCGACGACATAAAGGAAGCGGTACATTCTACTGAAATAGATGGGGTCTGGGTAGTTCCCAGCGGTCCAATCCCACCCAACCCCTCTGAATTGCTTGGTTCACAGAAGATGAAGGCTCTCATGGAAAAAGTGTCTCTACATTACGATACTGTCATCCTGGACGCGCCGCCGGTTATTGCCGTAACAGACGCAGCAGTGCTTGCTCCTATGGTTGATGGTGTAGTGTTGGTGGTAAAGGCCGATTCCTCCCGCATCGACATGGTGAAGGAAGCAAAATTGCGACTGGAAAAGGTCAATGCCAATATTGTTGGAGTGGTGCTAAACGAAGTCAAAATGCATGCTGATGACTACCGTTATTATTCCTACTGCCAGGATCAGGAGAAGGCACCGAAAGTAGCTATCTTATAAGCAAAATTAGGTACTGATTGTAATGGCCAATTTTACTAGAAAATCTGTAATAATTATTTGAAGTAGGGAGATTTGTAGTGAAGAGCTTTAGAAGGATTATCATCCTGATGTCCTGTGATGCATTACTGGTAAACCTGGCTATAGCCGTCCCGGTCATTATCAGGTTTTACGGCAGTCAGAGCTTTTTAAGTTTTCTTCAATATTATATGATACTTGGTTTATTAATTACCATTATCTACATAGCTTTTTTTTATCTGTTCAATTTATACAACCGCGTCTGGGCCTATGCCAGCACCAGCGAACTGGTGGCCATTGTCCAGGCCGTTACCCTGGGCAGTTTTGGGACCATAGCTCTTACGTATTTTACATACTGGCCGCTGCCAAGAAGTGTAGTTATAATGCAGTGGGCCTTCACTATTATTCTTATCGGCGGGTCAAGGCTGGCCTGGCGGGTATATGTGGAGCAAAGAAAGACAAATGGCTGCAAAGCCGGCCGCCGGGCACTGATTATCGGAGCTGGCGATGCCGGTGCCATGGTGACCAGGGAGTTTAAAGGACACAAGCTTAATATCAGGCCGGTGGGCTTTATCGACGATGATCCCAACAAGCAGAGATTGACAGTCCTTGGACTTCCCGTGCTTGGAAACAGGGAGGCCATCCCCCAGGTGGTTAAGAAGCTCAACGTCGACCTTATTATTATCGCTATGCCCAGCGTGAGCACCGCTGTTATCCGGGAATTTGTTGAAATCTGCCGGGAGACTGGGGCGGAAATGAAAATACTTCCCGGCATGTACCAAATAATTGATGGACATGTATCTGTAAACCATTTAAGGCCGGTGCAACTGGAGGATTTGCTCCACCGGGAGCCGGTGCGGGTTGACCTGGAGGAAGTGGCGGGGTATCTGAGAGGGGAAACCGTGTTGATCACGGGAGCAGGGGGTTCCATCGGCTCGGAGCTATGCCGCCAGGTTTCATTGTTCGGGCCACAAAAACTAATTCTCTTTGGACACGGTGAAAACAGTATTCATAAAATCTGGCTGGAGTTGGAGGAAAGTTTCAAAGGGATACCGCTAGAAATTGAGATTGCCGATGTCAGGGACAGGTCCAAAGTTAATTATATCTTTGAAAAGCACCGCCCTGGCGTAGTTTTTCATGCTGCGGCCCACAAGCATGTTCCCCTGATGGAGTTGCACCCGGATGAAGCTGTGAAAACTAATATAACCGGTACACTGAATGTTTCCGACGCTGCCGACCGGGTGGGGGTAAAGGTCTTTGTTATGATATCCACGGACAAGGCTGTCAACCCCTCCAGTGTCATGGGTGCAACCAAGCGAATGGCCGAATTGATCATTCAAAACAAAAATAGAGTGAGCAATACTATTTTTACCGCCGTCCGCTTCGGCAATGTATTAGGCAGCAACGGCAGCGTGGTGCCGATATTTCAGCGGCAGATTGCTAACGGCGGCCCGGTTACCGTTACCCACCCGGAAATGAAACGCTATTTCATGACCATTCCAGAGTCGGTACAGCTGGTCATTCAGGCCGGGGCTATGGCAGAGGGGGGAGAGGTCTTTGTTCTCGACATGGGTGAGCCTGTAAAAATAGTGGACTTGGCCAAGGACATGATAAAATTCTCTGGCCTCGAACCGGAAAAGGATATTCAAATTACATTTACCGGCGTCCGCCCGGGTGAAAAGCTCTTTGAAGAGCTATTAACAGCCGAGGAAGGCTCCCGGGCCACCAAGCACAAGAGGATATTCATAGCCAGGCCTTCACTGGTTGATGTGTCAGCCCTTGGGCAAGGTATAGTAGAGCTTTTTAGTAAAGGGCATCTCTGTAAGCGCGAGGATGTATTTGCAATATTGTCTTCTATGATACCTATTTTAAAGCGATACCAGAGAGAACAGGCAGGTTAATTTAATTTTGTACAACAAACGTTATGTGTAGTTGAAGTTGTCAACCGACGAGTAGTACGATAATTTTGTTCAACGATAAAAATTTTCGACGCAGAGCTAATACTTTTGAACACAACGATTTAGATAAAAACGCTGATTAAGTCCTTTTTTTAAAAAGTGCTTGAATGGTTTTAAAAGGCATTTTGTGTTATGGGGTAAGGATAAAATGCTAGAGAGTGGCAATAAGTGTTTGATTTTATCTGCACCACATAGTAACCATAATTATTTACATTCAATCAAGCCATGTTGTTGAGAGGAATTTTGGCTGTATGAGTTTTTAATCAAGTGGGGTGCATGAGGTGTCATATTTAATTGTTGCTGCCCATCCAGATGATGAAGTCCTTGGGGCGGGAGCCACGATGTATAAGCTAGCTCAGGCAGGTCATGAAGTAAATGTTTGTATTATATCGGGCGAAGTCAATGCAAGAAATAACCGTCCTGGAACAGTAGAGCTGCATGAAGATGTAAACAGTTCCATGAACATTTTGGGTGTTAAGAGAGTTATTAAAGGCGATTTTTCAAACATTGAGTTAAACATCGTGCCACATCTAAAGCTTGTTCAGTTTATAGAAAAAGCAATTATTGAAACAAAAGCAGAGATAGTTATTACACACCATCCTGCGGACTTGAATAATGACCATTTACATACCTCGCTTTCCTGTCAAGCCGCTGTGAGATTGTTTCAGCGCAGAGATGATGTTTTACCATTGAAAGAGTTGTTATTTATGGAAGTGCCGTCCGCTACAGAGTGGGGCCTGAATGCAGCCATGCAGAAGTTTTTTCCCAATACTTTTTTTGAGGTTACTGAGGAAGGCGTATACAAGAAAATTGAAGCCCTGGCGCAGTACAGAGGTGTAATGAGAGATTACCCTCATCCTCGCAGTTTTGAAGCTATCAAGGGACTAGCAACTTATCGCGGAGGGCAAGCTGGGATGGTTTATGCAGAAGCCTTTCAATGCGTTTTTAGGAGGGAGACGTATCACAGACACTAAAAAAAGAATAGTAGAAGGGACTTAAGAATGAACATGGCATTTGCAACCTGTGTCCAGTTAGGACTCAGTTGTATTGAAGAAATATATAAAATCGGTGGACAGCTTAACTTGCTGATCACATTGAATGATGATAAAGCAAAAGATAAATCCGGCAGGATTCATCTTGATAAAATAGCAGCAGAATATAATATTCCGCTCTTAAAGATTAACAACATCAACGATAATATGGTTATTGAAGCGATAAAAGATATTGACTGGTTATTCATTATTGGCTGGTCACAAATTGCGGGAAAAAGGCTGCTTGAGACACCTGCATATGGCTGCATTGGAATGCATCCCACCCTATTGCCGAAAGGCAGAGGAAGGGCTGCCATCCCCTGGGCGATCTTAAAAGGCTTGCGTGAAACCGGAGTAACAATGTTTAAAATGGACGAAAGAGTTGATGCCGGTAATATTATCGGGCAGGGCATTATTGAGCTTGAGGGTAAAACTACCGCAACTGAGCTTTATAAAAAAGTCAATAATATGCACATAGAACTAATCGCGAAGTATTGGAACGACATTGTTACAAACAATTTCACGCTGATAAAGCAAAATGAAGCAGAAGCTACTGAATGGCTGGGGCGTAAGCCCGAGGACGGCGAGATATTTAATGGTATGACAATAGATGAAGCCGATAAAATGGTCAGAGCGGTTACCAAGCCCTATCCCGGTGCCTTTTATAGATATGGTAGTAAGGTGCTAAGAATATGGGCTGCCAAGGTTAAAGTCGAAAGTTGTGGCGATAATTACGCAATAAAGCTGGTCGATGGCTATCTGGTGCCGGTTGATTATGATGTTGAGGGATAAGTGCATGGTAAGTCAAAATGAAGAAAACAAGTCGATACAGAAAGCCATAAAACGCCTATTTGACATCATCGTTGCCTTCTTGGCGATCCTAGTATTCTTACCCATTGGGGTCATTATAACCATTTTGATAAAGGTTACATCTTCCGGGCCGGTTTTCTTCGTACAGGAGCGTCCAGGGCGCCATAGGAAGCTTTTTAAGGTGTTCAAGTTCCGCACAATGAAGAAAGGCTCGGATAAGATGGTGAAGGGTCAGGAGGTCATGAAGGACGATGAGCGCATCACTTCCATCGGGAGGTTCTTAAGGAGAAGCAAGATTGATGAAATACCGCAAATGCTCAATATTTTAAAGGGTGAAATGAGCCTCGTGGGACCACGTCCTGAAAGGGTTGCATCTCTAGCTGACTATACCGAGGAAATAGCTAAAAGGTTGAATGTTAGACCGGGGCTTACCGGATTGGCTCAAGTCAGCGGCAACATTTACATACCACTGGAAGAGAGGTACAAGTTTGATATCTATTATGTTGAGCATTTTAGCTTATGGCTTGATATAAGAATTATTTTAAGGACTATTGACGTAGTTTTACACGGTGAAGGAAAGTTCGTGGATAAGTGTTTAGTTGATATGCAAGGCAAAATACCAGTATTTACAACAGAAAAAGAAACAATTAATTTATAACAGATACAGGGGAGAATAGACATGAAAATTTTGTTATTGAACCCACCATTTTTAAATAAATATTCCAAGAGTTCCAGAAGCCCTGCGGTAAATAAAAGTGGTACTATCTATTTTCCACTTTGGCTGTCGTATGCGGCGGGTGTTTTAGATAAAGAGGGGCACGAACTGAAGATCATTGATGCGTCTGCAAAGTGTCTATCAAAAGATGACACCTTGAATAGGATAAAAAAGTTTCGACCGGAATTGATTGCAATTGACACGTCGACACCAAGTATTAACAGTGATCTCAAGTTTGCCAAAACAATCAAAGAGGTTCTTCCAGAGACTAAAATCTGTCTCGTGGGAACTCACGCATCGGCATGTGTTGATGAAATCCTGCCTGAGAGCTATTTTGTAGATTTCATTGCCCGCCGCGAGTATGACTTTACGCTGAGAGAACTTGCTGAAAAATTGAATAACCCGGAGCAATATGGCGAGATAGCCGGTATTAGCTATGTTGCAGCTGGCAAGGTTGTTAACAATCCGGACAGAGAATACATCCAAAATCTCGATGAACTTCCCTTTGTCAGTGAAGTCTACAAGAAGTATCTGGACATCAAGGACTACTTCTATGCTCATGTTAGCTATCCTACAGTGAGTATATTTGCTAGCCGGGGTTGCCCATCCAGATGTTTTTACTGTATGTACTCCCAGGTTATGTTTGGCAAGCGTTATAGAAGGCGTAGCGCAAAGAGCCTTTTTGATGAGTGTGTTTACATAACGCAAAACTTCCCTGAGGTTAAGGAGATTCTTATTGATGATGACAATTTTGTGGTAGACCAGGATAATGTCAAGGATTTTTGCAGACTGATGATAGATAACAGGGTTAAGCTCAAATGGATCGTGCAAGTAAGAGTTACTTTACAATACGATACGATGGTTCTGATGAAAAAAGCCGGATGCAAATTGATTGTGGCTGGATACGAAAGCGGCAATCAGCAGATTCTTGATAACATGCATAAGGGCATCACGCTGGAGCAATCCCTGAAGTTCAACGAGAATGCGAAAAAGGCAAAACTGAGGGTCCACGGCTGCTTCATGGTTGGCAATCCTGGTGAGACAAAGAAGACCATGTTGGAAACGCTGGAGTTTGCCAAAGAATTGCGTTTGGATACCGCACAATTTTTCCCTTTGATGGTTTACCCGGGAACAGAAGCATATGACTGGGCGAAGCGTAACGATTACATTGAAGCTGCGAATTACAATAACTGGCTAACCGATGAAGGTTTACACAATTGCGTATTGACCACATCCGAAATATCAAGTAAAGAACTGGTGGACTTTTGTGATTATGCCAGAAGAAAATTTTATCTCAGGCCTAAGTTCTTATTTATGAAACTGGGTGAAGTGCTGACAAGTCCTGAAGATGCGAAGAAAACCATTAAAGCCTATAAAACATTTAGAAAATATTTGTTTAGGCGTGGTATGGCATGGTAACAAAAAAAGGAGGGCTGAGGTCGTGGAAATCGCGCTTTATGGCATCTTTTTGTTTGCTGTTTTCGCTCCCATCTATACTTACGCTATTTACCCGCTAATCTTGAAAGCACTTCCCGCCCGGTCCTACGCCACGGACAAGAGGGCTGTTCCAATGGTCTCCGTCTTGGTGGCAGCCTACAACGAGGAGTGCGTTATTGCGGAAAAAATCAAAAATATGAGTGAACTGGACTATCCCGCTGATCGGATTGAATTCCTAGTCGGCTCTGATGGCTCCTCCGACCGCACGGTGAAGATTGCAAATTCCTTTTTGGATATTCCAAATTTAAAGGTCTTTGAGCTGCCTCGAGGCGGTAAGGTGCATGCCCTGAACGCTCTGATACGGGCGGCCAAGGGAGACATCCTGGTTTTCTCCGATGCCAATACAATGTATGACCGTCAAGCTATTCGAATGCTGGTCCGCCGTTTCGGCGATCCCGCTATCGGCCTGGTTAGCGGCCAACTCCGCTACAAAGTGGACGAGACCTCCGGCCAGGGTGCGAAATCAGAGGGGGTCTATTGGAAATACGAGAACTGGGTCAAAATGCATGAGTCCAAGCTGGGTCGCCTGTCCGGTGCCAACGGCGCCATCTACGCCCTCCGGAAGGGTATCGTCCCAGAGATCAGGACGGGCATAGTCAACGACGATTTTTACACAGCCACCTACACCATGCAGGCGGGGTGGGACGTGATCATGGAGGCGGAGGCCGTGGCCTACGAAGTGCCCAATGACGACATGGGAAGCCAGTTCAAGCGTCATGTCCGGGACGGTGCCGGCCATTATCAGGCTATGACCGTGTTCTGGAAAATGCTGTTTGCCCGGAAAGGCTCCTTCACCTACGTTTCCCACCGGGTGGTGAGGTGGCTGGTGCCCTTCCTGCTTATCGCGGCCTTTTTTTCCAATCTGGCTCTGAGCTTTATTAACTCTGTCATGCTAGTGGTCTTTTGCCTGCAGGCGACCGGCTATGCGGTCCTTATTCTGTACTGGTTCGTCACCAGCCGCGGCGGAGAGCTCCCGGGAAAAATCGGGAACTTTATCCAGTTGACCTTTTACTTTATGTCGGTGAATCTGGCTCTGTTGGTGGGCTTCTTCAAGTGCGTCGGCGGAAAGCAGTGCGCAGCCTGGGAGACACAGAGGTTTTAAGCCATGAGAATCGTCTTTATTACCAGTAATTCTACGAACGGCGGTGCACAGAAGCACATCCGAGACATGTTCCGAACCCTACTGGGGCTAGGTCATGACATGTACCTGATCGCTCCGGAGGGCTGGCTTGTGGATAAGCTGGGGGATACCCCGGATCGTCTCTTCGTCACGGGCCTGAGCCGCGGCACCACGGGCAGGGTGGAGGAGATTCTAAATCAAATCAAGCCGGACATCGTGAACACATTCATTCTCAGCGGCGGCATTTACGGCTATCTGGCCTGGAAAAAGAAAAAAAATGGGCATATCTTCATCACCGTGAACAATCCTATTATCTATGATGGGATTAAGCCTTTGAACCGCTTTCTGTATCCCTACTTTTACCGGTGGATGGCCAAGGGCTGTTCCGTTTTTCTGGTGAAGTCCGACAAGGTAAAGGACGAGGTGAGGAGAGTGGTTCGTAACCGCGTGCCAACCGTGTCTATTAAAAACGGCATCGACTTTTCTATATATGACCGGAAGAAAGAATACCCCGATCTGCGGTCGGAGTGGAACATCCCCCGGGACGGGTTTGTCATCTCCAGTGTAGGTGCACTGGAAGTGCGCAAGGGACATTGCTACCTGATTGAGGCTATCGCCAAACTGACCACGGAACATAAAAATCTTTATTGCTGCATAGTGGGCTCCGGCAGCGAGGAGACCAATGTCCGTGCACAAATCCAGAGCCTGGGCGTTGCTGACCGGGTGCTGCTGCTGGGCAGGCGGTCAGACATCAACGCCGTCCTGGGCAATTCGGATGTTTTCGCGCTACCCTCCCTCCACGAGGGGCTTCCTAACGCCCTGATGGAGGCCATGGCCATGGGGCTGCCCTGTGTGGCCACCGACGTGGGTGGTGTCCGGGAGTTGATCCCGGACACCACCCTAGGCAGTGTGGTGCCGCCCAAGTCCGCCGAGGACCTTTATAGGGAGTTGGGCCGCTACCTGGGGGACCCCGGGCTCCGGAGGGCCACAGGGGAGCGTGCCTATGAAAAAATGAATTCTGAATTTTCCCTGCAGGCGGCCACAGAAAACCTGCTGTCCGTCTATCTTCAATATATGGTCGGTGACCCATAATATGGTCGGTGACCCATAGGAGTGTGCGCTGACGTGAAGAGGATCCTCATCATAACTAATACCATGGATGCCGGCGGTGCCGAGACTTTCCTTATGAAAGTTTACAGGTCCATCGACCGGTGCTCCCTGCAGTTTGATTTTCTAGTCAACAAGAAAGACCACTGTTTCTATGAGGATGAGATCGCGTCCCTGGGCGGCACTGTGTACCGCGGCTTCTCCAAATCCCGTCACCCGGTGAAGTGCTTTGCCGGCATTCGCGGGCTGGTGAAATCCAGGCATTATGACGCTGTCTTTCTGGTGGCGGTGCATCCGGTGGCTTGGGTGGACCTGCTTGCGGCAAAGCTGGGCGGGGCGAAGATCCGATTGGTGCGCTCCACCAATTCCAGCTCCGGCGGCGGCACAGCCGCGAATCTGTTGGCGGCTGTCTCCCGTCCCCTGGTGAAGATACTGTCCACTAGAATGCTGGCCCCCTCCGATAAGGCAGCAGAATGGATGTTCGGGGATAAAGCCGTCAAAGACGGTAGTGTGACTATCATCACCAACGGCCTGCAACTGGAACAGTACCGCTTTGACCCGGACATCCGTGCCCAGGTGCGGGCTGAACTCCGGTGTGAGGACGCCTTTGTGGTAGGCCACATAGGCCGGTTTAATAAACAGAAAAACCACACCTATTTAATTGAAGTGTTTGAACAGATCGTGCGGCAGTGTGAGAATGCTTGTTTGGTGCTTATCGGAACCGGGGAACTGGAGAACTCCGTCAAGGATCAAGTCCGGGAAAAGCGGTTGGAGGACCGTGTCTTCTTTCTGGGGGTACGGTCCGACGTGCCCCGACTGATGATGGCCATGGACGAGCTGATCTTTCCCTCTATTTACGAGGGCATGCCCAACGTGGTAGTGGAGGCACAGGCCACCGGTCTGCCCTGTATTATCTCCGACACCATCACCAAAGAGGTGGTGATCACTGATTTGGTGAAGCAACTCCCCCTGGACGAAAACAAAGAGGGTTGGGTCCGCGAGGGTCTGGCGCCCGGCGCCCATGACAGGGGGAGATACATCCGCATTATGGAAGAAAACGGCTATCACATCCGAAGGACTGTGGAGCAAGTCACCGCCATGCTGCTGTAAGGCTGACAAAGGAGCAATATGAATATCATCATCAACTTCAACCTCAAAAAAATTATGCTATTTCTAGTCGCCATGGTCGTAATATTCGATTTCCCACCCGTCGTCCGGCAGGCCCAATACTGTCCTGCAGGAAACACGGTGATCAATATCATGGTTATCCTCTTCTTTTACGCCACGGCGGTGTATTTTTTCAGGACGTTCCAGTGGAGTAAGCAGAATATTTTATCTTGCCTGTTCGTGGGGGGGTATTTTATTTACCGGTCCGTCCATACATATTACGGACAAGTCCAGTTCTATGTCACCGTGTTTACTATGCTGCTTATATTCGAGTTTCTGCTGCTGGACGCCTCCAACAAGGTGAAGGTGTTTCATTATTTTCGGAAGATCATGGTCGTGCTGCTTTTTTTCGGGATCCTAGTCTATGGGATGCGGATGGTACTTGGTACGGGGCTGTTTGAACAGGTCAACTTCTACAGTCAGAACATTGCCGAACACGGATACTATTACCTGCGGCTGTGCCAGTTTTATATCCTTGAGGGGGGGTACGTCAGCCGACTGTGCGGCCCCTTTAACGAACCCGGCGTGGTGGGCACCTTTGCGGCCCTGCTGCTCATTGCGGATCAGTTCGACCTAAGAAAAAAGGGGAATATCGTTCTGCTGGTAGCGGGCGTCCTGTCCTTCTCCCTGGCGTTCTTCATCCTGTGCGCGGGCTATATTGTGCTCTGTGCTGCCACAGAAAGGCGGAAAGATTTCCTGGTCATCATCTTGATCGTGGTGATTCTGCTGGTGTTTCTCCTGCCCTATCTGCGGTCTGTCAGCACGGTAATTGATGAACTGGCATACCGCTTCACTATCACGGGTGACGGCCTGGCGGGTGACAATCGGACCGACGACGTCTATGAGGCTTTCTTCTCCAGCTATATGCAGACGGCGGACCGGTGGCTTGGTCTGGGTACCGGGGCAAAGGACAGCTTGACCCGAGGCGCTAATCTGTCCTACAAAACTTTGATCATCGAATACGGTATAATAGGCTTTGCCTATCTGAGCTTGGGGCTGCTGTTCCTGCCCATGGTCGGCAAATGGAAGAACCGTAGATGCATCTACTTTGTTCTGCTGTTTTTGGCATCTATCTATCAGCGCCCCAACGTGATGGTGCTGAGTTATCTCGTGCTCTTGATCGGCGGCACGGAGTATTGTTTCTCCCGGAGCGTTGGGCTGGGATCCAGCAGAGCCGGACACACTTTGGCTGGCTGATTCATCGGGTGGTCTGGCCGTCTTCGGCTTGGAGAAATAGCTTTCTTTTTTGCGAGGTGAAACGAGCATGAAGTTAAAAGTGATGCACCTGATTTCCTCCATGAATCAGGGCGGTGCACAGCACCTTGTTCTGGACTATCTCAGGAACCTAAAGGATGTCCCGGACGTAGAGTTGAAGCTGGTCGTCATTGGGGAAAAAAAAGATTCCTTTTATGATCAGAGCTTGGAAAAAGAACATTTGGACGTGGAGTATCTAAATTGCACCGGCTCCCGATTCCGAAATTCCATCCTCCGCGCTTGTCAGAACTGGTGCAGCCAGGTTAAAGCCATCGACCGGGCAATCCGGGATTATCGACCGGACATTATTCATACCCATATTACAATTATTTTAAAGCATGCCTTGCTGCCTATTGTGAAAAATCAGGTCCCACTCCGCTTCAACACTCTGCACAGCGACCCTGCCGTATATCAGGGCACGAACCTGCTTATTGCAAAATATGGCCTACGGCTGGGATATTTCGTCCCTGTGTGTATCACGGAGGAGCAAGCGGAGAAGGCGAAAAAGCGATATGGTTTCCGAAACTATGAGATACTCCGCAACGGCATTGATACAGAGGCATTTCAGCGTGCCTGGATCTCCCGGGATGATGCCCGGGATCGGTTATATTTGCCTAGGGATGTCTTTGTGCTCGGAAGTGTGGGCCGGTTCAACAAAATTAAAAATTACAGCTTTCTTCTCGACGTCTTTGCCGGCGTCCTCATCCAAAAGGGCAACGCCCTGCTGGTGTTAGCCGGGGACGGCGGGGAGCGCGCCACGCTGGAGCATAAGGCAAATGCGCTAAATATTTCGGACAGGGTGATCTTTTTGGGCAACCGGGAGGACGTGGCCACCGTTTACTGTGCGCTGGACGTATTTGTTCTGCCCTCCGTCCACGAGTCCTGCTCTCTGGTGACGCTGGAGGCCCAGGCAGTTGGCACCCGCTGCGTGGTTTCCGCTGGCATCCCGGCGGAGGCCGTCGCTACCCCCAATGTCCGGCGCATGGGGGAGAAAGCCTCCCGGGACGAATGGGTTTCCGCCATTCTGGACGATAGCTATGCAGAGGACATCGTCTGCCCCCTGTCCGAGTACGACGTAAAGAAGGCCTCGGCCGGGCTAAAGGCCATGTATCTGAAGTATTGGAGCGGGCTCAGCCATGGATAAATATTTTCTAATAACCATCGACACAGAGGGTGATAACCAGTGGGACCTGTCCAATGGCATTTCTACGGAGAACGCTCGATATCTGCCCCGGTTCCAGGATCTTTGCGAGAAGTACGGCTTCAAGCCCGTGTGGCTGACCAACTACGAGATGGCAAAGGACTTATTTTATGTGGAATATATGAGGGACCGGCTGGCGCAGGATGCCTGCGAAGTGGGCATGCACTTGCACGCCTGGTACAGCCCGCCGGAGTACCCTCTGAAAAAAATAAATCAGGAACGGGATTATCTGATCGAGTATCCCCCGGAGATCATGGAGGAGAAGATCAAGGTCATGACGGATCTGCTGGAGGGCACCTTCCAACGAAAGATAGTTTCCCACCGCAGCGGGCGCTGGGTTCTGAACGACACCTATCTCGCTCTGCTACAAAAATACGGCTACCTGGTGGATTGTTCGGTCACCCCCCATGTGAACTGGGCAAACAGCCCGGGTTGCACTGGGCTGCCGGGGAGCGATTACAGTGCCGAGCCTGAACAGCCCTATTATATCTATGAAAACGTTCTGGAGGTCCCGATGTCTATACGAAAAATACGCTGCTTCCAGAAAAAGCGTGTCTTTTCCCTTCATGATTTCCTGCGGGAGTGTCGGGACTACCTCAAGGGCAAGGAGCAGTGGCTCCGTCCAGACAAGTTCCTCTCGGAAAAGGGCATGCTGCGCCTGATCGAGACCGTCGGCAGGCAGGATACGGACTATTTGATGTTCATGCTGCACTCCTCGGAGATGATGCCCGGCGGCAACACCTCCTTCACCACGGAGCAGCGTGTGGATGAGCTCTTCGGCTGCATCGAGTTGCTGTTCTCCGTTATCTCCCAAAATTACCGCGGCGTCACCCTGAAGCAATACCGTGAGTTCACCGCAACTTTGGGAGGAACATAGAGTAAATCGTGAATAAACTGGAATTTAATTCACCCCGTAAGCTTGTCCGGATGGTCATGTCCAATGACTTCTGGTCCAAGCTCGTTAAGAATATTTTCATCAGCCTATGGGGTACCGGCGGTGCCAACGCTATCAACCTAATCACCCTGCTCATCATGGTCGATATGCTGGGCAACACCAATTACGGCCTGTTCGTCCTGGCCCAGCAGTATATGACCATCGTGGATAGCCTGGTCAACTTTCAGTCCTGGCAGGGCGTGATCAAGTTCGGCAGCGAGGCTGTGGTGGATAAAGATGAAGGCCGCCTTGCCTCCATCATCAAATACGGATTCACCATCGACATTGTGGGTGCCGCGGCCGGTTTGACAGTGGCCCTGGTTGCTATCCCCATCATGGGTAGGCTGATGCAGTGGGACTCCAGCCTGATCTTGCTGGCAGTGATTTTCTCTCTGGAGATCGTGTTCCATATCGGCGGCACCCCCACCGGTGTGCTCCGGCTGTTCAACAAGTTCAACCTGGTAGCCATCCACTCCATCGCCCTGGCAATCGTGCGCCTGGCGGCGGTGGGCATTTACGCCCTATGCGGCAATGTTACCCTGAAAAGCTTTGTTATCCTCTACGTCTGCGTGGATATCACCAAGCACATCGCTCTGCTGGCCATCGCTGTCTATATCGTGTCCAAGCGGCTGGGCCTGCGGAATGTGGTTAAAAGCAAACTGGGCACTGCGGGTGCGGGGTTCATACGCTATAGTCTCTGGTCCAACATCGGCTCCACTGCGGATATTCCTATAAAATATTTCGACGTGTTTATTATTTCCAAGATTTCCGTGGAGTTGGTGTCCATCTACAAGGTCTTCAAACAGATCATCCAGGTGTTCTCCATGCTGACCACCCCCATCTCCCAAGCGATCATGCCACAGCTGGCGGATCAGATCGCCCAAAAGGAGGACCGCAATGCCTATCACGTGGTGCTGAAAATACGGAATATCATTCTTGAGGTCTTGCTCCCGGTGACTGTACTGTGCGGAATCGTGGCCAAGCCCTGCTTCCGGGTTTTCCTGGGGCCGGAATACGCGCAGCACGTCATCCTGTTCATCGTCCTCTTGCTCATCAGCGATTACACCCTGTCCTATGTGGCGATTCATCCCTTCTTCGCGGCGCTGGGTAAGGTGAGGGAGGATTTCTTCATTATCCTTGGCTCTAATATCGTGTATCTGATCATCTCGTTCCTGCTGGTGAATATTCTAGGTATTTACGGCATCATTATCGGCACGGTGATCCAGAACGTGCTTACTATCTCCTGTAAGACCCGCATTATTAACAGGAGTCTGTGCCAGCCTACATAGCGCCGCTTAATTTATTCCTGCTGGGAGGTTCTATCTTCAATGAAGGTAAAATATTTGAATTTATTGAAGAAGTATATAGAAATGGTATATTACTGTTATATAGAAAGAGATAGAACAGCATACGCTAGAAAATTGGGTGTTAGAGTTGGTAGGGGAGGACAGATACTTGCTAATCCTTTGAAAGTATTTGGAACAGAACCTTGGTTGATAAAAATAGGAGATCATGTTGATATAACGGCTGGTGTGCAATTTTTAAGTCATGATGGCGGTATTTGGGTGGCACGAGGACTTGATCCGGAATTAAATAAGTATGATTCATTTAAACCAATTACTGTTGGAAATAATGTGATGATCGGAATTAATTCATTAATAATGCCTGGAATTACAATTGGGGATAATGTTATTATTGGTGGTTACAGTGTGATTACTAAGGATGTTTCTTCTAATTCAATTGTTGCAGGGGTTCCGGCAAAACCCATTTCAAATCTTGAAAGTTACCTTGAGAGAATTCAAGCTAATCTTGTACCGACTAAACACATGTCCCAAGAACAAAAACGAGCTTATTTACAAAAAAAACATCCAGAATGGTTTGAATGATTAATTTTTTATACTTGTTTAAATTTTAGTATGGAAGTATCACCACAGAGCAGGTACTGCAGGCAGTTGACCCGGGTTATCATGTTGTATGAAAATTGCCACCCCGGCGTTACGATACATGTCTATGGAGATTAAACCTGATATGAAGGTGGTCAAGGGGTATTATTGATAGGATGGTTTGAGGGAAGTAAGATGCGACAGGGCATAGTGGAGGATTAGTGGGGTGCGGTTTTGTGAGTCAGGCTTTTTATGATGCAATATATTTATTTTCATGTGGTGTTAGAGGGAATAAGCCTGTTCTAATACATGATATTGATGTTTCTAAGATATATAGCTTGGCAATGTCCCAGGGTATATGGCAGACAACATATCTTGCATTGAAAAAGCTATATGATCAAGACGAGCTTATTGTGGATAAAAAAATATTTGATAAGTGGCATCAAAAAATTGTGATTCAAGCAATAAAAGCTACCCAAAGAAACAAAGCAGTGAACGATATCGTTCGTGTGCTGGAGCAAAAAGGTATTAAATGTTGCGTGTTGAAAGGTGAAGTTCTTGCCGAGTTATATCATAATCCCATTTGCAGGATATCCAGTGACACTGATATATTAATAGACAAAAACTTAGAAAAGAAAACAGTCAATGTTTTAAAACAATGCTTATTTGAGGTTGAACCCCGCTATCCAACTTCTTATCACGTTTGCTGTTATCATTCTCTTGCAGGAGTAATTGAATTGCATCTTCAATTATACGATGAATTATTTGAAGATGTATGGTTTGATAAAAAGACCTTGAATATTGAAGCCTACAGACAAATAAAGACTAGTCAAGGTAATTATATTTCAACGCTTGGTATAAATGACGGATTGATTTTTATTACGCTTCATTTAATTAAGCATTTTTTGCACAAAGGAGTAGGGATAAGGCAGTTAATGGATGTTCTGTTGTATATGAGTTATTATAAAAACAAAATTGATTGGGATAGGTATGATAAATTACTCAAATATTTAAAATATGATAAATTTATGAATAACGCTATTGGTATAGGTATAGATTACCTTGGGTTTGACAAAAATGAGCTTCCCAAAAGTAAATATAATGACAATATAATGCAAAAAATCCTTATTGATATGGAAATGGGAGGGATTTATGGTAAAAATGAAGTGGAAAGAGGAGAATTCTACAAAATCTACACTAAAGAACGATTTAATAGATTTAAGCGAGGGAATTATGAACGTTATATAAATAGTTGGATGAGACCTAATATTATAAAAAGTATATTCCCCAACAGGATTAATATGATAACAAGGTATCCATGTGCAAAAAAGTACAAACTGCTCTTATTTATTGCTTGGTTGCACCGCTTATTAAATTTTATTTTGGATGTAATTAAAAAGAAAAAAAATATTAAGCATTATATTGAATATCAAAGCCCCGAAGCAATAAACGATATAGTCAAAAAACGTATGGACTTAATAAGAGAGTTGGATATGATTTAATGTTAATCTATCTGATAGAAGGCCGGTTTTTTGTATATTTTTACCCCAAAGCGAGGGACAGATACTATGAACACCAATATAAGCAGCTCTAGCACTTCCTATAAAATCTCAGTAGCAGGAACAGGCTATGTAGGTCTAGTTGCAGGTGTATGTTTCGCCGAAGTGGGACACCGGATCACCTGTGTCGATATTGATGAACAAAAAATCAATATACTGAAGCAGGGCATTTCTCCTATCTATGAGGCCGGATTGGAGGAGTTAATGAGGAAAAATTATGCTGCCGGCAAACTTAATTATACTACAGACTATATCCAAGCATACAAAGACGCAGACGCCATTTTTATCGGTGTGGGCACTCCCGAGCAGCACGATGGTTCCGCCAACCTGTCCTACATAGCTGCCGTCGCCAGGCAAATCGCGGAAACTATAGAAAAGAATTGCCTTGTGGTGGTAAAATCAACAGTTCCTGTGGGTACAAACGACAAAGTGGAGCAGTTTATTCACGATTTCCTGGTAAATGACGTTAAGGTAGAGGTGGCAAGCAATCCGGAATTTCTGGCCCAGGGCACGGCGGTGCGCGATACCCTGGAGGCGGCGAGAATAATCATCGGCACGGAGTCCAAATGGGCTGAAGAGATGCTTATGAAGATATATGAGCCGTTTAATATTCCGATTGTATCGGTAAGCAGGAGATCGGCGGAGATGATTAAATATGCTTCCAATGATTTCCTGGCGTTAAAAATATCTTATATGAACGATATCGCCAACCTCTGTGAACTGGTAGGTGCGGATATACATGAAGTAGCACGGGGAATGTCATTTGATGAGCGTATTGGCGGTAAATTCTTAAATGCCGGTATCGGTTACGGCGGGAGTTGCTTTCCTAAAGATACCAAGGCGCTGGATTACCTCGCAAGGCAGAACGGCTATGAGCTTCGGACGGTAAAGGCCGCCATTGCGGTGAATAATGACCAGAGGACTATATTATTCAAAAAGGCAAATCAAAGGCTAATAACTTTTAACGGGCTGAAAGTGGCGGTGTTGGGTCTCACCTTCAAGCCCGGAACTGACGATTTAAGAGAGGCGCCGTCCCTTGAAAATGTTCCGCTGCTATTGGAGCAGGGGGCGGAAGTATACGCTTATGACCCTGCGGGCAGTGACAATTTCAGGAAGCTGTATCAGGAGGGCGATTATTATATTAAGTATGCGGAGAACCCGGAGGAAGCGTTGGATGGCGCAAGTGTATGCTTCATCTTCACGGAATGGAGCGAGGTTAAGGCGGTTAAGCCCGAAGTCTATAAAAGGCTTATGAGAACGCCGCTGGTATATGACGGCAGGAATATATATGAAATCGAAGAGATGAAGGCTGCAGGAGTGGAGTATTATTCCATCGGCAGAGCGGCTGTGGGGGGAAATATGGCTGGAAAGTATAGCAACCCACACATCACAAATCACCGTCTATATATTGCCTAAGAAAGATATTTTAGAGGAGAGGGCTATTTTCATGCAACCAGATTGCAAATATATAGATAAAACAAAGACATATTTAATCACCGGGGCGGCAGGGTTTATCGGGTATTTTCTGGCCAAGCGGCTGCTGGAGTGTGGCTGCCGGGTAATTGGCATTGATAATATGAATAACTATTATGATGTGGCTTTGAAATACACAAGGCTTGAGGAGCTTAAGAAAACAGATAGTAGCAATGGTAAATTCATATTTATCAAAGGTGACATTTCGGACAAGGAGGTTATTAACCCTGTATTCAGCGAGTACAAGCCCAATATTGTAGTGAATCTGGCTGCACAGGCGGGAGTGCGCTACAGTATAGAAAATCCCGATGCTTATATCCAAAGTAATACCATAGGATTCTTAAATATATTGGAATCCTGTCGACATTCATATGATGCGATAAATAGTGATTATAAAGGTGTCGAACATCTTGTCTACGCCTCATCAAGCTCGGTCTACGGCGCCAATAAAAAAGTCCCGTTTTCAGAGGAAGATTTCGTAGACAATCCTGTTTCGCTTTACGCCGCCACAAAAAAATCAAATGAGTTGATGGCTTACACATACAGCCATCTTTATAAGATACCCGCTACCGGTTTAAGGTTCTTCACCGTATATGGCCCTATGGGTCGCCCTGACATGGCTTATTTTTCTTTCAGCCGGAAGATAATGAACGGAGAGCCGATTAAAATTTTTAATCATGGTGATATGTACCGGGATTTCACATACATTGACGATATCGTAACAGGAGTGGAGAGGCTATTGTGCAATCCACCTGACGATGAAGAGGGAGTGCGGCACAAGATATATAATATCGGCAACAACAAACCGGAGCGGCTTATGCATTTCATTGAAACTTTGGAAATGGCACTGAGCAAGGCCACCGGCAAAAGTGTAGTGGCGGAGAAGGTATACCTGCCAATGCAGATGGGCGATGTTCCCAGGACTTACGCTTCAACTTCCAGACTGGAGCGGGCTATCGGATTCAAGCCGGGCACGGGCATTGAGGATGGTTTGATGAGGTTCGCCAATTGGTTTAAGGAATACTATAGGTATTGACCGGGAGTATATAAAACAGCCAAACGGACTGTTACATCATGTACCATGTCAGGAGATATCCAATATGCCACTGGAAAATCAAAAAAACTATTATAGTCATGAATGCCGGCATAATGAATCAGGTAAAAGTCTCGGTAGATACCGCTATAAAGTTTTTGGCCTCCACGTTGCGTCTGATATTTTATTGCCGGAGCTTTTGATGGCGGTTAATACCCATGAACCGCCGGAGGCTATTATCAGTATTGGCGGGGTGCCGGCCGGTATTGCCGATGCTATTGAAAAAACCGAGAGTTACCAGGTGTCGAAAAACCATTTTCTATTTAAGGTTTCTGGAGTGGGCTGTTATTACGTGACCAATGGAAACCGTATCGTTGTGGAGCCGGCAGAACAGGCGGAAGAAATTTCAGTAAGGCTCTTTCTCCTGGGGACAGCCTTCGGCTCACTGCTTATGCAGCGGGGGATGCTTCCCATTCACGGCAGTGCTGTGGTTAGCAATAGTTGCTGTGTTGTTTTTACAGGCGTATCCGGTGCCGGTAAATCGACATTGTTAGCTGCCTTCAGGGAAAGGGGATATTCTTTTTTAACAGATGATGTGGCGGCAGTGAGCGTGGATGCGGATGGCGTTGCCCGGGGGCTCTCCGCCTACCCCCAGCAGAAACTGTGGCGGGACAGTGCTGATACCATAGGGATCGATACCGCTTCTCTTACTCCTTTTTATAGCAGGCTTAATCGAGATAAGTTTGCCGTACCGGTACATAAGGGATTTTGGCAATCATCTGCTCCACTGGTTGCCATATATGAAATAGGAGCGGAAATGTGCAGGAATGTGACTCTTAAGCCTCTTTCGGGTATGGACAAACTGGCGGTGTTAATAAGTCACACCTATAGACCCTGGTTGATTGACGGACTTGGTCTAAAAGCGGCTCATCTTAAACTGTGCGTGGCCATAGCCAGGCAGGTTGCCGTTTCCCGCCTGACCAGACCGGAAGGAGTGTTTTCCCTGGAAGAACAGGTGCATGTGGTGCAGCAGGATATGACACGGCTGTTTGCCGGCAGGATGATATAACACCAGGCCTCAGAGAAGGGAGGGCTATAAATGGCTTTACCAAAAGAAATCGGTCCTCATACCATTGTCGCCCAGGCCACAGGGCTTGTGGCTGCTGATATGGATGGAGAAAAGGTCATGCTGAATATTGAAAAAGGCAAATATTTCGGATTGAATCGCGTCGGCAGCCGCATCTGGGAACTGCTCGAAAAGCCACTTACGGTTCAGGAGATGGTGGCGGTACTTTTAAAGGAATATGATGTGGAAGAAAAAAACTGTCGGCAGGATGTGTTGACATATTTAAGTAAACTTTATGCCCGGGGACTTGTTGCGATTGTTTAGACCGGTAAAAAAATTATTTTCTTTGTCCTGGCGGGAATGGAGTTTGTTCATGGAAGCTTTCTGCCTGACAGGGTTTGTGCGGTTGACTATCCTATTGCTGCCTTTTCGCTGGCTGGCTCCGGTTTTGGGGAAGAATATCCGGGAATCAGCAATGAAAGAAGATATTATCAAACTCGAAACAGCCGGACGGATTGGCCGGGTAGTTGAAACGGTGAGCCGCTATACACCATGGGAAAGCAAATGCCTGGTCCAGGCCATTGTCGGTAAGATCATGCTCCGGCGGCGTGGTATAAATAATACGCTTTATCTGGGAGTAGGCAGGGATGAGGGAAAAAGTCTTGTAGCCCATGCTTGGTTAAGATGCGGTGAGATGATAATAACCGGGAGCCAGGGCCGGGAACGGTTTGCTGCGGTTGGCAAATTTGCCGATGATGGGGGATACGGGGAATCTAATTAGGGGGGTGAAATAATGGAAAAACTACCATGGTTCGAGCCGCAAATAACCGAGATTGAAATTAAGATGACAGAGATGCCGTCTAATAAGATAGGTTGTCAGCACGATTGGATCACAGATAATATTGATGCGGATATCTTAGGGGAAAAGCAACCATGTGTAGGTTGTTCATAGAGCTGCAATAAACGTTTAATTTACTTGTCAGCTTTAAAGTATAGCTGGTAGCATGAGTTCTTAACAAAGAAATCCCCCGGAGAAAACAGCGTATTTCTGGCTATTGTTCCAACTGGCCAAGAAATAAAGGTATATGGTGGTGAAAGTTAAAGGTCTCTAGCTTTTTAGGCACCCGGCTCTCACCCTTCTTTTTTTGTGACATTTAATATTAGGAAGGTTTAAGCCTGTGAATAGCATTGGCAAATGTGGTGTGATGATGGCAACCTGCGCTCACCTTGGGAACAATCTGTAAGCATGATAATTAAGTATATTTACAAAGATGGTGGAAAAAGATATGAGCGCCATATGTGGCATTTACCATTATGAAGGTAAACCTGTTACGCCGGAAATAGGCAGGGCCATGATGCGGGAGATGGATATCTACCATGCGGATGCTGCAGGGATTTGGCAGGAAGGACATGTGTTCCTGGGCTGCCATGCCCAGCATATTACTCCAGAGTCGGTGAGGGAAATACTTCCTTACCATGATGGGCTATCCGGTTTATCGATTACGGCAGACGCCATAATCGATAACCGGGCCGAGCTATGTGATAAGTTGGGTATCAGCAATTCAAATCGAAATATCATGACTGATAGTCATTTGATTTTACAGGCCTATGGGAAATGGGGCCAGGACTGCCCGAAATACCTTGTGGGCGATTTTGCCTTCGTTATTTGGGACTGCAAGAGGCAGCAAATGTTTTGTGTTGTGGATCCCACAGGGGCGAGGGCTTTTTACTATTACCTGTCTGCAAGACACTTCGCCTTTTCCACCTTGCTCAGGCCGTTGTTCGTTCTGCCGGAGATTGCCAGGGAGCATAATGAAACCTGGATTGCTGATTTTCTGGCCATACCTTCGGTAAAGCATCAATTGGACCCCGAACTCACCTTATATAAGAATATTTATCTGTTGCCTGCCGGGTATACGCTGACGGTATGGCCTGATGGGGTTAAGAAGCAGGTTTACTGGCAGGTCGAAAGGCAGCCTGAACTAAAATTGAAATCGGATGGTGAATACGAGGAAGCCTTGAGAGAGATCCTTGCTGAGGCGGTGCGCTGCCGCCTGCGCAGCATCCGCCCGGTGGGGGTTATGATGAGCGGCGGGCTGGATTCCACCTCTGTGGCCTGTCTGGCTGCCCGGGAATTAGCCAGGGGTGGCCGGCGGCTTCTGGCCTTCAGCGCGGTGCCGTTGTCCGGCTACCGGGACTGGCTGCCTACCGATAAACTGGCTGATGAGACACCATATATTGAGGCGGTAAGTGAACATGCCGGAAATATTGATGTGGCTTACTGCCGGTTTGAAGGCAAGCATTCTTTAAGCGATACTGACCGGCTATTTGCAATACTGGAGCAACCTTATAAGATTTTAGAGAACTTATTCTGGGTTGACGGTATTATGGCGGCTGCACAGGAACAAAATGTTGGTGTTATTTTAAATGGAGCCGCAGGTAATGCCACAATTTCCTGGGGCGATTTTTCACCCTATTTGCTTTCGCTGCTCCGGGCGGGGCAATGGCACAGGCTGTTCCATGAGAGCTGGACCATTGCCAGGCGTTACCGCCGTCCGATAAGGGCGATGCTAAAGTTGTTTTGGACGCTGTTACCTTATAATATGCAAAAAAGTTTATATTGGCTTGAGAACCGCCACTGGTCCAAGAATACGCAGGATCTATCACCCATTAATCCGGATTTTGCCCGTCGTTCTGCTGTACCGGAACGGTTTCTCCGGTTCGGGCACGATCTGTTATATATAAATAGATTGGATTCTTTCGAAACACGCCAAAAATTGCTCAGCCCGGCTGGTTTTAGCCACCGAGGAGTCATTACCACCAAACATGCCCTGGCCTATCGAATGGCTTCCCGTGACCCCACTATGGACAAGCGGGTTATAGAGTTTTGTCTCAGCTTGCCGGAAGACCAGTATGTGCGGAACGGCAGGGACCGGTTTATACTCCGTCGGACTATGGCTGGTATTTTACCGGATAAAGTTCGTCTAAACGATACGGTACGAGGCAAACAGAGCGCTGATTTGGCCCAGCGGCTGCAGCCCTTTTGGCATGAACTGACTGACGAGATAAGGAACATCGGCCGTCGGGATGCTGAGCGGGAGTATCTTGACGTTGCCAAAGTTCAGAGCGAATTGATTAAATTTAATATGCTAAATGATGACGCCGCAGATGACTCCAACCTGCGCATGCTGCTTCGAAGTCTTATTTTTAGCCGGTTTTTAAAATATGAAGATAGTGGTACGCGGAGTACAACAGGGAATGCAATGGGAAACATTGCTGCTTCTTCGATTTAATATTTCTGGAGATCAGCGAATATATAGAGCGGGGTATTAATATTTTGGGGATACTATTTATATATATCAGGGAGTTATATAATTTTTCCCGAATTAAGATCGTGGTTAACGTGCTGCTGATGGCTGTTCTTGGCCTGTTGGAAGGTGTAGGAGTATTAATGATTATACCTTTATTAATTGTGGCCGGAATTATTCCCGGTATGCAGGTAAGTAGCGGAGTAACCTCCTGGTTGAATCAATTTTTTCAAAACATTGGTGTGGTGTTAAGCTTGCCGGTTGTATTGGTTTTATATACGGGCATTTGTTTTGGGTACTGTTTATTGCAACGCTACCAGTCCATACTAAATTTTGATATTCAGCAATCATTTAACGATCTTTTAGCTGTAAGGCTGTTCCGGGCCGTGGCCTATGCCGACTGGCAGTTTCTGGTGTCCAGGAAGAAGGCGGATATTACGCACGTTTTGATTTCGGAATTAACCCGGGTCTACGCGGGAATTACCAATATTCTACAGCTAATAACTACTGCTTTGATTACAATAATACAAATTGTAATTGCTTTTATGATAGCGCCTGGCTTAACTTGTTTAGTGCTGGCCGGCGCAGTTGTTCTATTTGCGTTTTTACAAAATTTTGTTAAGGAATCCCGTCGAATGGGTAAAGAAATGTCTGATTTAAATCGCAATTTATTCTTTACTCTGACAGAGTATTTAAACGGGATAAAAGAGATTAAAAGCTATGGTGTAGAGTCAGCTCAGATAAACAGCTTTACCACTACCCGCGATAAGATCAGGCAAAACCTTGGTAGATTTAATAAAGTCCGAACCAAGACAGACTTGTTGTACAAAGTAGGAGCGGCTGTGTTCATAAGTTTATTTTTTTTTAGCGCCATTGAGATATTTGAACTGAAACCTCAGGAGTTCGTAGTGATTTCCGTCATTTCGGCCCGCCTCTGGCCGAAACTTTCTTCCATTCAAATGGGATTGCAAAATATAAACATGATGTTGCCTGCTTTCAGAGCGACTAAGGAATTGGAAACTCAATGTTTAGCCGTTCGGGAAAACCTGCCTGAGGGTGGACATTTTTCCAGTATGGAATTAAAGAGCACAGTGAAATTTTGCAATGTTTCTTTTTGCTATGACGCAGAGCGTACCAATTACGCTGTCAAAGAAGCCAATTTTGTTCTTCCCGCCGGTACCACCACAGCCATTGTTGGCGTTTCCGGCGCAGGTAAAAGCACTTTAGTGGATTTATTGATTGGTTTACTGACCCCCCAAAAAGGATGTATTTTGATTGACGGTAAACCATTGTCGGAAAATTTGCGCCCTTGGAGGAATTCCATAGGTTACGTATCCCAGGATGCTTTTTTGTTTAACACCAGTATCAGGGAAAATCTGATATGGTTTTGCCCGGACTCCCCGGAGGAGGATATATGGGGCGCTTTGTGTTTAGCCTCGGCCGATTCCTTTGTCAATGGCCTGCCGGATGGCCTTGATACCATTGTAGGTGACAGGGGGGTGCGCCTGTCCGGGGGAGAGCGGCAGCGTATTGTCCTGGCCAGAGCACTGTTAAGAAATCCATCGGTTCTTATATTAGATGAAGCCACAAGCTCACTGGATTCGGAAAATGAAAAACGTATTCAACAGGCTATCGAAAACCTGTGGGGCAGGTTGACCATAGTGGTTATCGCCCATCGTATCTCTACCATCAGGAATGCCGACCAGATTTTTGTATTGGAACAGGGGCGGATTGTGGAACAAGGCAATTATCATTTATTAATTCAAAAAAAAGACAGCCGGTTCCATGCTTTAGCCTGTCTCAGCCAAATACCCTTTGCAGAGGGCCATCCGCAACAGCATCTTTTGTAAGTGAATAAACATTAACCGCTTTTGATACCACCTGCATCAAGGTTCCTTATCCTGATTTAAGGAGAATGATTAATATTGGCCTGCAAAATATTTAATTTAATAATGCTGGCAATGTGTGTTTCGACTATATCTCTGACAATAACAAAGAGCAAGGTTTTTTCGCCTCTGCGCAATTGGGTCATTAAGCGCAATGAGAAGCTGGGCTCATTATTAAGTTGTCCTTACTGTATGAGTCACTGGGTGGCTACATTTTACGTTATTGTATTATATATTTACAGCCCTATGGCAATGGTTACCAATATATTGTTTATTGACGCTACGATAACGATATTTGCAATAATCTCTCTGGCAACAATCATCACGGGTATTGTCAGACGGGCAACAAGTATTAGCGGGTAATAATACCGGAATGAGGCTGAAATATTTTGAAAACAACTAAATCCCTGCAGTTGTATTAAAAGATGTGCTTCCAACATGGTGTTTGCGTAGGGATATAGCTTTAGTTTTTAAAGATATCAATATCCTGGTTCCGCCTGGTCAATTTAAAATGTATTGTAATAAAGAGATATGGTAATTACAAAAAGGATTGATTGAAATTAAAAGTAATTGGTATTTTTTAAAACAACGAAATAAGTATACTGTTTTTTTATGGGTTGCTGCTTTCCTGTGGATGTTATTTATTTTTTTTCTTTCATCGCAACCTGCCCCGGTATCAAATGGCTTAAGCAAAAAAGTAACTATGGTGTTTATTGATATAGCAAAACAGGTAAAGGAAATAGACATTGCAAGTCTAAATCATGTTGGGGAGATCAACAATAAAGTGCGTGATTATATGCACATATTTGTGTACATAATATTGGTAATTATTGTTGTTAATGCATTAAGAAGCATAGGTATGGGGATGTTTATTAGTTCTGTACTTGCGCTTTTTATTAGTGTCGCCTTCGCCTGTTCAGATGAGATTCATCAGATGTATGTGCCGGGCAGGGCTATGCAGGCGGAGGATTTCCTAAGGGATTGCGCTGGAGTTGTATTGGGGTTAACCATCTATAATATAAGTGTTCTCCTTTATAAAAGCGCTAACTTTTTCAAGCCGAAGAGGCGCCATTAGATAGTGAGAACAATCATTATACCTTATAGTCCCAATTTATAGTAGCAATTCTAATGAAATGGATTTCCTCCAAGCGCCGGTATCATTCGATATTGCCGGCCCGAGCTGAATCAAATTTACCAGGCGGTGAAGAGCTAATTTTTATTTATCAACCGCATACCTTCCCGATAAAATTCCTTTTTAATCACCTTTTTTTCTTCCGTGTACGCGTATCTGGCCTGCTCCACCAAATTCAACCCGCCCCGGTCGTTCTGAATAGCTGCCGCGATGGCGTCCAGCCGGCTGTGCATCTTGGAATCGCAGCTTTTTTCAAAATTATTGAATTTGTTCATATACTTCCCTGCCAGAATATAAGGAGATGCCTCCGGATTTTCCAGCTTTATCTGATGGTATTCCGCATAAGCCGATTGCCCTAAATCTTTTATACCCAGGCGAAAGTCGTTTAAGCTTTCTTCCATTATTGCACTGCACTGCCGCGCTGTAGCTGTTTCTTTTTCATTCAGGGTTATTTTACTGTTTTGAGCCAGGAAGTAATTGGACTGAATGATATTTTCCCGGTGTGAGTTTAAATATCCGGGGATTACGGATGTGCCCATATATATACCAAGGGCCAGCGGCAGGTTAACCAGCATAAAAAAGATAAGGATTCTGGGGAGAGACATACTTTCATTCACCTTTCATGAACCTAAGTATTATCTGCATCAGATTAACCTATACTATATTAATGGAAATGTCAATAAATTATGGTATATTAAAGCAATTTTAGTAGGATTGCTTGGAGGATTTTTTTGTCATTGTTAATTTTCTCTATTCGAAACGTTTTCAGAAAAAAGTCGGTTTCTTTGTTGGCGGTGCTGGGAGTGGCTTTCGGATGCGCTCTGATGACTTTTCTTTTTTCCATTTCCTCCGGTATGGAGAAGCGGATGGAGCGGACCTTTAATGAAGTGTCCGGACAGATTGTGATATCCGGGCGGGATTCTATATTCGGCGGGATGTTGATGGGCATGGGCTCTTCAACAATACCCGGCGAATACATGGATGTTGTAAAAGGATTACCACATATAAAGGAAGTATTTGGACAGGTTTCAGTTATCCTGAGACCCGAGGCTGCCAATGTTGTTATGCCCCTGTTCGGATATGACAGTCTTGGCGATATGGGACCGGCAGGAGCTCCATTCAAAAATATTATCGAAGGTACCGTCCCCTCCGGGCCAAATGAAGTAATAATGGGAAAAAGTTTAAAAGAGTATATGGAATTGCTTGATATTCCCTATGAAATGGGTGGAATTTACCGGTTCACCGTGACGCCGGGTGACAATCCTTATCAGTTTAAAGAATTAAAGGTGGTAGGGATTTACCAGAGCGGCAACGAGATTCTGGACGGCGGTTTTAGCGCCGATGACAAACTGGCAAGAGATATAGGTAATATCAATGATGGGCGGTATTCGGCCATAGTTGCCCAGGTGGATGATCTGGAGCACGTTGACGCGGCAGTAAAGGATATCAATCATGTCACCGGCGGAGGCAAGTCCTTGCAAGTGACTGTTCCCAGGGAACTTCTGGTTCCCTTGAAAAGCCTTCTAAACTCCCTGAACAATTTCCTGCTGGCCATATCCCTGGTGGCCGTGGTGGCGGGAGGGCTTTCTATTTCTGTGGTGATGCTGCTTTCCATAATCGAGCGCAGGAAGGAATTCGGCATATTAAAAGCCCTTGGCTGGAAGCCGGGCGACGTGGTTTTCATGGTCATGGTCGAGTCCGTATCTTTGAGCGTGCTGGGTGCCCTGCTGGGGGTTGTTATGGGCTATGCCGGCCTTTCCCTGGCTGTAAAATACATGGCCGTGGAAATAGCTTTGCTAAACTGGAAGGTGGTATCGGCGGTTATTTTTTACGGATTTTTGGTGGGAGCGGTGGGAGGCCTGTACCCTGCCTGGCGGGCGAAAAATACTCCTCCTGCGGATATAATGCGCACTCTTTAAACGGAGGATAAATATTGAAGGCTTTAAATTTTATTACTCTAAAAAATGTTAACAAAATATTCGGCCGGGGATTGTCCCCGGTCAGGGCTTTGGAAATTGATTTACTGGAAATAGATAAAGGGGAGTTTGTATCATTTACCGGCCCCTCAGGTTGCGGCAAAACCACATTGTTGAACCTTATAGGAGCCCTGGACAGGCCCAGCAGCGGCGAGATATTTATCGGCGGCAGGAATATTGCGTGTATGGGTGAGGCAGAACTATGCCGCTATCGCAGGAATACGGCGGGTTTTGTATTTCAGTCCTATTGTCTTATACCATCTTTAAGTGCTTATCAGAACGTGCTGGTGCCCTGCTATCCACTGGGAAAGCTTTGGAGGTTCAGGGACAGGGCCAGGGAACTGCTGCGGGCGGTGGGCTTGGGAGGAAAAGAAAACAGGCTGCCGGCCGAATTATCCGGAGGGGAGCAGCAGAGGGTGGCCGTGGCCCGGGCGCTATTGTTGGAACCTGATATAATTCTGGCCGACGAGCCCACGGGAAACCTGGATTCGGCAACCGGGGCCGGGATAACCGGCCTGCTGAAAAAGCTAAGTGAAGAAGGGAAAACAGTGGTGATAGCCACTCATGACAGCAGGGTCGCCGGGTTTTGCGGGCGTAATATCCGCCTGGAAGACGGGAGGCCATTGTTGAATTAATACTTCCCTGGTTATAATTCCTCACATGTTTTTGGTATTTTAATTTTCACCTGGCAAATTGTTTGTTGAAATTAACAGATTTATGTTTGTTAAGTTACCCGGATTGCAATGTGAATATAAAAGCCATTGGATATCAATTCCAATAGCTTTTTAATACTAATATCATTCCTTCAGATTATATTTTTATATAGCCAAAGCTGCTAAGCTTTAATAATAAATAAGTCATATCCTGGAGGTAATGGCTGCTTGTATAAAAAAACATGTCCCAACTGTGCTGGAGACTCATACTCGGCATCCTCGGCCAGGTGGATCTGCCCTTATTGCAAGACGGACCTGAGCCGTCAGAAACCCTTGCCGGCCGGCAGCGCCCCGGGTATTACCACAGCCCGCAACAATGGGGAGACTAAAGCTTTAAGACTAATACCCGGAAAAGGATAAAATTCTTTTAACATGTTTTTTGTAGCGGGGGTGGTTGTATTTTTTTTGAAATCACCGTGGTTATATTATTGGTTGTTAGTATCATAATATCCGCGTTTGTATTTTTTAATATTAACCGGCATACCAGGTTATCCGGCCGCAGGAAGATATACATTCCCAAAAATGTTATAAAAACCGGGAACAGAATAAGGAATGAGCATAATACGGACTCTGCCAGAGGAGGACCGGCAGTTAATATTAATATATTTCCTGTCAATCATACTTTGGTATTAGACCGAAGCCGCCGTGAATATGATAATGTGCAGGAAAATCAAAACCAGGTAGACTATTTTGTGTAGAAAGAATATTTATATGTAAATTGTTTTTAGAGTTGATTGTTAATTTTTGTAAATAATTAAGATATTGTAATCGATGTGGTATCCCTGGTTATTTTTAGCTGGTTGGAGGTTATCTCGACTGAACTGTTTTTTATGTCCACCACTTTGTCATCTACCAGTAGAGCACAGCCATTCAGGTTAACCAAAGTGTTGGGAATTAGTTTTAATTCCATGGTATCTCCGTATTTTTTAATTATTCTCACGTGGAATTTTTCCTTGCTTCTTAAAAAAGAATTGATTGTTTGCATTATATCACCCCTTTCTCATGAGTCGTTTTTGTATTGATTTGTAATTATATGTAAGAAGTCGACATTAAATGTTGTAATATGTAGTGTATTGTATTTAATATCATACAACGTCTATGGGTGTAAATCCTCCTTTAGTATGATTTTTATTTTTAGTATAAAACCATTAATTAAATAATCGTAACATAACCTTATTTACTTTAATGTGAAAATTTAATCACTCCGGTCAGGGTGGTTTATTTTTTTGTCCGGATTATTATCAGTGCGCCCCGGGAAGCATGGAGCTGATTACATACAGTCATAATTAGAACTGTTTTTATTTAATTGTGTAAAGTTTGACATAAAAACCGAAAATGATAGAATAGATTTATTGATTTGTAAGAAAAGGAGTATGACTGTGCTGAGGGTTTCGGGTATTAAACTATCCCTTGATGAGGACAAACCTCAAATCATAAAAAAGATATGTAAAAAGCTGCGTGTTAATGAAAGGGATATAATAAGCTGGAAAATATTTCGCCAGTCCATAGACGCCAGAAAGAGCAACGTTATTTATTTTGTTTATACGGTGGACGTGGAGCTGCAGGAAGAGAAGACTGTTTTAAACAGGATTAAGGATAGGGATGTAACCGTCACCCCGGACATGGAGTACAAATATGTAAGGCCGGGGAATGAAATACTTTACTGCCGGCCGGTGGTGGCGGGCACCGGGCCGGCCGGCCTGTTCGCGGGATTGTTGCTGGCCGGGATGGGCTACAGGCCGCTATTATTGGAAAGAGGGGCGGATGTGGACAGCCGCACGAAGATAGTTAGCCGCTTTTGGAAAACCGGGCGCCTGGATAAAGAGTGCAACGTGCAGTTCGGGGAGGGCGGCGCAGGCACCTTTTCGGACGGAAAGCTGACCACCCTTATTAAAGACAGGCGCTGCAGAAGGATTATCGAAGAAATGGTCCTGGCGGGAGCGCCTGAAGAAATTACATATTCCTACAAGCCCCACGTGGGAACAGATATTCTCAAAACCGTGGTAAAGAATATAAGGGAAAAAATAGTGGCTCTGGGCGGTGAAGTCCGGTTTCACAGCAGGGTAACGGATATAATTGTCGAAAGAAACAATCTTACGGGTATTGTCGTTAATGAAAATGAAAAAATGGATGTTCAGGCTATGATAGTGGCCATAGGACACAGCGCCAGGGATACCTTCGCCATGCTGCATGACAGGGGGGTGGCAATGACCCCCAAAGCCTTTTCCATCGGGGTCAGGATTGAACATCCCCAGGAACTTGTGGATCGCGCCCAGTACAAGCAGTTTGCCGGCCATAAAAGGCTGGGGCCCGCGGAGTACAAACTGGCCTACCACTCGCCCGGAGGCAGATCCGCCTACACCTTTTGCATGTGTCCCGGCGGTACCGTGGTGGCCGCGGCCTCGGAGGAGGGCTGCGTGGTCACCAACGGCATGAGCGAATACGCACGCTCGGAAGGCAACGCCAACAGCGCGCTGCTGGTGGGGGTTACACCGGAAGATTTCGGCGGCAGCCATCCCCTGGCCGGGGTGGAATTCCAGCGAAGGTGGGAGAAAAAGGCTTTTGAGCTGGGCGGCGGCCATTACGGCGCCCCGGCGCAGCTGGTGGGCGACTTCCTGGCGGACAGGCCCTCCACTGTCCTGGGCGGGGTTAAACCTTCTTATACCCGGACCGTGTCGCCGGGGGAGCTTAAAAACTGTCTGCCGGATTATGTAATCAGTACAATGAGGGAAGCCATACTGGAATTTGACGGCAAGCTGAAAGGCTTCGCCCTGCCGGAGGCGGTGATGACCGGGGTGGAGACCAGGAGTTCCTCGCCGGTGAGAATACAGAGAAACGACCATTGCTGCTCTAGCATTGCCGGTCTATACCCCGCCGGAGAGGGAGCCGGCTACGCCGGAGGCATAGTGTCCGCGGCTGTGGACGGGATGAAGGCGGCGGAACACATAATAATGAAATATGAACCAATGGTGAAGCAGCCGGGTCACTCCGGCCGTCCGGAAAAGGGGGACTGACTTTGGCCGGCAAATCTTCTCCGGCGGTGGCTGTGGTGGGAGGGGGCGCGGCCGGGCTTACGGCTGCCATTTCAGCCCGCCACAGGGGGGCCGGTGTGGTAATACTGGAGCGAATGGACAGGGTGGGCAAAAAGATTCTGGCCACCGGCAACGGAAGGTGCAACCTCAGCAATACCCATCTGGACATTGGAAATTATTTCGGCTCCAACCCCAAATTTGCCTATTCGGCCCTGAGCCGGTTTGACTTTCAAAAGACCGTGGAATTCTTCGACCGGCTGGGGGTGACCTGCAAGGTGGAGGAGGGCGGCAAGGTGTTTCCGGTTTCCGACCAGGCCTCCAGCGTTCTGGACGTGCTGCGCCACGAGCTTGAAGTTATTGGGGTTGAGACGGTCTGCCAGGCAGAGGTGAAAAATATTGCGGGAAGCAAGGGGAATTTTACACTGCACCTGGGGGACGGAAACAGCGTGGCAGCCCAGCGGGTAATTATCGCCGCCGGCGGCAGGGCGGCGCCCGGCCTGGGGTCCAACGGCAGCGGCTACGCCCTGGCGCAAAAACTGGGCCACAGTATTGTGGACACCTTTCCCGCCCTGGTGCAGTTAAAGCTGGATTCTCCCTATTTAAAGCAAATTAAAGGCATAAAATTTATCGGCTCCGCGGAGATTATGGCGGGAAACAAGTCCCTTGCCGGGGCGGAAGGCGAAATACTGTTCACCGATTACGGCATTTCCGGCCCTCCCATACTTTCTTTGAGCCGAACGGCAGGAGACTGGCTGCGCAGGGGAGAAAAGGTAATATTAAAGATTTGTTTAATAAACTATAAATCCAGGGAAGAACTGGAGGCATATCTTAATGACCGGCTGCAAAAACAGTCTCACAAAAACCTGGACTTCAGCTTTGTGGGTTTCATCAATAAGAGGCTGGTGCCGGTGCTTCTCAGGGAGGCCGGTATCCCGGATGTGAAAAAAAATGCCGGCCGGGTCACAGCGGAGGAAAAAAATAATATAGCACAAATTCTACAAAATTGGCGGTTTGAAGTAACCGGGACAAATCCGTGGCAGTCGGCGCAGGTGACCGCGGGGGGGGTTGACGTCAGGGACATCAACCAGAAGACAATGGAGTCAAAACTAACCCCCGGGCTGTTTTTCGCCGGGGAGATTATGGATATCGACGGAGCCTGCGGGGGGTATAATCTTCAATGGGCATGGTCCTCGGGTTTTATAGCCGGTGAAAGCGCCGCCCTGTCATGATTTTCTGATGATAATATTACGGGGGGGAGATTTTTGTATGTCGGGTTGCGGCAGTTGTTCGGCATGCGGCAGTGGTGACAAATCCCAGGAATACCGGAACGAATCTGGTCATTCAGCGGTGAAATGTCCCCTGTGCGATGTTGAAATCACCTTTGAGAAGATGCCTGCAAACAGGAGAATACAGTGCCCGGAATGCGGCACGGTGATAGAGATAATTCCTTTGCTTTTAAATTAGCGGTAACCGGGCGGCGCGGCATGGTCTTAATGTCGCGCTGCCTTTTTACTTTTTAGCCAATGCGAAAAATGCGACAGGGGACGGTTCTCCGCTGTCGCATTTTAAAGAATATTTTCTGTGGTTTTGGGAGATGAGTGGATTTTATGTTAAATGACTTTTTATCGGTTATGTTTTCGCTTATCAACCTGTTAATGCTTTTATTACTGGTGGTTCACATGACCCGCACCTCCGCCAGGCTTTCCCAATTGGAATATCAGTTATCCTCGGCGGATAAGAACCAGGAGCGGCTGGAAAGGATATTCAGGGAAGAACTGGTAAAAAACATTAACCTTTTCAACGACTCGGTACTCAGTCACATGTCGGAAATAGCAGGTTTGCAGAGAAACCAGCTGGACACTTTCAGCAGGCAGCTTTCGGAGCTTACGGCCAGCAATGAAAAAAAACTGGAGCAAATGAGGGACACGGTGGAGCAAAAGCTTAAGCAGCTTCAGGAGGATAACAGCCTGAAGCTGGAGCAGATGCGGGCCACCGTTGATGAAAAACTTCACGCCTCACTGGAAAAACGGCTGGGGGAATCCTTCAAACTTGTCAGCGAGAGGCTGGAACTGGTGCATAAAGGGCTGGGAGAGATGCAGACCCTGGCATCCGGGGTGGGAGATCTGAAAAAGGTGCTCACCAATGTCAAGACCAGGGGCACCTGGGGAGAAATACAGCTTGGCAGCCTTCTGGAGCAGGTGTTGACCCCGGAGCAGTATGAAAGTAATGTGTCCACCAAAAAGGGAGCAAGTGAAAGGGTGGAGTTTGCAATCAAGCTTCCCGGCCGGAACCCCGGAGAGAATGTTGTCTGGCTGCCCATAGACGCCAAGTTTCCCCTGGAGGATTATCAGAGGCTGCTGGATGCCCGGGAGCAGGCTAACCAGGCGGAGGCCGAGGAAGCCCGGAAGCTTTTGGAGAACAGGATAAAATACGAGGCAAAAAATATCAGGGAGAAGTACATTGACCCGCCGAATACCACGGATTTCGGTATAATGTTCCTGCCGGTGGAGGGGTTGTACGCGGAAGTTCTCAGAAAACCCGGGCTTTGCGAATCCCTGCAGAGGGACCACAGGGTTGTGCTCACCGGCCCCACTACCCTGGCGGCGTTGCTGAACAGCCTGCAAATGGGCTTTCGCACCCTGGCCGTCGAAAAACGTTCCAGTGAGGTATGGGCCCTGCTGGGAGCGGTAAAAACCGAATTCATAAAGTTCGGGGACATGCTGGACAAGACCAGGAAGAAACTGCAGGAGGCCAGCAACACCATGGAAACCGCGGCATCCAAATCCCGGGCCATTCAGAGAAAGCTGAAAAACGTGCAGGAACTGCCGGCGGAGGAGCCCTTCGGACCGGCGGACAACCCCGGCCGGGATAATGCCGATAATTACTAAAGGGAAATTTAGCATGCCAATAGAATAGTTAATGGGATCAGACTTTTTTATTAACATATTACTAGCTCACCCCCTTATAGGAGTGCAAGATGAGCCGGAATGATACTACCGTACTAGTGGTGGATGACGACAGTAACATATGTGAGTTGCTGCAGCTATATTTAAGCAGGGACGGCCACAGGCTGCTTTTCGCCCATAACGGCAGTACCGCCCTGGACATTTTCAGGAGCGAGAAACCGGATCTGGTAATACTGGACATCATGCTTCCCATAATCAACGGCTGGGAGGTATGCCAGCTGATTAGAAAGGACAGCGACATTCCCGTGATAATGCTTACCGCCAGGGATGCCAGCGAGGATAAAGTCTCAGGGCTGGACATGGGGGCGGACGATTACGTGGTAAAACCCTTTGACCCCCTGGAAGTGGCAGCCAGGGTAAGGGCCCACCTGAGAAAAAGAAAAGCCGCCGGCGGTGATGGAACAGCCGATACCCTGCGGGTGGGCGGCCTGGTAATGGACATGGAGAAATATGAAGTACGGTTGAATGGAAAGCCCGTGGAATTAACCCCCAAGGAAACCCAGCTGCTGCATTTCATGGTACTCAATAAAAACATTGTCCTGACCAGGAACAGGCTTTTGGAAAAGGTGTGGGGATACGATTACGTGGGGGAAACCCGCACCGTGGACATGCATGTGAAAAAACTCAGGGAAAAGCTGGATTCCCGGGAACAGCCGTGGCTGATAAAAACCATATACGGCGTGGGCTACAAATTTGAGGTCAGGTAATGTTTAAAAATACTTTTCAGAGGCTGCTGGTCACTTACATGGTCATTATAGTGGCTGTTATCGGAACGCTGGCCATGGCCATGAGCCAGTACATGAATTATTATTTCTTCGAGCAGAAAAAGCGGGAACTTCAGTCTGCGGGCAAAAGCGTGGAGGCGCTGGCCCGGAAATACGGAGAGGATGAAATCAGCCAGGGGGAGTTGGTGCAGGCTGTAAATACCGCGGGTGAGGTTGCCGGCGCCAGGGTTGTGCTGCTGCAGGGAGAAAATTTAAATGAAATAAATACTCCGGACAGGGACGGCATGAACGGGGATACCCGGGACGGGTTGGCAGAGGATGTAAAGGAAGTGCTCAAAGGTCAGACCCTGGTAAGAAAAAAATATTATTCCAGTTATATGAACATGTATGTGGTGTTTGTGGGGGTTCCGGTGATGATCGACGGGCAGGTGGAGGGAGCTGTGCTGCTCTTTTCGCCCCTGGACCGGATTAACGAAGCGCTGCTCAGCATATACAGGCTAATCTGGAGTACTGCCTTTATTTCCATTATCATAGCCTCGGCGGTGATATACTCTGTTTCCCGCCGTATATCCCGGCCCATTGAAAATATAAGGCTGGCTGCGGACGCCATTGCCGCGGGGGATTTCAGCCGGGACGTGCCCGTGGAGGGGCGGGATGAAATAGCCAGGCTGGCGTTGTCCTTCAATTATATGAAAAACAGGCTGCGACAGGTGGAGCAGATGCGCAAGGAGCTGATAGCCAACGTTTCCCACGAGTTGAGAACACCTCTGACCACAATCAGGGGATTCATACAGGGAATACTGGACGGGGTGATAACACCTGGGCAGCAGGACAGGTATCTGAGACTGGCCCACCAGGAGACCGCCAGGCTGACCAGACTGGTGAAGGATCTGCTGGAACTGGCAAAACTGCAGGCCGGAGGCATAAAACTCAATCCCGGCCCGGTGGACGTTGCCGCTCTGCTTAAGGAACTGGCGGAGGAATACAGGCTCGGGGCGGAAAAACGAAACATCTCCATAAATGTGAGCCCGGGGGAAAAGATAATTGTCCAGGCCGACCAGGACCGGTTGAGGCAGATAGTTTTAAATCTTTTAAGCAACGCTGTAAAATATTCGGACGATGGTGGGGAAATCGTCGTCGGGGCAATTGCCGAAGAGGCTTATGTCCGTATATATGTCAGGGATAGCGGCAGGGGTATCCCCGATGAAGAGCTGGAAAGAATTTTTGATAAATTTCACCGGGTGGACAGCTCCCGGGATTCCGCCTCGGGGGGGACCGGACTGGGTTTGGCCATAGTCAAGGAATTGGTGGAACTGCACGGCGGCAGGGTAACCGCCAGGAGCCGGTTGGGGCAGGGAACGGAAATGACCGTGGAAATTCCCGGGTAGCCGCCGACTAAATTACAGTTTGTTTACATTTAATATATAACCTTTTTACAGCCGGAATTTATAATCTCCCTCACAAGGAGGTGCCGGCATGATTTAAATCCTTATCATTAGAGGTGAAATAAATGGGCTTAAAGCTCCGGCTGCTTGCGGCAATGCTTCTTATAGTGTTTATTGCCGGTTGTGGCGATAAAGCGCCACCGGAAGTCAAACCACCGGAAACCGGGAAGGAGTCCGTCGAGGTTGACACCGGCGGAAGCGATACCGGCGGGAGCAAACAGTCAGTTGTTTCACCCGGCAAAGATGACGGAGCGGTGAAGAAAATCGACGGCGGTAAGGATAAAGCCGCCGGTTCCGCGGTTAAACCCGGGGGACAGCCCGGCGGGGCCGTGGAAAAGCCGGACCTTGTCATTAAATCGGAAAATCAGGTTCCGGGTCAGGAAGCCGGGCAGATGCTGGAGGAGATTGACCGCCAGTTGGACGATTTGCTGGAAGCCCTGGATGGGACTGAGGACATAGACGAAAGCGAACTGCTTTACGAGGGGGAACAATGATGAACAGGGTAAAGAAGATGGTATTAATTATGCTGTCTGCCATACTATTTGCCAGCATCCCCCTTGCCCTGGCATTTAGAACAAACCCGCCCGCCTCGGAGGCCGGACAGTACCTGCCGGAGTCCGGGTACCGGAAGGTTGCGGCCGATTACCGGAAAATATCTGTAAAGTATGCGACAATAAAGCAGAACAACGCGGAAATAAGGGCGATGAAAGTTGCTATGAAGGTCCGGATAAAGGAAATAGAGGCCAGGATAATACAGTTGAAACAGCAGAACGGAAAGGGACTTACCGCCGGTGACGTTGCTGAAATGAAGACTGTCACAGTTAACGTGGAAAAGGCAAAATCAGTGCTTCAAGCCTCCTCCGGCCATCTGAACAGGAAGGTATCGCAACTGAAAGAAGTCAAAAAATCCGGGGACAGTGCCGGGATTCTCCGTAGTTTGGAGGAAATAATAAGCATACAAAACAGTAGGATTAATACATTAAAGGAGATAAACAAAAATCTGGATGATATGAAGAAAACACTGGGTTAAAAGAAATGCGACAGGGGACGGTTCTTCCCTGTCGCATTTTCAACTGGTAAGGTAATTGACGCGATAATTCATTTACCGGTCCCCGGTCTGTCTACCGGTAAGTTATAATACCTGGCATACAAATTATCACATTCCGATGTGCCGGGAACCCTTCCTTCCAGGTTGCTTTATTTGTTCACCAGGCCGGTTGTCATACGGCTTTATAAGTGAAGCTGGATAACCAGGGTAACTGTACGTGCCGTTGCTTACCGCGGTACCTACTGGTAGAGCAGTCTGAAGAAGTCGGGCCTTTGGGTGGAGGTGAGGCATATGCTGCCGTCTTCGGACAGGTATCCCCTCAGTAAGGGTATGGACAATACAACGTGGCTGTCCGGGCCGTCTTCCTTCCACCCTGTTACCCCGGCTCCGGAGGACAGCTCCTCCAGTTTGCCGCTTTCCAGCATTTGCTGTATCCGTTCCGCTATTTTTCCCGAACCGAACAGGTAGTCATATATTTCGTGCAGCTTGCCGGCGATGATGGCGGCTGCCTCGTGAGGCAGGCCGGGATTAACCCTCCGGATAAAATTCTTTTCCTTTAAAGGCTGTATAATCTGGGCGTAGTCCTGGTCGATCCTGCCTGGATCGGAGGCATATATTCTCCGTATGTCCCTGGCTTCGGCCAGGGATTTTTCAGTTTTGGTCAAATCCTCCCTGCCGCCGTGCAGATATATGTCTTCCAGCCTGCCGTCCCGGAGAAGCAGTATGTCCAGCTGGGAGGCCTGGGTTTCAAATCCGTTATAGGCTTCTTCCACCTGGGAGAAGGTGTTGCCGAAAACTGTCTCTCTCCAGTCGTTTTCTTTTAGAATCGCGGAAAGTATGCTGTGATACACCCGGAATTCCTTGTAGTCTTTGAATTCGCAGCCGGGTGAATTTTTTTTGGCCAGCTCGTCCAGGGCCGGTTCCAGCGACCGCAGCCCTTTAGCCCCGGCCGGGTTGCTTTCCACCTCCGCCAGCGCTTTTTTCATGGTTCTGGAAAGTTTTCTGGACAGGCTTTCCAGGTGCTCAAACCGTGAGGGGTCCAGGTTGGCCTCAGGTTTTTTTGTTTTCTCCCTTTCTCCTTCCGCAAAAAGACGGGCTGTGGTGGGATTGACCCAGCCCTTCCATTCAAAGCTTCCCGACTCGGAGCGGCCACAGCTCCAGCGGATGGACGAGGTGGGGTAGATGGTGTCCCTGTCGCAGACAACAAAGGGCTTAACACCGATTTCTTTGAAAAAGGCGGTATATTTGGCCATGGAGCCGAAGCCTCCCACCGGCAGTATGCTGGTGCGGGCCAGGGATACTCCGAAGTCACCGGCCTCCACCAGGGCGTGCAGCACATCCCGGTCGTGCTGGCCTTCCACCAGTATCACCTTGTCGGCGAAAAATATCTCCCTTTTATAGGTGGTGAGTCCGGGGATCAAATCCGCGTACTCCCCGGTATCAGCCGGGTTGATGCGGAATACCTTGCGGTGGTGCAGGTCCTTTTTGCTTCGCCGGATAAAGAAAATTCTACCCAGGTCGTCTTTGTCTCTTATGTCCACCATGGATGGCGAATGGGTGGAAAGGATGAAATGCTTCTCCTGAATTCTGGCCACATCCCGCAGCACGCTGACAAAAATATGCTGCGCCTGGGGGTGCAGGGATTGTTCCGGTTCGTCGATTATAACCAGCTTCCGGGAAGGATCGTAAACAGCAATTCCCAGCAGGGGCAGGTTGAGCAGCCCCGCGGGCTGGCTTTCTCCGGGGGAAAAGCCGCCGGTTTCCGAGGGGTGGAATTTAAAGGAGCCGTCCTCCATGCTGACCGAAAAGCGCTGGGGTACTCCCAGCCTCTCCAGGAAAGAAAGCGCCAGGGCCAGCAATCCGGGCTGCCTGATGGTGCGGTACCAGTAACGGCGCAGTTGTTCGTAGGCCAGCCACTCA
Organism: Desulfocucumis palustris; assembly: GCF_002933875.1. Classification (GTDB taxonomy): domain Bacteria; phylum Bacillota; class Desulfotomaculia; order Desulfotomaculales; family Desulfocucumaceae; genus Desulfocucumis; species Desulfocucumis palustris. Next base: position 1,270 of record NZ_BFAV01000121.1, on the reverse strand, counting down.
TTGAAAAACTGTTTCTCGTCGCTTCTTTCGGACTGGGTGAGGTTTCTCCTGACGTCCTTTCTGCTGGGTAATATATATAAGGCTTGATCCGGGTTTTCCCGGGCAAATTTTTTCAGAGCGTATGATTTGCCCACTCCGTTGGGCCCTATAATATAGGTTATCCCCGGGGTGTTTTCCAGTCCGAACCTGCCGCCGTCGGGCAAATGGAAATTGATTCTGGTTTTAGCCATTGTCATTTAATCAGTCCCTTTGTCAGCGAATGTGTGATTTTAGTATAAATCAGCGGGAGCCCCGGGTCTATCATAAAAATCAATATTAGGCGCGCCGGGAACGTACCGTAAAGATTTTTAGTATGTTAATACAGTTAATGGTAAAATATATTAAAAAAATTGATAGGAGATAAATAATGTTTGAAGCTAAATTAAAGGAAATGGGAATAGAAATTCCCCGGGCGCCCAAGCCGGTGGCAGCCTACGTCCCGGCGGTCAGGATTGATAATTACGTGTATACCTCCGGCCAGTTATCATTTGTCAATGGAGAATTGCAATACAAGGGCAAGCTGGGTGAAGGGATAACCGATGAGGAGGGTTACCAGGCGGCGAAAATATGCGCTTTGAACTGCCTGAGCGCGGTCAGGGGGATGGTGGGCAGCCTGGACAACATAGAGAGGATAGTCAAGGTGACCGGATTTGTGAACAGCGCTCCCGGTTTTACCAAGCAGCCCGGAGTAATAAACGGGGCTTCCGAGCTGCTTGGGGAAATATTCGGAGAGGCCGGGCAGCATGCCAGGTCCGCCGTGGGAGTAAGCGAGCTGCCCCTGGGAGCGTGCTGTGAAGTTGAAATGATTGTCAAGGTGAAATAGTGCGACAGGGGGACGGTTCCATTCTGTCGCATTTCCGACGGGGGTTTTGCGACAGCCGAGAACCGTCCCCTGTCGCATTTATGGACATGCGGCGGAGCAGCTGGTAAATGCGTTCTTCTGTATTGCGGTCGGTTATTCCGGATATGGGAATGCCGTTTTCCTTTTGAAAGATCATCACCGCCTCCTCCGTCCGGGCGTCGTAAAAACCGCTGCAGGCGCCTGGGTTAAAACCCAGTTTCATCAGGTTTAACTGTAATTCTGATACATCCGAACCCTTGGAGCCCCGGGCCAGCATTTTTACCACTCCTTTAAAACTAGTATAGCGTTTCCGTAATAACATATCAATGGATTGATTGTCATAAACATTATACAATAGAAAAATCATCTATTTTGTATTTCCAGCGATAT
>NZ_BFAV01000120.1 GCF_002933875.1 Desulfocucumis palustris | reverse complement strand
CTATGACAACCTGGGCAACAGGCTGAGCCACACCAAAAAATGGACAATCCAAAGCGGAGGCCATCATGAAAACGGCACCTTCACCTACAACACCGCTGACCGTTTGTCCGAAAAAACCATAGAAACATCCGAGGGCGGAGTAAGAGGCACCTATACCTACACCTATGACTCCAACGGCAATCAAAAAAGTGAAAAAAGAGAAAACGATTACTCCTGGGGATACTACTACGATTACGAAAACAGATTAATCAGAGTAACCAAAGGCAGCAATGAACAGGTAAGAAACCTCTATAACGGCGACGGGCAGCTAATGGGAGTAATAGAAGCGGCCAACAACAGCGCCACCTACTACCAGTATGACGGCAGCCAGGTAATAGCCGACCGGGACGGGGCCGGGGCGCTGATGGCCAGCTACACCAGGCTCCCCTCCGGCAAAC